>NZ_JBATUH010000066.1:0-9043 GCF_049671045.1 Parvibaculum sp. | reverse complement strand
CGACCGCGGGCGACGAGCGGTCGAGCACGCGTGCATGGCGCACCACGATGTCGGCTATGGCGGCGAGCGCCGAAACCTGTTCCTGCAGAACGTGATTGAGCGAGGCCGCGCTTGCCGCGGCTTCGGACGGCATGCGCGCGATGCGGGTCTCGAGTTCGCCCGTCGCCTCGTGAATGGCGCGGCCAGCTTCCCGAGCCGCTCCGCCGAGACGGATCATCGCCGCGTTGAAGCGCTCGGCCGTCAGGTCGCTTTCGGAAATCGCCGTGCCGACGAGATCGCGCAGCTCGTCCGCGCGGGCGGAGAGATCGTTCGTCATCGCCGCCGTCGCGCGCGCGACATCCGTGCTCATGGCCGTCATGGCGGAACGCAGATGCTCCGTCGCCTTGCCGATCGTTTCGGCCGCTGCCCGGCCCACATCATCGCTCAGCGCGACGGTCGCGGATTTGAGTTCATCGACGGTCACGCCGATGGCGCGCGTCGCCGCGCCTGCCGACCGGCTCACCGTGCCCGAGGCTTCGCTCATCTCGCTCACCGCGCGCAGAATGTCGGCCGACACCGCTTCGCTGAGCGCCTCGGCCCGCTCGGCGGCATTGTCGAATGTCGCATTGAGGCGCTCGGCAAGGTCGGCGGCGGCGCGGCCGATCTCGCGCGCGCGTTCACTCATGGCCGTATCGGCGGCGAGCATCTGGTCGCGATGGGCATCGAAAACGGCTTCGAGGCGTTCGCGCTCGGCTTCGAGCTTCGCGGCGGCCTCGGCGATCACCTGACGCTGGTTGTCATAGCGCTGGGCGAGCACATCGGCCTTGGCGAGCGCCGTCGTGGCCACGACCTCGAGGCGGGACGCCTGGCGATCAAGCGTCGAGGCGGTGGCGTCGGCGCCCGCGCGCGCGGCCTCGCTGACGCGGGCAAGCGCCTCGGTCTGTTCGATCATGCGGGCGCCCGCGTCTTGAAGCGTCGCTTCGGCCTCGCCGATAAGCGCATGGGCGGCGGCGGCCTGATCGCGCAGCCCGCGCGAAATCGTGTCGCTCTCGCTGCCCAGCGCGCGCGAGATTTCGAGAAGATTGTCGCGGTGGCGGCCGAGCAGGTCTTCCATGGTGCGGGTGCGCGCTTCCGCCCGCTCCGTGCCACGGTCGATCGTCTCAAGCTCCTGCGCGACGAGGGTGCTGAGCCGGGTGGTTTCGGCCAGCGCCTCGGCAAGTCCCGCCTTCAAGCCGTCGAGTTCCCTGCGAATGGTCTGGGAGACGGCTTCGATTTCTCCGCTTGCGGCGTCGGCGGGATCGGTCAGGCGGATCGCCGTCTGCGCGAGCGCATCGGCCATGAGGCGCATCTCCTGCCCGCGCCAGACGGCAAAGGCGGTGATCCAGACGAGGAGGACGGGGATCGACGAAGCGATGGCGAGAACGGTCATCTCGCCGCGCGAAATTCCGTCAAGGCCCTCGGTGCCGTAAAGGCCCCAGACATAGGCCGCCATGATGCCGAGGCAGAAGAGCGTCGCCACGGCCGCGCTTGCGGGAATGGTTTTCGAGGGGCGCCGCGCGATCAGCCGGTACAGCGCGCCGGCGGTCGGCGAATCCTCGTTCGCCGCCTGCACGGGACGATCGACCGTGCCCGCTTCGTTCACGGTTTCGGGCGCTTTGGGCGCCAGTTCCAGAGTTTTCATGGGAGTCCCCGCTTCCGCACCCCTTTGCGTTTCAGCGTGTCGGATGGTGGCGGCGCCGTCAACCTGCGCTGGCCCATTCGTGTGATCCGGCATGCATAAGCGGCAGTTGTTAACCCGTTGTTGACCATAAATCGAGATGCGCCGCCGCATCCGGCGCAGGCAGTTTACGCTTCGGTACGGGGTTGGGGCCTAGTCTCGACGGTGCATCCGGGTTGCAGAGGGGACGAGCGATGAAAGCGGCAGGAACAGCGGCTGTGGGCGGCGCGGGGGATTTCGCCGCCGGCGAGGAACGGGACGCGCAGCGTCCGCTCGATCTCGTTCATCTTTCGCGTTACACGCTCGGCAACCGCGGCCTCGAGGCTGAATTGCTCGGCCTCTTTCGTGTCCAGGCCGAACTCTATGCCGAACGGCTCGCCACGGCGGAGAGCGACAAGGACTGGAAGGACACGGCGCACAGCCTCAAGGGGTCGGCCAGAGGGCTCGGCGCATGGGAACTCGGCGATCTTGCGGAGACGGCCGAGCATATGGCGTCCGATCCCGCCGCGCGCGCCCTCATGGTGGCGCAGATCCGGAGCGCCATTGGCGCCGTCAATCTCTTCATCGACGAGCTGATGGCCTGAGGAGTTGATCCGTTCTCAGACGTTCTTCGTCGGCACGAGCGGGAAGACTTCCTGCCCGAGCTCAGTGCCGCGCTGGCGCTCGAGTTCCTGTGTGTAGCGCCTGAGCGCATAAGCCTCGGTGAGATAGCCGACGACGTGGAGGTTCTCCACATTGTCGAGCACGGGCAGCGTCTCGACCTCGGCTGCCTCGAAGCGGTTAAGCGCGATGCGCAGGTTTTCGTTCCGCAGAAGATAATAACCGCGGCCCTTGGCGAGATCGCCGGCGACGAGCCCCGCCGCCGCATCGGTCAGGTCGGGGTCGTGCACGACCGCCATATCGACAATGCCGCAATATCGGCCCGTCTCGTCCACGGCGAAAACGCGCGTCGCTGCGCCGAGCGGCAGCATGTCGCGGAGCTTCAGCAGCGGCATGCCGACAGGCACGGTGAAAGGATCGGCGCGCATCATGCGCCCGACGGTGAGGTCGGCGATCCAGCCGACATCATGCGCGCCCGTGATCGGCACGCCGCGCAGGTGGAAGCGCCAGGTGGAGAAGGAATAGCCGAAAGTGAGCCGCGTGACCGTCGAGGCCATGACCACGGCAACGAGCACGCCCATGGTGACGGGAAAGCTGCCCGTGCCTTCGAGCACCAGCAGCACCATGGTCACGGGCGCGCCGATGATCGCGGCGGCGACGGCGCCCATGCCGGCGAGCATCAGGGCGATGCGCTGCGTCTCGAGATCGGGAACGATGAAGATCATGGCTTCGGCCATGACGGCGCCGAGCAGGATGCCGAGAAAGAGCGAGGAACTGAACATGCCGCCGCGCAGGCCCGCGCCGAGCGAGATGGCGGAGGCGGCGAGCTTGCCGAGGAGGAGGGCGGCGACGAGAAGGAAGGTGCGCGAATGCTCGATCTGATACTGGATCGCGCCGTGGCCGCTGCCGAGCACCTGCGGCGAGCCGATCGCAAGCACGCTGAGGAGCGCGCCGCCGACCGCGGGCCGGGCCCATATCGGCAGCCAGCGCAGGGCCCAGTCCGCCCATGTTACCGCCCGCATGGTGAGGATGGAGAAACCCGCGGCACCGATGCCGACAATGGCGAAAAGGAGATAAGTGAAGGGCGTGATGTGAAACTCGGTATCGACGGCGAAGAGCGGCGCCTCGCCACCGAGGATGCGCACGACGAGCGCGCCGGCGAGGGCGGCGATGGCGACGGGCGCGAGCGCGCGCGGCGCATAGGAGCCGAGGATGAGCTCGAAGCCGTAGAAGGCGCCTGCGAGCGGAGCGTTGAAGGCGGCGGCGATGGCCGATGCCGTGCCTGCCGTCACGAAGATGCGGGCATCGTCGCGCCGCAGGCGGAAATATTGCGCGACCCATGAATAGATCGCGGCGCCCATCTGCGTGTAGCCCGCCTCCATGCCGACGGAAGCGCCGGCCGCATTCGACAGCATGGTCGCCACGGTGAGGCGGATCGAATCCGGCATGGACATGCGCCCGCCGAAAAGCGCATTGGCCTCGACCGGGTCGGTGATGTCGGCGGAGCGGTTCTTGCGGATGAAATAGGCGAGAACGCCGAAGATGAGGCCGACGCCGGCGGGCACGAGCGCCAGCCGCCATATGTCGATCGAGGTCTGGGCGCTGAGATAGCTGCCGGGCGCGAGGCCGAAATTGATGTCGTGAAGCGTGTAGACGGCCTCGCGGATGACATAGACGACGAGGCCCACCAGCGCACCGAGCGGCGCGCAGAGAATGATGACGCCTGCCTCCCAGCTCCGAAGCGCGCGTCGGAAAGCGGCATAGCGATAGAAGAGAATGCGGCTGATGATGTGCAGGCGCTGGGCGAGGGACGCGGGGATCGGCGGGCGAAATCTCATGGTGCCTCCCCGAGGAGGCGCGCGCGCACGGTTTCGGCGATGGCGAGCGAGGCGGTGAGGCCGGGGCTTTCGATGCCGAAGAGATTGACGAGACCGGAAAGCCCATGCGCCTCCGGCCCGGAAATGACGAAATCGGACGGTTCTTCGCCGGGGCCGGAAATCTTGGGGCGGATGCCGGAATAGGCGGGTTCGAGCGCGCCGTCCTTCAGCGCCGGCCAATAGAGGCGGATCGCGGCGTAAAACGCTTCGCCGCGCGCGCGATCGACCGTGTAGTCGAAGCTGCCCTTCATGCCGTCATCAGAGGATGCGATCCATTCGACGTCGGGACCGAAGCGCGCCTGACCGCCCAAGTCGAGCGTCAGGTGAACGCCGAGCCCGGCTTGTTCGGGTACGGGATAAATGAGGCGGGAGAAGGGCGCGGGGCCCGACAGCGTGAAATAGTTGCCCTTGGCGAAAAAGACTCGCGGCACATGGTTGGGCCTGAGCCCCTCGATGCGGCGGGCGATCGCGACGGCCGAGAGCCCGGCGCTGTTGACGAGAAGCCGTGTCCTGAGGCGCATGGGCGCGGCCCCGCCGATATCGAGGAGGAAGCCCTGGCCGGCGGCCTCGGCCCGTTCGAGCGGGCTGGCGAATGCGATTGCGCCGCCATGATCCTCCAATTCGCCTCGCAGGCTCAGCATATAGGCGTGGCTGTCGATGATGCCGGTCGAGGGGGAGGCGAGGGCGGCCGTGCAGCGGAGCGCGGGTTCCTCGGCGCGGGCTTGTGCGGCGGAAAGTTCTTCGATGTCGTCGACACCGTTCGCGCGGGCGCGGCGGGCGATCGCTTCCAGCCCGGCGATTTGCGGCTCGTCGGCGGCGACGATGAGCTTGCCGCAAGCCCGGTGGGGGAGGCTCCGGCTTTCGAGATACTCATAGAGCCTGTGGCGCCCCTCGACGCAGAGGCGCGCCTTCAGGCTTCCCGCCGGATAATAGATGCCGGCGTGAATGACCTCGCTGTTTCGCGCCGAGGTTTCGGTGCCGATGGCGGCATGGCGCTCCAGCACGACGACTTCGCGGCCGGCCATCGCGAGCGCGCGGGCGCAGGCAAGGCCGACGGCGCCCGCGCCGACTACGACTGCATCGATCTCGTCGACGCCACTCACCATCCGCCCTCCGGCGAGGGCGCCGCCCGATGGCTCATTGTGCCTCCATCGCGGCCTGGGTGATGCGATAGGCGCCGTCGAGCCAGCGGATGATTTCGCGGGCGGCGGGATGGTCGATGGCGGCGTAGCGGGCGCGGAGCCCGTCGGCCGCCTTGCCCAGCCGGTCGAGCCCCACATCCTGAAGGAAGAGGAGATCGTCGCGGATGAAGGCGGCGAGTTCCGGCCCCGCCACGGTCTCGGCGGCCCGCGCCAGCGCGCGGCCATATTCATAGGCGTCGCCCTCGGCATAGCTCGCCGCGAGCGTCAGCGCCGGGATGCGCGAGAGCACGGGCTGGAGCGCCGGGTTGACGCCATGGGCGGCAAGATGGCCGGCCATCGCCGCCGGCCGGCCGGTGAAGGCGCGGATGTGCAGATATTGGGACATGCGCGGCCCGTCATTGACCGGATAATTGTCCCAGAGCACGGGCTTGCGGCGGAGCGTTTCGCTGACGCGGGCGAGATGGCCCGGCGAGTATTCGCGCGAGCAGACTTCCTCGCCCGTCCAGAAGACATGGATCGCCGGGTCGAGAAGGCGGCCCAGCGTTTCGAGATAGGCGGGCGGGCGCGCGCCGAAGATCCGGTCGAGGATCGGATCGTCCGTGTAATAGCTCGGGCAGACGGTGATGCGGGCGGCCCGCGTCCGCGCGGCTGCCCAATCGACGATCCGCGCCTGCGCCTCGGCGAGATCGGCCTGACTTCCCTGCATGTCGTCGAACAGCAGTCCCAGTTCCTCGACGCCGATGTCGTCGAAGAAGGCGAGCTTGCGGGCCAGCGCCGATTTCGCCTCGGCGTTGAAGTCGCGGTAAATCTCGTAGGGGCTCAACCCGACGCCGAAGCGCACGCTTTGGGCGCGGCATTTGGCGGCAAAGGCGCGGAGGCCTTCAGCCTCGGCCTCGGGGTGCTCTTCCTGCCAGCGGCGGCGGAGAAAGGCGTCGGCCTTCGGCGCATAGAGATAGAAGCCATAGCCATGGGGTTTCAGGAAGACGACGGTTTCGGCGCGCGTCTTCCAGTCCCAGGGTGTGCCGTAAAAGCCTTCGATCAGTCCGAGTTCGGTTTGCGCCATCGCCGTCCGCCCCTCGCATTGCCCATCCAAGGGGTGTGCCGCTTTCGCGCGGGCTTGGCAAGTGGGATGGGCGAATTCGGCCCCGAATAGCGGCCGGTCCTTTCGCCCCGCGCGCAAGAGGCGGGCGAGCGTTCGCCTGTGCCGGAGTTTTCCGCCGCCTCAGCGTCCCTTGACGATCTCGACCGTCTGCACGACGGGCTTTCCATCCGTGCCCTGAACGGTGGTCTTCCACTTGTCGCCCACCTTGTCGCCCTTGAGGACGGCGCAGGCTTCAGGTCCGGGCTGGCCTCCGGGCGTTTCAGGAGTGACGCAGAGCTTGTCACCGTCGAGCCGCCATGTGCCCTTCGCCTCGAAGGAGGTGGGCGAGCCCGCGGGCGTGATCTCGCCGGAGAAAGTGTGATCCCGGTTGTAATAGAGCTTCAGCACCGTGCCGTCGGGCCGCGTTCCGACCATGGTGTTGTCGAAGCGCGGTTCCATGCTGGCGGCGAAGGCGGGCATTGCGAGAGCCGCCGCCGCAACCGTCAGAACCGCAAGTGCCGCGCCGCGCGCGAATGTACCCGCCTTCATACTGACCCCCTGAAACAACCGGTGGCGCAGCCTAGCACGGGCAGGCACGGCGAAAGCAATGGGCGCCTGGATTTTCCTGCCGGTATCGTAAATGCCTGGCGCGGCATGACGGATGCGGAGATGTGGCGGAGTGCCCGCGATCCTTCACAGGGCGAAGACGTGAATGGCCCGCATGAAGCGGGCCATCCGTGACTTCCTTGTGCCTTGCGTTGTCGGCCTCACCACCTTGCCGAGCGGCGCGCGACCGGGCCGTCATCGGTCAGCGCGATATGTGTCAGCGTCTGCTCGTCATGGTTCATGCGCCAGGAGAGCATCTTCTGCGCATATTCGAGAACGACGCGCTGATAGGCGGGATCGTCGGCGCGGTTCACGAATTCGCCGGGGTCCTTTTCGAGATCGAAAAGCAGCGGCGGCAGCTTCGTGAAGTGGATATATTTGAATTTCTCGTCGCGGATCACATTCATCGTGCACTGATGAAGGGTGAGGCCGAGCGCTTTTTCCGCCGCGTCGTCGGCGGGGTCGCGGAAATCGAATTCCCAATGCGCCTCTGTCCGCCAGTTGCGGGGCGCGCCATCCCCCGAGAGGAAGGGCGTCAGCGCCTTGCCGTCGCACTGGACGGGAGTGTCGAGGCGGAGCGCCTCGAGCATGGTCGGCATGATGTCCACATTCTCGGTGAAGCTCGTGACGACCTTGCCGCGCGACTTGTCCCCGCCGGGGCGCGGATCGCGGATGATGAGAGGAATGCGGTAGGAAGCGTCGAAATAGCCGCATTTGCCGAGGAGCCAGTGGTCGCCCATCTGCTCCCCATGGTCGGAGGTGAAGATGATGAGGGTCTTCTCCCAGAGGCCGCGCTCTTTGACGAAGTGAATGAGGCGGCCGATCTCGGCATCGACCTCGCTCATCAGCCCGTAATAGACGGCCTTGAGCCTGCGGAGCTTCTTCTCGTTCGCGGGCGCGCGGAAGAGCCTGCGGGAGAGCTGATGGGCGAGCCACGGGTGCTGGCGGCCTTCCTCATCCGGCGTGGCGCAGCGTGCGAAGCCGGGCACCGATGCCGGATCATACATCGCGTTATAGGGCTCGGGCGCGACGAAGGGTGGATGCGGCCGGAGCAGCGAGAGATGCGCAACGAAGGGCTCGCGCTGGGCGGCGATATAGTCGATGAGGCGATTGACGAGGAAGGCCGTGTCATCCTCGGCCTGCGGATAGAGAAGGGGCTTCGGGTGCGGCGCGCCGTCCTCATAGTCGGGGCCGGAAGCCCGGTGGCCATAGGCGTAGCGGATGTCGTCCGGCACCTCATAGCCGTTGGCCTTGAGATAGTCGGTCCAGGGCGTCGGCCAGGTGCCCATCATGCAGACCGGCCGGATGCCCGGCAGCGGCCCTTCATAGGTTCTGAGCCAGGGGCTTTCCGGGTCTTCCTCGCGCGGGTCCTGGCTCGTATCGGTGTAGCCGAAAAGGACAGGATCGTAGCCGGCCTTCGCCACCACCTTCGCCCAGTTCGTGTGGCGGGCATCGAGCGGCGTTCCGTTGGTGCCGGAGCGGTGGTTCTGCAGATACATGCCGGTGTGGAGCGAGGCGCGCGAGGGGCCGCAGGGAACGGCGTTTGCGTAGTGCCGGCTGAAGGTGACGGCTTCCTTCGCCAGCGCATCGAGGTTCGGCGTCCTGACCGAGGGATGTCCGAGCGCCGAAAGGCACTCGCCGCGCCATTGGTCGGCGGTGATGAAAATGACGTTGAGCGGTTCGCCCATGAAAGGCCTCTCCCCTGATCCTCTCGCTTTGGCAAAACTATGCGCGGGATGGGGCAGGCCTGCAACGAGGGCCCGCGGGGGCGGAGAAGGGCAAGAAGCGGCTTTACCCGGGGCCGTGGGCCATGCTACCTCCCCCCCATGCCGTGAAAGGCTCCGGCCGTGAAAAGCTCCGGCAATTTCTTTCAGCGGCAATTCGAGATCTGCCGGGCCAACCGGCGCGTTCACATTCTTGCAGTCGAGACGGCGATGGCGAAGATCACCTTTAAGGAAAGCAACGGCACGGAACGCACGGTGGAAGCCGAAAACGGCATGACCGTGATGGAAGCGGCCATCAAGAACATGATCCCCGGCAT
>NZ_JBATUH010000065.1:0-39304 GCF_049671045.1 Parvibaculum sp. | reverse complement strand
CGGGTGCGGCAGCCGGAGCCTGGGCCGGAGCAGCAGCGGCGGGCGCCGCGGGCTCTTCCACATGCTCGGCACGCGCGGCAGCTGCAGCAGCGCCCGGATTGATCGTGCGCTTCTTCTTCTTCTCGACGACAACCGATTTCGACCGGCCATGGGAGAAGTTCTGGCGCACATGGCCAGACTCGACCGTCCGATTCAGGCTCAGCGTCTTGCCGCCCGAAGCTTTCAGTTTGCGTTCACTCGAATCCGCCGAGTCGTTCATGCCTGTCCTACATCTCTCGCTTTGATCGGATGCAATCCCACCGTTGCCGGTACTTACCCGGGACTGCGCTCCGCAGGGCGCTCCTTGCGCCCATAACTTTCCAGCCTGGCGAGGTCCGCCAAGACCTTATTCTTCATGCTGCCTTGGGTCAGGGCTGCATGTACCACATTTGCGCGACCCAATGCCAAACCCATTTCGGCCGTCCAGAGCGGGCTCAGGATCGGCGTCGCGCGTTTTGCCGCGCCCTGATCCCTTGCCTTCAAGGCTCCCGCGAGCTTGCGGGCGCCATCTTCGGAGCCGTCCCGGGCCTCGATCAAAAGGGCGACTTCACCCTTGCCGATCGCCGCCATCACCTTCTCGAAGCCGAGGACAAGGCAACCCGCCTTGCGGGCAAGCCCCAGGGCTTCCATCGCCCGCTTCGCCAGAAGCCGCTCCACCTCATCGGCGAGCGCCTCCGACGCCTCGACCTTCATCCGCGCGGCCCTCGAGAAAAGGCCCTTGCGGATCGCCGTTTCGACCGCCTCGCGCCGGGCGGAAACCCAGATGCCCCGGCCCGGCAAACGCTCGCCGAGATCGGGAACCGGGCTCGCCTGCGGGCCGATCACGAAGCGGATGAGGCCTTCCTTCGGCCCCGCCTCGCCGGTCACGATGCAGCGGCGCTCTTCCGCCTGCCTGCCCGCCGCTTCAGCCTCCGTACTCATGTACCCGTCAGGCCTGCGCGTCCTGCTCGATCTCGTTCTCGTCCTCGGGGTTGTCCACCCCTTCGTCCGCCGCAACGTCCCGCGCGTTCAGATCCTCATCCGTGATCCAGCCGGCGGCGAGACGCGCATGCATGATCAGCATGTTCGCTTCATCGGGGCCGAGGTCGAAATCCTCCAGAACGCCCTTCTGATGCTTGCGCTCGCCATTGACCGTCTCGTTCCAGCCGGTCAGATCGTCGGTGGCGCAACCGGCGAGATCCTCGACGGTCTTGATGTCGTTCTCGCCGAAGGCGACGAGCATGCGGGGCGTAACACCCTCGATCTCGCCCACCGCGTCCTCGACGCCGAGCTCCTTGCGCTTCTCGTCATATTCGGCGTTCTGCCGGTCGATATAATCGAGAGCGCGGCTCTGGATTTCCTGCGCCGTCTCTTCGTCAAAGCCTTCGATCTCGGCGATTTCGTCGAGCGGCACGTAAGCCACTTCCTCGATCGAGGAGAAACCTTCGGAGGCCAGAAGCTGGGCGATGACCTCGTCCACATCGAGCGCATCGGCAAAGAGCACGCTGCGGCTCTGGAATTCGGCCTGACGGCGCTCGCTTTCCTCGGCTTCGGTCAGAATATCGATGTCCCAGCCGGTGAGCTGCGAGGCGAGCCGCACATTCTGCCCACGGCGGCCGATCGCAAGAGATAGTTGGTCATCCGGGACCACAACTTCAATACGCTTCGTGTCTTCATCGAGCACGACCTTGACGACTTCGGCCGGCGCCAGCGCATTGACGATGAAGGTCGCGTGGTCGGGCGACCACTGGATGATGTCGATCTTCTCGCCCTGCAGCTCGCTCACCACGGCCTGCACGCGCGCGCCCCTCATGCCGACGCAGGCGCCGACGGGGTCGATGGAGCTGTCGTTCGAGAGCACGGCGATCTTGGCGCGCGAACCCGGATCGCGGGCAACCGCCTTGATCTCGATGATGCCGTCGTAGATTTCGGGCACTTCCTGGCCGAAGAGCTTGGCCATGAACTGGGGATGCGTGCGGGAGAGGAAAATCTGCGGCCCGCGCTGCTCGCGGCGCACATCGTAGATATAGGCGCGGACGCGGTCGCCATTGCGGAAGGTTTCGCGCGGCAGCAGCTCGTCGCGGCGCACGATCGCCTCGCCACGGCCGAGATCGACGATGACGTTGCCATATTCGACGCGCTTGACGATGCCGTGGACGATCTCGCCGATGCGGTCGCGATATTCCTCGTACTGGCGCTCGCGCTCGGCGTCGCGCACCTTCTGGACGATGACCTGCTTGGCCGTCTGCGCGGCGATGCGGCCGAAATCGACGGGCGGAAGCTCGTCCTCGATGAGATCGCCGAGCTGGGCGGCCGGATTGCGGCGCTGCGCGTCCCTGAGGTCGATCTGGACGGCGTCGTTCTCGACCTCGTCAACCACTTCGAGAAGGCGCACGAGCCTGATCTCGCCGGTCTGGGGATTGATGCGGGCACGGATCTCGTTCTCCGCGCCATAGCGCGAGCGGGCCGCCTTCTGGATCGCCTCGGCCATCGCCTCGATGACCACCTCGCGATCGATCGACTTCTCGCGCGCGACTGCATCCGCGATCTGCAACAATTCGAGCCGGTTGGCGCTGACTGCCATGTCTATTCTCCGTCGGTCGGACCCTTGCGGTCCTGTCGCTTCAAACTTTCATTGATGAGGTCGTCGTTCATGACGAGCTTCGCCTCACCCACAAGGCGGAACGGCAGGCCGATGACCTGCGGCTCCGCGAAACCTTCGATCTCATGCTCGATCAGAACCTCGCCATCCTCGAAGCCGTGCAGAATGCCGCGAAAGCGCTTTCTGCCGTCGATGGGCTCGCTGAGTTCGAGCTTCGCCTCGAAACCGGCCCAGCGGGCGAAATCCTTGGGCCTCGTCAGCGCCCGGTCGATCCCGGGCGAGGAGATCTCGAGATTGTATTCGCCGGGGATCGGGTCCTCGACGTCGAGAAGGGCGGAGAGAAGCCTGGACAGCTCCTCGCAATCGGCAACCGTGATCGTGCCGTCGGGCCGCTCGGCCATGATCTGCAGCGTGCGTCCGTCATGAAGGCCGAAACGCACGCGCACGATCTCGAAGCCGGCCGCCTCGACGGAGGCGTTGACCAGCTCGAAGATCCGCCTCGGCTGCCCGGCCGCGGCAATGAGATGCGTGTCCGGCGCCTCGGCCTTCGAAGCCGCCGCCGCAACCGTCATCCCTTCATCCGCCTTCAGACCTGCCAATGAAACCTCTTCGATGAAACCGCTCTCCAGAAACAAAAAAAGCGGGCCCCCGTTTCCGGAGACAACCCACTCGCTTAGTTCGAAGATCGAGAGTGACCTTCGCTATGTGAGAAGCGTCTTAGCTAACCTGGGTTCTATATAGCGCTTTCATGGGGCTTTTCGCAAGTGCCCGGGGCCCGTTCATGCCGGAAGCGCAGATAGGCAGGTGTCCGGCCCTCGCGGACGGCCTTTGCCTCATAGCGGGTGCGCAGCCAGTCCTCGGGCCGCTCGCGCCAGTCGCCGGGGCTTTCGGCCAGCCATTCGAAACGGCTTTCGCCTGCAAGATTGTGGCGGCGGATATGGGCGAGCGTCCAGGCGACATAATCGGGAATATCGCTTGCGATCCGCAATTCGCCGCCCTCCTTCAAGACGCGGGCGATGAGCGCCAGCGTCTCCCCGTTCACGAAGCGGCGCTTGTTGTGGCGCTTTTTCGGCCAGGGATCGGGGTAGAGCAGAAAAATGCGCGAAATCGAGCCGGGCTCGAGCTTTTCGAGCAGAAAGCGCGCGTCGTCGCCATGGATGCGCACATTGGCGAGGCCCTGCTCGTCGATCTCGGACACGAGCTTTGCGATCCCGTTGATGAAGGGTTCGCAGCCGATGATACCGATATGCGGATTGCGCGCGGCCTGCCAGGCGAGATGCTCGCCCCCGCCAAAGCCGATCTCGAGCCAGATCTCGTCCATGGGGCCGGCAAAGAGCGCGGCAGGGTCGATCACCTCGGGCTCAAGCGAAATGGAGACCCTTGGAAAAAGGGTCTCCATCAAATTCGCCTGACGGGATCTCAGGGTCTTGCCATGGACGCGGCCATAAACGTGGCGGCGGCGCCGGGCTTTGTCTTCAGCGCTCACGCTTCAGCGGATCTCCGCCTTGAGCTTCTCGGCGAGGTCGGTCTTCTCCCATGAGAAGCCGCCATCGGCCTCCGGCGCGCGGCCGAAATGGCCATAGGCCGAGGTGCGGGCATAGATCGGCCGGTTGAGCTGGAGATGCTCTCGGATGCCGCGGGGCGAGAGATCGATGACGCGCGGGATGGCGGCCTCGACGGCGGCCTCGTCGATCTTGCCGGTGCCGTGCAGATCGACATAGATCGAGAGCGGCTTCGAGACGCCGATCGCATAGGCGAGCTGGATCGTCGCGCGATCCGCGAAGCCCGCCGCGACGATGTTCTTCGCCACATAGCGCGCGGCATAGGCGGCCGAGCGGTCGACCTTCGTCGGGTCCTTGCCCGAGAAGGCACCGCCGCCATGGGGCGCCGCGCCGCCATAGGTATCGACGATGATCTTGCGGCCGGTGAGGCCCGCGTCGCCATCCGGTCCGCCGATCACGAACTTGCCGGTGGGGTTGACGTAGAACTCGTCTTCGGGCGGGAACCAGCCCTCGGGCAGAACCTCTTTCACATAGGCGCGCACCAGCTCGCGCAGTTCCTGCTGCGAGACGCCTTCCTTGTGCTGGGTCGAAACGACGACCGAAGTTGCGCCCACGGGCTTTCCACTCTCATAGCGCAGCGTGACCTGGCTCTTGGCGTCCGGCTCGAATTCGGGGCGCTTGCCGGAATGGCGGTCTTCGGCCATGCGCTTCAGGATGCGGTGCGAATAGATGAGCGGCGCCGGCATGAGAACGTCCGTCTCGGTGCAGGCATAGCCGAACATGATGCCCTGGTCGCCCGCGCCTTCATCCTTGTTGCCGCTGGCATCGACGCCCTGCGCGATGTCGGCCGACTGGGCGTGGAGCAGCACTTCCACATCGGCGTTCTTCCAGTGGAAGCCGGCCTGCTCATAGCCGATCGCCTTCACGGCCTGGCGCGCGGTTTCCTCGATCTTCTCCCTGGTGATGGAGGCGGGGCCGCGGATCTCGCCGGCCAGCACGATCTTGTTCGTCGTGGTCAGCGTTTCGCAGGCGACGCGCGAATAGGGGTCGGCTGAAAGATAGAGATCGAGCACGGCGTCCGAGATGCGGTCGCAGACCTTGTCCGGATGTCCCTCGGAGACGGATTCGCTGGTGAACAGGTAGTTAGACCGTGCCAATTCTCGTACCCCTTTATGAGGAAATGACGGATGGATGAACTCTGGGCGGCAAGCGGAACGGGCAGGGCCCGGTCGCAACGCAGACGGTTTTTGCAAGGAACGGCGGCGGGGTCAACACCCGTCAACCGCCGCGGAGCCGGGCGCGGCTAATCGGCGCCGTCGACGCCGCCCGCGCTTTCGCCGCCATTCTGCCGGCCGCCGCCCGGCGTTCCGGACGCCTCCCGGCCTTCCGCCTCGCCCAGCGCCTTCACGAGATCGAGGATGCGTTTCCTCACCTTCGGATCGCGGATGGCGAAGAAGGCGCTGTTGAGCTGGATGCCTTCCGAGGTCGAGAGCATGTCGAGGTCGAAATTGGCGGGCTCCGCCTCGGCGAAGCCGCCATCCTCCGAAGCGGCTTCGATCTGGACCCCCTCATAGAAGAATTCGACCGGCACGCCGAGAACGCGGCCGATCTGGTAAAGCCTGCTCGCGCCGATGCGATTGGCGCCCTTCTCGTATTTCTGGATCTGCTGGAAGGTCAGCCCCAGCCCTTCGCCGAGCTTTTCCTGGCTCATGCCGACCAGCATGCGCCGCATGCGCACACGACCGCCCACATGAACGTCGATCGGATTGGGAGTTTTTCTCGGCACGGCTGAACCTCGTTTTGGCCGTTCCAGCGGGAAAAGGCGGCCTTGTCTGAACCTCACGCCCCCTGCCGCAAGCTCACGGCGACAGCACCCCGATGCCCGCGAAACCCATGGCCGGTTCCGCATCTCTGCAACCCGCACCGGCTTCGCGGCACCAGAATACAACCCCCAGTCGGCATCGGCTGCAAGAGTTTCATTCAGCCGGGAGCGACCGCAGGCCCGCCACCCGGCGGCTCCAGCCGACAAGCCCCGCCGCGACGGCGAGAAGCAGGGCCGGGAGCCAGTCGCCGAAGCGCGCATAAGGCGTCGGCGCAAGGGCGGCCGGCAGCCTCGCGTCGATCACGCCGGCCGTATTGAGCGCCCTTTCGGCGACGATCCGCCCAAAGGGGTCGATGACGGCGGAAATGCCTGTATTGGCCGCGCGCGCGACGGGAAGCCCCTGCTCGACGGCGCGAAGCCTCACCTGCGAGAGATGCTGATAGGGCCCGCTCGACGTGCCGAACCAGGCGTCGTTCGTGACATTGACGATCCAGCCCGGCCGTGCGGCCCCGTCCACCACCCCGTCGGCGAAGATGATCTCGTAGCAGATCAGCGGGCTCACCGGCGGCAGGCCGGGAAGCGCGAGCGTCTGCGGGCCGGGCCCGGTGTCGAAGCTCCCCTGAAGCTGGGTGAGCTTCCTCAGGCCGATCCGCGACAACCACTGGCGATAGGGCAGGTACTCGCCGAAAGGCACGAGGTGGAACTTGTCGTAGGTGGCGATGATCCGCCCGTCGGAATTCACCGCATAAAGGCTGTTGTAGAAATGCCGGAGCGTGTCGGGCGGGCCGTCGGGCGCGGGCTCGCCGCGCACGCTGCCGGCGATGAGGAGCGCGCCCCTGGGCAGCATCCGCGAAATGGCCGAGAGCACGTAAGGCTCGCGGGCAAGAAAGATCGCCAGCGCCGATTCAGGCCAGATCACGACCGAGCGAGGACCGAGCCCTTCCGGCGCGTCGGGCGTCGGCTCGGCGCTCATGCGCAGGAATTCGCCGAGAACGGCGATGCGGCGCTCCGGCTTCCATTTCTCCGTCTGCGGAATATTCGGCTGCACGATCCGAAGCATGATGCCATCGGCGGGCGTGGCGGGGTCGGGCGCGGCGGCGAGGCGGAAACGCCCGCCGGCCCAGAGAAGCGCGAGCGAGAGCAGGCCGACGACAAGCGGAAGCAGGGCATGCCGGACGGAAGCAGGCTCGCGCGAAATCCCGGGCCCGTCCTCGCCCATGCGCGGATCGTGCGCCGCGGGCGTGCCCATGATGAGAATGGCGATGAAGGAAAGCCCATAGGCGCCGAAAAGCGCCGCCCATTGCATCAGCGCCGTGGATGAGGCGAAGCCTTCGCCGAAAAGGTTCCACGGGAAGCCTGTGAAGATGTGGCCGCGCAGCCATTCGAGCGCGGTCCAGGAGATCGCGAGCGCCGCGATGCGGGCATAGCCCCCGAACCAGAAGAGGCGCGCAAGCGCTGCGGCCGCGGAAGTGAAGAACGCAAGTCCCGCGGGCAGCAGCGTGACCGCGAAGGGCATGAAGACCGCGAATTTCTCCGCCTCGACCATGAAGGCATAGCCAATCCAGTAAAGGCCGAAGAGGAAATAGCCGAAGCCGAAGGACCAGCCGATGAAGGCGGCATCGCGCAGCGCGCGGCGCCGGTCAGCCTTCGCAACCTCTCGCGCGAGAAGTCTTTCCTCCGCGCCCGTGCCGTCGATCAGCCAGACGAGAAGCGGAATGGTGACGAAGAAGACGGGGAGAAACTGGATCGGCGGCAGGGCGAGAACGCTCAAGGCACCGGCGAGAAAGGCGGCAAGCAAACGTCGCCAGCCCCTGAGCGCGGCAACGCCCTGCGCCAGCCGGCCAATGAGGGAATGAGTGGCCAGAAGCCCGCGATCGAGAAACATTCGTCAGCCCGCCGCCCGATCCGGCGCGCCCTGCGCCTCCTGCGGCTCGGCCGCGCCGGGAAGTGGCGCGTGGTGAATGCGCAGTTTCTTGATGCGGCGCGGGTCCGCATCCTTCACCTCGAATTCAAGACCGAGCGGATGCTTGATGAGCTCGCCGCGAACGGGAATGCGGCCGACCAGCGAGAAGACCAGGCCGCCCAGCGTCTCGATGTCGTCCTCGCTTTCCTCATCGACAAGCGTCGCGCCGATCATGGCCTCGAGATCCTCGATCGGCACGCGCGCATCGGCGTCGATCGTTCCGTCGTCGCGCCGCGCAAGCGCGGGCCCCTCGCCGATGTCATGCTCGTCCTCGATGTCGCCGACGATCTCTTCCACGAGATCCTCAATCGAAACGAGGCCGTCCGTGCCGCCATATTCATCGATGACGAGGGCGAGATGGATATGCGTCGCCTGCATCTTCACCAGAAGGTCGCGCGCGGGCATGGAGGGCGGCACGAAGAGCACGTCGCGCCTGACATCCTTCAGCGAGAAGGGCTTCATCTGCGCGCCCGCGCCGCCCTCGGCGAGCGGCGCCAGATAATCGACGACGTCCTTGATGTGGATCATGCCGATCGGATCGTCGAGCGTCTCGCGGTAGATCGGCATACGCGAATGGGTTTCCTCGCGGTAGATGCGCAGCACCTCCTCCAGCGAGTCGCCTTCCTCGACGGCGATGACATCGGCGCGCGGCACCATGACGTCATCGACCCGGAGATTGCCGAAGCTCAGCAGGTTGACGAGCATGTGCCGCTCTTCGGGCATGAGCGCGCGGCCCGCCTCGTCCCGGCTCTCCAGCGCTTCCTCGAGACTTTCGCGCAGGCTCGGATCGCTCGCCGCGGGCGCGCCAGCCATGCGCCGCCACGTCGCAAGGAGACGCTGGGCGAGGCCCGCTCTGGAGCCCGATTGTGGAGGTTCTTTCGTTTCAGACATCTCCGCGCGCGTGCTCCGCTGCGTAAGGGTCTGCGATGCCGAGGTCTTCCAGAATGTCGCGCTCGAGCGCTTCCATTTCCTCGGCCTCGACATCGTCCTCGTGATCGTGCCCGAGGAGATGAAGGATGCCATGCACCACGAGGTGCGACAGGTGGTCGCTGAAGCTCTTGGCCTGTTCGGCGGCCTCGCGCGCGATCGTTTCCTGCGCGAGCACCACATCGCCGAGAAGCAGCGTCTGCCCGTCGCCCGCCCGCATGTGCTCGCCGCCTGTGGCGACCGGCATGGCGCTCATCGGGAAGGAGAGCACGTTGGTCGGCTTGTCGATGCCGCGATAGGTCTTGTTGAGCTTCCGCACGAAGGCGTCATCGGCGAGCACGATGCAAAGCTCGGCCTCCTCGGAAGGGCCGGCGACGACATAGGCATGCTCCGCAGCCCGGCGAACCCAGCCTTCCGCCGGGGCGGGCCAGTCGCCGGTTTCGCGCAGAATATCGATTTCGAGCCCGGAAACGGGGCTCTGACTGTCCTGCGCACGATGCGCGCGGACCGAAGAGCGCGTCATTCCTTATCCTCTCCACGCGCGTCGAGAAGCCCGCGCTCGCGGGCATTATAGGCCTTAACCACGCGCGTCACGAGGGGGTGGCGCACCACGTCGGCCTCGGAGAAGCGCACGGTGGCGATGCCCTCGACATCGGCCAGCGTCTCCAGCGCGTCCCGGAGGCCCGATTTCGCGCCGAGCGGCAGATCGATCTGCGAGGGATCACCGGTGATCGCCATGCGGCTGTTCTCGCCGAGGCGGGTCAGAAACATCTTCATCTGCACGGGCGTCGTGTTCTGCGCCTCGTCGAGGATGACGAAGGAATTGGCGAGCGTGCGGCCGCGCATGAAGGCGAGCGGCGCCACCTCGATCTCGCCCGATTCGATCTCGCGCATCACCTGTTCGCCGGGCAGCGTGTCGTAGAGCGCGTCATAGAGCGGGCGGAGATAGGGGTCGATCTTCTCCTTGAGGTCGCCGGGCAGAAAGCCGAGCCGCTCGCCCGCCTCGACCGCCGGACGCGAGAGAATGATGCGGTCGACGCGCTTCTGGAGCAGCATCTGCACGGCGACGGCGACGGCGAGATATGTCTTGCCCGTGCCCGCGGGGCCGATGCCGAAGACAAGCTCGTGCCTCATCAGCGCGTCGATATAGGCGGCCTGCGCCGGCGAGCGCGGGCTGATCAGCCGCCGCTTGGTGTGGATCTGGCGGGCAACGGCCGCGCCCTGTTCCTTGCCGCCTCCGGGAACCTGCGACATGCGGATGGCTCCATCGACCTCGCCGGCCCCGACCTCGAGACCCGATTTCAAACGCTGATAGAGATCGCGAAGGACGCGATCGGCCTGGGCGCGCGCCTCGGGCGCGCCGGTGATGACGAGCTTGTTGCCGCGCGAACTGGCGAGAACGCCGAGGCCCTGCTCGATGCGGGCCAGATTGCGGTCATGCTCTCCGAAAAGCTCCGTCAACAGCCTGTTGTCGTCGAAGGCGATGACGAGGCTCTCCCCGTCCGCCGGGGCGCCGCCGCCCCCGCCTTCATTCCGGCCCAGAGCCAGACCACGCCCCGAACCTCGCCTCGAACCGCCGAACGCCTTCATCCCGCTCGCTGCGCCCAACTGCACCCTTTCCTTTCCATCAGGCAGGAGCCGCCTCGCCTGTCGCCAGACGGCCACGGAGACTGTTTGCCAAACCTTCCTCGATCACGACATCGGCGATCTGTCCGAAGAGATCCGCGGACACGCCGTCGAGATGAACGGGCTGAAGATAGGGGCTGCGGCCGACGAGCTGTCCGGGCGCGCGGCCCCGCCTGTCGAAGAGCACGGGCAGGCGCCTGCCCGCGAGCGATTTGTTGAAGGCCTCCGACTGCTCGGAGAGCAGCGCCTGAAGGCGGTGGAGACGCTCGGTCTTCACCTCCTCGGGGAGCTGGCCGTCGCGGGTCGCGGCGGGCGTGCCGGGGCGGGGGCTGTATTTGAAGGAATAGGCCTGCGCGTAGCGCACCTCGCGGATGAGCGTGAGCGTCGCCTCGAAATCGGCCTCCGTTTCGCCGGGGAAGCCGACGATGAAATCGGAGGAAAGCGCGATGTCGGGGCGGGCGGCGCGGATGCGCTCGACGATCCGCAGATAGAATTCCGCCGTATGCTGACGGTTCATCTGGTCGAGGATCGCATCGGAGCCCGATTGCACCGGCAGATGCAGATAGGGCATGAGCTTGCCGATCTCGCCATGGGCGGAGATCAGCTCGTCGTCCATGTCGCGCGGATGGCTCGTCGTGTAGCGGATGCGGTCGAGCCCGTCGATCGCGGCAAGCTCGCGCACGAGCGCGCCGAGCGAGGTGGAGCGGCCGGACGCATCCTCGCCGTGATAGGCGTTGACGTTCTGACCGAGAAGCGTGATCTCGCGGACACCCGCCTCGACCAGCGCGCGCGCCTCATCCGCGATGCGGGCGACGGGCCGCGAGAATTCCGCGCCGCGCGTATAGGGGACGACGCAGAAGGTGCAGAACTTGTCGCAACCTTCCTGAATGGTGAGGAAGGCGGTGGGCCCCCGCGCCACGGTCTTGCGCCTTTCCGGCGCGGGCAGGCTCTCGAACTTGTCCTCGGCGGGGAATTCCGTCTCGACGAGCGCGGGCCCGCCATTGCCGCTGCGGGCGACGAGATCGGGCAGGCGGTGATAGGTCTGGGGCCCGACGATGATGTCGACGACCGGCGCGCGCCGGCGCATCTCCTCGCCCTCGGCCTGCGCGACGCAGCCGGCGACCCCGATGACGAGGCCCTCGCCGCGCACGGCCTTTTCCGCCTTCAGCTCGCGCAGCCGCCCAAGCTCGGAATAGACCTTCTCCGCCGCCTTTTCGCGGATATGGCAGGTATTCAGGATGACGAGATCGGCGTCCTCGGGGGAAGCCGTTTCCACATAGCCCTCAGGCGCCATGACGTCCGCCATGCGGGCAGAGTCATAGACGTTCATCTGACAGCCATAGGTCTTGATGAAGATTTTCTTCTGCGACGCGGACGGTTCCGGGCTCGATGGCTCCGGCGCGGCTCCTGCGGGGCGGGCGGTTTCACTCATCGGACCCGCCGTTCCGCCGGATCGCGGCGCTCAAATTCGGAATACGCGGTCTTCTTCTCATACAAGGCTTGCGCTCGTCTCCTACGCGTGACCGGCTGCTGCCCGGCCGGTGCAAGTTTCTCGCTGCACTCTATCAGGCGGTCTTGCGGCAACGCACCCATTTACTGCGTGGCGGCACGGGGCATGGACGCATCGGCCGGGCGAGAGGGCTCGATGCGGCCGGCTTCCTCCTCCGCGTCCCACCGGCCCACAAGCGCCCGCGAAACGCCGCGGCGGCAGGCCTCCTCGCAATAGAGGGCAAGCGCCTTCCGGTTGCCAATTTCGCGGATCGTCACAGGCTTGTGATACTCGACCACGACATCAATGGGCCCGAGCGAGAACGCCTCCCAGAGATGGGGGAAAAGCTCCATGTCGCCATACCAGGCGAAGAAGGGGCGGAACTGGCGCCCCATGGGCAGGCCGTGAAGCTTCACATAGGCGACCGAGACGGGCTGCACCACGAGGTCGTCCTCGCGGTCCTCATCGCCATTGACGATGGTGAGCTGGGCAACGCTCATCAGCGCGCTCTTGAAGGGGAGCACGCGATTGCCGTCGCTCGAGGTGCCTTCCGGGAAAAGCACGAGGCGGTCGCCGGCGGCGATACGCGAATGGATGGCGTTGCGCGATTCCGCGGTGCGGGTGCGCCGCTCGCGCTCGACGAAGACCGTCTCCTGAAGCCGGGCGAGCGTGCCGAAAAAGGGCCAGCCCGCGACCTCGCTCTTGGCGACGAAGGAACTCGGCTGCAGCGAGGCCATCACCGGAATGTCGAGCCAGGATGTGTGATTGGCCGCGATGAGGCAGGCGCCGCCCGCATAGGGCTCGCCCCGCGTGACGACGCGGATGCCAACGAGCTTGCAGAGGAAGCGGTGATAGCGGTTCGGCAGGCGCTTCGCCAGCGGAAGGCCGAATTTCAGGGCGACGGCCTGAACCGGCATCAGCAGCAGGGCGGACAGAATGAAGCCGGTGAGTAGGAAGCTCGCGCGCAAGCGACCCATGAGCATCTCCTGTTGACCGTCCCTCATGCCGACGCCACCGTCGGACCCAAGCGCCGGCTATTCCTTCTTGCGGTTCTCGTTCGGCCCGGAGGTCTTGTCCCTGTCGAGAGGAACGCCATAAAGCTCCAGGCGATGATCGACAAGATCGAAACCAAGCTCGCGAGCGATGATCTGCTGCAGGCGCTCGATCTCGTCATTGTGAAACTCGATCACCTTGCCCGTCGAAAGGTCGATCAGGTGGTCGTGATGATCGTCCGTCACCTGCTCGTAGCGCGAGCGGCCGTCGCGGAAATCGTGCCGCTCCAGTATCCCCGCCTCCTCGAAAAGGCGCACGGTGCGATAGACCGTGGCGATCGAGATCTTGCTGTCGACCTTGGAAGCGCGGCGATAGACCTCCTCCACGTCGGGGTGGTCATGCGCCACGGAAAGCACGCGCGCAATGACGCGGCGCTGATCGGTCATGCGCATGCCTTTTTCGACGCACAGGTTTTCTATGCGCTCCGCATCGGCGGTTGGCGCCTGAGCCTTGTCGGTCGCGGGGTCGTTCGTCGTCATTGCCGTCATCATAGCTCTGAGGGGTGGTCTTGTCACGAAAGCGGCAAATCGCTCTGCGCCACCTCATAGCACACTAAGCACCTGAAATATAACAGTTTTACGACTCCAGGATTCGGCGCCGCCACGCGCCACATTACGCGCCCGCGCCCTGCGGCCGTAAACCGGCCAGATCGAGGCGCATGGTGAGGGCCGAGACCACCCCGCCCGCGCGGCGGTAATAGCCCGGCCGGCGGCCGACGGTGCGAAAGCCCTGGCCCTCGTAAAGAGCGAGCGCCGGGGCGTTGTCCTCGGCCACTTCGAGAAAGAGCGCGGAGGCGCCATGGGCGAGCGCCAGCGCCGCCGCAGCCTCGACGAGACGGCGGCCGACGCCCGCGCGCCTCAGGGCCGGATCGACGGCGATGGTCAGGATTTCCGCCTCGTCGGCGGCGACACGCAGCAGAACGAAACCGACCGGCAACCGGCTCCCGGCGGCGCCGGCGTCCCGCACCGCCACAAGCGCGAAACTGCCCGGCATGGCAAGAATGGCGGCAATGGAGGGCGCATCCCAGGGTTCGTCGAACGAGGCGCGATGGAGCGCCGCGAGGCTTTCCGCCGCGCCCGCTTCGGCAGGCACGATGGAAAGGCCCGTCATGGCCTTGCGTCCCCTTCAGCCGGATCCTGCGCTGAATCCGGGGCCGGATCGCGCCCGCCGGGGAGCTTGGCGTCGGGCGCCCGGAGATAGAGCGGGGCTGGCGGCGCGCGGAAACGATCGGGTCCATGGGCGGCAAGCCGCGCATACGCGATTCGGGCAATCCAGAGCGCATCCGGCTGGGGCGCCGCCCCGGCGAGGCGCACGGAAAGGCCCCGCGCCTTCAGCTCTGCCGCGAGAAGCTCCGCGCCCGTGCCGGCAATGACGACGGCCTTCCCCGGCACATGAGCGGCCGCATCCTCCAGCGCGACGAGCATGGGCTCGGAGAGCGGCGCGTGGGCGGCATCGAAGGCCTGAAGATAGATCTCGTCGCGGCGGGCATCGAAAGCGGCAGCGATGGTTTCGCCGGGCAGCGCCTCGACCGGCGCCGCGACCGCCTCGAGCGTCGTCACGCCGACAAGCGGGAGCGCGCGGGCAAGCGCGATGCCGCGCGCCGCCGCAAGGCCGACCCTGAGCCCCGTGAAGGTGCCCGGCCCGACGGTGACCGCAAGCGCGCCGATCGCCTCGAGAGCGAGCCCCGCATCGGCGAGGACCGCCTCCACCAGCGGCATCAGCGCCTCGGCATGGCCGCGCGTCCGCGCCTCGAAGCGATGGGCAAGGACATCGCCTTCCTCGCCCAGAATGGCGGCGGAGAGTGCCCCTTGCGCGGTATCGAAGGCGAGGATGGTCAGCTTGTGCTCCGTGATCAGACGATCTTGCAGGCGTCGTCGAAGGGCAGGCGCGGGCTGCGCGGGAACAGGCCCTTCGGATCGCCATGGCCGAGATTGCAGAGGAAGTTCGACTTGACGGTCGTGCCCGCGAAAAAGGCTTCATCGACCTTCTTCATATCGAAACCTGACATGGGACCGCAATCGAGACCGAGAGAGCGCGCCGCGATCATCATATAGGCGCCCTGGAGCGAGCCATTGCGAAACGCGGTCTGCTCGGCCCATTCCTTCGACCAGTTGAACCATGTCTTCGCCGTCAGATCGTGGGGAAAGAGATAGTCCAGCCGCTCATAGAACTCGACATCGTAGCCGATGATGGCTGTCACGGGCGCGGCCATGGTCTTGGCGAGATTGCCCGCCGAAAGCGCCGGGGCGAGCTTTTCCTTGGCCTCTTTCGACTTCACGAAAACGATGCGGGCGGGCGAACAGTTGGCGCTGGTCGGGCCCCATTTCATCAGCTCATAGAGCTTGTGCAGCGTTTCGTCCGAAACCGGCTCATCCGTCCAGGCGTTCTGCGTGCGGGCGGTGCGAAAAATGATGTCGAGCGCTTCGTCGCTCAAGATGCGGCTCATGAAAACTCTCTCTCCTGGCGGATGGGCAGGCGGGTGATTGAAAGGCGGGTGGGGCGAAGATAACGCCCCGGCGCGCCATTGCCAGCCCCATGCCAGGCAACAGTGATGCGCACCCGGAGCAACAATCGGTCAGACGGCGCGCACTTCCTTCACTTCGGGAACGTAATGCCGGAGCGTGTTCTCGACGCCGCGCTTCAGCGTGACGGTGGAGGAAGGGCAGCCCGCGCAGGAGCCCTGCATGTTGAGATAGACGATGCCCGCATCATAGCCCTGGAAGGTGATGTCGCCGCCATCCTGCGCGACGGCGGGGCGGATGCGCGTATCGAGCACTTCCTTGATCTCGCGCACGATCTCGGCGTCCTCGCCCTCATGCGCGGCATGGGCATCTTCCAGCGTGTCGTCGAAGAGGATCGGCGCGCCGCCAGTGAAATGCTCCATGATCGCGGCAAGAAGGGCGGGCTTCAGATGCTGCCATTCGCCGGCGCTCTTGGTCACGGTGATGAAGTCCGCACCGAAGAAGACGGCAGCCACGCCATCGACCGCGAAAAGCCGCATGGCAAGCGGCGAGCGGCGCGCGCCTTCCGCATCGGGGAAGTCGACGGCGCGGCCATCGCCCATGACCTCGCGGCCGGGAATGAACTTGAGTGTCGCCGGATTCGGCGTCGCTTCGGTCTGAATGAACATGTTGCAATACCCTTATGGCATCAGGGGCTTGCCCTGCCGCGGCGTTGTCCGGTCCGAGCTATAGATGGACTGCCGGAGCCGCAGAATCAAGCAAGCTCCCGGACCGCCTCTTCGGAGAGCGAGCCCGGCACCACCGTCACCGGGATCGGGAAGCCCTTGCCCGCCAGCGTCGAGACAAGGGGGCCGGGGCCGTCGCTGCCAGTGCTGGCGGCGAGAACGAGGATCGCGACTGACCTGTCGCCCTCGATGAATTTCACCAGCTCGTCGGCGAGCCTGCCTTCGCGGATGACGAGTTCGGGCATGATGCCCGCATATTCGTTCACCTGGGCGGCAAGCTTGTGAAGCAGGCTCTCGGCCTCGGCGCGCGCTTCCTCGCGCATGATCTTCTGCACGCCGAGCCATTGCTGCGCCGTCTCGCCGGGATCGATGGCCGTGAAAAGCGTGACGATGCCGTTGGTGTGCCGGGCGCGCAGGCTCGCGAAATGGATCGCGATTGCGGATTCGGGCGTGCCGTCGGCGACCACGAGGAATTTGCGGCGCTTCGTCGAAGGTTGCTGCCCGGTCACATTCGGCTCGTTCATGGGGCGCATGCTGCCATTTCGGTCGCCGGGCGGCAAGGCGGCGCCCGGAGGACTTCGGCGCTACTTCAGCAGCACATTGGCGATTTCGCGCAGCTGAGTACGGGCGCGCAGCAGGTAGAAGCCCTGCGCGGCGAGGTGGCTCGGCGCGAGCTGGCTGTCGGGCGGGCCGTTGACGACGACCCAGGGCGAGAGGGCCGCGGCCTCGCGGAATGTGTCGAGCATCTGCGCCCAGTTCTTCTGCAGGCCGCGTTCCTTGATGACGGGTGCGAAGTCCTGACCGAGGCCCTTCAGGATCATGTAATAGCCGTAGAGCTTGCCCTTGGTGTTGTAGAAGACATCGTCGGCATTGCCGTCGATGAAGTCATGCGAATGCTCGCGCACTTCGGTGTCGATCACAGCCGATTGCGAGCCGAGGTCGCTCGCGAAACGCTCCAGCGTCGCCATCAGATTGTCGGAGCGCCGCTCGAACGGCGCTTCGCCGCGGACGAGGCGCGCATTGTAGCTGAGGAGCGCGCGGCGCGCCTGGCGGTACTGCGATTCCGAGCTTGCGCGCGGCGCGAGCGAGACGGTCGGGTTCCAGATCCAGACATCGCCCGGATATTGCAGCAGTCCCGCCGCCTTCTGGAGATCGGCGTCGGCCTCGCTCGATCCGCGCGAACGGCCCACCTGATCCGTCATCTCGAAAGCGAAGCGCGCCAGCGCGCTCATGATGCCGGTCTGGAAGTTCGGCATGTTGTCGAGAAGCGCGCCCGGCTGGAAGAAGGGATCGTTCGCGGTCCAGGAATTCTCGTCGACTTCGCGGTCGATCAGCGCCGCCATCATGGCGACCGCCTGACTTCCGCCTTCGCCGATCGCATTGGCGCCGGTCGGCGTGAAGTCCGGATCGTCGTCGATCCGGCTCACCATCAGCATCCCGATCGGATAGTAGAGAAGGACGACGACGGCGAGCGCGACGAACGCACGCTTGGCGATGCCCGCCCAGCCCGGCTGATCGAGCCGGGAGAGGAAGCCGTCGCCAGCGCCTTCCGCACCCGCATCGGCGCCGCCGAACGACGGGCCCTTGCGATACATCCAGCGGCGGCGCAGACCGTCGCGCAGGCTCTCGAAGGTTTCCCTGCCCCAATCGCGCATACGATCCACATTATCACGGAATGACATGGCCGCCTCGCAAGGGCATGGGTGACAGGCTCCTGACGCTCATCGCTTCCCGAGCGGCAGAGATGGGCATTCGATCGGCGCGATCAAGCCCGCGATTTCGTCCGCACGCCTCAAATGAAGCCGACGATCTCGCGCACGCGCCTGTAGATCGGATCGGCGATGGCATGCGCCCGCTCAGCGCCGCTCGCCAGCACCTCGTCAATATAGCTCCGATCCTGATCGAGCATGCGCTTCATTTCGCCAGTCATGGGCGAAAGTTTCGCGACGGCGAGATCGGCAAGCGCCGGCTTGAAGACGCTGAACTGCTTGCCGCCGAATTCGGCGAGCACGTCGTTCTTGCTCCGTCCCGAGAGCGCCGCGTAGATGCCGACGAGATTGTCGGCGCCCGGACGGCCCGCGAGCCCTTCTTCCGTCTCCGGCAGCGGCTCGGGATCGGTCTGGGCCTTGCGGATCTTGAGGGCGATGTCGTCGGCCGTATCCTTCAGGGTGATGCGCGAATAATCCGATGGGTCGGATTTCGACATCTTCTTCGTGCCGTCGCGCAGCGACATGACGCGCGTGGCGGGGCCCATGATGAGGGGCTCGGGCAGGGGGAAGAAATCCGTGCCGCCCGTCTCCGCGAAGTCGTTGTTGAACTTCTGCGCAACGTCGCGGGCAAGCTCCAGATGCTGCTTCTGGTCCTCCCCGACCGGCACATGCGTCGCGCGATAAGCCAGAATGTCGGCTGCCATCAGCACCGGATAGGCGTAGAGTCCGACGGATGCCTTCTCCCGGTCCTTGCCGGCCTTGTCCTTGAACTGGGTCATGCGGTTGAGCCAGCCGATGCGGGCGACGCAATTCAGAACCCAGGCAAGCTCGGCATGGGCCGGAACCTTGGACTGGTTGAAGATGATGTGGCGCTTGGGGTCGATGCCGGCGGCAATGTAGGCGGCGGCGACTTCGCGCGTGTTCGCGGCGAGTTCCTTCGGGTCCTGCCAGACGGTAATCGCATGCATGTCGACCACGCAATAGATGCACTCATGCGTGTCCTGGAGGCCGACGAAATTGCGGATGGCTCCGAGATAATTCCCCAGATGCAGGTTCCCGGTGGGCTGAACGCCCGAAAAAACGCGGTTTGTCGGCTGTTCCATTGCGAAATCCGTCACTTTTGGCATGGCGCTGAAGCGCGCATGGGTTATGCGGCGGCGCGCCCGCATTGGCAATCCCCCGGGGCAATCCCGGAAGCGGAAGCGGGCGATTTCTCGCAGGTGACGGGTCGGGGGCTTAGTTAAGAATAATTCTAAATTAGGTTGACTGCGGGGAGGGGAAGTCTTACTTTGTAATTATTCTAAACAAGGAGGACGCCATGAGCGACCAGCACGGCAAACCGACGCGGCTCACCACGAATGCGGGCATCCCCGTTCCCGACAATCAGAATGCGCTGACGGCGGGCCCCAGAGGGCCGCTCCTCGTGCAGGACTGGCAGCTCTTCGAGAAGCACGCCCATTTCAACCGAGAGCGCATTCCCGAGCGCGTAGTGCACGCCAAGGGATCCGCCGCCTTTGGCGTCTTCCGCGTGACCAAGGACATCACAAAATTCACAAAGGCGAGCATCTTCGCGGCCCTGGGCAAGGAGACGCCCATGTTCCTGCGTTTTTCGACGGTGGCGGGCGAGCGCGGCGCGGCGGATGCCGAGCGCGACGTGCGCGGTTTCGCGCTCAAGTTCTATACGGATGAAGGCAATTGGGATCTGGTCGGCAACAACACGCCGGTCTTCTTCGTGCGCGATCCTTACAAATTCTCCGACTTCATCCACACGCAGAAGCGCGACCCGCGCACCAATATGCGCAATCCGACCGCGATGTGGGATTTCTGGTCGCTGAGCCCTGAAAGCCTGCACCAGGTGACGATCCTCTTCTCCGATCGCGGCATTCCGAAAACGCTGCGCCATATGCATGGCTTCGGCTCGCATACCTACAGCTTCATCAATGCGAAAAACGAGCGGCACTGGGTGAAGTTCCACTTCAAGACGATGCAGGGCATCGAGAACCTCACCGACGCGGAGGCGACGAAGCTCATCGGCGAGGATCGCGAGAGCCATCAGCGCGATCTTTACGAAGCGATCGAGCGCGGCGATTTTCCAAAGTGGCGCGTCTATGTGCAGGTCATGACCGAAGCTCAGGCGGAGAAGACGCCCTACAATCCCTTCGACCTGACGAAAGTCTGGCCGCACAAGGATTTTCCGCTCATCGAAGTCG
Source organism: Parvibaculum sp. (assembly GCF_049671045.1). Classification (GTDB taxonomy): domain Bacteria; phylum Pseudomonadota; class Alphaproteobacteria; order Parvibaculales; family Parvibaculaceae; genus Parvibaculum. The sequence goes on along the minus strand of NZ_JBATUH010000065.1, from coordinate 19,196 downwards.
GCGAAATGATGCTCAACCGCAATCCGGACAACTACCATGCGGAGGTCGAGCAATCGACATTCTCGCCGGCTAATGTCGTGCCCGGCATCGGCCACAGCCCGGACAAGATGCTTCAGTTCCGCATCTTCTCCTATGCGGATGCGCATCGCTATCGCGTCGGCGTCAATGCCGACGCGCTGCCGGTGAACCGTCCACGCTGCCCCGTGAATACCTATCACCGCGACGGCGCGATGCGCTTTGACGGCAACTATGGCGGCGCGGTCAATTACGAGCCCAACTCCTTCGGCGGTCCGAAGCAGGATCCCAGCGTCAAGGAACCGCCGCTGAAGATCTCGGGCGATGCCGATCGCTACGACCATCGCGAGGGCAATGACGACTACACGCAGGCGGGCAATCTCTTCCGCCTGATGTCGGACGAGCAGAAGGCGAGCCTCATGGATGCGATCGCGGGTGCAATGAAGCCGGTGCCCGAAGACATCCAGCGCCGCCAGATCGGCCACTTCACGAAGGCCGATCCCGCCTATGGCGCGGGCGTGGCGAAGAGGCTCGGCCTCAAGATCTGATCGCGGGTCCGGCGCGGACGGGGTCTCCTTCCTCCGCTCCGCGCCACCCCTGCGGCTCCGGCGAGGGACATGGCCGGGGCCGCAATCTTTTCCGCCGCCCGTTCAGCCGCGCCGCAGCGGGCGGACGATATCGGCATAGCGCGCCGCGCCGGTGAGCTGGCAGAAGATCGCGTAAGCGGCGATGCCGCCGACGACGAGCGCGCCCAGCACCGAAACGCTGGCGAGGAAGTGCAGGTCGAACCAGGGCGCGAGCGCGCGCGAGCCCGCATAGAGCACGCCGCCCATGCCCGCCGACGCAAGAACCGTCAGCGGCAGGCGCTGAAGGAGCTGCGCATCCGGCACGAAATGGCCATGCCTCCAGAGCCTCAGCCCGAGCTGGGCGGTGTTGGTCCAGGCGGCGATGGTCGTTCCCGCCGCGATCCCTGCAAAGGCGAAGAACTGGAAGAGAATGAAGCTCGAGACGATATTCACCGCAATGGAGACGGCGGCGAAGCGCAGCGGCGTCTTCGTATCCTCGCGCGCGAAGAAGGCGGGCGAGAAGACCTTGTTGAGCACGAAGGCGGGAAGGCCGACCGCATAGATCAGCAGGGCGAGCGACGTCGCATGCGTATCGGCGCGGGTGAAGTGGCCGCGCTCGAAAAGCACCTTGATGATGTCGAAGGGTATGACGGCGAGCGCCACCGCCGCAGGCACGGTGAGCAGCATCGCATATTCGATGGCGCGGTTCTGGCTTCGGTGCGCGCCGTCATCGTCGCCCGCGCGCAGCCGCCGCGACAGGTCGGGCAGCAGCACCACGCCGATGGCGATGCCGATGATGCCGAGCGGGAACTGGTAGATGCGGTCGGCGTAATAGAGCCAGGAAACGGCGCCCGCCTGCAGCGAGGCGATCATGGTGCCGATGGTGAGATTGAGCTGGCCGATGCCGCCCGAGATGAGGCCCGGCACGCCGAGGGAGAGAAGCCGCTTCACCTCGGGCGTAAGGCGAGGGCGGCGCAGCCTGAGCGACATGCCCGCCCGGTGGCAGGAGATCGCGAGCCAGACGAACTGAATGACACCCGCCACCATGACGCCCCAGGAAAGCGCGAGGCCGGGATTTTCGGAAAAGGGCACCAACAGCAGAAGCGCCGCGATCATCGTCACATTGAGCATGACGGGCGCCGCCGCTCCGGCGAAGAAGCGGCCGAGCGAATTGAGAACCGCCGTCTGGACGGCCGTCAGCGAGATGAAGAGAAGATAGGGAAAGCACACCCGCGTGAACTGAACCGCCCATGCCTGCTTCTGCGGATCGTCGCCGAAGCCCGGCGCGAAAAGCCACATGAGCCAGGGCATCGCGATCTCGAAGGCGATGGTGAGGAGAAGAAGCGCGGCAAGCAGCACCGCCGTCGCATCCTCGGCGAAGCGGCGGGCCGACGCCTCGCCCTCGCCTTCGAGGCGCTTGGCGAAGAGCGGCACGAAAGCCGAGTTGAACGCGCCTTCCGCGAAGATCGAGCGGAACATGTTGGGAAAGCGGAAGGCGACGATGAAGGCATCGGCGATCGGCCCGGTGCCGATGGCGGCGGCGACCATCATGTCGCGCACGAAGCCGAGCACGCGGGAGAGGAACGTCGTGCCGCCGACGGTGGCGGCTGAGCGGAAGAGATTCATCGAGGAGAGCGCCCCATCCGCTTCATACGGCCGCGGCCTTCGTATCGCGGCGGCGCGCGCCCGCGGGCCGCGCCCTGTTTACGGGATCGGCCAGCGCGTCGAGGAGATGGCGCTCGATCGCCTTCTCCTTGTTGGCGTTCGTCACCTTGTGGCCGATCACATCCTTCACATAGAAGACGTCCACCGCTCGCTCGCCATAGGTCGCGACATGGGCGGACGCGATGGTGAGCCCGAGGTGGAAGAGCGCCCTGGTGAGCGCGTGGAGAAGGCCCGGCCGGTCGAGTCCGTTCACTTCGATGACGGTGTAGACATCGGAGGCGTTGTTGTCGATATAGACCTGCGGGGCGACCTGGAAGGCTTCGGTCCGGCTCTCGCCCTTGAAGCGCTGGGCGATGAGGTCGGGCGGCAGCACCTCGCCCGCAAGCACCTTGCGGATCGTCGCCTCGAGGCGCTGCACGCGGCGTTCCTCGGCGATAGCGCCGCCGGTCTGGTCCTGCACCCAGAGCGTATCGAGCGCCATGCCGTCGCGCGTGGTGAAGATTTTCGCGTCGACGATGTTCATGCCGAGGATGGCGCAGGCGCCGGCGAAGCGCGAGAAGAGGCCCGGATGGTCCTGGGCGTAAAGCGTGAGTTCGGTCACGTCGCGCGTCGGCTCGGAGAAGGCCGCGACGGTGAGCGCGTCCCTCGCGCTGGCGATGAGGCGGGCGTGGCGTTCCTGCACATCGGTGTCGAAGGAAAGCCAATAGGCTTCCGTGTGGCGCGCGACATAGGCGTTCCATTCCTGCCGCGACCAGTCCGGCAGGCGCTTTTCGAGCGCAGCCTTCGCCTCGACGATGCGGTCGGCGCGGTTGAGCTGGGCGTCGCCCCCCTGCAGCACCGCCAGCGTCTCGAAATAAAGCTCGCGCAGAAGCTGGGCCTTCCAGCCGTTCCAGACGCCGGGGCCGACCGCCTTGATGTCCACGACCGTCAGCACAAAGAGCAATTTCAGCCGCTCCGGGCTCTGCACCAGATTGGCGAAATCGCGCACCGTGCGCGTGTCCGAAATATCGCGCTTCTGCGCCACGTCGCTCATCACGAGGTGGTTCCTGACAAGCCAGGCGACAGTTTCCGTTTCGCTCGGGCCCATGCCGAGGCGCGGACAGAGATGCTCGGCGATGCGCTCGCCCGCGTGTGAGTGATCCTCCTCGCGGCCCTTGGCGATGTCGTGCAGGAAGACCGCAAGATAGAGCACGGCCCGGTTCTTGATCGAGGTCATGAGTTCGGTCGCCAGCGGATGATCGCCGGGCTCGGTGCTCTTCTCGGTTTCGGAGAGGATGCCGATCGCGCGCAGGAGATGCTCGTCGGCCGTGTAGTGGTGATACATGTTGAACTGCATCAGCGCGACGATGCGGCCGAAATCGGGCACGAAGCGGCCGAGAACGCCCGCCTCGTTCATCATGCGGAGCGTGCGCTCCGGATCCTTGCGCGAGGTGAGGATCTCGAAGAAGAGCCGGTTCGCTTCAGCGTCGGCGCGAAGCTCGGCGCCGATATATTTGAGCGAGCGGGTGACGAGCCTCAGCGCGTCCGGATGGATTTCGAGAAGGTGCTGATCGGCGAGATGGAAGATGCGGATGAGGTTGACCGGGTCCTGCTCGACGAGCTTGTCGTTCTCGAAGGCGAGCCGCCCGCCCTCGATCCTGAAGCCCTTGGTCATTTTCTTCTTGCGGCGCAGCGCCTGCATGAAACGGCCGATGCCGGGCTTCTTCTTCTTTTCCTGTTCCTCGAGCGCGGCGCAGAAGATGCGCGTGAGATCGCCCACATCCTTGGCGATCAGGAAATAGTGCTTCATGAAGCGCTCGACCGCCTTGAGCCCGCGATGGCCCTGATAGCCGAGACGGTCGGCCATTTCGGTCTGGACGTCGAAGGTGATGCGATCGACGGCGCGGCCGGTGAGGAAGTGCAGCTCGCAGCGCACCGCCCAGAGGAAATCCTCCGCCTTGCGGAAGGTCGCGAATTCCGTTCGCGTGAAGACGCCCGCCGCGACGAGATCGGAGGGCTGCTTCACGCGGTAGAGATATTTGCCGATCCAGTAGAGCGTGTTGAGATCGCGCAGGCCGCCCTTGCCGTCCTTCACGTTCGGCTCGACGAGATAGCGGCTTTCGCCGGCGCGTGCATGGCGCTCGTCGCGCTCGGCGAGCTTGGCCTCGACGAATTCGTTGCCCGTGCCCTTCACCACCTCGGCGTCGAAGCGCTTTTCCAGCTCGTCGAAAAGCGACTTGTCGCCGATGAGATAGCGCGCCTCGAGAAGCGCCGTGCGGATGGTGAAATCCTCGCGCGCGAGCCGCACGCAATCATTGACCGAGCGGGTGGAGTGGCCGACCTTGTGGCCGAGATCCCAGAGCACATAGAGCATGTATTCGACCACGCTCTCGCCCCATGGCGTCTGCTTGTAGGGCAGCAGAAAGAGGAGGTCGATGTCGGAGCCCGGCGCCAGCGTGCCGCGCCCATAGCCGCCGACGGCGGCAACGCAGAGCCCCTCCGCCGTGCTCGGATTGGAGACCCGGTAGACATAGCGCGTCGTGAAGGCATAGAGCGCGCGGATGATCGTGTCCTGGAGGTAGGAGAGGTTCTGGGCGCAGATGCGGCCGCGATGGGCGCCCTGCTCGAGCCGCTCGCGCGCCTTGGCCCGTCCCGCCGCCAGCGTGCGCTTCAGCACCTCGACGAGCGCGCGCTTCATGGCATCGCCATTGCCCTCATGGCGCGCGGCGACGGCGTCGAGTTCCGAACGCAGACGGTTCGGATCGACGATTTCGAGCAGGCTCGGCAACATGCGGGCCATTGCGCCGTTTCCCAGATGGAGCCGGGAGGGACCCGGCATCGCGCCCCCGAAGCGCCGGGAGCGAGCGCATCATAACGCGCCGCCTCCAATATAGTGTTGATCGGCGGGGAAATTCGACATTTTCGGACGATACGGCGCGGCGCATGGCCGGTTCATTGCGGCGATTTCATGCAATTCCATCTTGTTGCCGCATTTTCGCCCGCTTCCCGCCGGGGCCGGTCCCAATCTCGAAGGGCGCGGGCGATGCCGCATGCCCTCTCTCCCGCTTCCGCGCTCGCCCGCGCCGTGCCGACCGCCCCGGCCGAGTGATCTGGCCGAGCGGTCTGGCCCGGCAAACGAACACGGGGCTGGGAAGGAGGACATCATGAAGAAGCTCCATGTTTCGGCGGCGCTCGTTGCGGCGTCCTTGAGCGTTTCCGCGCTGCCCGCTCTGGCCGCGGACAGCGCGCCCTCGCCGGACGATGCAAAGGCGCTCTGCAGCCGGCTCACCAGCCAGTTCGATTTTCTCATGCCCTTCAAGGAGGGGCTGCCCTACTGGAAGAAGGCGAGCGAGGAATTCCATACGGGCCGGCAGGAATGCGCCGCGGGCAAGTCAGTCGCCGGCGTCGAGGCGATGCAGTCGGCGATTTCCGACATGTATGTGAAGCCCGACGCGCTTCCCCATACGCTCTGAGGGCTTCCGGCCGGCACGGGATGCGGGCTGGCGGCGGGTTGCCTTCACGTTTCTTGACAAGCGGGAGCCAATGCCAAGACTGGCGGCCTGCCTTCACGAAACAGTCAGGACCCGCCCCTTGCCCGCCTCTCAGCCGATCGACAAACGCAAAATCTTCAGCCGCATTCTTCAGGGCTGGTGGAAGGATCGCGGCCAGTTCTCGCGCCGGAAGATCGCGCGCGATTGCCCCGTCTGCGGCTATCACGGGATTTTCCTCTCGGTCGGCCGTCCGTCGCGCTGGGACACGCGCTGCCCGAATTGCGGCTCGCGCGAGCGGCACAGGCTGATGCAGCTCTACATGCTCGAGCACGGGATCGACCTTTCGACGAAGAAGGTTCTGCAATTCGGCCCGGAAAAATGGCTGATGCGGATGCTGAAGAACAATCCCGACTACGAACCCGCCGATCTCTATTCGCCCATCGCCAAATACCGGCTCGACATCACCAGGATCGACCGGCCGGACGATTTCTTCGATGTCGTGATCGCGAACCACGTCTTCGAGCATGTCGATGACGACGCGGCCGCGATGCGCGAAATGTTTCGTGTGCTGAAACCCGGCGGGATCGGCTTCTTCTCGGTGCCGATCAACCTGTCGCGCGAGGAAACCTACGAGAACCCGGCGATCACCGACCCCGACGAGCGCTTCGTCCATTTCGGCGGCACCGATCACAAGCGCTTTTACGGACGCGACTTCCAGAAGAAGCTCGAAGCGGTGGGGTTCACCGTCGAGCCCTATCGCCGCAAGCCCGAGGAAGAGGCGAAATGGGGCCTTCTGCGCGACGAGTGCATCTATGTGGCGCGGAAGTAGGTCCCGCGTCATCTCCCGCCGTCAGCGTCCCTCACTCTCCGTCCGCGCCAGCGCCTTCAGGCGATAGAGCAGGTCCAGCGCCTCTCTCGGCGTCAGCTCGTCCGGGTTGATCGCCGTCAGTTCCGCCTCGAGGGCGCTTTCGCGCGCGGCCTCGCGCATGGGCTTCGCCACGGCGGAAAAGAGCGGCAGATCGTCGATGAGCGTATGGGCCCTGTCGCCCTGTCCACCTTTTTCGAGCGCCGAAAGCACGGCCTGCGCCCGGTGAATGACGGCGGGCGGAAGCCCGGCGAGCTTCGCCACCTGAATGCCATAGGAGCGGTCGGCCGCGCCCGGACCCACCTCGTGCAGAAAGATCACGTCGCCCTGCCATTCCTTGACGCGCATGGTGGCGTTGGCGAGATGCGGCAGCTTTTCGGCGAGCGCAGTCAGCTCGTGATAATGGGTGGCGAAGAGCGCGCGCGAGCGGTTCACCTCATGCAGGTTCTCGACTGTCGCCCAGGCGATGGACAGGCCGTCGAAAGTGGCCGTGCCGCGGCCGATCTCGTCGAGGATGACGAGCGAGCGCGGGCCCGCCTGATTGAGGATCGCCGCCGTCTCCACCATCTCGACCATGAAGGTCGAGCGGCCGCGGGCGAGATCGTCCGCCGCGCCGACACGCGAGAAAAGCCGGTCCACCACGCCGATATGCGCCTCCTCGGCGGGAACGAAACTCCCCATCTGCGCCAGAATGGCGATGAGCGCGTTCTGGCGCAGGAAGGTCGATTTGCCCGCCATGTTGGGGCCTGTCAGAAGCCAGAGCCTTTTGGAGGACGCCTCTGCCTCTCCGGCGCTGTCGTCGCCGCTCAGGTCGCAATCATTGGGAACGAAGGGCTGCGCGCTCGCTTCGCGCTCGAGCGCCGCCTCGACGACCGGGTGGCGCCCGCCCCTGATGCGGAAGGCGAGGCTCCGGTCGACGCGGGGGCGCGCATAGCGGCGCTCGGCGGCAAGCTCGGCAAGGGCCGCCGTCGCGTCGAGCGCGCCGAGAGCGGCGGCGGCGGAAGCGATCGCGTCGCTCTTTTCGAGCACGGCGCGGACAAGCTCGTCGAAGAGCCCGAGCTCGATCTCGAGAGCGCGGCCGCCTGCCTCCGCGATGCGGCTTGCAAGACCGGCAAGCTCGCCCGTCGTGAAGCGCACGGCGTTCGCCAGCGTCTGGCGGTGAATATAGGTCTGGTTCAGGGGCTCGCGGAGCAGGCGCTCGGCATGTTTCGGCCCGACCTCGATATAGTAGCCGAGCACATTGTTGTGCCGGATCTTCAGAACGGAGACGCCCGTTTCATCCGCATATTTCGACTGAAGCCCGGCAATGAGCCTGCGGCTTTCGTCGCGGAGCGTGCGAAGCTCGTCCAGGGCCGCGGAAAATCCGGGCGCGATGAAGCCGCCGTCGCGCGCAATGAGCGGAAGCTCCCGGTCGAGCGCCACGGCGAGCCGGTCGCAAAGCGCGGCGGCAACGCCCCTGAGCGCGGCCGCGGCCTCGACGAGCGCGGAGGGAAGCGGCGCGAGGCTCGCGGGCATCCGGTCGAGGAATTCCGCAAGCTCGTGGCTCGCATCGAGCCCGTCCCTGATCGCGGCGAGATCGCGCGGGCCGCCACGGCCGAGCGAAATCCTCGTGAGCGCGCGCGCCATGTCGGGCGCCGCCTTCAGCCGCGCGCGGAGCCTGGAGCGCAGGTCGCGCTGATCGAGCAGGCATTCGACGGCGTCGAGCCTCGCATTGATCGCGTCCGGGTCGGTGAGCGGGGCCGCGAGACGGGTGGCGAGGTCGCGCGCGCCAGCGCCCGTCACCGTCCGGTCGATGACCGAAAGCAGACTTCCGCGCGTCTCGCCCTTCAGCGTCCGCACAAGCTCGAGATTGGCGCGCGTCGCCGCGTCGATGCCCATGGCGGCGCCCATGGAGACGCGGCGCGGCGGCCTCAAGGCGGGCATGCGGCCGACCTGCGTCAGCTCCACATAGTCGAGCAGCGCGCCCATGGCGGCGATTTCGGGCCGCGTGAAGCTGCCGAAGCCGTCGAGCGCGCCGACGCCGAGATGGGACTTCAGGCGGCGCTCGGCGGCGCTCGAATCGAATCGCATGGCCGGCAGCGCCGTCACCGTGCCGTTCTGCTGATCGAAAAGCGCCCTCATCGCCTCGTCGCGGAAGAAACCGTCAGCGACGAGAAGCTCGCCCGGATCGAGCCTTGCAAGCTCGGCGGCGAGCGCGCCCGCCTCGACGGGCATCACCTCGAAGGTGCCGGTCGATATGTCCGCCCAGGCAAGCCCGAGGGCGGCGTCGGAGCCTGTGCGGGCAAGGGCTGCGAGATAGTTATGCGCGCGGGCATCGAGCAGCGTGTCCTCGGTCAGCGTCCCCGGCGTCACCAGCCGGACGACGTCGCGGCGGACGACGGATTTCGAGCCGCGCTTCTTCGCCTCCGCCGGGTCTTCCATCTGCTCGCAAACGGCGACCTTGAAGCCCTGGCGAATGAGCCGTTCGAGATAACTCTCATGGGAATGGACCGGGACGCCGCACATGGGGATGTCCTCGCCCAGATGCTTGCCCCGCTTCGTGAGGGCGATGTCGAGCGCCTCGGCCGCCCGGACCGCGTCCTCGAAGAACATCTCGTAGAAATCGCCCATCCGGTAGAAGAGCAGCGCGTCGGGATAGGACCGCTTGATCTCGAGATATTGCGCCATCATGGGCGTCGCATCCGCCGGGATGGCGGGCGAGGGCGAGGGCGAGGCCATCTCCGGGCGCATGGCCCCGGCCTCGTCATCGGATGTATCTGAAAGCGCCTCGGGGCGCCGGATCTCGGGTTCGGACATGGCGCCGCAGCCTAACAGATCGTTCCTGTCCGGAAAGAGGGCCCATAAACGCCATCCGTTCGGCCAAAATCAACCAACTTGGCTTGTTATTAGCGGTCCGGGGGCCTACAAAGCGGGCTCCCCGCTTTGTGGATAATTTTCAGGGCGCCTCGCCCGCCGGGTCCGAAGCCATCATGAGCAAGAAACGCCGCCAGTTCACCGACGAGGAAGCGCTCCTCTTCCACTCCCAGGGCAAGCCCGGGAAACTCGAAATCACCCCGACGAAACCGATGGCCACCCAGCGGGATCTCTCGCTGGCCTACAGCCCCGGCGTCGCGGTGCCTGTGCGCGCCATCGCCGAAAACCCGGACGCGGCCTATGACTTCACCGCCAAGGGCAATCTCATCGCCGTGATCTCGAACGGCACCGCCATTCTCGGCCTCGGCGATCTCGGCGCGCTCGCCTCCAAGCCCGTCATGGAAGGCAAGGCCGTTCTCTTCAAGCGCTTCGCCGATGTCGATGCGATCGACCTCGAAATCGACACCAAGGACGCGGACGCCTTCGTCAACGCGGTGCGCTATCTCGGCCCCTCCTTCGGCGGCATCAATCTCGAGGACGTCTCGGCCCCCGACTGCTTCATTATCGAAAGCCGCCTGCGCGAGCTGATGAACATTCCGGTGTTCCATGACGACCAGCACGGCACCGCGATCATAACGGCGGCGGGCCTCATCAACGCCCTCTATCTCACCGGCCGCGATATCACCAAGATCAAGCTCGTCGTCAACGGCGCGGGCTCGGCAGGCATCGCCTGCCTCGAACTCGTCAAGGCGATGGGCCTTCCGCATGAGAACGCCATTCTCTGCGACACCAAGGGCGTCATCTACAAGGGCCGCGCCGAAGGCATGAACCAGTGGAAGTCGGCCCATGCCGTCGCCACCGACGCGCGCACGCTCGAAGAGGCGATGGACGGCGCCGACGTCGTGCTCGGCCTTTCGGCGAAGGGCGCCTTCACGCCGAAGATGATCCGTTCCATGGCCGACAAGCCCATCATCTTCGCCATGGCCAATCCCGATCCCGAGATCACGCCGGAAGAAGTGGCGCAGATCCGCGACGACGCCATCGTGGCGACGGGGCGTTCGGACTATCCGAACCAGGTCAACAATGTGCTCGGCTTTCCCTACATCTTCCGCGGCGCGCTCGACGTGCGCGCGACCTCGATCAACGAGGAGATGAAGATCGCCTGCGCCGAAGCGCTGGCGAAGCTCGCGCGCGAGGATGTGCCCGACGAGGTCGCCGTCGCCTATCAGGGCGAGCGTCCGCGCTTCGGCCCGAACTACATCATCCCGGTTCCGTTCGACCCGCGCCTCATCCGCGAGATTCCGCCGGCCGTCGCCAAGGCGGCGATGGATTCAGGCGTCGCGCGCCATCCCATCGTCGACATGGACGCCTACAAGAACCAGCTTTCGGCGCGCCTCTCGCCGACGGCGGGGATGCTGCAGGTCATCGTCGACAAGGTGAAGCGCGATCCGAAGCGCGTCGTCTTCGCCGAGGGCGAGGAAGAGCGCGTCATCCGCGCCGCCATCACCTTCCGCGATTCGGGGCTCGGCCATCCGATCCTGGTCGGCCGCGAAGACCTCATCCGCCAGATGCTGAGCGATATCGGGCTCGATCCGAATACCGATCTCGACATTCGCAACGCGCGGCTTTCCGACCGCAATCCCTTCTATGCGGAGACGCTCTACAAGCGGCTCCAGCGCAAGGGCTACCTCGCGCGCGACTGCGTGCGCCTCGTCAACAACGACCGCAACGTCTTCTCCGCCTGCATGGTCGCGGCGGGCGACGCCGACGCGATGGTGACGGGCATCACGCGCAACTATGCGGTCGCGCTCGAGGATGTGTGCCGCGTCATCGATCCGATCGAGGGGCGCCGCGTCATCGGCGTCACGCTCGTCGTCTCGCGCGGGCAGACCGTGCTGGTCGCCGATACGAACGTGCATGAGATGCCGACCGCCGAGGAGCTTGCGGATATCGCCGTGCAGACGGCGGAAGTCGCGCGCCGTCTCGGCTACGAGCCGCGCGTCGCCATGCTCGCTTCCTCCACATTCGGCAATCCGATGCTGGAGCGCTCCGAAAGGCTGCGCGAGGCCGTCGAAATTCTCGAGGCGCGGCAGGTTGATTTCGAGTTCGAGGGCGAGATGGCGGCCGATGTGGCGCTGAGCCGCGAGGCCATGGCGCTTCATCCCTTCTGCCGTCTCTCCGATACGGCGAACGTCCTCATCATGCCGGCGATCCACTCGGCCTCGATCTCGACCAAGATGCTCAAGGTGCTCGGCCATGCGACGCTGATCGGCCCGCTGCTCGTCGGGCTCAAGCATCCGGTGCAGATCGTGCCCATGGGCTCGAACGTCTCCGACCTCGTGAACATGGCGGCGCTGGCGGCCTATAATCTCGACCGCTGAGGCCGCCACCTTCGCAATGCAGCGCCACAGGAACGGGCGGAAGCTTGCTTCCGCTTCGTCTGTGGACGACCATTCGTCATTCATGAAAAGGGAGGATGCGATGCTCTCGATCAGATCAGCGACTTTCGCCGCCGCGCTCATGCTGGCCGGCCTCGCCGCTGCCCCTGCGCTTCAGGCGGAGGAGAAAGCGGGACAGTGGCCGGAGGGTGCCGAGACCTACATCATCTCGCCCAAGGACGGCGCCAAGGTGAAGAGCCCCGTGACGGTGGTGTTCGGGCTCAAGGGACTCGGGGTCGCGCCCGCCGGCGTCGACAAGCCGCATACGGGCCATCACCATCTTCTGATCGATACCGATGCGCCGACGGGCGAGGCGCTCGACGAGCCGCTTCCCGCCGATGAGCACCACAAGCATTTCGGCGGCGGGCAGACCGAAACCACGGTTGAACTCGCGCCCGGCAAGCACACGCTGCAGCTCATCATGGGCGATGCGAATCACGTTCCGCACAATCCGCCGGTCGTCTCGAAGAAGATCACGATCACCGTCGTGAAATAAGACCGACGCCGTTCCGCTCGGCGGACGCGGGCCTCAGCCCGCGCTCGTCGAGCCGAATTTCGTGCGATAGCGTTCAGCGATCTGGGTGACGGGGAAAAGGATCAGCACGTCGGTCGTGCCGAACTGCTCGTCCACCACCGCGCCGTCGCCGATATAGCAGCCCGCGCGCAGATAGCCCTTGATCATGGGCGGCAGCGCCCGCCAGGCCTCGCGCGGATTGATCTTCTCCTTCGGAATGAGATTCATCTCGGCGAAGCGCTCCGGCAGCGCCCGAACATACCATTCGGGCGGCGTCAGATGATGGTGGTAGAGATAGGAGAGCGGCAGCGCCAGCGCCTCGGGGTCGGTGCCCTCGAAGCTCGCGCAGCCGAACATCACGTCCAGATTGTGGATCTCGAGATAGCGCGCGATGCCGTGCCAGAGAAGCTCCACCGTCGGCTTGTTGCGATAGGGCGCGAGCACGCAGGAGCGCCCCAGCTCAAGGAAGCGCAGGCCCTTGCCGCGCCCCTCGAGGAGCGGCGCGATGTCATATTCGCTCGCCGTGTAGAAGCCGCCATGACGCTCGGCCACTTCCTGGCGCAGCAGGCGATAGCAGCCGACAACGGCTTCGGTCGGAAGCTCGTCGCCCTCAGCGCCGTTCGCAAGCGCATGGTCGAAGACGAGAAGATGGTCGCAGAAGCTGTCGAAACGATCGACGTCGCGCTTCGTCCGGCGCGCCTCCTCGTCGGGCTTCGCCGACATCTCCTCATAGAAGACCCGGTAGCGCAGCGCCTGCGCGGCATCGATCTCGCCCGCCGTGTGAGCAAGCCGCACTTCCAGCGTACCCTTGCGGCCAAAGCTCGCCGGAGCGCCGCCGGCCGGCGCTTTCGCGCGCGTGCCTTCCGGATGTGCGACGGTCGCATCCGCATGCGGCAACGTCATGGATTCGAACCTCGTAATTACTCCATCCCCCAGGCCAGCACTTGAGGCAATGGCGCCCGTCAGCCCGGCGCGATGCCGTTCTTGCGCGATATTGGCCGTCGTCGTGTGGCTGGCCATTTTAGCCATCCTTTCATTAACACGCCCGGAAGCCAAGAAAAGGACGAGTGGAGGAATGAGCGACACTCGCTCATTCCTGCGGCATCCGTGTGACAGTGCCAATGCGTTGAATTAACAATAATTAATCCGCGGCCTCATGCCGTACCGGCATTTTCCGTCGCCTCATCGCCCGATTCGATGGCATTGGCACGGCCGAGCCACCAGAGAAGCAGGAGGCCCGGGATTCCCGTCACGGTGGCGAAGATGAAGAAGGGCACCCAGCCGATCGCGGCGGCAACATAGCCCGTCGACGCCGAAATGAAAGTCCGCCCGACCGCCGCCAGCGCCGAGAGCAGGGCGAACTGGGTCGCGGTGAAGGAGCGCGCCGTGCAGAGGCTCGAGATCCAGCCCACGAAGACGACCGTGCCGATGGCACCGGTGAAATTCTCGACCGTGATGGCGACGCCGAGCGCCATGGGGTCAGGCCCCATATAGGCCAGCCAGCAGAAGACGAGATTGGACGCGGTCTGGATGATGCCGCCGATCCAGAGCGCGCGGGTCTGGCCGAGCGCGTTGACGAGCCAGCCGCCGACGAAGCCGCCGGCAAGCGCGGCCGCAAGGCCCGCCGTGCTCGATATGCCCGCATAGGTCGCCTTGTCGAAGCCGATATCGAGAGCAAAGGGAAAGAGCATGTGGCCGGCATAGGCGTCGGCGAGCTTGTAGAAGACGACGAAGGCGAGGATCGTCGCCCATTGCCGCTTCTTCGCGAAATCCGCGAAGGGGTCGATCACCGCATGGCGGATCTGGCGAAGAAGCCCCTCGGGCTCCGTTCGCGCATCGGCGGCGTCCGGCTCGGTTGCCAGAAGCGAAGCGATGAGGCCCACGCCCATCAGCGCCGCCATGGCCGCATAGCCGAGCGACCAGCCCGTCTCGCGCATGAGGCCCTGCGACTGGAGAAAGGCGACGAGGCTGACGGCGCCGCCCGTCGAAACCAGCATGGCGATGCGATAGGCGGCGACATAGTTCGCCATGCCGGCCGCCTGCTCGTCCTTCGGCAGGCTTTCCACGCGGAAGGCGTCGATCACGATGTCCTGCGTCGCGGAGCAGAAGGCGACGAGAAGCGCGGCGAAAGCCATCAGCACGGGCGTCGCGACCGGATTGACGAGGCCCATCAGCACGAGCGAGACGGCGAGCGCGAGTTGCGTCGTCACCAGCCAGCCACGGCGGCGGCCGAGCATGCGCGTGAGAAGCGGCAGGCGCACATGATCTATGACCGGCGCCCAGATGAATTTGAGAACATAGGGAAGGCCGACGAGAGAAAAGAGGCCGATCGTCTTCAGATCGACGCCCTCATCGCGCATCCAGCCCGAAAGCGTCGAGCCCGTCAGCGCCAGGGGAAGACCGGATGAAAAGCCGAGCAGCAGAATGATGACGAGCCGCTTCTCGGTGTAGATCGCCCAGGCCGCGGCGAGGCGCGCCCCGAGGCTCATCCTTTCCATCGTTTCCGCTGACATGTTTTCCCCGCATGGATTCCCGCGCGGCGAAGTCTAGAGCATTTCCCGTTCCGGCGGAGTCAAAACGGGATCACGCCGGATTTTAGCTCCGCATCGCCCCTGTCGGGGGCGTGTCCGAGCGGGCTGCGTCTCTTCGACCAGTAGGCGAGCGCGCGGGCGAGCGCTTCGGGTGCGACGGGTTTGGAAAGATAGTCGTCCATGCCGGCGGAGAGGCAGAGCTGGCGATCGTCCGCCATGGCATTGGCGGTCAGCGCGATTATGGGCAGGCTCGAACGACTGTCGGGAAGGGCGCGGATGAGGCGCGTCGCCTCGAAGCCGTCCATGCCCGGCATGTGGAGGTCCATGAGCACGATGTCGACGGGCTCCGGCATTTCGAGCATGTCGAGAACCTCGCTGCCATTGCGCGCGACGCGGACGGTGTGGCCGTCGCGCTCGAGAAGCGTGCGCGTGAGCAGCGCGTTGATGTCGTTGTCCTCGGCGACGAGAATGTTGAGGGCGATGCCCCAATCGGCCGATGCGCCGGAGGGCGCCGCATGGGCTTGCGCTTTTTCCTCCGCATACTGCTCGATTGCCTCCATGCGCGCGGCGCCTCGCCTTTCTCCGGCTGCAAGAGCCTCGATGCGCGCGATGAGCGACGAGGCGCGCACCGGGCGCACGAGATAACCGTCGAAAAGGGCAGGAAAGATCGCGGGCGCCGCGTCCTGGCCGATAAGGGCGGGCAGGCGGTCGCGGTCCTGCGGGCGAAGAAGGACGATGGCCGCAAGATCGGGCACCTCGCCGCGCGCGCGCGCCACGATGTCTGCGCCCGGTCCCTCGGCCGTATCGACGGGGCAGATGAGAATATCGGCGGGCTCCTCGCGAAGCATGGCGACGATCTCGTCGCCGGTCGCGGCAAGACGCGTATCGGCTCCGGCGAGGCTTGCCACGCGGCCGAGCGAAGCGGCAAGAACCGGCCTGTCCTCGAGCAGCACGATGCGGACCCCCCGGAGCGGCGCGCGCTGATGCGCGGCGGGCTCGGCAATGCCGAGGCCGAGCCGGACGCGGAAGGACGAGCCACGGCCGGGCTCGCTTTCGACCTCGATCGTGCCACCCATCGCGGTCACGAGATGGCGGCTGATCGCAAGACCGAGCCCGGTGCCCTCGAAGCGGCGCGCATGGCTCTGGTCGCTCTGGGAGAATTCCTCGAAGATCACCTCGAGTTCGTCCGCCTGCATGCCGATGCCGGTATCCTCCACCTCGATCACGATATTCGCGCGATCGTCCGTATAGGAATGGCTTTCGAGCCGGGCGCGAATGAGCACGCCGCCTTGCTGCGTGAACTTGATCGCATTGCCCGCGAGATTGATGAGGATCTGGCGGATGCGCGTCTCGTCGCCGTGAAGCCGCAGGGGCATGTGCGGCTCGACCTCGGCGGCGATCTCGAGCGCCTTGTCGAAGGCGCGCGGGCTCAGAAGCTCGCACACGCCCTCGATCATCGCGCGAAGATCGAAGGGCGCTTCCTCGATCTGAACCTTGCCGGCCTCGATCTTGGAATAGTCGAGAATGTCGTTGATGACGGCGAGAAGCGCCTCGCCCGAACGCTTCACCGCCTCGGCATAGGAACGCTGCGCGGGTGTCAGCCTCGTGTCGAGCAGAAGGTCCGTCATGCCGAGCACGCCGTTCATGGGCGTGCGGATCTCATGGCTCATGGCGGCGAGGAACTGGCTCTTGGCGCGGTTGGCGGCCTGCGCCTCGTCGAGCGCGATCGCCAGACGCTCCTCGGTTTCCTTGCGATCGGTGATGTCGCGTCCGACCGTCTGGATTTCCTTGAGCTTGCCTTCCTCGTCGCGCAGCGCGAATTCTTCCCAGGCAAACCAGCGCGGGCCGCGCGCCGTCATCACGCGCTGGTCGAAGCGGATGCGATAGGGCGGGAGCGCAAGACCGGCGAAGGAGCCGAGAAGGCGAGGCCTCTCGCCTTCGGGCAGATCCGGCACGAAGGCCGCGCCGATCACCTCAGGGCGCTGCCGATCGAAGGTCTCGCAGAAAATGTCGTTCACATAGGTGAGGCGGCCGAGAAGGTCGCGCCTCATCACGACTTCGCCCTGCGATTGCACGAGATCGCGATAGCGCTCCTCGCGCTCGGCAAGCGCCCATGTCTCGTCGCGCAGCGCCTCCATCTCGGCCCGCGCCGTGTCGACCTCGACCGCAAGCGCGCGGGCGCGCCGCGAAGCGCGGTGCCAGGCCCCGATGCTGAACGCAAGCCCGCCCGCCATGCCCAGAAGGACAAGCAGGCTCTGGTGTCCGACGGTAAGCAAGATGCCCCTGATGCCTGATTTTTTTCAGGCATCAGGTTGCGCCGGACATGCTTTCCAAAGCGTTACCGCACCCCGCGCCCTGGCGGGTTCTACCGCGCCGCTTCCTCCGCCGGGGGCGAGAAGGTGTCGATCTTCCCCTTGGCCGGCGCGACTGTGCGCAGATAGGCATAGATGGCGCCGAGGTCCTCGTCCTTCATGCCCGAATAGGCCGTCCAGGGCATTTCGGTATCGACGTCCTGCGGGCCGGGCGTGATCTTATCGGCGGATTCCGGCGACATGTTCCGGAAGCGGGCGATGAAGGCTTCACGCGACCAGCCGCCGATGCCCGTCTCCTCATCCGGCGTTATGTTCGCCGAGCGGGCGACGCCGCCGCCAGGGATCGGAAACTCGTTGCCGCCCGCGAAGGGCGTGCCGACCGGCTCGCCACGCTCATTGCGCTTCGTATGACACTCGAAGCAGGAACCCGCGAAAGCGAGATACTTTCCATAGGCAACCTCGTCCTTCGGATCGGGCCGGCTTTGCGGCGTCGGATCGGCGGGCACCAAGCGCATGAAGATCGGGAGCGGCATGGGCAGCTCGACGGGCGCGAGCGTCACCGGCTCCGGCGGCAGCGTGCGCAGATAGGCGATGACCGCCTTCACGTCCTCGGGGTCGAGGCTGCGATAGAAGGGATAGGGCATGACGGGGAAGAGCGGACGCCCCGTGCGATCGACGCCCGAAACGATCGCGCGATAGATTTCGCCGTCGGTCCAGTCGCCGAGCGCGGCCGGCGTGAGGTTCGGCGCGTTGACCTCGGTGGGGAATGCGGGCACGCCGCCCATGTGACGGCCGGCGGCGATGCGGGCCTTGTCGAAGACCCGCGAATAGCGGTGCGGCTCGATCTCGGGCGTGTGGCAGCCCGTGCAGGCGAGTTCGTGATTGAAGAGATAGTCGCCCCGCGCGACGAGTTCAGGTGTCGCCTCGATCTCCAGATCGGGCGCGGCAGACACGCGCGGAAAAACAACGAATACGGCCAGAAGGCCGATGGCGGCCAGCGCCGCGACGGCAGCCCCCGACCAGAGTGCGATACGTCCGATCCGCATGGAGGCCCCCCAGACCCTTGTTGAAGAGGGCGGAATTGATACGTTCCCGGAAAGGGAAAAATCAAGCGAAGACGCGACGCCGGCACGTCAGATTCATCACGAAGAGCGCCGGATGTGCCGTATACGCATCACAGGGCGGTATTGATATACCAGCTACCATCCAGATGGATGAGGGAGGTCTTCACCCGTTTCGCCGTCCCGTCCCGAAAGGTGAGCACCACGTCATAAAGGGCGAGCCGTCCATAGGTCACGACACCGCCGGTAAGGCTCATCCGGTCGAGGCCCCCATGGGATCTGATCTCGCCCGACCAGCGCCTGACAACGGATTGAAGCTCGTCCTCGGTGAACTTCTCATGCAGCGTGGGCGAGAAACGCGCGACCGCCGACGCCGTCCGGCCATCCGCAATGTCGCGGAAAAACCCTTCAGCCGTATCCTCGCCGGCCCGCGCACATGCAACCAGTGAAACGCAAAGCAACGTGACGGCGAGTATCCGCGCGAGAATGCCCATTTCCCGTGGCTCTCCGGATTGCCCACGAACGGAATTCCGGACAAAACCATACCACGTATTTCACATTGAACTCACCGTTTCACGAAAAGGACGGGGCCTGCGCCCTTCGCGCGCGGCACTCAGACGGCGGCGCCGAGCCGGCCGGCGACGGGTTCGCGATAGGCAAGCGCCTCGGCGACGTGGATGCGGCGCACATGCTCCGCCCCGTCGAGATCGGCGAGCGTCCGGGCCACGCGGAGCACCCGGTGATAGCCGCGCGCGGTGAGATGCATGCGCTCGGCCGCCTCCGTCAGCAGCGCGAGGCCGGGCGCGTCGGGGGTGGCGACCCTGTCGAGCAATTCGCCCTCCGCATGGGCATTGAGGCTCGGCCCCCCGGCGGAGGCGACATCGGCATAGCGCGCCTCCTGAACCT
>NZ_JBATUH010000064.1:0-63946 GCF_049671045.1 Parvibaculum sp. | reverse complement strand
GCGATGATGGCGGCCTCCGTGCGATTGCGCACGCCGAGCGCATGCAGGATCGCATTGACGTGCAGCTTCACCGTCGCGACCGATATGCCGAGAACCTGCGCGATCTCCTGATTGGAGCGGCCCTTGCCCAATTCGATCAGAACCTCGCGCTGGCGCGGCGTGAGCTTTTCCTGCCCACCCGCGATGAAGGCCTCCGGCGCCTCGGCAAACCCCTCCGGCCGCGAACTCAGCAGCGAATCGGGCACATACCGCCCGCCCATCTCGATGTGGCGCAGCGCGCTCTCGACCAGATTGACGCCGAGATCCTTCGGGATGAAGCCCCTGACGCCAAGTTCCATCGTCTCGCGCACGAAGCTCGGCGAATCCTTGTCGCTGAAAACGACCACCCGCGAAAGGGGCGTTGCCACGAGGCGGCGCAGCGCCTCGCGCCGGTCCGCCGTGCCCGGCCCCGCCAGTTCGACGAGGATGAGATCCGCCTCCTCCGGCCGGGCCTCGAAAAGCGCCTGCGCGCCCACGCTGACGTCGACGCTCGCGGCGCTGTCGAGCCGGCCGACAATGGCGGCAAGGCCGGCGCAATAGACGGGTTGCTCGCCGAGAATCAGAACGCGCATGGACGATGCCCCTTCGCTGGGCCCGCCGCCGGAGCGCCGGCCCGGGTCCCGAATTCGCCCGGAGCAATCATTGCGTGTATAACCTCGGCCACACAACCAATGACAACTTCCGGATGCAGTTGGAAGGGTTTTAGGCCCATTTTGGACCGAACGTAAATAGTCGGCGGGCAGTTTTTCCCACTCATGGATGAAAACTTTCGATAGCCGGCCACATGCATAGATCTATGCACTCAGGCCAGAGACTGGCGCTCTCTAGACCTCAAGCAATAAGGATGCCGCGCGCGGCCCGGGCGGGATTTGCGGGCGAATCGTGGCGATTCTCCCGTCCTGGCACGGCCAATCAGGGGCCGGAAACCGACTCATAGGCCCGTTTCTGGAATCGTTGCAGTATGGGAAAGGCTGACGTAGGGTGCCCACCCGTGAGCCGGGGCCCCGTAGCTCAGCCGGATAGAGCACCAGATTCCTAATCTGGGGGTCGCACGTTCGAATCGTGCCGGGGTCACCACCAATCGGGACGCGGGCCTGGCTCCCCAACCGAACGGAGAGTCCAGATGCAGGTTTGGAAGACCCGGGCGCGCTCGTCGAACAAGCGAAGCCTGCTCAAGACGCTGAGCTGGCGGACGACTGCAAGCATCGACACATTTCTGATCGCCTGGTTCGTCACCGGGGCGCCGCTCGCAGGGGGCGCCATAGCGCTCGGCGAGATTCTGACGAAGCTCGTCTGGTACTACCTGCACGAGCGCATCTGGGCCCATATCGATCTCGAATAGGAAAGGACGCCGCCTTCACTCGAAGCGCAGCGCCTCGATCGGGTCGAGCCGGGCGGCGCGGCGGGCCGGGAAATAGCCGAAGGCGACGCCCACCGCCGCCGAGAAGAAGAAGGCGATGACGATGACGCCCGGATCGGGCACAAAGGGTATGCCGATAAGCGCGGCCGCCGCCGCCGAAATGGCAAGCCCGATCGCGATGCCGAGAACGCCGCCCAGAAGCGAGATCGCGGACGCCTCGACAAGAAACTGCAACAGCACTTCGCGTTCATAGGCGCCGATGGCGAGGCGGATGCCGATTTCACGCGTCCGCTCCGTCACCGAAACGAGCATGATGTTCATGATGCCGATGCCGCCGACGACGAGGCTGATGGCGGCAACCGCGCCCAGAAAGGCGGTGAGCAGCATGGTCGTTCTTTCAACGAGATTTGAAATCTCGCGCATGTCCTGAACCTGAAAATCGTCGCTCTTGCCCTGCACGATGCGGCGGCGCTGCCGCAACAGCGCCTCGACGCCCGCGCGCACGCGCGAAATCGCCTGCTCGCTCCGTACAGAGAGGAAAATCATCGACACATCGTCCGTGCCGGAAATGCGGCGCTGAAAGGCGAGGATCGGCAGAATGACAACATCGTCCTGATCGTTGCCGAAGCCCGAGCTTCCCTTGCTCTGGAGCAGCCCCACGATCTCGCAGGAATTCGTGCCGATCCTGAGGCGCACGCCGAGGGGGCTCTGCTGGCCGAAGAGCTTGGCCCGCACGGTCGAGCCGATCATGCAGACGGCGCGGCCCGCGCGCTCCTCCGCCTCGTCGAAGAGACGCCCCTCCTCGACGCTCCACTGCCGCGCACGGAAATAGGCGCCCGTCGCGCCCGACACCGTGGTCGACCAGTTGGAATTGCCATAGACCGCGAGCGCGGTGCTGGTCGACATCGGCGCCACCGCCTCGAGCCCGTCGATGCCGCGCTCGATCGCGGCGACATCCGCGAGCTTGAAGGCGGCGGCACCAGCGCTCGGCCCATGCTGGCGGGCGCCGGGCATGACCATGAGCAGGTTCTTGCCGAGGCTCGAAATATCGCTGGCGACCTTGCGCTGCGCGCCGCCGCCAAGCGTCACCATGGCAATGACGGCGGCGACGCCGATCACGATGCCGAGCATGGTGAGGACGGAGCGCATCGCATTGCGGCGGATCTCGCGCAGGGAAAGCAGGAGCGTCTCGAGGAGCATGACCTACCCTCCCGCCTGCGGCGCGCCGGGCCCGGCCAGATCGGCCGCGATCCGCCCGTCGAGAAACCGCACCGCACGGCCGCAATAGGCCGCCATGTCGGGCTCATGCGTCACCATGACGATGGTGATACCCCGCTCGCGATTGAGGCGAAGCAGAAGCTCCATGATCTCGCGCGAACGCTGGGAATCGAGATTGCCGGTCGGCTCGTCGGCAAGGAGAAGGGCCGGCTCGCTCGCAATGGCACGCGCGATGGCGACACGCTGTTGCTGGCCGCCGGAAAGCTCGGCCGATGTGTGCGAGGCGCGATCGGCAAGACCGACCGCGGCCAGCGCCTCGCGCGCCCGCCTGTGCCGCTCGGCCCGCGGCACCCCGCGATAGATGAGCGGTAATTCGACATTCTCGAGCGCCGTCGTGCGCTTCAGGAGATTGAAGCCCTGAAACACGAAGCCGAGATAGTTGCGCCGCAGAAGGGCGCGCCGGTCGCGGTCGAGCCTGCCCGCATCGAGCCCGCGAAAGAGAAAGTCGCCGCCGCTCGGCGTATCGAGACAGCCCATGATGTTCATGCAGGTCGATTTGCCGGAGCCGCTCGGGCCCATGACGGCGACGAACTCACCGTCGCGGACGATGAAATCGACCCGGTCGAGCGCGCGAACTTCGGTTTCGCCGCGACCGTAGATTTTCGATACGCCGCGAAACTCGATGAGCGGCGGCTCCGTGCGGCGCGATGCCGCCCCGGTATTCATGCCTTCCCCGCTTCGGCCTTGACGTCGGTGAGGACTTCCGTGCCGGGCGCGATCTCGCCCCCGACAACCTCCGTATGCTGTCCATCCGTCAGCCCGAGATGAAGCGGAAGGGCGACCGGCGCGCCCTCCTTGAGCGTCCAGACATATTTCTCGACCGCGCCCTTGCCGTCCATGCGGGCGGCTGGAGGATTCAGGCCCGGCGGCGTGAAGCGCACCGCGCCATTCGGCACGAGCAGCACGTCCTTCTTTTCCGCCGTGATGATCTCCGCCGTCGCGGTCATGCCGGGACGGAGCGCGAGGTCTTCATTGTCCACGGTCAGGATCGCGACATAGGAGACGACGTTGTTCGTGGTGCTCGCGGCAAAGCGCACGCTCCTGATCCGCTCCTCGAAGCGCCTGTTGGGATAGGCATCGACGCTGAAGGTCGCCCTCTGCCCCTCGCGCACCTCGCCCACATCGGCTTCGTCGACCTTGACCTGAAGCTCCATGCGGCTGAGATCGCCTGCGAGCGTGAAGAGCTTCGGCGTCTCGAAGGTCGCGGCGACCGTCTGCCCCGGCTCGACATCGCGCGAGATGACGACACCGTCGATCGGCGACACGATGGTCGCCTTGGAGAGCGAGGTTTCATCGGCGGCAAGCTGCGCCTCGTTCGACTTCACCCTCGCCCTGGCGCTTGCGAGATTGGCCTCCGCCCGCTTGAGATCGGCGAGCGCCGCATCGAGATCGAGTTCCGAGATCGCGTTCTGCCGGGCGAGCATGCGGTAGCGCTTCAGCTTGGCCGCCGCCTCGATGCGCGTCGCCTCGGCCTGAAGCACGGCCGCCCGCGCTTCCTCGAGATTGGCCCTGGACTTCGCAACGGCGATCGCAAGCGAGGTTGTGTCGATCCTTGCGATGACATCTCCCGCCTTCACATGATCGTTGTGATCGACGAGCACCTTCTCGATCCGGCCCGAAACCTCGCTGCCGACCGTGACCGAAATCACGGGCTCGACCGTGCCCGTCGCCGTCACCGTGACGCGGAGATCGCCCCGCGCCACCGGCTCGCTCACATATTGGGCCGCATCGCCGCCGCCCGCGAGAAGCCGCCCACCGGCAAGGACGAGGAGCGCGAGGCCGAGCCCTCCGGCGAGCCGCTTATGCGCCTTCACCCAGGCAAGAATGCCCCGGCGCCCTGCCTCGCCCGGACGCAGGCCGAGCCGCGCCGCCACTTCGTCCCTCGTTTCCGTCATCGCCTGCCTGCGTACTCGCCCGATACCCGAACCTTGCCTCCGGGGACCATACCCCGCGGCGGCCGCCTTCTCATATACGGCATATGTTCCCGCGCAATGGCCCCGCGCCTCATCCGGGACAGGGGCCCCAAACATGATATAGCAGGGCTGGCAGAAGCCCTGCCGCGCGCATTTCGCCTCGCGCCGCCGCAGGCGCTGTGACATTCTTGCGACGCCGGGGGGAGCCGGCGGAAAACCGGAAGCAGCAGACGATTGCCATGCGGCGCATCCTGATCATCAAGCACGGCGCCTTTGGCGATGTGATCCAGTCTGAAGGCGCGCTGCGCGACATCCGCGAAAATCATCCCGGCGACGACATCACCGTTCTCACGACGCCGCTCTATCGCCGCATCTTCGAGCGCTGCCCATGGGTCGATCACGTCATGCTCGATCCGCGCGCGCCGCGCTGGCGCATCGACCTCATGTGGAAGCTCGGCAAGGAGTTGAAGGCCCGGAATTTCGACATGGTCTATGACCTGCAGAACTCCGCGCGCACCGCCTCCTATTTTCACTGGTTCTTCCAGCACACCAACTGGTCGGGAACGGCACCCGGATGCAGCCACCCGCACCGCGCGAGGAACCCGAAGAAAATCCGCACCCTCGACCGGCTCGCGGGCCAGCTCAAGGATGCGGGGCTCACAATCCGCCACACGCGAAAGCCCGATGTGTCATGGCTCGCCGACGACGTGACGGCGATCCTCGAAGGCGCTGGCGTGCGCGAGCCCTATATCATGCTCATCCCCGGCTGCTCGGCGCGCCACCCCGAAAAGCGCTGGCCCTATTATGCCGAACTCGCGGGCCGGCTGATCGCCGAGGGCCACGGGGTCGTAATGGCGCCGGGGCCCGATGAACTCGAACTCGCGCAGACGATCCCCGGCATCAAGCTCAGGGCCTCGCGCGGATTCTTCAGCTGGTTCGAGCTTGCGGGGCTCCTGAAGCGCGCGGCCTTCGTCGTCGGCAACGATACGGGGCCGAGCCACCTCGCCTCGCATCTCGGCACGCAGGGGCTCGCGCTCTTCGGCGACTATGCGCCCGCCGCCCTCACCGGCATCGAGCGCGAGAATTTCGCCGTGATCGAGGTCCAGCAACTCGCGGCGCTGCCGGTCGAGCGCGTGCTCGACGAAATCCATCTGCGCGTGAAACTCGAGCGCAGCCCGGCCTAGCTGAATTCCGTATAGGATTTTTCCTCGACGATGGCCGAGCCCGTGAGAAGGTTGATCTCCTTTTTCAGCGCGGCCCGCTTGTCGTTCTGCTTATAGACGGAACGCGCGAGCGCGACGAATTCCCCGCCGAAATCCCTGTCCGCCTCGCACTGCCTGATGTCGTCCTCGATGATCCAGAGCGCCTCGTTGACCGCCTTGAGCTGGGCCTCGAGCCGGGCGAGTTCCGCCGTGGCCGGAATATGCGCGGCGCGCGCGGCATTGAGTATGCCAAGCTCGTGACGCACGTTTCTGAGCTTCTCCACATCGCTCATGCGTTCGGATTTGATCTCCAGAATGGTGATCTTGTCGATCAGTTCGCCGGGGCCGACCTCGATGAGGATCGGCCTCGCTTCGCTCTTGCGGATCATGCTGACAGTGTCTCGTTTCGGTGAAATTGGCGTGGATTGAAACCAGATGCTCTTATAACGGACCGATAATCGCGTTTCATCTCTTGGTTTCTGCGTTCAATCCCTGCAAACTGTCCATAATGGGGAAGGGCCGGGGAACTCGATGTCGCTGATCGCGCGCATTGTCGAGCATCTGCGCGGCAGGCTGGAAATGCCTGAGCGGCGTTCGGCCATGCGCTCGTCCGAACCGTGGCTCTTCGTGGCGATCGGCGGCACCGAGCATCGCGCCCGGGACTGGTCGGCGGGCGGCGTCTGCATCGAAACCTTCAGGGGCGAGGCCGCGATCGGCGAGATCCTCTCGGGCACGCTGCGCTGGCACAAGCGCGAGCGCGGCCGCCCCTTCGCCGCCGAGGTCATGCGCATCGAGCCCGGCGGCGTCCTCGCGCTGCGCTGGCTCGACCTGCCTGAACGCATCCTCGACGAAATGGACGCGCGGCAGGAATAGCGCCGCGCCGCACTCGCGCTCGCCATGGCTCCCGCGCTAATCTTCTCCCAACGAAAAACCGCAGGGAGAAAGACATGGCTTACGAAACGCTCAGCATCCGCAAGGAAGGCCCCGTCGACTGGCTGACCCTCAACCGGCCCGAGGCGCTGAACTCGATCAATCCGAAAATGACGGAGGAGCTTCAGGACTATTTCGGCAAGCTCTATACCGACCATTCCGTTCGCATCGTCGTGATGAAGGGCGCGGGCCGCGCCTATTGCGCCGGTCTCGACCTCAAGGCGAGCGCCATATCGCGCACCGAGCCCGGCGCCAATTCGGGCGGCGTCGTCGCGGGCCTCAGGGGGCAGCGCGCGATTTCGGAAATCGTCATGCGCATGCGCCGCTGCCCGCAGGCGATCATCAGCCTCGTGCATGGGCCGGCATGCGGCGGCGGCTTCGCCTTCGCGCTCGCTTCCGACATCCGCATCGCGGGCGAGAGCGCGCGCATGAACGCAGCCTTCATCCGCATCGGCCTTTCCGCCTGCGATATCGGCGTCTCCTATTTCCTGCCCCGCCTTGTCGGCGTTTCGGTCGCGTCCGAACTCATGATGACCGGCCGCTTCATCAATGCGGCGCGCGCCGAGCGCGTGGGCCTCGTTTCGGAAGTCGTGCCGGACGATGAGCTCGAGGAAGCCGCCCGCCCCTATATCGAGGAGATGCTCGCGACCTCGCCCATCGGGCTCCGCCTCACCAAGGAATGTCTCAACATGTCGATCGATGCCGGAAGCCTCGAGGCCGCCATCGCCATGGAGGACCGCAACCAGATCCTCTGTGCCCAGACGAACGACATGAAGGAAGGGATCGCCGCTTTCCTGCAGAAGCGCAAGCCCGAATTCACCAATAGCTGAGAGCGGAGAGAACGCATGGGCGATGAAGGCGCGGCCACGGGCGAGGTGAACAAGGAAACAGTGCGTCTCTATGTGGCGGCCTTCAACGCCGGCGACTTCGGCCGGCTGCGCGCGCTCTTCACCGCCGATGCGGTGATCCAGGGCGTGCTCGGCTGGGGCAATATCGACGAGGTGGCGATGCCGGTCTGGCGCGATCTCCATGCCGCCTATGGGCTCAACCTCACCATCGAGGACATGGTGGCGGAAGGAAACACGGTCGCCGCGCGCTACACCGAGCGCGGCACTTTCCGCGCGCCCTTCCGGGGGAGCGAGCCCACGGGCAAGTCATATGAACTCGTGGCGATGGAGTGGTTCGAGATGAAGGACGGAAAGATCGCGCGGCGCTGGGGTGCGCGGGATAGCGCCTCGATGCAGCGGCAGCTTGCGCCATGAGGCCGCTCCTCAACCGCGCCAGCCCGCGCGTCATGGCGCGCCTCAACCGCGCAATTGCGGTGGCGGCGTTCGGCGTGGCCGCTCTTGCCCTCCCCGCTCTCGCTCACGCCGAAAGCTACGACCGCATGCGCTATGAGGCGACGCTGAAGGACATCGCCGCCATGCAGGCGGAACTCGTGACACTGGCGGACAAGATCAAAACGGGCCTCGATGCGGAGGCGGCAAAGCCTCTTGCCACCCATGCCGGGACGCGCCTCGCCTCGCTGCGGAAGATGCTGATGGAGGCGTCGCTCGCCGACCGGCCGCGCGGCGTCGGCGCCAGGGACGCGCGGCCCTATGCGCGCTGCATCCTCTGGCGCGCGGGCGATCTCGAAGACGACGCGCAGGACCTGGCGACCAACCTCGCCATGATCGCGCGCGGCGCGGCGAAGACGGATCTCATTCCGCTCGACCGCGCCGGGATCGCCGCAAAAGCCCCCCGCAAGGGCTGCCCTGGCTGACAAGCGCCTCCCGGGGAACCGTCACCCCGCACTTGACGCAGGGTCCATCTTCGCCCCTCGGCTCGGCCCCCGAAACACCGCCCCCGAAACACCGCCCCCGAAAGAATGAAGGGGAGCGAAGCGGCGGTGATGTCGCGTTGATTTATGTTGCAGGGATTTGAATTGCGGGCGTTGCGCGCCTTCCCTCGCTTCGCACACAGCGGATTTTGGCCTACACCGAACCCACCTCGGACACCGCCACTTTCATCGGCCGCGGCTCCGGCCGGTCATAGTGCCGTCTCCCCTTACGGACCTTCCGGGCCTTGCGGCTGGTTGCCCGCAAGGCGCAGAACGCTGCCTTGACGTTCCCCACGCATTCGGCCAGTCCGGACGCGCCGTTCGCGGAGCGAGACGGAATTGATATGGTGTGTACGGAGCGAGGGGGGATAAGAATTCCAATATTTCTGTCCGCCCGTCACGGCCCGGCTTGACCGGGCCATCCAACTTCATGCTCGCGTCAGCGCCGCAAGATGGATCCCCCGATCAAGTCGGGGGACGACGAGTTTATAACCCCGCGCCGATCCACACTCAACCCGTATTGCAAGCATTGCAGCAATAATAGCAGCCATTCGATCGCAAATAATACTTCTTGGCCTCACGAACGGCAGGGGTGCAGGAATCAAATTCTCCCAAGTACAATCTATTTTCCTCGCGTGGCAGAAATGAGCAAGTTGTAACATGCACCTCATGATCGCCATTTGATTGCGCGCTCATGTTGACATAGTAACGAGACATATCAGCCTCCCTGGCAAAAATAGGTCATCGCACTCAAATACTGTCAATTACAAACATAATTTCATACAATCTGTAAACAGAATATTTCTATTCCAAGGAAGCACATGCTACCGAAATGCCGATGGGTTCGCCGACGGCGAGGTGAAGGCGATGGGAACATGAGATGACGGAACATATTATCAAGCTACCCGGAGGCGAATGGACCTTCGACGATAGCCGTCCCTTGGGTGCCGAGGGTGGGTTTGGCGAAGTATTCGCCGGGACCGGGCAGACCGGGCAGGTCGCAGTTAAACGATTGAAGATAAGTGCAGCACAAGCCGCCCACCGAGAACTAAACATCGGCAACGAATTAATGCGCCGTGATTTGGCGCATATCGTGCCGGTCTTGGACGCGGGACAAGATGCGGAATCTGATCGCTACTTTCTGGTTATGCCACGTTGCGAACACAGCTTGCAGGACAAGATAAACGCAGCACCAGATGGGATCGACTTCGAACTAATTCGAAAAGCACTTAAAGAAATCGTGAGTGGGCTGCAGGAAGTGCATGACATCACGCATCGCGATCTCAAGCCATCCAACGTCTTGCTTCATGGGGGCGCTTGGAAGATCGCGGATTTTGGGATTGCCAAATTTGTCGAAGATTCAACCTCATTAGAAACGCTTCGCGGGGCGCTTACACCACTATATGCAGCTCCCGAACAATGGCGAGGGGAACGCTCGACAACTGCAACTGACGTTTATGCGCTTGGTTGCATAGTTCATGCAATTGCGACAGGGCGTCCTCCATTTGGAGGGTCATTGGATCAAATTCGCGAACAACATTTAAATGTCGCACCGCCACAAATAGATCGGCTTCCGCCAAGGATCGCGGCATTCGTTTCGCAGATGCTACGCAAGCCTCCCGAAGCACGACCGACGTTGTCTCGCTGCAATCAAGTCTTTGCTGAAATAGAACGCGAACAAAAGAAGGCCCACTCCTCGTTACATGCTCTGGCCGAGGCGGCAAAAAAAGTTGCAGCGATTGAAGCAGAAGAGGAGGCAAAACGGTCATCGGAGGCCGACCGCAGGAAGAGGCATGAAGCATTATTTGCTGACGCCTCACGGGAGCTTACCGGCATTCGCGACAGATTATTTTCACAAGTCAAACATCTGTCGGACAGCGTGGTCATGGTCAGCAAAGTCGAACTCCGGTTCGGCGTTGGCACAACATTTCTCAGCAATGCCAAGACTATTGACGAACGATCCATTTCAATCCGCACAGGGAGAAAAGCGTATGGCAGTTCCGGCTGGCACGTGATTGGTTGGTCAACAATTGGGACTACATGCCAATCGAAAGATTACACTTACAGATGGTCCGCGAGTCTACTTTTTGCCGATCGGAACGACGGCATCGGCCATCGATGGTATGAGATGGCATTTTGGAGCTTTAAAGGCGGTCCATCCGGCTTTGAACCTTATGCAATTGATGGAGATGACACAGACGTCGACTTGGCTCTTAGCAATGGCATACACAGCGTAAATTTGGCATATGGGCCTTACCCAATAGACGGAGAAGATGAACACGATTTCCAGAATCGATGGATCGGGTTGATCGCCAGAGCAGCTACGGGTGACCTTGGGCGACCGAATTCGATGCCTATAACACAATGGCCATCATAGATTCCTAGCGTCAGCCCACTTGCCTTCCCTAGCGTCATATAGCAGTATCTCGCTTCCTTACTGACATTATTGAAAGCTACGGAGCGAGCCCATGCCGAGCTACAAGGCGCCGGTCGAAGATTTTCTGTTTCTCTTCCACGAACTTCTCGAGATCGAGAAGCGGACCGACCTGCCCGGCTTCGCCGAGCTGACGCCCGACATGACGAGCGCGATCCTCGAGGGCGGCGCGAAGTTCTGCGAGGAAGTCCTCCAGCCGCTCAACCAGTCGGGCGACGAGGAAGGCTGCTACCTCGAAAACGGCGTCGTGCGCACGCCCAAGGGCTTCAAGGAAGCCTTCCGCGCCTATGCCGATGGCGGCTGGAACAAGCTCGGCGTCGCCGAGGAACTGGGCGGCGCGAACCTTCCCTCCGTCATCACCTTCGCCTTCTCGGAGATGGGCTCGTCGTCCAATCAGGCCTTCGCGATGTATCCCGGTCTCACCGGCGCCGCGCTTGGCGCACTCTGGGCGACGGGCGAGGACTGGATGCGCCAGCATGTGGCCCAGCGCATGGCCGATGGCGACTGGGCGGGCACCATGTGCCTCACCGAGCCCCATTGCGGCACCGACCTCAAGCTCATGAAGACGCGCGCAGTCAAGCAGGATGACGGCACCTACCGCATCACCGGCACGAAGATCTTCATCTCGGGCGGCGATCAGGACATCACCGAGAACATCATCCACATGGTGATCGCGAAGCTGCCGAACGAGGAAGGCAAATATGTCGACGATCTCTCGACGGTGAACTTCTTCATGGTGCCGAAGATGCTGGTCGATCCCGAGACCGGCGAGATCAAGGGCCCGAACGGCGTCACCTGCGGCTCGGTCGAGAAGAAGATGGGCATCAAGGGCAACGCGACCTGCGTGCTCAACTTCGACAATGCCGTCGCCTACCACCTCAAGGGCCGTGCGCCCGAGAAGAAGGCCGAGGACGGCAAGGTCGTGAAGTCGAAGTCGGCCGGCATGGCCGGCATGTTCGGCATGATGAACGGCGCGCGCATGGGCGTCGGCATCCAGGGCATCGCCGCGGGCGAGGTCGCCTATCAGAACGGCGTCGCCTATGCGACGGAGCGGCTCGCCGGCCGCGCGCTCACCGGCGCGAAGAATCCGGACGGCCCCGCCGACCCGATCATCGTCTTCCCCGACGTGCGCCGCCTGCTCATCGCCTCGCGCAGCTTCGTCGAGGGCGCCCGCGCGCTCGCCATGTATGTCTCCTTCCTCTTCTCGGTCGCGCGCTCGAGCCCGGACGAGAAGGAGCGCCAGGAGGCCGAGGATCTGAGCCAGCTCTTCACGCCGGTCATCAAGGCCTATTTCACCGACAAGGGCTTCGAGGCGGCCAATGCCTCGATGCAGGTCTTCGGCGGCCATGGCTATATCCGCGACAACGGCATGGAGCAGTTCGTGCGCGATGCGCGCATCAACCAGGTCTATGAAGGCGCGAACGGCATCCAGGCCCTCGACCTCGTCGCCCGCAAGATGACCATGAAGGGCGGCCGCGCGACGCTCACCTTCTTCGGCAAGCTCGAAGCCTTCATCAAGGAGAACGAGGGCGACGCCGAAATGGCGCCCTTCATCGCGCCGCTGAAGACGGGCTATGCCCGCCTCGGCGAGGCGGCCGGCTGGCTCATGCAGAACGCGCCCAGGAACTACGACAATGCGGGCGCCGCCTCCTACGACATCCTCAACATCTTCGGCACGGTGACGCTCGCCTGGATGTGGGCGCAGATGGCGAAGGTCGCGCAGGCGAAGCTCAAGGCCGGCACCGAGCGACCCGACTTCTACAAGCGCAAGCTCACGCTCGCCCGCTACTGGATGGAGCGCGAAGTGCCGATGACCGCCGCCTGGCTCGAGCGCGCCAAGGCCGGCGCCGACGGGCTCATGGAACTCGACGTCGCCAATTTCTGATCGGGCACGCCCCTGAACACATAAAGGGCGCTCCCCTCGCGAGATCGAGGGAGCGCCCTTTTTCTTTCGGCCCGCCGCATGGCCGCCATCTTTTGCTCCTATGTGCTGCGCATCGACCGGGGCACTGTTCACAGCCCCGACTTCACGTCAGAATATCGCCCGTGCAGACCATCGTTCCGATCTCCCCGCCTGCCGACGGCGCGGCGCTCATCGCGCCGATCGTCTTCCTGGCGGCTGCCGTCATCGCCGTGCCGATCTTCAGGCGGCTGCGGCTGGGGAGCATCGTCGGCTATCTCGCCGCCGGCATCGCCATAGGCCCGCAGGGGTTCGGCTTCTTCAGCGACTCGCAGGCCGTGCTCGCCTTTGCCGAGCTTGGCGTCGTCATGCTGCTCTTCATCATCGGCCTCGAGCTCAAGCTCTCGCGGCTCTGGTCGATGCGCCGCGACATTGTCGGCCTCGGCCTCGTGCAACTGCTCGCCTGCGGCGCGGCGCTCGGCCTCATCGCCCATATGGCGGGCCTCGGGCCCCGCGGCGCGATCATCGCCGGGCTCGGCCTCGCCCTTTCATCGACCGCCTTCGCCGCGCCGCTGATGGAGGAGCGCGGCGAGCTGACCGCGCCCTATGGCCAGCGCGCCTTCGCGATCCTGCTCATGCAGGACCTCGCCATCGTCCCCCTGCTCGCCCTCGTCGCGCTCATCGCGCCGGGAGGAAAGGCGCCGACCGGCGGCATCGGCCAGACGCTGATCGAGCTTGCCGCCGTCGTCGCCGTCGTGCTCAGCGCGCGCTACCTGCTAAATCCGCTCTTCCGCATCCTCGCCAATGCGATGGCCCGCGAGATCATGACGGCCGCCGCCCTTCTCGTCGTGCTCGGCGCGGCGATGATCATGAAGGCCGCCGGCCTCTCAATGGCCATGGGCGCCTTCCTTGCCGGCGTGCTGCTCGCCGAATCGAGCTTCCGCCATGAACTCGAGGCCGACATCGAGCCCTTCCGCGGCCTGCTGCTCGGGCTGTTCTTCATCGCGGTCGGCATGGGCATCGACATCGAACTCGTCGCGGCCAACGCCGCCTTCGTCGTCCTCGGCGTGCTGATCCTCATGCTCGTCAAGACCGCGCTCATCTATGGCCTCGCGCGGATCTCCGGCTCGCCGCACAACGATGCGCTGCGGATCGGCAGCGTGCTGTCGCAGGGGGGCGAATTCGCCTTCGTACTCTTCAGCGCAGCCGCCGCGGCAAGCGTGATGACGGAGAAGAATTCGAGCCTCCTCATCGCCGTCGTCACCATTTCGCTCGCGCTGACGCCGCTTGCCTACGCGCTCGCCAATCGCGCCGCCCGCCCCGCCGCCGACCGCGAGCCCGACGCCGATTTCTCCGACGCTCATGGCAAGGTCATCATCATCGGCTTCGGCCGCTTCGGGCAGGTGGTGGCGCAGTTTCTCATGTCGCAGGGCGTGGAGGTGACGGCGATCGACCATAATGTCGAGCAGATACGCGCCGCCGCCCGCTTCGGCTTCCGCGTCTATTACGGCGACGGCACGCGGCTCGACGTGTTGCGCGCGGCAGGCGCGGCGGACGCCTCGCTCATCGCGCTCTGCGTGGTGAAGCCCGATGTGGCGCTCCGCATCGTTGATCTCATCCAGGCGCATTTCCCGCTGGCCAGGCTCTATGTCCGCTCGCGCGACCGGCGCCACGCGCTCGACCTGCTCAAGCGCAATGTCGATTACCAGATCCGGGAAACCTACGAATCCGCCGTGGCCTTTGGCGTCGCCGCTCTGAAGGCGCTCGGCTTCTCGCCCGAGGCCGTGCGCGATGTCGAAGCGGAAATGCGCCGCCGCGACGAGGAGCGCCTCGCCCTCCAGCTCGCCGAGGGCATGATGGCGGGCGCCCACCTCATGCATACGAAGCCCGTCCTCCCCGAACCCCTAATCGAGCCGCGCCATCAGGGCCGCGCGCTCAATCCGGAAGCGGAAGCCGCGACGAACCCCTCCGAGCCTCTCCCCTCCAGCGTCGGCAGCAGCGCCGGAAACTGACCGCAAGCTGAAGTGCCGGGGCGGCATTCGAGAGGTGACGCAGCGGCCGGGCCACGATAGCTTGCCCCCCATTGACACTCAGGCGGGGAAGTCTCCATGAAAAATCTGTTCAATATCGAAGGCAAGGTCGCGCTCGTCACCGGCGGCTCGCGCGGCATCGGTGAGATGATCGCGACGGGCTTCGTCGAAGCCGGCGCGAAAGTCTATATCTCGGCGCGCAAGGCGCAGGCCTGCAACGAGCTTGCCGAAGAACTCTCGAAAAAGGGCACCTGCATCTCGCTCCCCTTCGATCTCGGCACCGTGCAGGGCATCGAAGGGCTCGCCAGCGAACTGGCCAGGCGCGAGGAGAAGCTCGACATCCTCGTCAACAATGCGGGCGCCGCCTGGGGCGAGCCCATCGACCAGTATTCCGAGAGCGGCTGGGACAAGGTGATGTCCATCAACCTCAAGGGCCCGTTCTTTGTCACACAGAAGCTGCTGCCGCTACTGCGCAAGGCCGCGACCTATGAAGACCCGGCGCGCGTCATCAACATCGCCTCGATCAACGGCATCCAGCCGCCGGAACTCGAAACCTATGCCTACTCCTCCTCCAAGGCCGGCTGCATCATGCTCACGCGGCATCTGGCGGGCCGTCTCGCGCGCGAGAACATCCTCGTCAACGCGATCGCGCCAGGGCCCTTCCCGAGCCAGATGATGAAGGCGACGCTCGAAACCTTCGGCGATGCGATCAAGGCCTCCAATCCGAGAAAGCGCATCGGGACGCCCGAGGACATCGCCGGCGTCGCCATCTTCCTTTCCTCGCGCGCCTCGGCCTATACGACGGGGGCCGTCATCCCCTGCGACGGCGGCGCGGCGGAAGTCTGATCATATGGCCCTCGGTCATCGGACCGACGCGAAACCATGTCACGATCGGTCCGACGATCGAAGGAGGCTCATCATGAGAAATATGCTGTTCGCCGCGGGACTGCTCGCGGCGAGCCTCGCCTTTCCGGCGGGCGCGTTTGCGGCCGGTGAACCGGCCGTGCCGGATCTGCTGAAGATCCTGCCCTGCCCGCCGCAAAGCGATGTGAAGCCCGGCGCGGGGCTCGCCTGCGCTCAGGACCCCGCCCTTCAGAAGCGCGATTATCAGGCCGTGCTCGACGCGCAGAAGAATGCGGACGAGGAAGAGAAGAAACTCGCCATAGCCGACGGGGCAAGGCCCTCGCTCGCCCAGTTCGGCCGCCCGATCTGGCAGGAGATCGCCGCGCCCGCCTGCGCCATCGCGCCGGAGATCGCGACCGCCCCGGACGATCAGGCGCTCGCCGCGACCCTGCCCGCGACCGTCGATCTCATCCACGCCATGACGAAGGACAGCATCATGGCCGTCGATGGCGCGAAGCAGGCCTATGGCCGCCTGCGCCCCTATCAGGCGGAGATCGAGGGTCTGCCGCGCATCTCCGCGTTGCTGCCGACCGACAATCTGAAGAAGAGCCCCTCCTATCCGAGCGGGCACACGGCCTTCGCCTATGAGACGGCGCTGGTGCTCGCCAGCCTTCTGCCCGAGGCGCAGGACAGGATCTATGTGCGGGCGGAGCAATACAGCCGCAACCGCCTCGTCGCGGGCGTTCACTTCCCCAGCGATGTCGAACAGGGCCGCCTGAGCGGTGCGCTCGTCGCAGCGGCCTTCATGCAGCGCGAGGATTTCCGCGCGAAGCTCGAAAAGGCAAGGCCGGAACTGCGCAAGGCCCTCTGTCAGTAAAGCGCTCCCGGCAAGAGCGGAAACCGCATTTGCGGATCGGGAAGGCGGCAAATCAGGAAAGCGGGCGCGTGCTCGCCGCCGCGCGAAAGAACGACGGCTCCCAACCCTCTCCTTCATCGTGGAAGCGAGAGGGTTGGGTCGCCGCGCGCTCAGAGCCTCAAGCGGGCACGATCGCGCGACGGAAGCGCCGGAACATCCGTGAGAACGGGCCGGGTTTGCCGGCTTCGTCATTCCGTGTGGTAGCGCCCGCTTCCACGGCAGGCCTCGGGCCCGTTGCCCGCTCGGCCGCCGCGACGATCGCCTCGGCGACCGTGCCGGCAAGCGCGGTCGGCAGATCGTGGCCCATGCCGGGCACGACGCGAAGCTCGGCGCCTGGAATGTTCTTCGCCGTGTCCTCGCCCGCCGCGACCGGAATGTAGCGGTCGGCCGCGCCATGCAGCACCACGGTCGGCGCCTTGATCTTCGCGAGCGCCGCGCGGCGATCGCCGCCTGACATGGCGGCCGCCATCTGGCGGAGGATTCCCGCCGGATAATAGGCGCGCAATGCGTCGCGCATCGCCCATTCCTTCAGCGTCGCCGCCTCGGTCGGATAATCGGGACTGCCGATCAGCCGGTTGAGCTCGATGTCGCGCGCGACGATCCCGCTGAGATCGCTGACGACCGGCGCAGGGCTGAGCATCAGGCGCAGCACCTCCTCCTCCGGTCCCGGCAGATCGGGATTGCCGCTCGTCGAAGCGATCGACGTCAGCGACAATGTGCGATCGGGATATTCAGCCGCGATCGTCTGCGCGATCATGCCGCCCATCGCCATGCCGACGATGTGGGCCTTGTCGATCTTCAGTCCGTCGAGAAGACCGATCGCGTCCGATGCCATGTCGGCGAGCGAATAGGGCGCGAAATCCGACTTGCCTTCGCCAAGCGAGGCAAGCATTTCGGAATAGCTCAGCTTGCTGCCCTTGGTGATCTTGCTCGAAAGCCCGACGTCGCGGTTGTCGAAACGAATGACGCGGTAGCCGCGTTCGACGAGCTTTTCGCAAAGCGCAGCCGGCCACTGCGTGAGCTGCGCACCAAGGCCCATGATGAGCAGGACCGCCTCGCTCTTTGCAGAGCCGAGGCTCTCATATTCGATCCTGAGTCCATTTGTCTTGATACGGGGCATGTCCTCTCCTACCTCGGCGCCGACATGGCGCAACCCCCTATATCGGCACCGGGGCAGGAAAGTTGAACGGGGCATAAAGGCACTATGCGTGGCTTATATGCAAAGCGCTATTCGGCGGCGCTTGCCTTCTCCGCTGCAAGCGCGTTTTCCGCGATGAGCTCGACGAAACGCGGGCACAATTCGGCGGGCAGATCATGTCCCATGCCTTCGATCAGCTCGAGATTTGCGCCGGGTACGGAATTTGCGGTGTCGATTCCGCCTTCCGGCGGCACGAGCGGATCGGCAAGCCCGTGAATCACGAGAAAAGGCACGCGCACGGCCTTCAGCCGCTCCACGCGGCTGCCATCGCCGACAATGGCCGCATATTGCCGCACGGCGCCTTCAGGATAGTACATGTGGTCGAATTCCACCGCACAGCGCGCATAAAGCGCTTCATCGGTCATGGGATAGGCCGGGCTTTGATAGACGCGGCGGCCCTTCATGCGATGGCGGATCACGGTTTCGCGGTCCTGCGCGGGCGGCTGCTCCTGCAGCGCTGTCATCGCGGCCTCGCTCGCCTTCGGCAGATCGGGATTGCCCGTCGTAGACATGATCGAGGTGACGCTGAGAAGCCGGCCCGGATGATCGATCGCCATCGTCTGCACGATCATGCCGCCCATCGAAATGCCCATGACATGCGCGCGGTCGATGCCGAGCGCATCGAGAACGCCGATGCCGTCGGCCGCCATGTCGGAAAGCGTATAGGGGATGGCGGGCTTGCGCCCTTCGCGCACCGCCGCCGCGACCGCGCGAATATCGGGCATGCCTTTCAGCTTTTCGCTGTGGCCGACATCGCGATTGTCATAGCGGATGACGCGGAAACCGCGCGCCCCGAGCCCTTCCATCAGTTCGGCCGGCCAGCTCATCATCGTCGATGTGTAGCCGTTGACGAAAAGGATGGGCCTGCCGTCGGCAGGCCCCAGATCCTCGAAATTGACGGTGATGCCGTTCGCTTGCGTCTGCCGCATCCCCATGCGCGTCACTCCGCCGCGCGGGCGGCGGCCGCCCGTTTCGTCGCCGCCGTGATCGCATCGGCGAAAGTGCCGACAAGCGCGACGGGGAAGTCGTGCCCCATGCCGGGAATGATGCGAAGCTCGGCGCCGGGAATATTCGCCGCCGTATCCTTGCCACCTTCGACCGGAACGAGCGGATCGTCCGCGCCGTGAAGCACGACGGCCGGAACGGCGATGTTCTTCAGCTTTTCGCGCCGGTCGCCATTGGCGACGATGGCGGCCATCTGCCGGGCGACGCCGACGGGGTAGAAGCTGCGCTTCGCATCGCGCATCACCCATTCGCGCAGGATTTTCTCGTCGGTCGGGAAGCCGGGGCTGCCGATGGTCTTCCACGCCTTGATGCCGCGCGCGATGATCGCCTCCAGGTCGCCTTCGGGCGCGGCCGGCGACATCAGCACTTCCATCGCCTCGGGCTTTGCCTGCGGAAGCGCGGCATTGCCCGTCGTCGACATGATCGAGGTGAGCGAGAGCACGCGCTCCGGATGGTTCGTCGCGACGAGCTGCGCGATCATGCCGCCCATGGAAGCGCCCGCGATATGCGCCTTCTCGATGCCGAGCGCATCGAGAAGCCCGACCGCGTCCGCCGCCATGTCATCGAGCGAATAAGGCGCATTGGCCTTCTGCCCGCTCATCAGCGCGCCGAAAATCGCCGCCATGTCGGGCATGCCCGCATCGTCGAACTTGGTGGAGAGCCCCACATCGCGATTGTCGAAGCGGATGGCGCGATAGCCGCGCTGCACAAGCTCGTTGCAAAGCTCGGTCGGCCACATGGTGAGCTGACCGCCGAGCCCCATGAT
The DNA here is from genome assembly GCF_049671045.1 of Parvibaculum sp. Classification (GTDB taxonomy): domain Bacteria; phylum Pseudomonadota; class Alphaproteobacteria; order Parvibaculales; family Parvibaculaceae; genus Parvibaculum. The sequence goes on along the minus strand of NZ_JBATUH010000064.1, from coordinate 44,313 downwards.
GAGCAGAACGGTCTCGCGATTGGCCGGGCCGAAGCTCTCATACTCGATGGTGATGCCGTTCGCCTGAACTTGCGGCATGGAAACCTCCGTGATTCTTGTGTGTTTTGCTGAAGCTTATCAGCGCGGCTGCGAAGCGGGCACAGCAAAGCGCATTGTTAATGAAGATCATTAAGCCAGCAAGGAGGAAGCGGCAGGCCGCCTTTAGCCCGAGATCGAGCGCTTGCCTTCGCGGCGCGCCGGCCGCACATTAATGCAACCCATTATCCGGTCGCCGGACGGCCGGGCCGCCCCCAGGAAAGCTTCTCATGACACTCGAATACGACCTCTTCTGGTCCTTCCGCTCGCCCTATTCCTATCTCGTCACGCCGCGCCTCATCGAACTCGAGCGCGACCATGACGTGCGCTGCAACGTCCGGCCGGTCTATCCGATCGCGGTGCGCATCGAGGGCTTCTTCAAGAAGGTCAATCCGATGTGGCCGCCCTATCTCATGAAGGACACCATGCGCATCGCCGAAATGCTCGGCCTGCCCTATGCCTGGCCCTCGCCCGACCCCATCGTCATGAACATCAAGACGGGCGACGTCGCCGCGGAGCAACCCTATATCCACCGCCTCACAAGGCTCGGCGTCGCGGCCACCGAGGCCGGAAAGGGCCTGGCCTTCCTCCGCGAAGTGAGCGGCATCGTCTTCGGCGGCGTGAAGAACTGGCATGAGGGCGACCATCTGAAGGAAGCCGCCGCGCGCGCCGGCCTCGATCTCGCCGAACTCGACCGCCTCGTCGAAGCCGATCCCGATCGCTACGAGGCCGTCATCGCCGCCAACGAGGCCGCGCAGAAACAGGCCGGCCACTGGGGCGTGCCGCTCATGGTCTTCGAGGGCGAGCCCTTTTTCGGCCAGGACCGCGTCGATCACCTCCGCTGGCGGATGGAAAAGCGCGGCCTGAAGAAACGGGCCTGAGAGCACACTGGACCGGCCGCCGCTCTGCCGGTAGCCTCGCCCGCAAGCCCGGCAAAGCAAGCGGAATTCCCATGCAGCGCGATCTGAAGAAAATGAGCGCCACCGAATACGATCTCGTGATCGTGGGCGGCGGCATCAGCGGCGCCTCGATCGCATGGGACGCGGCGCTGCGGGGCCTCAAGGTGGCCCTCCTTGAAAAGGAGGACTTCGCCCATGCCACGACTTCGGGCTCATCGAAGCTCGTGCATGGCGGCCTTCGCTATCTCGTCAATGGCGAGCTGAGGCTCGTGCGCGAATCGCTCCGTGAACGGCGCATATGGGAGAGTATCGCGCCGCATATGGTGCATCCCTTGCCCTTCATCCTGCCGACCTATGGCCACGGGATGAAGAGCGGGCCCGTGCTCTCAATCGGCCTCGCCTTCTACGATCTCCTCTCCTACGACCGCAATTTCGTCTCCGACGACGACAAGAAGATCCCCGGCTTCCGCTCGATCTCGCGCGACGAGGCGCTGAGGCTCATGCCGACGCTGAAGCGCGACAGGCTCACCGGCGCCAAGATCTACTATGACTGCCAGATGTTCGCGCCCGAGCGCCTCTGCCTCGAATGTATCGAGGGCGCGGTCGAATTCGGCGCCGATGCGGCGAATTATGCCGAGGTCACGGGCTTCGAGATGGGGAACGCGGCTGGCGCCAGCCGCCGCATCTCCGGCGTTCAGGTGAAGGACCGCCACTCCGGCGAGACGCACCGCATCCGGGGCCGGATCGTCATTAACGCCGCCGGCCCCTGGGCCGACACGCTGATGGGCCTTGCCGAAGGCGGCAAGCCCGCCCGCCGCCTCATCCGCTCGAAGGGCATCCACATCATCACGCGCGAGATTTCGGGCCTGAATGCGCTTGCCATCCAGTCCGATATTGGCGGGCATTTCTTCGTCATTCCGTGGCGCGGGCACACCATCATCGGCACCACCGACACGGTCTTCGACGATGATCCCGACAAGGTCGGCGTGACCGAGCAGGATCTGCGCGATTTCCTCAGCGTCGTGAATGACGGGCTGCCGGGCCTCGGCCTCAAGCGCGAGGACATTCTTCATTTCTATGTCGGCATCCGTCCGCTCGTGGATTCAAGCCCCGCCTCCGGCGAGGAAGGGGGCAAGGATTCCTACAATGCGAGCCGCGCCGCCGAAGTGCTCGATCACGAAAAGATCGACGACACTTACGGCCTCATCTCTGCCATGGGCGGCAAATGGACCACATCGCGCCATCTCGCCGAGCAGGTCGTCGATCTCGCGCTGATGAAGCTCGGCCGCCAGGCGAAATGCGAAACCCATTGCACGCCCGTCTATGGCGGCGAGATCGGAAGGCTCAAGAGCTTCATCGCCCGTGCGCGGAAACGCCACCCGCATCTGCCCGCCGAGGTCGTCGAAAATCTCTGCAACTATTATGGCAGCCGCATCGACGAGGTGCTGGCGACGGCCAACGAACGGCCGGGCGAACGCGAGGAGCTTCTGCGGCGGCTCTCCGGCGATACGAGCGTGCTCGCCGTGCAGGTGATCCACGCCATTCGCCACGAAATGGCGCGCCATCTCTCCGACGTTCTCTTCCGCCGCACCGGCCTCGGCACGCTCGGACATCCCGGCGTTCCCATCGTCAACCGGGTGACCGAGCTGATGGCGCGCGAACTCGGCTGGGACGACACGACGATCGCCAACGAAATCGCCGATGCGGTTCGCCTCTTTGAGACGCAGCCGCCCGCCAATGAAGGCGATATGAGAGGCGCGTCCCTCGCCGAGGCCACAAGGAGCGCGGATCGCTGATGACGATGACGCCCGGCACGCCCCATATCGCAGCGATCGTGAACCCGCGCTCGGGCGGCGGACGCACGGGACGCGCCTGGCGCCTCATCCGCGCGGCGCTCGAACGCGAGCTCGGGCCCATCCGCGCGCATTTCACGCAAGGCGCCTCCACGCCCCGCTACCTTCCCGCCGCCGCCCTCGCGCAGAAGGCGCTCAAGGAAGGCGCCCAGCTCGTCATCGCCGTCGGCGGCGATGGCACGATCAGCGAGGTTGTGAACGGCTTTTTCGAGAATGGCGCGCTCATCAACCCCGAAGCGCATCTCGCCATCCTCAACACCGGCACGGGCGGCGATTTCCGCAGGAGCTTCGGCCTGCCGGATGAGCTTGAAGCCTGCGTCGCCCGTATCGCCCAGGGCACGACGCGCCGGATCGACGTCGGGCGGCTCACCTTCGTCGCCGAGGATGGCGGCGAGGCGGCACGCTATTTCAACAACATCGCGAGCTTCGGCCTTTCGGGCGAGGTCGTGCGCGCCGTCAACCGCGCGAAATTTTCGAAACTCTTTGGCGGCAGCTTCGCCTTTCTCTGGGCAACGCTCGTCACCTCGGCGCGCTACAAGCCCCATCCCGTCCGCATCATCACCGATCAGGGTTTCGACGAGGTGCTGAATGTCGGCGTCGGCGCCATTGCCAATGGCCGCTTCTTCGGCGGCGGCATGATGATGGCGCCCATGGCCGAGCCTGATAGCGGCCATTTCGAAGTCGTCATCATGCGCGACACGACCTTTGGCGACATGCTGACGGGCTCGAACGCTCTGCGTGCCGGCACGCATATCCAAAATCCGAAAGTCCTTCACATCCGCGCCACTAGCCTGACCGCGACGCCTGTCGGCGACGCGCCCGTGCTCCTCGACGTGGATGGCGAAGCGCCGGGACGGCTTCCCGCCCGCTTCGAAATTCTGCCCTCCGCCATCACGCTCCGCTGCTGAGAGAAGACAAGAGGTTACGATGACGATCGACCGCGCATCGCTTCGCTGGAATGGCTGGGGTCCGGCCGCGCAGGAAAACGTGCTGCCCGACGGCGCGCCGCAATGGGAGTGGATCAGGACGACGCTCGGCCTTTCGCGCCTTCCCGCAACGCCCGCAAGGCCGCTGTCGGAGATCCGTATTCCCGCTTGCCGCCTCGATACGCCGCTGCTCGACCGTCTGCGCGCGATCGTCGGCGCCGATCAGGTGAAGCTCGACGATTACGAGCGTGCCTTCCACGCCCGTGGCAAGAGCTATCACGATCTCCTCTATCTGCGCGCGGGCATGCTCGACATGGTGCCAGACGCCGTCGTCTATCCTCGCAGCGCCGATGAAACGCTAGCGCTGGTGAAGCTCGCGGCGGAAGAGGACATCACCCTCATTCCCTTTGGCGGCGGCTCTTCCGTCGTCGGCGGCATCAATGCCATGCCGAAATCATTGGGCGGCGCCGTCATCACCCTCGACACGACGCTGATGTCGCGCGTCATCCAGATCGACAAGATCGCAATGACCGCGACCGTGGAGGCGGGCATATACGGCCCCGCGCTCGAAGCGGCGCTTCAGCAGCATGGCGTGACGCTCGCGCATTATCCGCAGAGCTTCGAGTTCTCGACGCTCGGCGGCTGGATCGCGGCGCGCGGCGCGGGCCAGCAGTCGAACCGCTACGGCAAGGCGGAGAAGTGGCTCGTCTCGGCGAGCCTCGCAACGCCGAAGGGCTTCTGGGCGACGGAGGCGACGCCCGCCTCGGCCGCGGGCCCCAATCTCAACCAGCTCGTGGCGGGCTCGGAAGGAACGCTCGGCGTCATCTGCGAGGCGACGGTGAAAATCCACGTCCTGCCCGCGCGGAAGGATTATCGCGGCTATCTCTTCAAGAATTTCGAGAGCGGCATCGAAGCGGCGCGCCGCATCAACCATGCCGACATTCCCGTCGCCATGGTGCGCCTCTCGGACGCGCCGGAGACGCATTTCTTCCAGGCCTTTTCATCCACCTCTTCGCCGACGAGCCTCAAGGCGCGGGCGCAGCGCGCCTATCTCCGCCTCAAGGGGTTCGACGAAGCGCCCTGCCTCATGCTGATCGGCCATGAAGGCGATGCCGACACGGTCGTCTGGGCGCAAGCACAGACACAGGCGATCTGCAAGAAGCTCGGCGCGCTGGCGCTCGGCACCGGGCCGGGCCACAAATGGTATCACGGCCGTTTCCACGCCCCCTATTCGCGAGACCCGATGCTCGACCATGGCATCGGCATCGACACGCTCGAAACCTCGACGCGCTGGTCGAACATCACGAACCTGCACAATGAGGTGGTCGCCGCGATCGAGGGCGCAATGGCCGCCAACATGCCCGAGCGCGGCGCGCGCGGCATCGTCATGGCGCATGTGAGCCATTCCTATCCCGACGGGGCGAGCCTCTACTTCACCTTCGTCTTCCCCCGCCAGCTCGACTGCGAGGTAGAGCAATGGCAGGCGATCAAGCGCGCGGCTTCGGACGCCATTCTCGAGCATCGCGGCACGATCAGCCATCACCACGGCGTCGGCCTCGACCATGCGCCATGGCTCGCCGAGGAGAAGGGCCCCGTCGGCTATGAGGTGCTGAAGGCGCTGAAGCGCGAACTCGATCCGGCCGGCGTCCTGAACCCCGGAAAGCTCATCGGCTGACGTAAGCCACGCCGCCGCTCAGCTCCCGGCGCCTTCGCTCTCCAGCGCGTTGCGAAGCTCGGCCTTGGCGATCTTTTCCAGCGTCGAGCGCGGCAGCGCATCGACGATGCGGATGTCGCGCGGCACCTTGAAGTCGGCGAGCGACTTGCGGCAGGCCGCCATGACGCGCTCCTTGAGATCGGCGGGCGCCGCCGCCTCGCCGCCCGGCACCAGCAGGAAGGCGACCGGAACCTCGTCGAGCATCGGGTCCTTGCGCCCGACCACGGCGCATTCCTGAATGCCGCCGACCGCCATGATGACGGTTTCGATCTCGGAGGCGGCGACATTCTCGCCGCCCACTTTCAGCATGTCCTTGTCGCGGTCGGCAAAGCGGATATAGCCGTCCTCCAGAAGCGTCACGCGGTCGCCGGTGATGAAGAAGCCCTGCTCGTCATAGCTCGAGGCCGTCGCTTCCGGATTGTTGAGATATTCCTTGAAGAGCGAGAGGCCCGGAATGCCGCGAATGAGAAGCGCGCCCGTGTCGCCCGCTTCGGCGGGCCGGCCATCCTCCCTGATGATCGCGATCTCATAGGCGGGCGACGGCTTGCCGATCGTCATGGGCGGCGCGGGCACGAAGGGATCGCTCACGATGCCATGGGTGATCGTTTCGGTCATGCCCCACCAGCCCATCGTCCGCACACTGAAATGCGCGTCGGTCGGCAGCGATGCGATGCCATTGCCCCAGAGCCTGTAATGATGCGCCTTCGGCACCTCCTGCCCCATCAGCGCGCGCACGCAGAACGGTACCATCGAGGTCCAGGTGCAGCGATGGCGGAGTGAAACCTCCCAGAAACGCGAGGCCGAGAAGCGCGGCTGCACGACCACCGTGCCGCCGACCCAGAGCGTCGCCAGCACCGAATAGGACTGCGCATTGGTGTGGAAGAGCGGCAGATAGACGAGGTGAACGTCCTCCGGCGTCAGTGTTTCGTGCATGGCGCAGAGCTTTGCGCCCCAGAGCGCATTGGCATGCGTCCAGACCACGCCCTTCGGCCGCGAGGTGGTGCCGGATGTGTATTGAATGCCGACATTGGCCATGGGATCGGGAGCGCGCATCGGCACCGTCGCCGGATCGCCATGGAGCGCGGCGAAGCTCTCCGCCTTGCCGGGCCGGTGGCCTTGAGCGGCGGGGGCGCCATTATCCGTCTCGGTGACGGCGAGCCATTTGATGTCATGGCAGCTCGACTGCACGAGCTCGGCGAATTTCGGCTGCGTGATCGCGCCGACAGCCCCGGCATGAGCGGCGAAATAGGTGAGTTCGTCCGCCGCCGAGCGCGCATTGGTGGTGACAGCGACCGCGCCGAGATGCGCGCAGGCATACCAGGCGATGAGCGCTTCCGGGCAGTTGTCGAGATGGATGAGCACGCGCTCGCCGAACTTCACGCCGCGCGCTTTCAGCCCCGCCGCAACCCGCGCCACCTCATCGGCGAAGCCCGCATAGGTCCAGACGCGGGACGGCCCCTCGAAGGGCTCCCAGATCAGAAACGGGTGATCGGGCCGCGCCGCCGCGTGATGGGCAAGCAGGCGCGGCACATCGAACCCCGAAAAAGGGTGGATGGCGGGCGAACGCAATCGGGGCGAAGTCGGGACTGGCATCTCTTCCTCCTCGGGCTTTTTTTTGCTCTCTATACCATGCTTGTCTGACGTTCCATTCAGGTTCTAGACTCGCGCTCCCGCGAGGGGCGGCAGGCGAGGACCCCATGGGCGCCATCAAGGGACTGCTGCTCGATGTCGACGGCGTGCTCTATCAGGCCGAGAGCGCGCTTCCGGGCGCGGCGTCGGCTCTCGCGCGCCTGCGCGAGGCCGGTTTCCCCTCCCGCCTCGTCACCAACACCACGCGCAACTCGAAGGCGGGCCTTCTCGCAAGGCTCGCCCGCATGGGCCTCGATGTCGCGCCCTCCGACCTCGTGACCACGGGCGAAGTCGCCCGCGCGGCGCTCGCCCGCGATGGCGCCCGGCCTTTTCTCCTCGTCCATGAGAATCTGCGCGTGGATTGCCCGCCCGAGGCGGACGAGCCCGACAGCGTGCTCATCGGCGATGCGGGGCCCGGCTTCACCTATGAGCGCCTCAACCGCGCCTTCCGCATCCTCATCGAGGGGGGACGCCTCTATGCCCTCGCGCGCAACCGCTATTTCCGGGGCGCGGACGGGCTCGATCTCGATGCGGGCCCTTTTGTCGCCGCGCTCGAATATGCAAGCGGCGCGAAGGCGCGGTTGCTCGGAAAGCCCGACCCCGCCTTCTTCCTCGCTGCTGCCGCAAGCGCGGGGCTCGATCCGGCCGAAACGCTGATGGTGGGCGATGACGTCGATGCCGACGTGCTGGGCGCGATCGCGGCGGGCTTCGAGGCCGCTCTGGTCAGGACAGGAAAATTCCGCGAAGGCGACGAGACAAGGGCGATGAAGGGCGGCGGCCGCGTGCTGCCCTCCATCGCCGAGGTCGTGGACGAAGTGCTCGGCCGCTCGCCCGTCCGTTAGGCGAGCGCGTCCTTCAGCGCCTTTCCGGCTGCCTTCACCGCGTCGCGCGCGACATCGAGCACGGCCTGCAGATTGAAGAAGCCGTGGATCATGCCTTCGTAATTGACATATTCGACGGGGACGCCAGCCGCCTTAAGCGCCTCGGCATAGGCGCGGCCCTCGTCGCGCAGCACGTCATGCCCGGCCGTGACGACATAGGCCGCCGGCAGGCCCTGAAGCGAGCGCGCCTTGAGCGGCGCAAGCCGCGGATCGGCGCGGTCGGCCCCGCTTGCATAGTGATCGAAGAACCAGACCATGCCGTCGCGCTCGAGAAAATGCCCCGTGCCGAAGGCGCGGTAGGAGCCGGTATCCGTGTCCGTGTCGGTCACCGGATAGATCAGCATCTGGAAGGCGATGCGCGGCCCCTTCGCGTCGCGCGCGAGCTGCGAGACGACAGCGGCGAGATTGCCGCCCGCGCTGTCGCCGGCAACGGCGATGCGATTGGGATCGACGCCGATGGAGGCCGCATCCGCTTCGACCCATGAGACGGCGGCAAGCGCATCCTCCGCCGCGGCGGGAAACCTGTGCTCCGGCGCGAGACGATAATCGACGGCGACGACCTTGCAGCCGCTTTCATTGGCAAGACTGCGGCAAAGCGCGTCATGCGTCTCCAGATCGCCGATCACCCAGCCGCCGCCATGGAAATAGACGAGCACGGGCAGCGGCGCGCCGCCAGCGGCGACAGGCGTGTAAAGGCGCACGGGGATTTCGCCCGCGGGCCCGGCGATCTTGCGATCCTCGATCTTGCCGATCGGAAGACCGGAGAGATCGAGCTGCGCCGCCATGGCGCGGTAAAGCTCGCGGGCGCCGGCCGGCGGCAGATCGATGATCCTCGGCGCGTCCTTGTTGGCCGCCATGCCGTCGAGAAGAGCCTTTGCCTGCGGGTCGAGCGCCATATCCATTTCCCCCTTTGGTCCAGAATTCCGGAGGATGGTTTTAGCGGCGCGGGCGCGGTTTCGCAAAGCGATCCCGGAAAGAAGTGCCGGACGCTGCGTCAGCCGCGCTCCCTCAGTGCAGAACCTCGCCGTCGCGCGAACGGCGGCCCTCGATCATGTCCACGACGACGCGCCGCAGGCTCCGCCAGGCTTCCGCCCTGGTCCGCTCGCCGATCTGCTCAAGCTCGTCCACCGCCGTGTCCGCATACTGAAGCGCCTTCGGGCCATGCGTATCGAACATGTAGGCAGCGAGCAGATTGAGTTCGTGATCGGTCATCATGGGGCTTAACTCCGGCTAGGCGAGTGAACTGCCCATGACATTGCAACCGCCGGGCCAGACCCGTTCGTCACTGGAATCAATGCGTTACGGGGAATGCGCCGGGCCGGGCGGCAAAGCTTACCGGAAAGGAAATACCTCCGGCCCGGCAGATTCTTTCCAATCCGGCGCGGATTAAGTTCCCTTTTACGCACCCACGCTAAAACCGCTGTTCAAGAAAGTACCTCTAGGGGAGAGGCGCTGCATCCACCAACGGTCACGAGGTGCAGGACAATGAAGCTGACGAGCCCGACGAAACTCCGCATGCCGCGCATGCCGCGTCTGCCGCGTATTCCGACCGACCGTCTCCCGACACTGCGCATCGCGATCAAGATGCAGCTCATCGTCGTCTCGGCGGCGCTTCTGCTCGCCATCGGCATCGGCGTGTCGAGCTATATGGAAGCGGCGAGCAACACCAACAAGGAAATCAAGGAACGCTTCGACGCTCTCCTCCACGGACGCAAGGCCGCGCTTCAGGATTATCTCGCCTCCGTTGATCAGGATCTGCGCTACATGGCGCAGAGCCCGTTCGTGCAGGACGCCATGTACGACTTCGCCTCCGCCTGGCGCTCGGCAAAGAATGACGGCGACCCCGTCGCGCATTTCCGCGAGCTTTACAAGACCGGCAGCGAAGACGTGATGACGGACGGCACCGAATATGCGGGCCTTCACGACGGCTATCATCACGGCTTCCGCAAGTTCCTTCAGGAACGCGGCTATGAGGAGCTCTATCTCATCGATCAGGACGGCAACGTCGTCTACACGGTCAACAAGGGCGCCGATTACGGATCGAACGTCTATCCGCCTTCCGTCACCAGGAAGGACCGCACCGATCTCTCCTACGCTTTCGAGGTCTCGGACGGCGAGAGCGATCCCAACAATCTCGTCTTCTTCGACTATGCGCCCTATGGCCCCATCGGCGACAAGCCGGCGAGCTTCATCGCCGCTCCGATCTTCGATCGCGCGGGCGCGCGCCTCGGCGTCATCGCCTTCCGTGTGCCGGTGAGCCGCTTCAACGCCATCATGAACGTCACCGAGGGCCTCGGAAAGACGGGCGAGCTGATGCTCGTCGGCGAGGACTTCCTGATGCGCAACAATTCGCGCCTCATGAAGGAGCCGACGATCCTGACGCGCGAGATCGATGCCGAAGCGGTGAAGATGCTCTTCAACACCAATACGCATACCAAGCAGGTTGGCGAAAACACTTTCAGCATCGACAAGGGCACGCTCGGCTATGAGGTCGAGACTTTCGCCACGCCCATCGAGTTCAACGGCGTTCGCTGGGCGCTCGTGGCGCAGGTGGCGACGAGCGAGGTCAAGGCGCCGCTCATGGCCATGCGCAACACCATGCTCGGCGTCGCGCTCCTGCTTCTCATCTGCGTCTCGGCGGGCGGCGTATTCTTCGCGCGCCAGATCTCCAAGCCCATCACCAACCTGACCGGCGCGATGCGCCAGCTCGCCAATGGCGATACGTCGGTCGAACTGAACGGCGCCGACCGTCGCGACGAGATCGGCGAAATGACCGCCGCCGTCGAGATTTTCCGCGCCAATGCGATCGAGCGCCAGCACCTCGAGCGGCAACAGGAGATCGAGCGCGCCGAGAAGGAAAAGCGCGCCGCCGCGATCGAGACGATGATCGCCGACTTCGATGCCTCGATGAAGGAAATGCTCGAGAGCGTGAGCACGGCCGCATCCGAGATGGAGCAGACCTCCGTCGCCATGACGCAGACGGCCGAGGTCACGAACGAGCGCGCCTCGATGGTCGCAAGCGCCTCCGAACAGACGACTGCCAACATCCAGACGGTTGCGAGCGCAACCGAGGAAATGGCGATCTCGATCGAGGAAATCCGCCGGCAGACGGCGAAATCGAACGAGATCGGCGCTCAGGCGAACTCGACCGCCGCCGAAACCAACGCCAAGGTCGAGGCGCTCACCACCGCCGCCCGCCAGATCGGCGAGATCGTGACGCTCATCCAGCAGATCGCCGGCCAGACGAACCTGCTCGCCCTCAACGCCACCATCGAGGCGGCGCGGGCGGGTGAGGCGGGCCGGGGCTTTGCGGTGGTTGCGACCGAAGTGAAGGCGCTCGCCACCCAGACCGCGAAGGCGACCGAGGAAATCGCCCAGCAGATCGGCGCCATCCAGGGCTCGACCGGCGAAACGGTGGCCGCGATCCAGCAGATCAGCCACATCATCGCGCAGATCAACGAGATCGGACGCTCGATCTCGGAATCGGTCGATCAGCAGAACATGACGACGCGGGAAATCTCGCGCAATGTCTCCGAAGTCGCGGATGGCAGCCGCGAGGTCGCGAACAACATTCTCGACGTCACGGGCGCCGCGAATGAATCGGCGGGCGCCGCGAGCCTCGTGCGCCGCGCCGCGACCGAACTCTCGGCGCAGGCGGCAAAGCTCAGCGCCGAGGTCGACCGCTTCCTGACCGAAGTGCGGGCCGCCTGACGCGGCGCAGCCCGAAAAGCTGACACGGCGCAGCCCGAACAGCTGACGGGCGCAACCGGCAGAACTTGCGGGCTCAGCCCGCGAAGCCGCCGCCATCGAGATAGCTCTGTTCCTCGGCCGTCGTCTGACGGCCGAGGACGGCATTTCGATGAGGGAAACGCCCGAAGCGGCGAATGATCTCCGCATGCTCCCTGGCGAAGCGCAGCGCGACGGGATCTTCGATCCGGGTCGAATAGAAATGCAGGCTCTCCTCCTGCACCGCCATATCCTCGGAATGCATGAAGGGCAGATAGAACCATTGCCGCGCCAGCGCCGGCACCTCGACATCGAAACGCCGCCGGATCGCCTCGCGCGCGAGGCCGAGCGCCTTCGCATCGTTTGAAAAGGCACGATGATCGCCGCGATGGAGATTGCGCGAAAACTGATCGAGCACGATGACGAGCGCCAGCGCGCCTTGCGCGTCGCGCGCCCAGTCGTCGAGCCTGCCCTCGGAGGCGGCTTCATGCGTCGGGGCGAAGAGGCGGCCGATCTCGGCATCGAAGGCGTCATCCTTCGCGAACCATTTTTCCGGCCCCGCGCCGAACCAGAAGTCGAGAATTTCGCGGGGCCGCGCAATGGTCATGCCGGTTGCTCTGCCTTGAAGCCCCCTGCCGCGCGTCTCGCGCGACAGGGAGCGTTTACCTTCAGATGACGATCACGTCTTCCGGCGCCGGCTCCTCATAGAGCCGCGCGACGAGATGGCCGCGCCGGTCCAGCGTCGCCCGCTGATTGACATAGCCCTTGTCGGTGATCTCGTGCCCGTCGATCGAGGGCGGCTCGGTCATGAGGTGAATGCGCGCGATGCGCGTCGACGAACCGCCACCCGCCTTGTTGTGGCGCTGCAATGCCTCGCGCACATAGGCGACGAGCTTCGGATGGGAGACGATCTCCTGCGGGGTCGCCGTATCGCCGAGCCCGGCGACGGCCCGCGCCGCGGCGAGATTGGGCCAGGCGAGAAGGCCGATATAGGGCTTGTCGAGGCCGCAGATGACCGCGTCCTGAAGCACGGGCGTACAGGCGCCGACCACATCGGCGCGCAGCGTGCCCGTCGAAACCCATGTGCCCGACGAGAGCTTGAAGTCTTCCGTGACACGGCCATCGAAGACGATGCCTTCCTCCGGCCTCTCGGGATCGAGGAAGCGCGCCGCATCGCCCAGCGCATAGAAGCCTTCCTCGTCGAAAGCCTCGGCCGTCTTCTTCGCATCGTTGAGATAGCCCGGCGTCACCGTCGGCCCCTTGACGCGCACCTCGAGCTTGGTGCCGAAGGGCGCGAGCTTGAGCGTGATGCCCGGCAGCGGCAGGCCGATAAGGCCGACGCGCTCCGTCACCCAATGGACGACCGTGATGCCCTGCGTCTCCGTCGCGCCATACATGGTCGTGAGCGGGATGCGGTATCCCGTCTCCTCGATGGCGAGCGCCTGCATGCGGTCATAGATGTCGCTGGAAAGCGTCGCCCCGCCATAACCCATATATTCGAGATTGCGGAAGAAGCTCTTGCGAAGCTCGGGGTCCTTCTCCATCGCGTCCGCGAGCATCGCGAAGGCAACGGGCGCGGACCCGAATACGCGCGGGCTCACATCGCGCAGATTGCGGATCGTCTGCTCGAAGAGGCCCGGAACCGGCTTGCCCGCATCGAGATGCACCGTGCCGCCCGCCTGAAGATTGGCGTTGAAACCGATATTGCCGGCCGAGATGTGATTCCACGGCATCCATTCGAGGCTCTGCGGAATATCCTCAGGGTCTGGCTCCTCGGTCCGGAGCGCCTCCTGCGCGGCGACGAGCGCCATCATCATGCGATGCGTCTGGATGACGCCCTTTGGCATGCCCGTGGAGCCGGAGGTGAAGAGATACTTCGCCACCGTGTCGTGGTCGATCCTGTCCATCGAGGCGCGCACCGCCGCCTCGTCGACCGGCGTGGCGAGAAGCGCATCGTAATGGAAGCTCGCAACCCCCTCCGGCACGCCGTCGCAGGTGACGACATCGACGCTCGAAAGATCGAGCGCCCGCAGCGCGCGCTCGAAAAGCGCTCCCTGCTCGGCGAAGATCATGCGCGGCCGCGTCAGCTCGAAGACATGGCGCAGCTTGGAGAAATCCGAACTCATCAGCGAATAGGGCACGCTGACGGGCGCGACCGGCACGCCCGCCTTCATCGCCCCGAGCATCATCACCGCATGCTGAATGGAATTGCCCGACAGGATGAGGAGCGGCGTCGACTGGCCCATGCCACGCGCGAGAAGCGCGGTGGCGACGGCGTTGGCAGCGCGGTCCGCCTCGCCATAGGTGATGTAGCGCCACTCGCCCGACTTGTCGCGCTCGCCGATATAGTTGCGCGCCGGATGGAGCGCCGCCTTCTCCTCGAGAATATGCACGGTCGAGCGCTGCATCGGCCCGAGCGGATATTCCGATGAGATATAGACCGTCCCATCTGCCTTGCTCTCGACCTTGATCTTCGGCGGCTTCTGCTTCAGCGGTTTGAAGGGTGGCAGGCTCGTCTTCGCGGCAGTGGCAAGGCTCATCTGGGGTTTCCTCTCGTTTCAAATTCCTGCTGCGGGCCCCATGGGCCGCCCGTCCGCCTTCCGGGACGCGATCAGTTGACCATGCGCGCGCGGCCTTCCCAGAAGGGCTTGCGCAATTCGCGCCGGAGGATCTTGCCCGAGGGGTTGCGCGGCAGCGCTTCGATGAAATCGATCGACTTCGGCACCTTGTAGGAGGCGATGCGCGTCTTGGCGAAGGCGATGATCTCGCCCGGCTCCACCGACATGCCCGGCTTCAGCACGACGCAGGCCTTGACCGCCTCGCCCCAGCGCTCGTCCGGCACGCCGATGACGGCGACGTCGGCAACCGCCGGATGGCCGAAAAGCGCGTTCTCGACCTCGGCGGGATAGATGTTCTCGCCGCCGGACACGATCATGTCCTTCACGCGATCGTGAATGTAGAGATAGCCATCCGCATCGAAATAGCCGGCATCGCCCGAATGGAACCAGCCATCCTTCACCGCCTCGGCCGTCGCCTCGGGCCGGTTCCAGTAGCCCTTCATCACCATGCCGCCCTTGATGACGATCTCGCCGACGCCGCCCTGCGGCACGTCGTTGCCCTTCTCGTCGACGACGCGGATCTGCATGTTGGGATAGGGAATGCCGCAGGAGCGCAGCTTGCCCTTCGCCGGGTCATGCGCCTCGGGCGGCAGATAGGTCGCGCCGCCCGTCGTCTCGGTGAGGCCGTAGAGCTGGATGAAATCGGCGTTGAAGGTCGCCTGCGCCTGGCGCAGCACGTCTTCCGCGATGGGCGAGGCGCCATAAAGGATCTGGCGCAGGGAGGAAACGTCGGTCGTCTTGATGTTCGGCTGCTGAAGCAGGAACAGGATCACCGCCGGAACCATGAAGGCGACGTTGATCTTCTCGCCCTCGATGAGCTTGAGGATCGCCTGCGGATCGACATCCTTGAGGATGATGTTCTTCGTGCCATGGGCATGGCCGATGACGCCGATATTGACGCCCGCGACATGGAAAAGCGGCATGCAGACGAGATTGACCTCACCGCGCTTCCAGTCCGCCCAGCCGGAAGCCTCGCCCTCCTCGAAGACGGAGAGATAGTTCCTGTTGGTGAGTTGCACGCCTTTCGGATGGCCGGTCGTGCCGCTCGTATAGAGCTGGATGACATCGTCGTCGATATGATGCTCGAACTTCGGGTCCGTGGCGGGAAAACTGTCGCGCCACTCGTCGAAGGAAATCCAGTCGACGCGGCCGCCATCGAGCGCCACCACGCGCTTGACGCTGGGGCACTCGGCGAGGACCTGCGCCACGACGTCGTAGAATTCCGCCCCGACAAAGACCATCTCGGCCTTGGCGTCGTTGAGCACATAGGCGATTTCCGGCGCGGCGAGGCGCCAGTTGACGCCGACGACCACCGCCTTGGCCTTGAAGGCGCCATGCAGCATCTCGAAATAGCGGTCGGAATTCTTGCCGATGAAGCCGACGCGCGCGCCGGGCTTGCAGCCTTCGGCGATGAAGCCCTGGGCGACGCTGTTCGAGCGCGCATCGAGCTGCCCATAGGTCGTGACGCGCTCCTCGAAAACCTGCGCGACGTCATTCGGAATGACCCTGGCCTGCACGCGCGTGATATCGGCGGCAGCACGGATTTGCTCGCGGTCGAACATCGAATCTCCCCTCCCGGATAAAGGCTTTGTTCACGGCCGTGGGGCGTTTCCACCCTCGTAATTGGACCTGAGTTTAGCGGCGAATTTCCGACGGGCAAGCAGGCGCGAAAACGCGCCGCCGCTTCCCGCTGGACGCTGGGGAAGTTCGCCCTCAAACTGGCGCCAACCAAAGAACAACGCCCGGGGAGACACGCCATGGCACGCATTCCATATTTCGATCCCGCGCAGGCCGAAGGCCGCGCCAGGGAGGCCTACCGGAAGCTTCCGCCGCTCAACATCTTCCGCATGCTCGGCCATTCGGGCGACATGCTCGATGCCTTCGTGAAGCTCGGAAACGCCATTCTGGTCTTCTCGAAGCTCGATCCCGTCCTGCGCGAAATCGCCATCGTCCGTGTCGGCGTGCTCCGGGGCTCGACCTACGAGGTCCACCAGCACGAACGCATCTCGCGCCAGCTCGGCATGCCGGAGGAAAAAATCAGGGCGATCCATGAGGGACCCGAAGCCGCCGCCTTCAACGAGATGGAGCGCCTGGTCATGCGCTTCACCGACGACATCGTGAAGAACACGCGCGCCTCCGACGCCACATTCGACCCGCTGGCCGCGAAACTCTCCCACAGGGAGCTTCAGGAGCTTGTCGTCACCATCGGCTATTACACCATGGTGAGCTGCTTCCTTGAGACTTTCGACGTCGATATCGAGGAAAAGGGCAAGGAGCCTACCGTGAAGCTGCCGGGGATGGCGGACTGAACGATGGCGCGCATCCCCTATCCCGATCCGGTCAGCCTGCCGGAAGCGAGCCGCAAGCTGCTGGAAACGCTCCCCGCCCTGAACATCTTCCGCATGATCGCGGGAAGCGGCGCCTCCTTCGTGCCCTTCATGTCGCTCATCAACGCCTATCTCAATGAAGGCGTCCTCGATGCCGAGCTTCGCGAGCTTGTCATCCTGCGCGTCGGCCATCTCTGCGGCTCGGCCTATGAATTGCATCAGCACATCCGCGTCTCGCGCACGATCGGCATGTCCGAGGCGCGCATCGGGGCGGCGGGCGGCAAGCTCCCCTGCGCTCTTTTCAGCGACGCCGAAAACGCCGCGCTCGCCCTTGCCGACGACCTCGTCGCCCATGTGAAGGCCGACAAGGCGCTTTTCGATGCGGCCCGCGCCCATCTCGGCGATACGGGAATTCAGGAACTCGTCATCATCGTCGGCGTCTATATTCTCGTCTGCCGCTATCTCGAAACCTTCGAGATCGAGATCGAGGCGCAGGACATCGAGGGCAGCGGACTGGAGGAAATCAAGCGGGGTGTGAGCGCAAATGGCTGACGAAGGCAAACCGTCCGAACGCTATGTCCGTCCGCCCTCGGCGGAATCGCAAGGAGAGGCTCCCGGCCGCGGCCGGCTCAAGGGCCGCAGGATCCTCGTCGTCGGCGGCGGCCAGCGCACCGTCGATGCCGCGACCGACCCGATCGGCAATGGCCGCGCCATGTCGATCCTGTTCGCCCGCGAAGGCGCCTCGGTCGCCGTCGCCGACATGAACCTTCCCGCCGCGGAAGAAACCATAGCGCGGATCGCGGCCGAGGGCGGCAAGGCAATGGCGATCGAGGCCGATATCTCGAAGCCCGACCAGGTCGCCCGCATGGTGGATGAGGCGGCCGCACGCCTCGGCGGGCTCGACGGCCTCGTCCTCAATGTCGGCGTCGGCGTCGGCGCCCTCGGTCTTGAGGGCGCGACGCCCGAGGATTGGGACAAGACCCTCGCGATCAACCTGCGCGGACCGATGCTCACCTGCAGGGCGGCCCTGCCGAAGCTTGCGGACGGCGCCTCCATCGTCTTCATCTCCTCCATCGCGGGCCTCGTCGCCGGCTCGCGGCTCCCCGCCTATGACGCCTCCAAGGCGGCCCTTGGCGGGCTCATGCGCCATGTCGCGCTCGAAGGCGCGCGGCGCGGCGTCCGCGCCAACATCGTCGCCCCCGGCCTTGTCGACACGCCGCTCGGCCGCCTCGCCACGCAAGGCCGCCCCTCGCGCGGCCGCGCGCCGACGCCATTCGGGCGCCAGGCGACCGGCTGGGAGATCGCCTATGCCGCGCTTTTCTTCATCTCGGATGAGAGCGTCTATGTGAACGCGCAGGTCATGGCCGTCGACAGCGGCATGACCGGCATTTCGTGAGGAACGGAAAATGGGATTGGGCCTCAGCCGCTATCAGTACACGAAGGGTTTGCACGATCTCGGAAACGGCGCCTATGCCTGGCTTCAGCCGGATGGTGGCTGGGGCTGGTCGAATGCGGGGCTCATCGTCGATCAGGGCGAATCGCTCATCGTCGACACGCTCTTCGACGTGCCGCTGACGCGCGAGATGCTGGCGGCGATGCGCAAGGCGGAGCCCAGGGCGGCCGCCCGCATCGGAACCGTCGTCAACACGCATCACAATGGCGACCATTGCAACGGCAATGAATGCTGCGAGGGCGCCGAAATCATCGCCCACAAGCTCGCGAAAGAAGCGATGGCGCATGAGCCGCCCCAACTTCTCGCGGGCTTTCTCGACATGGCGCCGCAGCTCGGCGATCTCGGATCCTTCATCACCCGCTGCTTCGGCGCCTTCGACTTCAAGGGCGTGACGCAGACGCTGCCGACAACGACCTTCGAGACGGAACTGACACGCCATGTCGGCTCGAAGACGGTAAAGATCATGCATGTCGGGCCCGCGCATACGCCGGGCGACGCGCTCGTCCATGTGCCGGAGGACCGGATCGTCTTCACCGGCGACATTCTCTTCATCGAAGGCCACCCGATCATGTGGGAAGGCCCGGTGGCGAACTGGATCGCCGCCTGCGACCGCATCATGGGCATGGATGTCGAGACGGTGGTGCCCGGCCACGGCCCCATCACCGACAAGAAGGGCGTCAAGGCCGTGCGCGACTATCTCGTCTATGTGCGCGACGAGGCGAGGAAGCGCTACGATGCGGGCCTCTCGCCGCTCGAGGCCGCCCTCGACATCGACATGTCGGATTACGACAGCTGGGGCGATGGCGAGCGCATCGTCGTCAATGTCGCGACGCTCTATAAGGAATTCTCGGGCGACGAGACGCCCAATGACGCGGCCTCGCTCTTCGGCCAGATGGCCGCCATCGCAAAGGCGAAGGGCCGTCTCTGACGCGCATCACGAAGGCGTGATCGAGCCCCGCCCGGCAGCGCATGGACAGACTGGCGCGAACTCCGGATGATCGCGCCCATCCGGAAATTGGGGAGGCTTTCATGCTGACGCTCTACGAACATCCGCTTTCGCCCTATGCGCAGAAGGTGAAGATCGCGCTGCGCGAGAAGGGCGAGCCTTTCGAGGCGAAGATGCCGGGCGGCATCGGCGCGGGCGGCGCGTCCGGCGAATTCGCCGAGGCCAATCCGCGCGCCGAAGTGCCGGTGCTCATCGACGGCGAGACGCGCATCTTCGATTCGACCATCATCCTCGAATATATCGAGGACAAGTGGCCTGCCCCCGCGCTGCTGCCCGAAACGCCCGCCGGGCGCGCCCGCATCCGCATGATCGAGGAGATCTGCGACACGCATTACGAGGCGATCAACTGGGGCCTTGGCGAGATCGGCTGGTTCCGCCGCGCCGAGGGCGAACTGGGCGAGATGCTGCGCGAGCGCGCCGCCGAGCAGACGGAAGGACTACAAGCCTGGCTTGCGCGGCAACTGGGCGCGCGCGACTGGTTCAACGGCGCGGCCTTCGGCTGGGGCGATCTTGCTGTCGTGCCCTTCGTCAACACTTCGGCCGGCTTCGGCAACGCGCCGGACGAGGGCTCGCCGCTCGGCCGCTGGTTCGCTCGCGCGAAGGCGCGGGAGAGCGTCGCGCTGACGCTGAAGGAAGCGGCCGCCTCGATCGCCGGCATGGAGGTCGTCGCCAATATTCTCGAGCAGGGGCTTTTCAAGCGCGAATATCGCGACCATCGCCTCGAATGGATGATCCGGTCGGGCGGCATCGAAGTCGTTCTGAAGGGGCTCGAGAAGGGCAATATCCGCTTTACCGCCGATTTCGAGTGAGGAACGCCATGGCCGCCGATGCGAATTCGATCATCCTTCATCAATATGATGTGTCACCCTTCTCGGAGAAGGTGCGCGTGGTGCTCGGGCTGAAGAAGCTCGAATGGCATGCCTGCGACGAACCCGTCATCATGCCGAAGCCGGAACTCGTGGCGCTCACGGGCGGCTATCGCAAGATCCCCGTGATGCAGATCGGCGCTGACATCTATTGCGACACGCAGATCATCATTCGCGAGCTCGAGCGCCGCTTCCCCTCGCCCTCGATCTTCGTCGGCGGCGACAGGGGCCTCGGCTGGGGCGTGGCGATGTGGACCGACCGCGTCTTCTTTCAGGCGGCGGTCGCCATCATCTTCGGCGGCGGCGCGGCGCTTGCCGATGAAGCCTTCATCAAGGATCGCGAGAAGCTGACGGGCCGCTCCTTCGACATCGCGGCCATGAAGCAGGCAGCGCCCCTCATGGCGGAGCAGTTCCGCGCGCAACTCGGCTGGATCGACGATCAGCTCGCGGATGGCCGCGCCTTCCTCATGGGAGAGCAGGCGGGCCTTGCCGATGCCAGCGTCTTCTACAACCTCGCCTTCATCCGCTGGACGTCGCAGGCGGGCGCGAAGCTCATCGCCGCCTGGCCGCGCGTCGCCGAATGGGAAGCCCGCGTCGCCGCGATCGGCCATGGCACGCGCCACGAGATCGCGCGGGAAGCGGCGCTCGACATCGCCAGAGCCGCGACCTCCACCGAAGAGCCGCGCGCCGATGCGGGCGAGCCCAACGGATTGAAACCCGGCGACCGCGTGAGCGTCATGGCGGATGATTACGGCCGCGACCCGATTATGGGTGAACTCGTCTCCTCATCCGCGCAGCACGTCGCGATCAGGCGTAGCGACCCGCGCGTCGGCGAGGTTGTCGTGCAGTTCCCGCGCGCCGGGTTCCTCGTGATGAAGGCGTGACGCGGGCCGTAACGGCGCTGGCGAATCTTCAAATTTAATGTTCGCGGAGGGACCGGAAACGCCGCCGCGGACGTATATTTGCTGGACACGTTCCTTCGCAATCGAGGAGACGGGCCATGTCGGCCATCGCGCATGCAGGAAGAAGGATGAGGGCCGCCTCCATCGTCGCGGCAGCGGCGCTCGGCCTCGTCGCCATGGGCGCGGCCGCGACGCCCGCATCGGCACATGGGCGCGTGAGCATCGGGATCGGCCTCGGCTTTCCGATCTTCGCCGCGCCGGTCTGGGGCGGTTATTACGGCCCTTACTACAACCCTTATTATTACGCGCCGCCACCCGTGGTTTATGCGCCGCCGCCGGTCGTCTACCGGGCGCCGCCCGCTTATTACGGCCCGGCCTATTACGGTTATGGCGCGCCGCTCGAGGCGACGCCCGCCTCTCCTGTCTATCAATCGCCGTCGGGGCAATATTGCCGCGAATACCGCACCACCGTGCGCGTCGGCGGCCATTATGAGGAGGCCTATGGCACGGCCTGCCAGAAGGCGGATGGAAGCTGGCGGGTCGAAAACTGATTTCCGGTTCGTGAGGCAACAAAGGCGGAGGTTTCGAAATGGCCTCCGCCTTCTTTTTGTCCACAAGGCGCGCGTCAGCGCGCCGTCATACGAAGATCACAACGCGCGTCAGCGCGCCGTAATGCCGACACCGCGATGCGCGCGTCAGCGCGCCGTGATGCCGCCATCGATAACGAGTTCGGAGCCGGTCATATAGCGCGACTCGTCGGAGGCGAGGAACACGATGCCCGCCGCGATGTCCGCCGGAAGCCCCGCATAGCCGAGCGGCGTGGTCGCGGCGATCATGTTGGGATCGATCGCATTGGCGCCAGCCGGGATGAGCTCCGAGCGCATGGCGCCGACACCGCCCTGCGGGATCTTCTGCCAGATCGCCGTGTCGATGATGCCGGGGTGAACCGAGTTCACGCGCACATTCATCTTCGCCTGCGCGCATTCGAGCGCGACCGCCTTGGTGAAGAGCCGCACCGCGCCCTTGGTCGCGCAATAGCCTGCAAGGCCCGGCGCGCCCTGAAGTCCGGCCACGGACGAAATATTGATGACCGAGCCGCCGCCCGACGCCGCGATGAGCGGAATGGCATGCTTCACGCCGAAAAAGACGCCATCGACATTGATCGCCATCTGGCGGCGCCAGTCCTCATAGGACATCTGGAAGATGTCGGCGCCGATGCCGATGCCCGCATTGTTGACGAGAACATGCAGCGCGCCCTCTGTCTTCCTGATGTCCTCGACGATCTCGGCCCAGCGCGCTTCGCTCGTCACATCCTGGTGATAGGTCGAGACGGCGCCGCCCGCCTTGACGATGAGATCGGCGGTTTCGGCAAGTCCCTTGTCGTCGACATCGCTCGCCACGATCTTCGCGCCCTCGGCCGCCAGCGCCAGCGCCGCCCCCCGGCCGATGCCGCTGCCGGCTCCGGTGATCAGCGCAATCTTCCCGCTCACACGTCCCATCGTTTCTCTCCTTTTTTCCGGCTGTTTCTTCGGCCGGGCCTTGCGGCCCCGATTTTTGCCTTGCTCCCCATGAACTCTCTCTTAGGGTACATCCCCTAGGACCGGCAACGGCATTTTACGTTGCGTGAACTGGAGTTGGGATGAGCCTGCGAGGCCGGAGAGGAGCCGCGCGGCCCTTCCCTTCGGGGCGTTTCGGCCCGGCGCAAAACTGTTGGAGATAAGTGGACTTCGGTCTATTTTTATAAGCGCCGGATTTGGCAATGGGAGAGCATCATTAGCGACCTCAAGGAAGTGGACGAGGCAGGTCCGGGCGGCGGAACGCGGCGCGCCCGCAAGAAGGAGCGCACGCGGCGCGAGATCTATCGCACGGCGATGGAGCTCTTTTCGGTGCGCGGCTATGACGGCGTCACCATCGAGGACATCTGCGCGGGCGCCGGCGTCGCCAAGGCGACCTTCTTCCTGCATTTCGAGAACAAGGCGGCGCTGATCAAGGAATTCAACGACGAGATCACGCAATCGCTCGCCGAGCGCCTTGCCGGCCATGAAGGCGACACGCAAGACCAGCTGAGCCTCATTCTCTCCGCCTTCGAGGAAGCCTGGGAGACGAACGGCCCCGTCATGCAGAAGATGCTGCGCGACTTCCTCGACCAGCCGACGCTGATTGCCACCGCCGCCGCCGTCAATGAGAGCATCGTCGATCTCGTCAGCGCGATCGTGCGGCGCGGGCAGGAAAGAGGCGAGCTGCGCCCCGGCATCGCGCCGGAACTCGCCGCCATGGCGATCGTTTCGACCTGGAGCGCCATCAGCGCCTGGTGGGCGGAGCATCCCGAGGCGGAAGCGGAACTTGCGAGCCGCCAGATCATCGACATCACGCTCAACGGGCTCAAGAAGAAAGCCTGACGAGGAAAAAATCCGAACGAAACAGGAAGGCACTCACATGACCACCGAAGGCAAGCTCAGAAGCGGTATATTTCTGGCACCGTTTCACCCGGTCGATGAAGACCCGACACTGGCGATCCGCCGCGATCTCGAGCTCATCGAATGGCTCGACAAGCAGGGCTATGAGGAAGCCTGGATCGGCGAGCACCATTCGGCGGGCTACGAGATCATCGCCAGCCCCGAGCTTTTCATCGCCGCCGCGGCCGAGCGTACCGAGCGCATCAAGCTCGGCACGGGCGTCGTCTCGCTGCCCTATCACAACCCCCTCATGGCGGCGAACCGGATCATCCAGCTCGATCATCAGACGCGCGGCCGCGTCATGTTCGGCGTCGGCCCCGGCCTTCTGCCGTCGGACGCCTTCATGCTCGGCATCGA
Source organism: Parvibaculum sp. (assembly GCF_049671045.1). GTDB lineage: Bacteria > Pseudomonadota > Alphaproteobacteria > Parvibaculales > Parvibaculaceae > Parvibaculum. The sequence continues at coordinate 20,625 of NZ_JBATUH010000064.1, read as the reverse complement.
GGTCGCCAAGCAGCGCGACCGCATGGTCGAGGCGCTGGAAGTGATCCTGCGTCTCTTCAAGGGCGAGACGGTCAGCGCCGAGACGGAATGGTTCAAGCTCCAGAACGCGCGGCTCCAGCTTCGCCCCTTCTCGACGCCGCACCCGGAAGTCGCGGTCGCAAGCTCGGTCACGCCATCGGGCGGCAAGCTCGCCGGGCGCCACGGGCTCGGCATGCTCTGCGTCGCGGCCACCAACACGGCCGGCTATGACGCGCTCGGCATCAACTGGGACGTCGCGCAGAAGACGGCGGCCGAGAACGGCCGCGTCATGGACCCCGCGCGGCTTCGCCTCGTCGGTCCCATGCATCTCGCCGAAACGCGCGAGGAGGCCCGCGCCCAGGTGCGCTACGGCTTCGACAAATGGCGGCACTATTTCGGCTCGATCAATCCGATGGGCCTCGACACGCAGGAGGGCAAGGACCCTCTCGACGCCATGATCGAATCCGGCCAGGCCGTCGTCGGCACGCCGGACGACGCCATCGCCCAGATCGAGCGGCTGCAACAGAAGATACCGGGCTTCGGCGCCTTCCTCCTGCTTGCCCACAACTGGGCCAATTTCGAGAACACGAAACGCTCCTACGAGCTTTTCGCCCGTCATGTGAAGCCGAAATTCCACCGCGCCAACGAGGCCCGCGAGGCATCGCTGAAATGGGCGACAGAGAATTCCGGCGAGTTCATCGGCGCCGCCATGAACGCCGCCCTTCAGACCATCGCCAAGCATCAGGCGGAAGAAGAAGCCAAGGCGAAAGCCAAGGGCACCCGGGCCGCCGACTGACACCCCATACCGAAACCCGAAATCGAAACCCCGAAATCGAAACAAGAAAACCGGAGACAGGACAGAATGCTCGGACAGAAATTGCGCTTCGGCGCCTTCATCGCCCCCTTCCACCCGCTCGACGAGAACCCGACCCTCGCCCTCGAGCGCGACATCGAACTCGTGCAGTGGATGGACCAGCTCGGCTATGACGAAGCCTGGATCGGCGAACACCATTCGGCCGGCTACGAACTCATCGCCAGCCCCGAACTCTTCATCGCCACTGTCGCCGAGCGCACGCGCAATATCCGCCTCGGCACGGGCGTCTCCTCGCTTCCCTATCATCACCCGCTGATGCTCGCCGACCGCATCAACCAGCTCGACCACATCACGCGCGGCCGCGTCATGCTGGGCGTGGGCCCCGGCTCGCTGCCCTCCGACGCGATCATGATGGGCATCAACGTCCAGAAGCAGCGCGACATGATGGACGAGGCGCTCGAAGCGATCGTGCCGCTCCTCCGCGGCGAGACGGTGACGATGAAGACCGACTGGTTCGAGCTCAACAATGCCCGCCTGCAGATGACGCCCTGGTCGCGGCCGAGCGTCGAGATCGCGGTAGCAAGCCAGGTCTCGCCCACAGGCGCGACGGCGGCCGGCCGCCACGGGCTGAGCCTCCTGTCCATCGGCGCGACCTCCGCCGGCGGCTTCAACGCGCTCGCCACCAACTGGGCGATCTGCGAGGACACGGCGAAGGACAGCGGCAAGACGGTCGATCGCTCCGGCTGGCGCCTCGTCGGCCCGGTGCACATCGCCGAGACGCGGGAGAAAGCGCGCGAGAATGTGCGCTTCGGCCTCGACAAGTGGCTCTACTACTTCCGCGAAGTGGCGGCTCTGCCGCTCGCGCCGACGGACGGCTCCGATCCCGTCGATGCGCTCATCGCCTCCGGCATGGCCGTCGTCGGCACGCCTGACGACGCCATCGCCCAGATCGAGCGCCTGCAGAAGCAGTCGGGCGGCTTCGGCTGCTTCATGCAGCTCGCCCACAACTGGGCGAACTGGGAGAACACCAGGCGCTCCTATGAGCTGATGGCGCGCTATGTGTTCCCGAAATTCCAGAACCTCAACGACAACCGCGAGGTCTCGCTCAACTGGGCGAAGGACAATCGCGAAAGCTTCATGGGCCAGGCCATGATGGCGGTCGGCGCCCGCGTCGCCCAGCATGTCGAGAAGAAGGGCACGGAGAATATCCGCCCCGAAATCCTCGCCGCCATGGGCCTCGACAAGAAGTCCGGCGCCGCGGAGTAACCTCCGCCTCACTCATGCGAAGATACGAAAAGGGCGGCCCGAAAGGCCGCCCTTTTGATTTTCCCGCCGGCGATCAGAGCCTGAATTCGCCGGAACAGATCTGGTCGTGAAGCGCCTCGTCCAGCGGCACGAACTTCCTGTCCACGGGCGAGTTGAAATAGATCGGATCGCTCACCCGCTTCACATCGAAGCCCTCGCGCACAAGCTCGACCTTGCGATGCTTGAACGTGCCCGTGACCTCGATCTCGGGGCTCACGCGAATGAAGAGCGGGCGCGCATATTCGGGAAGTTCCTTCTCGATATGGCCGCGCAGCTTGTCGAGATCGAGCGAGCCGTCGGCAACGATCGAGGCCATGCCCGCGCGGCCATCCGTGCCCGGAACCTGCACGCCATAAACGTTCGCTTCCTTGATGCCGGGGAAAACCGAGATCGCCTCCGTGACCTCGGCCGTGGACACGTTCTCGCCTTTCCAGCGGAACGTGTCGCCGATGCGATCGACGAAATAGAAATAGCCGAGCTTGTCCTGACGCAGCAGATCGCCGGTGCGGAACCACGCATCTCCCTTCTCGAAGACATCGCGAAGGATCTTCTTTTCGGTCTCTTCCTTCTTGGCATATCCGTCGAAGCGCCCGGTCGGCGTATTGGGATCGTCGGAAATCTTGCCGATCGCCTCGCCCGCTTCGCCCGGCGCGCATTTGATGCAGAAACCATCCGCGCCGCGCACGACCGTCTCGCTTTCGAGATCGAAACGCACCAGCTCGACATTGAAGCGCTTCTTCGCCCAGCCCGGAATGCGCCCAACAGAGCCCACCGTGCCGTCATAATTCATGAGCGCGACATTGCCTTCGGTCGCGCCGTAGAATTCGAGAACCCGCGGGATGCGGAACCGCTTCTGGAAGGCCGGCCAGATTTCCGGGCGCAGCCCGTTGCCAATGGCGAGCCTGATCTTGTGCTTGCGTTCGCGCGGCTGCTTCTCCGTGTTGAGAAGATAGCGGCAAAGCTCGCCGATATACTGAAAGAGCGTCGCCTCGTATTTCGCGCAATCGGCGAAGAACTCGCGCGCCGAGAATTTGCGCCGGATGATGACCGAGCCGCCGACCGTGAGCGTGGTGCCGACCGCGCAGACGCCGCCTGCCGAGTGATAGAGCGGCAGCGCGATATACATGCGATCCTTCTCCGTCGCATTCGCCGCCGCCGAGAAGCCGGTCATCATGGTCAGCACACGCGCATGCGGCAGCCGCGCCGCCTTGGGATTGCCCGTCGTGCCGCTCGTATAGATGAAGAGCGCGTTGTCGTTGAGCGTGAGCCCCTTGCGCGTATCGGCCGGCAGCGGCTCGCCCGATTGCTGCGCGAGCGCGGCATCGAGGTTCTGCATGCCCTGCACCGCACCGCCCGTCGCCCAGACGGTGAGCGGACGCTCGAGCCCGTCGGTCGCGGTCGCATAAGCCTCCGCGAGCTCGGCGCCGAGCACGAGATGCTGCGCGCCCGAAATGTTGAGACTGTGCGCGAGCGGCCCCTTGACGAGATTGGAATTGATGAGCGCCGCCGAAGCGCCAACCTTGATGATGCCGATCCAGGCGATCAGATATTCCGGCCGGTTCTCCATCATCAGCGCGACGACATCGCCCTTGCCGATGCCCTGCGCCTGCGCCCAGCGCGCATAGCGGTTGGCCGCCTCGTCGAGTTCGCGATAGGTGATCTTCCGGTTCTCGAAATAGATCGCGACGTTTTTGGGCTTCGACTTCGCGAGATCCTCGATCGTATCGGCGAAGGTGCGATTGGGCGTCTTGTAGATGGCGCTCAAGCGGCCGAGCGTGCGGAGCGCCGCTCGCAGATAGATGATCTCATTGCGGATTCGTCTGAAAAAGCCCATCGCGATCTCCTTCCCCCCCCTGATGCGGCTCCCGAGGTAGAGAACGCGCATTCGACTTGCGTTTATGCCTGCGGAGGCTCCGCAAGGTCAAGGTGACGCAAGGAAAGCCTTGTTCGTTACGCTTGCCCCCACGGGATGACAGGGGGCATTTTTGGGGCCATGATCCCGCCCCCGAAGATGCCTCGCTCACGCTCGAAAGCGAAACGGACCAGAAGCAGGACCCCCGCCCAATGCAGGAAATGACCGAGCCGGAACTCATTCTCGACGTCATGGGCCAGAACTGCCCCCTGCCCGTGCTGCGGACGAAGAAGCGCCTTGCCAATCTGGAGCCCGGCACGCTGCTTCGCGTGTTCACGACCGACCCCGTTTCGCGCGTCGATCTGCCCCATTTCTGCGTCGAGAGCGGGCATGAGCTTCTGGAAACCCGCGACAGGGGAAGCTGGATCGAATTCCTGATCCGCAGGGCCGCGGAGCTTCGCGAGACGTCTAGCTGAGAAATTCCTCGGCGAGGATCGCGTAGAGATATTCGTCGCGCCAGTCGCCCTGGATGAATTTCGACTGCCGGAAGGCACCCTCCCGGCGCATGCCGATCCGCTCCATCACCCGGGCCGACGCCTTGTTGCGCTGATCGCAGCTGGCGACGATGCGCCGGAGGCCGAGTTCGCGGAATCCCGCGTCGAGAAGCGCGCGCGCCGCCTCGGCGGCGATGCCGAAGCCCCAGAAATCCGGGTGCAGAACATAGCCGATATCGCCGAGCCTGTTCGCCCGGTCGATGATGGAGAGCCCGGCGCCCCCAACGACCTCGCCCGCGGGCTTCAGCGTGATGGCAAGATCATAGGCGATGCGCGGCCGCCGGCGCTGATCCTCGAGAAACCCCTCGACGGCCTCGCGGCTCTGCGCGGGCGTGTTCGGCCCCCAGATCATGTAGCGCGCCACATCCTCGCACGACGCATAGGCGTGCACGGCCTCGACATCGCCCGCCCTGAAATCGCGCAGGACGAGACGCGGCGTCTCGATCGGCAGCGCGATCCCATGATGGGCTGGGGCGCGCTTGCGCAAGATCATGCCTTCGCTGCCCGGACCATTGCCTTCTCCGCGTCGCGGAAACCCGCAACGACGGTCTTTCCCATGTCGAACACCGGGCGCTTGATGAGCGCCGGATGCTTTTCCATGAGGGCGATGGCGGCAGCTTCGTCGGGGAAGCTCTTTTCGTCGTCGGCAAGCCCGCGCCAGGTCGTGCTCGCCTTGTTGAGAAGCTTGTCGACGCCCATGGCCTTTGCGAAGCGCGCAATGTCGGCCCGCCCGATGCCGTCGGCCCTGAGATCGACGAAACGATATGCGATCTTCTCCTGCTGGAGCCAGGCGAGCGCCTTGCGGCACGTATCGCAATTCTTCAATCCATAGACGGTAATCAATCCTGCCTCTCAACCTTCATCGACTGCGAACATGTCAAGGCGCCGCCGGCGGATCATGGAGATCCGCCGGGGTGCATGCAGGCAGCATATCAGCAATGAGGGAGAGGTCGGAAATCCCGTGAACCGCCCTTGGGGGAAGATAGACGCGCTCAGGCGGCCGTCTTCATGCCCTGGCCGGCCATCTTGGTCTTTTCGGCGGCGGAGGTGATCGGCTCGATGCGCTGGTAGATGACGGGCGCGCCGATGCCGAGCCGTGCCCGCACATCGGCGAGCGGCAGGGAGAGCAGCGTCTCCCAATCGGCGAGCGGCAGCCATTGCGCGGCCTTGCCGAGGCGGTAGCCCTCGCGGACCGCGCGCCAGATGCCGAGACCCGGCGCCTGCTTGGTCGCGACGCGGGCGCCGACGAGCACGATGAAGCCGATGCCGCGATTGCGCGTCTGCGCATAGGTGAAGGCGAGCAGGCAAAGCTCGCCGAGCCCGTCGCGGCCATAGCCCGTCGTCACATGCCAGAGGTCGTGCGAGTCGCGCATCCGGTCGCGGAAGATCGTGGCGGCCTCGGGCATCTCGCCATAGCGCCGCGGCGCTTCCGCGCTGGCCTCCACAAGCCCGTCCGCCGTCAGGTTCTCCACCGCCATGAATTCGTGATAGATGCGCCCGAGCGTGCCCTCGGGAAGCCGCGACAGCCGCTCGCGATCGCAGAGCGTGGCGAGGAGAGAGCGCTTCTCGCCGACGATGCGCTGGCCCGTTTCATTGGCGATGAACCGGCCGAACATGCGCTCGTCCGACCCGCCGGACAGGGCGTCGATGATCCTGAAGACCTGGCCCGTATCCTCCTTGTCGGCGATGAGCGCGCGAATGGCCCTGATCGCCTTCAGCGGCTCGATACGCTTGCGCGCCGGCCTCGAACCGCTCTTAGTGGAAATGTCGGAGATCGTCGTCATCGCCTGGCCTCTCCTGATAGAATACCCAAAGCTGAATTCCGTCTTCAGAAAATATGGATTATACTGACATTGCTGTCAATATCTGTCCGGGAGGTATCGCATAGTGACGACTGCAACGAAGCCGGGCACACCCCCTCATCATGCCCCCGCGAGCGCGCCGGCCGGATCGAAGCCCGCCGCCAAGCGGGTCCGGCGCTCGGCCGAGGAGGCAAGGCGCCTCATCCTCGACGCCGCTGAAGTCAGGCTGGCGACGCAAGGCCCCGAAGGGATCAGGCTACAGGACATCGCGCGCGATGTCGGCATATCGCATCCGGCGATCCTCCATCACTTCGAAAGCCGGGAGGGCCTCGTCCGCGCGCTGATCGCCAGAACATCCGAGCAATTGCGCGACAAGCTGATGGCGGCTCTGAAGGGCAAGTCCGGCAGCGAACTCGAGGCCGCCGAACTCATCGAGAATGTGTTTCAGGCGCTGAGCGATCGCGGCACGGCGCGCCTTCTCTCCTGGATGATGCTCACGGGACGGATCGTCGATCAGGGCACATCGCGCTCCATGATGACGGACATCGCAAACGAGCTTCATGCGGGCCGCGCGCGATACGCGGAAAAGTCGGGCGCGCCCGCGCCCGATCGCGAGGACACGCTGTTCATCGCCATGCTGACGGCGAGCGCCGCCTTCGGAGATGCGATCATCGGCCGCCAGCTTGCCGAGGAAGCGGGCCTCGATCAGGAAGGCGTACTGCGCTTCCGTCGCTGGTTCGCCGATCTTCTGAGCGAACATGCGGGCGTCCCGCGCAAATTGAAGGCCTGACCCTCGCCGCCGGGCTTTCAGAAAGGCGTCCCATGGTCTCCGTCCGCAGCGCGACCATCGAGGATATTCCCGCCATTCTCTCGATCTACAACGACGCGGTGAGACACACGACCGCCATCTGGATCGACGAGGAGGCCGACTTAGAGAACCGCCGCGACTGGTTCACGGAGCGGCGCGCGGCAGGGTTTCCGGTCCTTGTCGCAACGGACGGCCACGAAATTCTCGGCTATGCGACCTATGGCCCCTTCCGGCCGCACGACGGCTACCGCCACACGATCGAGAATTCGGTCTATGTGCGCGCCGACCGGCGCGGCAGGGGCACCGGCGCCTTGCTGCTGGCAGCGCTCATCGAGGCGGCGCGGGCGGAAGGCCGCCATGTCATCGTCGCCGCCATCGAAGCGGAGAATGAAGCCTCGCTCGCCCTCCACGCCCGCTTCGGCTTCGTGGAAACGGCGCGCATGCCGGAAGTGGGCCGCAAATTCGGCCGCTGGCTCGACCTCGTCATGATGCAGCTCATCATCGGGAACTGAAAGAAGAACCGCTCACGCTGCAATTATGGTGAGTATAATTTTATTCATTTTTCTTATAATTAATGCGCTTTTGAAATACACTGTAAATATTGGAAAATTATTCACTTCCCAGACCGAACAGGCATTATTCACCACCAATATCTGAGTTTTATACGGGCTTTGTCGTCGCGGCACGGTTATCTAGAACGTATCTCGAAATTACCGGACAACAGACCGTCGCGGGCGATATGGACTATCATGTAAACATTCGACTGCTGCCGCCGAAGCTCAACATCAAGAAGGCTCGGCGCGATCCGGCTGTGCCGCTATGGGCGGCGGAGGACGACGTCTGGATCTGCTCCTATCCGAAATCCGGGAACACCTGGATGAGGTTCTGCCTCGCAAATCTTCTCCGGCCGGCCGAGCCTGCCGATTTCCGCGCCGTCAACGATCTGATCCCGGACATCTACCGGCTGAACAAGGGCAACTTCTCGAAAGGCTCGCGCTCGCGCTACCTGAAGAGCCACGAGGTTTTCAGGCCCGATTATCGCCGCGTTCTCTATCTCTGCCGCGATCCGCGCGACGTTCTCGTCTCCTATTTCCACTACAGCCGGAAGCAGGAAGACATCGCCGACGACATGACGATCGCCGAATTCGCCGAAATTTTCCTTGAGGGCAACGTACCGGCACGAAGTGCCGGTTCCTGGGCGGAAAATGTCGGAAGCTGGCTTGGCGCGCGGCGCTCGAGCAAGTCCTTTCTCGTGCTGCGTTATGAGGACCTGCTGGCCAATCCCCATGCGCGGCTCGCACAGGCCGCCCGCTTTCTCGGCATTCCTTTCACGGACGAAATGATCGCCGGCGCGATCGAGGCATCGGCCGCCGACAAGATGCGCGCGATAGAGGCGCGAGAGGCCGACAACGACCCCGCGCTGAGAAAGCGGCGCGACATCCCCTTCGTCCGCAACGCGACATCGGGCGGATGGCGGAAGGAGCTGCCCGCCCCGATCGCCCGCAAGGTCGAGCAGCGCTGGGCGCCGCTGATGCGAGAACTCGGCTATCTGAACTGAAGCTGCCGGAATGCGGCAAGACCTTGGATTGGTGCCCCTGGCCGGACTCGAACCAGCACGCCCGTGAAGGCAACAGATTTTGAGTCTGCCGCGTCTACCATTCCGCCACAGGGGCCCCCTTGGGGAGCGCGCATGATAGTCGGCGGTTTCTGCCGATCAAACAAAATGTGAGCACTGGGCCGGGCAGCCCCGGCCGCGCCCGACGGGGCGAGATGGACACCCCCCGCCGGAGCCTGCTAAACCCGGTGCGGCTCCAACCGGGACGATGTCATGCTGCGCGGCCTCTACAACTGGACGATCCGCCTTTCAGGGCACAAGCATGCCCATTGGGCACTCGCCGCCGTCTCCTTCGCCGAAAGCTCCTTCTTTCCGGTACCGCCGGACGTGATGCTCGTGCCGATGACCGTCGCCCGGCCCGAGCGCGCATGGTTCTATGCCACCGTCTGCACGATCGCATCGGTCGCCGGCGCGCTTCTCGGCTATGCGATCGGCGCCCTCCTCTATGACACGCTGGGCCACTGGCTCATTTCCATTTACGGCTATGAGGACAAGCTCGAGGAGTTCCGCGCGCTCTATGGCGAATGGGGAGCCTGGATCATCCTCATCAAGGGCGCGACGCCCATCCCCTACAAGCTCGTGACCATCGCCTCGGGCTTCGCGGGCTACAGCCTGTTCTGGTTCATCGTGCTCTCGCTCATCACGCGGGGCGCGCGCTTCTTCCTCGTCGCAGGCATCCTCAACCGCTTCGGCGAGCCCATAAAGCGCTTCATCGAGGAGCACCTCGGCCTCGTCTCCGCGGCCTTCGCCTTGCTGATCGTTGCGGGCTTCGTCGTCGCCCGCTACGTCATCTAGCTCCCCGCCCGCGAACCGGCGACACCCGCTCGACACGATTTCCCGCCTGCACCCGCATCCATGCGGGTCTTCCTACATTTTTTCTCGCCTGTACCACTCCCCATTGGTCACCATATAAGTCTACGCAACACACGGAACCGCCAGACGCACCAGGGAGGCGCATGCTTCATCACACCCCCCTCATAACCACCATCGTCGGCGGCCTCGTGCTCGCCTTCATCTTTGGCGCGATCGCCAATCGCTTCCGCGTTTCGCCCCTGGTCGGTTATCTGCTGGCGGGTGTGCTTGCCGGGCCGTTCACGCCGGGCTTCGTCGCCGACCGCGCGCTCGCGCCGGAGCTTGCCGAGATCGGCGTCATCCTGCTGATGTTCGGCGTCGGGCTGCATTTCTCGCTGAAGGACCTCCTCTCCGTTAAGGCCATCGCCATTCGGGGCGCGCTCGCCCAGATCGCCGCCGCGACGCTCCTTGGCATGGCGCTCTCATGGGCACTCGGATGGCCCGTCGGCTCCGGCCTCGTCTTCGGCCTCGCGCTTTCCACCGCCAGTACGGTCGTGCTCCTTCGCGCCATGCAGGAGCGCCGTCTCGTCGACACCGAGCGCGGCCGCATCGCCATCGGCTGGCTCATCGTCGAGGACCTCGCCATGGTGTTGACGCTGGTGCTGCTGCCGGCGCTTGCGGGCCTTCTCCATGCGGCGGGCAGCGGCGCGGAGGGCACCGCCGTCGACGCGTGGGGCGTGACCAGAACTCTCCTCGTCACGCTCGGCAAGGTCGCCGCTTTCGTGGCGCTGATGCTCGTCGTCGGCCGGAAGGTCATCCCCTGGCTTCTGCATTTCATCGCCCATTCCGGCTCGCGCGAGCTTTTCCGGCTGGCCGTGCTCGTCATTGCGCTCGGCGTCGCCTATGGCGCGGCGGTGCTTTTCGGCGTCTCCTTCGCGCTCGGCGCCTTCTTCGCGGGCATGGTGCTGAGCGAATCTCCCCTCAGCCAGCGCGCGGCGGAAGAATCGCTTCCGCTGCGCGACGCCTTCGCCGTCCTCTTCTTCGTGTCCGTCGGCATGCTGTTCGACCCGAAGACCCTGCTCAACGAGCCGCTGACCGTGCTCGCGACGCTGCTCATCATCGTCCTGGGCAAATCCGCCGTGGCCTTCTTCATCGTTCGCGCCTTCGGCCATCCGAACTCGACCGCGCTCACCATTTCGGCGAGCCTTGCGCAGATCGGCGAGTTCTCCTTCATCCTCGCGACGCTCGGCGTCAGCCTTGAACTTCTCCCGGCTCGCGGGCGCGACCTCATCCTCGCTGGCGCCCTGCTCTCGATCGTCGCCAACCCGCTCTTCTTCATGGCGCTCGACCGCCTCAAGCCCTGGCTCGAAAAACTCGGCTACCCCGATCTCGCCGACAGGCTCGAAGTGAAGATCGAAGAAGAAATTCCGCCAACGTCGCTTCGCGATCACGCCGTCGTCATCGGCTTCGGCGAGGTCGGCAGCCTCATCGGCAAGAAGCTCCAGCAGGCCGGCATGCCCGTGCTCGTCATCGAGACGGCGGAGGACATCGCCGCGAAGCTCGGCCAGCAGGACTACGCGGTCATCAAGGGCAATGCCGCGAGCGCCAGCGTCATCGCCGCGGCCAATCTTCCCGCCGCGCGCTGGCTCTTCGTCGCCATCTCCAACGCCTTCGAGGCGGGACAGGCCGTCCAGCAGGCGCGCAAGCTGAGCCCCTCGCTCGAAATCATAGCCCGCGCCTATTCCGATGCCGAGATCGACTATCTGCGCCAGCACGGCGCGAACCTCATCATCATGGGCGAGCGCGAGATCGCGCGCGGCATGATCGAGCATGCCCTGGGCAATGGCGCCAGCAATGACATGAAGGGGGCCGTCATAGCCCCTCACACGGCCTGATGCGCCCGGCCCCGTGCGGCGACAAGCCTCTCGTCCTTCGGCGCGAGGCATGATTGAATGCCGCCCATGCTGGACCGGATCTCGCCTCTCTCGATCCCCTGGATCGTCCTTGCCGCAAGCGTCGCGACGCTTGGCGGCGCCTATTTCTTTCAGTACGCGCTCGGCTACGCGCCCTGCCACCTCTGCCTGATCGAACGCATGCCCTATTACTTCGCCATTCCCGCGGCGCTTTTCGCCGGGCTCCTGTCGCGCGAGGCCAATCTCGGCATCGGCCCGGTCGTCCTTCTCGCGCTCTGCGCGGCCGCCTTCGCCATCAATGCCGGGATTTCCGGCTATCATGCAGGCGTCGAATACAAATGGTGGCCGGGCCCGGCGAGCTGCACGGGCGGCGGCCTCGTCTCGAACTCGCTCGAAACTCTTCAGGCGGAGCTTCAGTCGGGCATGAGAACCCCTCAATGCGACAAGGCGCCCTGGACGCTCTTCGGCATCTCGCTGGCCGGGTTCAATTTCCTTGTGTCGCTCGCGCTTTTGGCGCTCTCCTCCCTTCCCGTCATCCGCTTCAGGCGCGACGCGCGCGGCCTGGAATGAGGCGCCCCGACCATGCCGAGACAACCCCGCAAATCGCCCCGCCCCGTTTCCGCCCAGCCCGGCCGCCCGCGCAACAGCACGGTGGAGGAGATCCTTCGCGTAGATCACGCAGGCGAATATGGCGCCGTCCGCATCTATGCGGGCCAGCTCGCGGTCTTCAAATATCTGCCGGGCAAGCAGGAGACGGTCGAGGCGCTGACGCGCATGTCGAAGGATGAGGAGCTTCACCTCGCCCGCTTCAACGATCTCGTGAACGAGCGCCGCGTGCGACCGACGGCCTTTGCTCCGATCTGGCATGTCGCGGGCTTCGCGCTCGGCGCCGCGACGGCCCTGATGGGCGAGAAGGCGGCCCATGCTTGCACCGAGGCGGTCGAGGATGTCATCGACGAGCATTATGCGGGCCAGGTGCGCAAGCTCGAAGCCATGGGCGAAGAGGAAGCTCCGCTGCGCGAAACGATCGAACGCTTCCGCCTCGAGGAAGTGCAGCACCGCGACGAGGCGATCGCCAAGGGCGCGAAGGAAGCGCCCGCCTATCCCCTGCTATCGAGCCTCATACGCACGGGCTGCCGCATCGCCATCAGGCTGTCGGAAAAGGTCTGAGCGCGCCCGCCCTCAGGGCTCCAGCTCGCTGTCCCAGTAGAGATAGTCCTGCCAGCTCTCATGCAGATAGTTCGGCGGAAAATGCCGTCCGTTCTTGTGCAGATCGTTGACGGTCGGACGATAGGGCTTTTGCAGCGGAAACATCTCCGCCTGCTCGGGCATCTTGCCGCCCTTTCTGAGATTGCAGGGCGCGCAGGCGGTCACGACATTTTCCCATGTCGTCTGTCCGCCCCGCGAGCGCGGGACCACATGATCGAAGGTCAGCTCGTGCCGCGCCCCGCAATACTGGCAGTTGAAGCGGTCGCGCAGGAAAAGATTGAACCGCGTGAAGGCGGGATAGCGCGCGGGCTTCACATAGGATTTGAGCGAGACGACGCTCGGCAGCTTCATCTCGAAGCTCGGTGAGCGGACATAAGTGTCATAGCACGAGACGATGTTCACACGATCCATGAACACCGCCTTGATCGCATCCTGCCACGACCAGAGCGAGAGCGGGTAATAGCTGAGCGGTCTGTAATCCGCATTCAACACAAGGGCCGGACAACTATCCGGATTGGCAAACGAACCGTGCACGCTGCCCTCCTGGGATCGCTAACGCCCCAATGACGGACCGCGTCCCGAATTGTCACGGAGAATACTACATCTCGTAAAACAACTTTGTGAAGCCACTCCTAGTGGTTTCTTGTGCCGCCTCGTTCAGCAGCGCTCATTGAGCTATAAAGAGCCCGCCTTCAATGAAGCGAGCCTCGTTCTGTCCTCATGCCCATAACCCGGCCGCAACGCGACGTCCTCCGCTTCGCACCGAGCCCGAACGGCTGGCTGCATCTGGGGCATGCCTATTCCGCGATCTTCGCCTATGAGACGGCGAAGTCGCTCGGCGGGCGCTTTCTCCTTCGCATAGAGGACATCGACACCGGCCGCTGCCGCCCGGAATATGAGCAGGGCATCTATGAGGACCTCGCCTGGCTCGGCCTCGTGTGGGAAGAGCCGGTGCGCCGCCAGTCCGAGCATTTCGCCGATTATGAAGCGGCGCTGAAGCGCCTTCGCTCCATGGAGGTCGTCTATCCCTGCTTCGCCACACGCAAGGAGATCGCCGACGCCATCGCCGCGACGGGCATCGGCCCGAAGCACTGGCCGAGCGATCCTGACGGCGCGCCGATCTATCCCGGCATCTACAAGGATCTGCCCGGCGGGGAACTCAACAGGCTCATGTGGGAGGGACGCTCCTATGCCTGGCGCCTCGACGTCGAAAAGGCGCTCGAACTCGCCGAGAAGAAGGCGGGCGGCCCCATCTCCTTCCTTGAGGAGCATGGCGGCCCGCGCGGCGAGCTTGGCCGCATCCCCATCGACCCCCTGCTCTTCGGCGATGTCATCATCGCCCGCAAGGACGTGCCGACGAGCTATCATTTGGCAGTGACGGTCGATGATGCCATTCAGGGCGTGACGCTGGTGACGCGGGGCCAGGACCTCTTCCCGGCGACCCATGTGCACCGGCTGCTGCAGGTGCTGCTCGATCTTCCCGAGCCGCGGTACCGCCACCATCCACTGGTGCGCGACGAGACGGGGCGCCGGCTTTCGAAGAGCGCGAAGGATATGGGCCTGCGCGAATTGCGTGCCGATGGCCTCTCCCCCGCCGATGTGCGGCGCCTCGCCGGCATCTGAAACGGCGGTTTCACTGGCCTGATTTCTGCTTGGACGGACCCCGGAGCTCCATGGCGTTCCATCGGGGGACGTGCATCCGCAGAAAGTACGGTAAATGACCGCCGCCAAGCCGCGCATCGACTGGGTAGACGCCGCCAAGGGCCTGACCATGGTGCTCGTCGTCATGAAGCACGCGACCTATAACGACGCGGTCGCCCTGCACAAGATGCCCTACATCTTCAATCTTCTCTGCGAATTTACTGTTCCCTTCCGGATGCCGCTCTTCTTCCTCGTCGCCGGACTTTTCGCCGCCCGCTCGCTTCGCAGCGATCTGCGCTCCTTCATCGACGGGAAGGTGCTGCACTTCGTCTATTTCTATCTGCTATGGTCGGCGATCCAGATCGGCCTGAAGATGGCACTGCCCCATGACAGCGAATGGGTGGTGAACTACAAGACGCTGCTGATGATCCCCTTCGAGCCCTTCGGCATTCTCTGGTTCATCTATGAACTGAGCCTCTTCTTCGTGGCGATGCGCCTCATGCGCGACCTGCCGAAGCCGTTCGTCATCGGCCTCGCGCTCGCCCTCTATTTCTCCAGGCTCCATACGGGCTGGACGGTGCCGGACGAATTCGCCGGACGCTTCATCTTCTTCGTCATCGGCGTTTACGGCGCGCCTTACATATTCCGAATGGCCGATCTGGTGCGCGCCCGGCCGCTTGCGGCGCTCGGCGCCGGCGCGGCGCTCTATCTCGCCATCGGGTCGGTCGTCTTTTCCGGCGAGATCGACATACGCGCCTTCGAACTCGCGACCGCCTTTGCGGGCGCTACCGCGACGCTCATCCTCGTCGTTCTGCTGGTCGAGCGGGGGCTCGCCGCGCCGCTCACCTATATCGGCTCGCGCTCGCTCTATGTGTTCCTCGCCTTCTTCCTGCCCATGGCCGCCTCGCGCGTGCTGCTCATCAAGCTCGGCGTCACCCATGGCGATTTCCTGACGCTGATGTCGCTCGCCATGGCGGTCGGCATGCCGCTTCTGGCCTTCCGCATAGTCGAGAACACGCCGCTCGCCTTCGTCTTCGTGCGGCCGGATGCTTTCAGGCTGAAGTCCCGTGGCGCGAAGGAACCCGCCACCGCCGCCGCGTGAGAGCCTCGCCTACCAGTCGTAAAGACCCGTGAAGCTCCTGAAGCCCGCCTTCTCCGCATAGGCCGTCCATTCCTTGCGAAGATGCAGCGTGGCGGACGGGCTTCCCGCGCCTTGCCCAAGACCGAGGATCAGGAGCCTGTCGCAACCGGCGAAGATCGGCGCGGGCGCGGGCAGGCGGCCGCCGCGCTTCGTCAGCGTCGCATATTCGGAATCCTCGAACCCGTCCGTAAGCAGAATGATATGGACGGACGACGCCTTGCAATCGACAAGCTCGGCCTCCGTCTCGAGGAAAGGCACGATGCTCGTTTTGCCTTGCGCCTTGAGCTTTCCTTCCTTCACGAGCTTCGGAACATTGGCGATGAGCGTGGCCATTCCTCCGGCCACGGCCTCGGGCCGCGCATGGGCCGAGATCACCTGATCGACCTTGAGCGTGTTGGCGCTCCCATCATAGGAACCGAAGGTCCTGAGCATCACGCGCGACCTGAGCGGCAGCGCCCGAAGCTCCTCCGCCGTGCGCGCCGCGACGCGCGCGGCATAGGCGTCGTTTTTCACGAGCGGATTGCTCATGGAGAGATCGAGCCCGATAACGACCGTGCGCGGCGAGGGCCCATCGGCAAGGGCGGGCGCCGAAAGCCCCGCCGCGAGACAAAGCGCGAGAGCGGCACGGCGCATCGCGCTCACTCCGCCGCCCTTTCAAACCCTATCGGGCGGGGCGCCCGCAAGGGCGGCAGAACCTCGCCGAAAGGTTCCCTCATGCCGCCCGATGCCGTCGGGCCCGCCTTCATCGCATTGCGAGAGCGTCGCTCCCACCACTCGTCGAAAAGCCTCTCATAGCGCGTGACATCGCGCGAGGCTTCGCAGCCCTTGAGCCGGTCCGCGGCGGGGCCTGTCACCTGCGCGCCCCGGCCGATGAGCCTCGGGGTCCGGGCGGCGAGCGGCAGGGCGCGGCGCGCCTCGTCGAGCCCCTGCTCATAGGCGCGGGCCTCGCGCATGAGCCCTGTCCAGAGCAAATGGCGCCTGTTCTCGGGCCCCTCCATTTCAGAAAGCCTCTGGCGAATCTCGTCATACTCCGCTTCGAGCGCCGCGAGCCGCGCCATGTCGCGGCGGCGATGCGCGAAATCGCGCGCAAGAACGATGCGCCTCAGCTCCTCCGTCGCAAAATGGATGCAGAGCGCGGCAACGCCCGTGACGACGAGAAAGACGACGCCGAGCGAACCGAGCCAGAAGAAAGGCTGCCAGCTTCGCACCGCGTCGAGTTCGGAGGAGACGCTGGCCGCATCGCCCGTGGCGGGCGCCTCGATGCCGAGCCCGGCAAGCGCCGAGCCGAGTGAGGAGCCGACGCCCGAGCCTGCGCCCGTTGCCGCAAGCCCGTTCGGCAGCGACATGGTGGCCAGCAGCAGACCGACGCCGACGAGCATGGCGAGCGCGAGCACGAAGACCGCGCGCACGAAGAAGCCGCGGCCGAAGCGCCCCATATGCTCATAGAGAATATGGGCGGCGATGGTCGCGAAGAGGACCTGGAGGGATTTGAAGGCGACCGAACTTGCGAGCGTGCCAGGTAGCTCGAGGAACTCATTGGCAAGCGCGCGCGTCCAGAACTCGCTGACGATCATGTAATCGACGAGCACGGCGCCGAGCGAAACGAGAAGGAGCACGAGAAAGGCGCCCGCGTGGAAGAACGCGAACCGCGCCTCGCGCTCGCTGGCGATATAGTTCCGCGCGATCTCCGCGCGCATCGCTTCAGGGATGAGACTTGCGCTCGCCATCGCTCACGCCCTCCCCGTGCTGATGCGCCGCCTGCCCTCGCCCGGCTCCGGGAGCGGCTCGGCGAGCCTGCGGGCGAGCATGGCGATCTCGCGCGTCAGTGTCTCGGCGCGGGCGCGCGCCTCTGCAAGCTCGCCGGCATAGGCCTCGTCGAGTTCTGATAGCCGCGAAAAGACGTGAATGTCGGGAAGTGGCTCCGCATTGCGCCCATAGTCGCGCGCGGAATGCTCCGCCAGCGCCGAGCCCGCATGCCTCGCTTTCGCATCGCTCATGCCCGTCCCTCCAATCTGCGTGTTGAGCCCGTTAACTCTACCACGTGTCAGATTGGAACGGCCCAATGCGGCGGAAGCATTATGGGAATAAGGCAAGAATGTGGCGAGCGCCTCACGCCGCCGCGTCGGTGTTCCAGTCCACCAGCCGCACGATGTCGGCCATGATGTCGGTGATCTGAAAGTCCTTGGGCGTATAGATGGCGGCGACGCCGGCGGCGCGGAGCCTTTCGGCATCCTCATGCGGAATGATGCCGCCCACGACGACCGGAACGTCGATCCCCTCATTCTTGAGGCGCGTCATCACCTCGGTCACGAGTTGCACATGCGAGCCCGAAAGGATCGAGAGCCCCAGCACATGCACCCGGCCTTCGCGCGCCGCATCCACGATCTCGGCGGGGGTAAGACGGATGCCGTCATAGACGACATCCATGCCGCAGTCGCGCGCACGGACCGCGATCTGCTCGGCGCCGTTGGAATGTCCGTCGAGGCCCGGCTTGCCGACGAGGAACTTGAGCCGCCGGCCGAGCTTCACCGACACGGCATCGACCATCTCGCGCACGCGGTCGAGCTCCGGCGCATCGTTGCGCGCGGCGCGTGAAACGCCGGTCGGCGCGCGATATTCGCCGAAGATCGCGCGCAGCGCCGTTCCCCATTCGCCCGTCGTCACGCCGGCGCGCGCGCAGGCGATGGAGGGCTCCATGATGTTGCGGCCTTCCTTCGCCGCGTGGCGAAGCTCGGCAAGCGCCGCCTCGACCGCGCCCGCGTCACGCGCCGCCCGCCACGCCTTGAGCCGCGCGATCTGCCCCGCCTCGACCTCGGCCGGAACGGTGAGGATCGAGCCTTCGCCGGTCGCGAGCGGCGAGGGCGCCGTCTCGACATATCTGTTGACGCCGACGACCACCTGCTCGCCCGCCTCGATCGCTGCCAGCCGCGCGGAATTCGACGAGACGAGCTGCTCCTTCATATAGGCGCTCTCGATGGCGACAATCGCGCCGCCCATCTCCTCGATGCGGCGAAGCTCCTCGCGCGCCTCGGCCTTCAGCGCCTCGACCTTGGCATCCATCACCTGGCTGCCGTCGAAAATATCCTCATACTGAAGAAGGTCCGTCTCGAAGGCGAGAATCTGCTGCGCGCGAAGGGACCATTGCTGATCCCAGGGACGCGGCAGGCCCAGCGCCTCGTTCCACGCCGGAAGCTGCACGGCGCGGGCCCGCGCCTTCTTCGACAGCGTGACGGCCAGCATCTCGATCAGGATGCGATAGACGTTGTTTTCCGGCTGCTGCTCGGTGAGGCCGAGCGAATTCACCTGCACGCCATAGCGGAAGCGGCGAAGCTTCGCGTCCTCGACGCCATAGCGCGTCCGGCAGATCTCGTCCCAGAGATCGACAAAGGCGCGCATCTTGGCGATCTCGGTGATGAAGCGCACGCCGGCATTGACGAAGAAGGAGATGCGTCCGACCACCTCGGGAAACTCCGCCTCCGGCACCTGCCCGCTCGCCCTCACATGGTCGAGAACGGCGATCGCATTGGCGAGCGCGAAGGCAAGCTCCTGCACCGGCGTCGCGCCTGCTTCCTGCAAGTGATAGGAGCAGACATTGGTCGGGTTCCACTTCGGCACTTCGCGATAGGTGTAGGAAACGATGTCGGTGATGAGCCGCATGGAGGGCGCGGGCGGAAACACATAGGTACCGCGCGAGAGATACTCCTTGATGATGTCGTTCTGAACCGTGCCCTGAAGCTTCGCGCGGTCGGCGCCCTGCTCGTCCGCGACGGCGATATAGAGCGCGAGAAGCCAGGCGGCCGTCGCGTTGATCGTCATCGAGGTGTTCATCTTCTCGAGCGGGATGCCCTCGAAAAGCTGGCGCATGTCGCCGATATGGCTGATCGGCACGCCCACCTTGCCGACCTCGCCGCGCGCCAGCTCGTGATCGCTGTCATAGCCGGTCTGCGTCGGCAGATCGAAGGCGACCGAAAGGCCCGTCTGCCCGCGAGCGAGATTGGTGCGATAAAGCTCGTTCGAGGCCTGGGCGGTCGAATGGCCCGCATAGGTGCGGAAAATCCAGGGCTTGTCCCTGCCTGCGCTCGGCTGGCCGCCTTCTTCCTTCGCCATGTCTTCCGCCCTTTACGCTGCGTCCGAATAGCCTCGCCCATTACCACAGGCCCGTTTGCAGCGCAAAAGCCATCGAGGCCCGGATCGGAGCCCGGGCCCCGGGGCGTGCCGCCGCCCCGTCAGTGAACATTGGACAGGATGTCGACGATGATGCCCGTCGCCACCGCCACGAGCACGATATCGTCGCCGACGATATAGGCCTCATAGCCGTGACCATGCGGAAAGCGGTAGGCGAGATCGGCCGGCAGCGGATGCCTGTGGACGCCGCGCGGCAGCCTGTGCCCGACCCCGAGGCGCTGGCCATGCGGCAGCGGACGCCCTTCCCAGTTGTTCCTGCGGTAATAGTCGCGCGCGAAGCCCGACTGGTCGGCTGTGAATTCGGGATGCTCGCGCCGCATCGCCGTGCGGTTCATCTTGCGGCCTTCCTCCGCGCGGTGCTGGGGCGGCGGCGGCGGCATGTGCCGCTCGCCCTGCTGGGGCATGTTCTGCCCCTGAGGCGGGGGTGACGGCATGCGCTCCGCGGGCTTTTCCTCGGCAAGCGCCGCTGCCGGCAGAAGCAAGGTCGCGGCGAGGGTGAGGGCGGAGAAGCGGCGTCTGAAATCACGGGTGGCTTGGTTCGTCATCTGTCCCTCCGGGATCGAATGAAGCCCCCTGACCGGATGCATCATACGCTTCCGGTCCCCCGACCGACATCCCAATCTGCCGCGCCCCGCCGCATCAATCAAAAACGCCGGAGCCTTGCGGGCCCCGGCGTTTCACTCGCGCCGATCGACTTTCTATTTCGAGTCTTATTCGGCGGCGGACGCCCTTGCGGCGACGCGTTCGATATGCTTGCGGCGGGCGTCGAAATCCCGCGCGATGCTGTCATCATTGCTCTGGAGCGCCTCGACGTCCTGATCGGCAAAGCCGATCACGCCCATTTCCTCGTACCCC
This sequence comes from Parvibaculum sp., assembly GCF_049671045.1. Lineage (GTDB taxonomy): Bacteria > Pseudomonadota > Alphaproteobacteria > Parvibaculales > Parvibaculaceae > Parvibaculum. The sequence continues at coordinate 121 of NZ_JBATUH010000064.1, read as the reverse complement.
TTTCGGATACGCGGCCCCCAGAGGCCGATATCCTTGACGATGGGCACGATGCGCTGGAAGAGCCCGTTGCGGAACGTCTCCATGAAGCCGGAGTGATACATGTGCTCGGCGCAGTCGACCG
>NZ_JBATUH010000063.1:0-2587 GCF_049671045.1 Parvibaculum sp. | reverse complement strand
CCCGCCGTCACGCGATAGATGAAGAGCACGAGAAAGGCGACGAGGACCATCAGCCCGAGACCGACGACGAAACTCGTCCGCACCTCATAGCCGCGCCAGTGAAGCACGAGATCGCCCGGATTGTCGGCAAGCCAGATCGCCAGCGCCGAGAGCGCCGCGATGATGAGGAATATATAGAGCGCGCGCAGCATCAGCCCTTCGCCTTCGACAGCCGCGCGGCGACATGGGCCGAGAGTTCGCGCAAGAGCCGCTCGGTTTCGACCCGCGCCCGCGCCTCGGCAAGCCATGGGGCCGCCGCCTCCGCCGCCGCGCCCTTGAGCTTCGCCCCCTCATCGACCGCGGCCGCCAGATCGTCGGCGCGGAGCCGCTCCTCCATGCGCGCGATCACGGCTTCCGTGTCCTCGCCCGCGATCTCGCCCGTCCGCCTGACCGTGACGAGCGAACGCGCATTGGCGATGAAGCGCGCCCAGAGCCCGTTCGCGCCCGCGCGGCGCTCGGCATCGAGAACGGACTGGACGAGCGCCGGAAACCTCTCCTTGAGGCTCGCCTTCGTTGCAACGCCCGTTGCCGAGGGACCGGCAAGCGCCGCCAGCCCCGGCTCGTTCGGCAGGAAGGCGGCGACGGCATCGAGCTCGCTCCTGAAGGGCGAGGCGGTCTCCGCGGCACGCGCGAGATTGGCAAGCGCAAGACCGAGCGCCGCGCGGGCGGCCGCGTCGGGGTCTTCCTTCTTCGCCTCGAGGGCGGCGACGCGCGATTCCATTTCAGAGACGCGCGGCTGCAGCGTATCGAGCGCGCCGCTGAGCGCCTTCAGCATCGCGTCGAGCCGCGCCACCTGATCGGCAATGCCCGCCGGCGGCATGCTGCGCTGAAGCTCGTCGATCTTCTGCCGGCTCGCCTGCAACTCGCCCTGCGTCTCGCCGAAACCCTGCTTCAACGCATCCGCATCGGCCGTGAGCCGGTCGAGCCGCTGGTTGATCGAGGAAATGCTGTCGGGCGACTGCGCCTCGGCGGCGATCTTCTGCTCGGCCTCGCCAAGCCGCTCGTCGAGATGCTTCGTCTCTCCGCGAACGAAGCTCGCTTCCGTCTCGGCCTTCCGTTCGACGAGCGACAGACGCCCGTCGAGAGCCGCAATGGCCTCCGCCTCGGGCGAAGGGCCGCTCTCGCGGCCAATGCCGAGATAATAGGCGCCGGCGCCGACGGCCCCGATTGCGATGACGGCGACCGCGACCCGCAGAGCGGCGCGCCCGCCGCCTTGCCCCTTTTCGGGCGCGGATGACGCGGAAGAAAAAGAAGAAGTGCCAGTGGCGGCGGAGGCGGAGGCCGAGGATTTGCCGGCCTCGCCCGCCGGGGTCACGTCTTCCGCCTCGCCGTCAATGACGGGCGGTTCCTTGCGCTGGGGCTCGGGCTTTTCGGTCCTTTCCGGCCCGAGAAGCTCGGCTTCTCCGCCCGGCAGATCGGCGTCCGGCATATCGGGTTTGTCGTTGGTGCCCTTCGCGTCGCTCATGAAAAGTGCGGCCCTCGTTCCGGAATTCGTTACCTCACTATAAAGGGGATCATGGCACCGGAAAGGCACGATTGGCTGAATTCCGCCTTTTCATGCCGAAGACAGATGGTCGCGACACGTTGCGAGGCGCGTCAGCCGGGGCGGAATTCGGGTTCCAGCAATTCGAGCAGTGCGGCCTGGCTCGGCTCGCGCGCGACATGGACCCGCGCGAACGGAAGCCCGGCAAGCCCCTCCGCCACCGCCTGCGACAGGCAATAGGCGGCGAGAGGCCGAAGCCTGTCCTCAAGCCCCGCCTCGCGCACCAGCGCTGAAAAGATGCGCGCCGTGCGCGGCGAATAGAGAAGAACGCCCGAAAGCGTTTCCGACTTCAGCGCCTCGGAGGCGGCCTCCGGCATGTGCTCGGCCGCGATCGCTTCATAAAGGATCACGCGATCGACGCTGAAGCCGCGCGCTTCGAGGTCGCCCTTGAGGTCGCCCGCGACCACGCTGCCCGCCGCATGGAGAAGCGGCCCGGCGCCGGGCTCGAGCCGCCGCAAAGCGAGATCGACGAGCGATGTCACATCGCCGCCCGCAGCCTCCACATCGCGAAAGCCCGCCTCGCGGGACGCTTCCGCGCTCGCGCCCCCGACCGCGAGGACGGGAATGTTCCTCAGCCTTGCGATCTCGAGGCGCTTGCCAATGGCGCGCGCGCCATTGGCGCTGGTGATGAGAATGGCCTGATAGGGCGTATCGGGAATCTTCACCTCGCGCTGGAGCCTGATCTCCATGAGCGGCGCCGAGACGGCCTCATGCCCCATCTCCGCCAGAAGCTCGACAAGGGAGCCGGCATCCTCGTCCGGTCTGGTGACGAGCAGGCGCATGAGGCTCACGAGCCTTCGAAGAAATGAGGGCCCGCGCGGCGTTTCAGTTCCTCGCCCGCATCCCGCCCGAGCGCCGCCGCGTCGCTTGCAAGCCCCTCGCGCGACGTCTCGATGACCTCGCTGCCATCCGGCGTCAGGATCATGGCGCGCATGGAGAGCCGCTCGCCCTCGATGATCGCGAGCGCCGCGATGGGCGTCCGGCAGGAGCCGTCGAGCACGGCGA
>NZ_JBATUH010000062.1:0-2831 GCF_049671045.1 Parvibaculum sp. | reverse complement strand
GTCAGGATCTTCAGGCTCTCATTGGTCTGGCCCCAGCCGGTGGCGCTGCATCTGTTGAAAACGGGGATGCGCATCAGCTCGCGCATGGAGGGGATGCCGATGATGCGCACCTCGCCGGTCTGGCCGCTGGACGAGAAGCCGTAATATTCGTCGAGATCGCCGGGGAGAACTTCGGCGCTGAGCCCCTTCGACTTTTTCTTTTCCGCCGCCTGCGCGGCAGCGATCAGGTCCGATGCCGCGAGGCCGCCCGTCGCCCCGACGAGCCCCGCCACGCCCGCGACCGTCGCGGTGCCACTCAATAGGCCGCGGCGGCTCACTCCTTTTTCGCTCTCATTGGCCATGATTGGCTCCTCTTTATACGGAGCGAATTGCTCCAGGGTTCATTTTCCCGCTGACGAGGGAGCCGGCGCTTCCGTACGCGCGGCCCTCCCCTTCGACGTCGTCACGACAAGCCTTCTCTCTTCTTTCAGCCTCTTCTGGATCATCACCGGGCATTTCTGGTCGTGGTGATAGAGCATCTGGCAGTGCAGGCACTGGATGCACTCGTTCGGATTGATGACGCCGTCGGGATGGATCGCCTGCACCGGGCACTCATTGGCGCAGCGCTGGCAGGGATTGCCGCAAGCACGATAGCGGCGCAGCCAGTCGAACATGCGGATGCGCGCCGGGATGGCGAGCGCCGCGCCCAGCGGGCAGAGATAGCGGCAGAAGAAGCGCTCGATGAAGAGATTGGCGACAAGCAGCGCGACGGCAAAGGCGACGAACGGCCAGCTACGGATAAACCTCAGCACGATCGCCGTCTTGAAAGGCTCGACCTCGGACATGCGCTCGGCCAGCGCGAGATCGTAGAGGGCGAGGCCGAACAGGACGAGGAAGATGATGTATTTCAGCGCCCAGAGCCGCTGATGCAGGCCGAACGGCACCTCGATCTGGCGGATGCCGAGCAGGCGCCCCGCCTTGTTGGTGAGTTCCTGAAGCGCGCCGAAGGGGCAGAGCCAGCCACAGAAGGCGCCGCGATTCCAGAACAGGATCGAGGCGACGACCGCGAACCACAGAATGAAGATCAGCGGGTCCATCAGGAAATATTCCCAATGGAAATCGGTTCTGAGCGCGTTGGAGAAAGTCAGCACATTGACGACGGAAAGCTGCGCCTGCGCATACCAGCCGAGCCATACGAGCGTGAAGACGAGAAAACCAATGCGGAACCGCTCATAGAAGACGGGACGGCGCACGAGCCAGTCCTGAAAGAAGAAGACGGCGGTGAGGATCAGCAGCGCCACCAGCAGCACCGCGATCTGGATGAGCTTTGTCCGCCAAATCTTCTGCCAGAGAGGTTCTTCGGCCGGAGCGCCGGGCAAGGCACTCTCCGCCTGCGTCGATCCGATCTCGCCTGCAAGCGCCGAGGATGAGGCTGGCGCTGGCGGCACCCCGACGGCGGCCGGCCGCTGCGCAACCCGCGTGTATTTTCCGGGCAACGTGTAGCCGAGATCGAAGGTCAGGAAGGCCTTGTCGCGCGCGCCGTAAGCGCGCTGGACAAGCAGTTGCAGACGCCATGGCGCCGCCGGATCGAAGGCCATGCCGCGCGGCACGGTGAAAAGGCCGATCTCCGGCAGTTCCGGCGCGCCTTCCGCCTCGATGTCGCCGATCCTCTGATGGTTCCTGTCGCGGAAACGGATGCTGTTTTCATCCTGCAGCAGCTCGATCCGGTCGAAGATCCCGCCGCGCACATAGCCCGAGCCCTTGAACGAATACTCTCCCTCCCCGCCGATGAGGAGCGCCTGCTGGCCGGGCTGGAGGCGTTGCTTCAGCCGCTCCCATCCCTCCTCGCCGAGAAGGCTCCTGCCGATCGACGGCACGCTGACAAGCGCCACATAAAGGTCGATGAAGGTATCGTCCGCATCGCCGGCCTCGGGATGGCGGATGGCGCCCCGGTTGCCCGTCCGCTCGAACGCCTTGTTGATCTCGCCGACCGTCAGATGCAGCCGCCGCACCGAGCCATCGCCGATCAATGTCTGCCAGTCCTCGACGGAGGATTTTTGCTCGTCGACGACGCGCGTTTCCTGCGGCGCCGCCTGCCCGCCCGTCTGCCCCGGACCCTCGAGTCCCGTGGCACGCGCAATCGCGATCGCCGAGCGCGTGATGCTGTCGCCTATCACCATCATGCTGACGGTGGCGCCGCTGACGATATCCACGGGCGGACCGTTGCGCGTTACGGACGGAATGTCCCTGTAGTTCAGTCCGACATAGCCCTGGATGAAATGCTCGACCTTGGATTGCGGAATTCCGATCAGGACGATGGGCTCATGATGCTCGACGAGCTTTGCGCCGACGATGACGCCAGCATCGGAAAGACCGATGACGATGTTGATCGGCTTGCCCGAATAGCCGACCGAGTTCACGACGTCGCTGTTGAGATAGACGTAGCCGAGATGCCTGTTTCCCGCGAAGGCGGCCGCCACCGGCGGCGTGCCCTCGACGGCGCCGAATCTGTCAGCGCCCGGAAAAACGTCAGAAGGCATCAATTTCTGCAGAAATTCGGGCAGCCGGCTCGCAGCCATGGCCGGACGCGGCAGCAATGCAACAAGAGCTAAGGGGATAAGTAGAAACGCAACAATTCGAATGACGAATCGGCTGCTGAACAAGGGCCCTCCCCACCGGCGCCGGGCGGCGCGGTCATATTTTGTGGTGGCCCTGCGGCTCACAAGGCCGTCGGCAATTCGCATTCAACGCTCACGGAAGAGGGTAACATAGATGATCGTCCGGGCAACCATCGCCAATCCTGCGTGAGCGGTCTTTGATCGATCGCAATGACCGGAAAGATTTTTCGGTTA
>NZ_JBATUH010000061.1:0-41455 GCF_049671045.1 Parvibaculum sp. | reverse complement strand
ATCCTCGACGCCTACAACCCCACCGGCTCGACGGCCTTCGTCAACTTCACGACGTCGAAGGAAACGCGCTGGCAGACCGACCCGCGCAAGTGCCACGTGAACTGGGTCGTCTGCGACAGCGATTGGGAGGCGGAGTTCTGCCGCGTGGCAGAGGCGCACCCCAAGGTTCGCGCCTACGTCAAGAACCAGAATCTTGGCCTCGACGTGCCCTACCTGATGGGCTCGACGCCCCGAAAATACATCCCGGATTTCATCGTCCAGGTGGACGATGGCCATCTAGACCCGCTGAACCTCATCGTCGAGATCAAGGGCTTCCGCGGCGAGGACGCCAAGGAGAAGGCGAACACCATGCGCGCCTATTGGGTGCCGGGCGTCAACAACCTCGAACGCTACGGACGCTGGGCCTTCGCCGAGTTCACCGCCGTCTACGAGATCGAGGCGGAGTTCAACAAACTGATCGCTGCGCAGTGTGAACACGCTGCCGCAGCCGTCGTCGATCACGAGGTGTGACCTTGGGGAAGCAGGCAGCATTCAAGACCAATCCGGTCAGCCTTGAAGAACTGCTCCGGCATTGCGGAAGCGGGAAGATCCAGCTTCCCGACTTTCAGCGCAGCTGGGTTTGGGATGAGGAGCGGATCAAGGGTCTGATCGCGTCGATCTCGCAAGCTTTTCCGGTCGGCGCCTTGATGACGCTGGAAGTGAAGCCGGGAGCCGCCGATACCTTCGCGCGGCGCCCGATCCAGGGCGCCGATCCGATCGCAGCCGCTGGCGCGCCGGACCAGCTCCTCCTCGATGGCCAGCAGCGCATGACGTCGCTCTACCAGACTTGCCTGCGGCGCGAGGTGGTGCAGACGGTTACTCCGCGCCTCAAGCTCGTGAGGCGCTGGTTCTACATCGACATCCGCAAGGCCATGAACCCGGCCGAGGATCGCGAGAACGCCATCGTCTCCGTGCCGGAAGATCGGCGGATCAAATCGGATTTCGACCGGAAGATCGAACTCGACCTCTCCACGCCCGAGCTCGAATACCAGAATCTCATGTTCCCGCTGAACCAGGTGTTCGACTGGGACGAATGGCAGGACGGGTTCAACGAATACTGGCTGGAGAAGGATCCCGAGACGCGCAGGCTCTTCAAGCCGTTCAAGGATGAAGTCCTCCAGAACTTCAAGGCTTACCAGCTGCCGGTCATCGCGCTGGGCCCCGACACCTCGCACGAGGCGGTCTGCCTCGTCTTCGAAAAGGTGAACACCGGCGGCAAGCCGCTCGATGCCTTTGAGCTCGTCACCGCTATGTACGCCGCCCGCGGGCATCGCCTCCGCGACGACTGGCTCGGCGCCGATGGCCAGGCCGGGCTGCAGACGCGCCTGCAGCTCTACGGCCGCGCGGCCGAGCAGAAGTTCGGTGTTCTGGAGAAGGTCGCCGCGACGGATGTCCTGCAGGCGATTGCGCTCCTGCACGGCGTCGAGAAGCGCGCGGCCGAAATCGCCGCGGGCCGCAAGGAGTCCGAGCTCTCCGCCGTCCGGGCGACGCGCCAGTCGCTGCTAGACCTGCCGCTGGAGGCCTATCTGAAGCACCGTGGCGCGGTCGAGGACGGGTTCAAGGCGGCTGCCCGCTTCCTCCGCCAGAACCACATCTACCGCGTCATCGACTTGCCCTATCAGGGCCAGCTCGTCCCGTTCGCCGCGATCCTCGCGATCATCGGCCCGAAATTCGACCATGCCGCGGTTCGCGACCGGCTGGCGCGCTGGTTCTGGTGCGGCATCTTCGGCGAGCTATACGGGTCCGCCATCGAATCCCGCTTCGCCAAGGACGTGCTCGAAGTCCCCGCCTGGCTCGATGGCGGGCCCGAGCCCAGCACCATCACCGAAGGGCGTTTCCGCCCCGAACGGCTGCGCACGCTGCGCACCCGCCTCTCCGCCGCCTACAAGGGCATCCACGCCCTGCTGATGGCCGAGGGGGCGATCGATTTCCGTTCGGGCCAGCCCTACGGCCAGACGGTGTTCTTCGACGAGTATGTCGATATCCACCACATTTTCCCGCAGGACTGGTGCAAGAAGCAGAAGATCGAGCCGAAGGTCTTTGACACCGTCGTCAACAAGACCCCGCTCAGCTACAAGACCAACCGCATCCTCGGCGGGGTCGCGCCTTCGGAGTATCTCTCCCGGCTGGAGATGGGCGGCAAGGATACGCCGCCCATCGCGCCCGCCGCGCTGGACGAATACCTCGCAAGTCACGCGATGGACCCGGCGCTTCTGCGTGCCGACGATTTCGAAGGGTTCATGGCGGATCGCGAGGCGCGGCTCCTCGCCATGATCGCCAAGGCGACCGGCCACCCGGTCATCAAGGCCGGCGTGGCGCCCGAGGAAGGCGAGGATATCCCCCAGGATGACGAGGGCTTCGATCTGCCCGACGCGCAAGCAGAGGAGGCCGCGTAATGGCGAAGAAACCGATCGAGGTCGAGGCGCTGAAGCACGACTCGGCGACCCGCAAGAACATCCCGACGGCCGAGTTCGAGAGCCTCATGCGCGAGGCCGACAAGACGCCGATCCAGCTCGCCTATGAGCGGCGCAACCGCGACCTCGATCCGCAGCTCGTCTGGCGCGGCAAGGACGAGCAGGACTGGTCTGACCTCATCGTCTCCGCTCCGCCGCTCTATATCCAGGAGAAGGTGCACCCCAAGGTCGTCATCGACGACCTGAAGCGCGTGTCGAGGGCGCGCGCTGAAGAGTCCGCACCGCCGGTGGCCGACCTCTTTGCGGATTTCAACGGCCTGGACCTGGAAGCCAAGACGGAGTTTTACGCCCACGACCAGCACTGGTCGAACCGGATGATCTCGGGGGACTCACTCGCGGTCATGGCGTCGCTGGCCGAGCGCGAGGGCCTGCGCGGGCAGGTGCAGTGCATCTATTTCGATCCGCCCTACGGCATCAAGTTCAATTCCAACTTCCAGTGGTCCACCACCTCACGCGACGTGAAGGACGGCGCGAAGGACCATGTGACGCGCGAGCCCGAACAGGTCCGCGCCTTCCGCGACACCTGGCGCGACGGCATCCATTCCTACCTGACCTACTTACGCGACCGGCTGACCGTGGCGCGCGATCTGTTGCACGAGAGCGGCAGCATCTTTGTGCAGATCGGCGACGAGAACGTCCATCGCGTGCGTGCGCTGTTGGATGAGGTGTTTGGGGACGAGAATTTCGTTTCCCTTATAATGTTCCAATCTACGACTAGCCTTGGAACGAGTATGCTGTCGGCGGCCGGTGATTACGTCATTTGGTATGCACGAAACAAAACGTCGGCCAAGTACCGTCAGCTCCTACAATTCAAGGATGATCGTGGCGGGTTCGAATACTACGCATATGTCAGGGATGAAGCAGGCCAGATGAAGCGTGCCGATCCCACGTCACCGACTGATAGGGTCTTTTTTCCTGACAATATCATGAGCCAACGCCCACTCGGCGAAGGTGATCTAAAGGAATTTCGCGAGTTTGGTCTCACTTTCAAGCCTCGAAAGGGAACTTTCAAAACAGTAGGAACCGGTCTCTCGCGCCTCGGCCGAGCCGCGAGGCTTTACAGCACATCCGGAAACGTTCTCAGATATGTCCGGATGGTAGACGACTATCCCGTTGTGGCGCTCAACAATCTTTGGAGAGACACTGGAACGGGCAGTTTCACCGATCAGAAAACCTACGTCGTCCAGACCAATACAAAGATTATCGAACGCTGCATCCTGATGGCCACCGATCCCGGCGATCTGGTGCTCGATCCGACCTGCGGCTCGGGCACCACGGCCTATGTCGCCGAGCAGTGGGGGCGGCGCTGGATCACCATCGACACCAGCCGCGTCGCCATCGCACTTGCCCGCTCGCGCCTGATGGGCGCGCGCTATCCCTATTACCTGCTGGCCGACAGCCCCGAAGGCCAGCAGAAGGAAGGCGAGGTCACGCGCACGGCCCCGAAGACGACACCCACCCGCGGCGATATCCGCATGGGTTTCGTCTACGAGCGCGTGCCGCACATCACTCTCAAATCCATCGCCAATAATGCCGAGATCGACGTGATCTGGGAGCGGATGCAGCCCGCCGTCGAGGACGCGCGGGCTGCCCTCAACGCCGCCCTGAAAGGACACCCGGAGCCCTTCCAGGTCGAGACCGGCGGCCGCGCCGGCAAGACGATCGACTTTCGCAAGGAGGGCGAGGTCACGCTGCCCTCCGGCGAGCCCGCCCCCGCTGGCGGCTTCATGGAGTGGGAGATTCCGCGCGAGGCCCCCAAGGGCTGGCCCGAACCCGCCAAGGCCGCGCTCGCCCGCTTCTGGGAGGCGCGGATCGCGCGGCAGAAGGAGATCGATGCATCCATCGCCGCCAAGGCCGAGTTCGAATATCTCTACGACAAGCCCTACGTGGACAATTCCAGGGTCCGCGTTGCCGGGCCCTTTACGGTTGAAAGCCTCTCGCCCCACCGGACGCTGGCGGTGGACTGGAACGACGAGCTGATCGATGTGCTGGAGGCCGCCGAGGGCAAGCGCAAGGCGGCGGATCGCGACGAGAGCGTGACCGACTTCGCGCACATGATCCTGGAGAACCTGAAGACCGCCGGCGTCCAGCAGGCGCACAAGGAAGATCGGATCACCTTCACCAGCCTGACCGGCTGGCCCGGCCGCTTCATCTGCGCCGAGGGCGCCTTCATGGAGGGCGATCGCCAGAAGCGCGCCGGCATCTTCATCGGTCCCGAATTCGGTACCGTCAGCCGCCCCGATCTGGTAGCTGCGGCCCGCGAGGCGGGCGATGCCGGATTTGATGTTCTGATCGCCTGCGCCTTCAACTATGACGCTCATTCGGCTGAGTTCGACAAGCTCGGCCGCGTACCGGTGCTCAAGGCCCGCATGAACCCCGACCTGCACATGGGCGGGGACCTGAAATCGACCAGCGCCGGTAACCTCTTCGTCATCTTCGGCGAGCCCGACATCAAGATCGAGGATGCGGGCGACGGCATGATCCGGGTGAAGGTGTTCGGCGTCGACGTCTTCAAGCCGCAGACTGGCGAAGTCGTCTCCGAAGGCACCGACGGTATCGCGCTTTGGATGCTCGACACCGACTACAACGAGGAAAGCTTCTTCGTCCGCCACGCCTATTTCCTCGGCGCGAACGATCCCTACAAGGCATTGAAGATGACGCTGAAGGCCGAAATCGATCAGGAGGCCTGGGAAAGCCTGCACAGCGACACGTCGCGCCCCTTCCCGAAGCCGGCGTCGGGGCGGATCGCGGTGAAGGTCATCAATCACCTCGGCGACGAGGTCATGAAGGTGTTCTCAGTGGGGTGAGCGCCTTGAAGCTCAACAGGGCGGTGGGGGGATGAGCACGATGGGAGCAAAGGCGCCGGATCTCTCGGAGGAATGGGATCAGCAAAAGCTGCGGAACTGGATGGCGAATGCCCGCCGGCTGGGGCGGGACGATGTCTATCAGGCCGCCTTCCGTCAGTTATGTCGCATCGAAGGCCGCGACATTGACGACCCGCTCGCAGCCGATTTCGCCGCTGTCATGTGCGCGCTAGAAGAAGCGCTGAGCGAGCAGAACGGCAGAACCACTCGATTGTCACGCACCAGGCAGAAGCTCGCCCGCGCCGGTGTCCGCAAGACCCTTGCCGATCTCGCACTCAAGCCGAAACCGTCAGAGGGATTTCTGAAGCTGATGGAGTTCGGAATGGCCGACATGTCGGCAGAATCGCTGATCCTGAAATATCGGCAGGAGTTCGAGCCCGAGGTCGTAGCCGCGGCTGAACGGCGGCTGGCGGAGTATGGGGTGGATTAAGCATGGAATTCCGGATTGCGGACACGTTCACCGACAGCCTGTCCAGGCTGACCGCGCAGGAACAGAAGGCAGTGAAGACGACCGCCTTCGACCTGCAACTCGATGCCTCCGCGCCGGGCCTTTCCTTCCACAAGCTGGACCGCGCCAAGGACCCGAATTTCTGGTCGGTGCGAGTGAACGCCGACATCCGGCTGATCGTCCACCGCACGCAGTCGAGCCTGCTGCTCGTCTATGTCGATCACCACGACGACGCCTACAAATGGGCCGAACGGCGCAAGATCGAGCGGCATCCGACAACAGGCGCCATGCAGCTCGTCGAGGTGCGCGAGCGCGTCGAAGAGGTGGAGATCTTCAAGCCGAAGGAGGTCGCGGAGCCGGTTGCCCCCGCGCCGGCTGCGAGGCCGAAACTCTTCGACAATCTGCGCAAATTCGAGCTGATGGGTTTCGGGGTACCCGAGGAGTGGGTGGAGGACGTTCGCCGGGCGACCGAGGACACCCTGTTCGACATCATCTCCCATCTGCCGCAGGAGGCGCAGGAGGCGCTCCTGAAGCTGGCGGTGGGCGAGAAGCCGGAGCCGCCCGTGACGGCACCCGTGGAGGCCGATCCGTTCGCCCATCCCGATGCGCAGCGGCGTTTCCGGGTCCTGACCAACATCGAGGAACTGCAGCGCGCGCTCGACTATCCTTGGGAGAAATGGGCGGTCTTCCTCCATCCCGACCAGTTGCAATATGTGGAGCGCAGCTATTCGGGGCCGGCCAGGATTTCGGGGTCCGCGGGCACGGGCAAGACGGTGGTGGCTCTGCATCGCGCAGTGCATCTGGCGCGCAACGAACCACAGGCGCGCATTCTGCTGACGACCTTCTCCAAGGCGCTCGCCAATGCGCTGAAGGTGAAGCTGCAGCATCTGGCCGGAAACGAACCGGCCGTTTTGGCGCGGATCACCGTGCAGTCCATCACGGGCGTCGCCTATGATCTCTATTCCAGTCTTTTCGGGCAGCCGAACATCGCCTCGCCGTCCCTCGTTCACACTCTGCTCACCAAGGCGGCGGGACAGGACGATGGCCAGAAGTTCTCCTTGCCCTTCCTCGCCGGGGACTGGTCGGAGGTCGTCGATGCCTGGCAGATCGGAAGCTGGGAGGGGTACCGCGATGTCTCGCGCCTTGGCCGCAAGACGCGGATTGGCGGCAAGCAGCGGGAAGCACTCTGGTCGATCTTCGAGCAGTTGCGCGCCGGTCTCGCCGAGCGCAAGGCGGTGACATGGTCCGGCGTGTTCGGCCGTCTCGCGGCGCATTATGGCGCGACGGAGAAGCGGCCGTTCGATTTCGCGGTCGTCGACGAGGCGCAGGATATCAGCGTGGCCGAGGCCCGCTTCCTGGCCGCACTGGTTTCGCACAGGCCGGACGGGCTGTTCTTCGCCGGCGATCTCGGACAGCGCATCTTCCAGCAACCCTTCTCGTGGAAATCGCTCGGCATCGACTTACGTGGACGCTCCCACACATTGCGGATCAACTATCGCACCTCCCACCAGATCCGCGCCCAGGCGGATCGGCTGCTGCCGCCGAACATCTCCGACGTTGACGGTAACACCGAGAGCCGCCGCGGCACCATCTCCGTGTTCAACGGGCCGGCACCCGAGATCTGCACCTTCGATACGGCCACGGAAGAGAGCGAAGCCGTCGGGCACTGGCTCGCCGATCGCCTGAAAGAGGGTTGCCAGCCGCATGAGGTCGGCCTGTTCGTTCGAACCGGCGAGCAACTGAAACGCGCGCGGGCCGCGATCAAGACCGCTGGCGCATCGGGTGTCGAGCTGAGCGACAAGGTAGAGGCGGAAGCAGGCAAGGTCGCGATCAGCACCATGCATCTGGCCAAGGGCCTCGAATTCCGTGCCGTCGCCGTGATGGCATGCGACGACGAGGTGCTGCCGTTGCAGGAGCGGATCGAGACCGTCGCCGATGAGTCCGATCTGGAGGAGGTCTACAACACCGAACGCCATCTGCTTTATGTCGCCTGCACCCGCGCCCGCGACCGGCTGCTGATCACCGGCGTCGATCCGGCCTCCGAGTTCCTCGACGATCTGGCGCGATAGGCGAGAGGGCGCGGGAGGCAAGCGTATGGCATTCCGTTTTTGGCGCCGCATCCGACTTGCGCCCGGGGTCACGCTGAACCTCTCGAAATCGGCGGCTTCGCTATCCTTCGGGCCGCGCGGGGCCAAGTACACGATAAGCCCCCGCGGAAACCGCGCGACGGCAGGCATTCCTGGCACCGGCCTCTTCTACACGATGCGCGATCCAGGGGCCGGACGCGGGCAAGAGCGCGGTGCATCCGCACCAATGGTGCGCGCGAGAGATCGTCTGACGCTCGGATTTTTCCAGCGCCTGATCACACCCGCGGCGGAGCGGGCCTTCGTCGATGGGCTAAAGGCGCTGAATGAGGGCGATGACAGCGAGGCGCTTGTCCTGCTCGACCGTTCGGCTTCTCTGGCCGACGCCGCATGGCTTGCCGGGATGCTTCACCTGAAGAGTGAGAACTTCGAACAGGCGGAGCGTTGCCTGCTCGATGCCTTGGAACGGAGACACGAACTCGATTCGTTGTTCAGCAAGTACGGAGTCAACGCGACCATCAGCCTGCCGATCACTCCCGAAATATCGGCGCATGTGCGGCCTCGCGAACGGGGGACACTTCTGGCCCTGGTCGAGGTCTACCAGTTGCAGGGACGTTCGGGCGACGCATTGATCCGTCTGGATCAGCTGCTCGATCTGGACAAGTCGGATCCCGTCGTCCTGCTCTCCTTCGCTGAACTTGCGCTCGATCATCCGAACCCCGAGCACTTGCGACGCATCGCAGAGCTGAGCGCGTCTGTCGAAAACGAGACTCCGGTCCATACGGCGTTGCTGCTCTATCGGGCCCGCGCGCTGGTCAGCTTGGGCTTGCCCGATGCGGCGATCGACGTTCTCACGTTGGCGCTCCGGCGGCGCAAGGACCGCCCGGACGAGCTGCTGCGGCAGGTCCGATATGAGCGTGCGTTGCTCTACGATGGCCAGCGCCGCCAAGCACAGGCCCGACGCGAGTTCGAGCGCATTTATGCCGAGGATCCGGGGTTCGAGGATGTCGCCGAACGGCTCGAGCTTTGATGTCCGATTTCGGCGCCGATCGCTTGCCGACGAGGATATCAATCGCCGCGACGAGACGCAGACATTTTTACGTTTTATTTCAATGACATAGAATTCCGTACTGGCGTCGGTTCAGTCCAGAGGTCGAGAGAAAAAGGGCGGAGAGAGAACGTTCGGAGCTGAGTGTGCCGACGTCACAGTCCACAGGTCTGCGCCCGAACCGCGCGGTTCCTTGGCGTTTCAGCCCCGCATTCGAGCGCGGAGAACGTTCGACAGGTTAGAAATGGCGGAGGGAGTGGGATTCGAACCCACGTTACGGTCTCCCGTAAACACGCTTTCCAAGCGTGCGCCTTCAGCCACTCGGCCATCCCTCCGGAAGCGCCGGCCGGAGGGCCGGGCGCGGCGCACTATACAAGAGGCTGGCCCTTAATCAACCGGCCCAAATGGCCGAATTGCGCCGCCGATGTCACATGAGTGTGCTTGTTTGGGACACTCGTTGCGGCTAGGCTTTCGCCGGTTCGTCCATCAATCGCTGGGGCTGGGGGGTCCTTGTCATGGTTTTGTTTCGGCTGATTGGATTGCTGCTCATCACGGTCGCCCTGATGGCG
The DNA here is from genome assembly GCF_049671045.1 of Parvibaculum sp. Classification (GTDB taxonomy): domain Bacteria; phylum Pseudomonadota; class Alphaproteobacteria; order Parvibaculales; family Parvibaculaceae; genus Parvibaculum. The sequence continues at coordinate 31,929 of NZ_JBATUH010000061.1, read as the reverse complement.
CTCGGCTCGGATGCCTTGCGCTCGCTCGAGGCCGGAAAAGTGCAGGTCCGCTCGCTCAGCGAGCTTTGGGGACTGCTCAACCAGTCCTCCTTCGACACCGTGACCGGCTGGGTTACGGCGAATGTTCCGGTGGTTTCCGGCCCGCTCACCACGGGCCTTGCCTATCCGTCCTGGGCCGTGCTCGGCGTCATCGGCATCGTGATCGCGGGTCTCGTCCGGCTCAGCCGGGGCTGAGGCGCCCGGACGCCTGAAGACTTGAGGCCGCCCCGCCCGCCGGGCAGGGCGGCCTTCCCGTTTTCCGGGCTCAGTTCTCGTCCATCTTGAGCGCCGCGATGAAGGCATCCTGAGGGATGTCGACGCGGCCGAACTGCCGCATCTTCTTCTTGCCCTCTTTCTGCTTGTCGAGGAGCTTGCGCTTGCGCGAGATGTCGCCGCCATAGCATTTGGCGGTCACGTCCTTGCGCATGGCGGCGATCGTTTCGCGCGCGACGATGCGCCCGCCGATGGCGGCCTGAATCGGAATCTTGAAGAGGTGCTTCGGGATCAGTTCCTTGAGCTTCTCGCACATGGCGCGGCCGCGCTGCTCGGCGCGCGAGCGATGCACGATGGTCGAGAGCGCATCGACCGGCTCGTCATTGACGAGGATCGACATCTTCACGAGATCGCCGGGCTCGTAGCCCTCGATGTGATAGTCGAAGCTCGCATAGCCGCGGCTCACCGATTTGAGGCGGTCGTAGAAGTCGAGCACCACCTCGTTGAGCGGAAGGCGATAGACGAGCATGGCGCGGCTGCCCGCATAGGTGAGGTCGATCTGCGTGCCGCGCCGGTCCTCGCAGAGCTTGAGCACTGAGCCGAGATATTCGTCGGGAACGAGGATCGTCGCGCGAATCCACGGTTCCTCGATGTGGTCGATCTTCATCACGTCAGGCATGTCGGCCGGATTGTGCATGTCCTGCACCGTACCGTCGGTCATGTGCAGGTGATAGACGACCGAGGGCGCCGTGGTGATGAGATCGATGTTGAATTCGCGCTCGATCCGTTCACGGATGATCTCTAGATGAAGAAGCCCGAGAAAGCCGCAACGGAAGCCGAAGCCGAGCGCGGCCGAGGTCTCCATCTCAAACTCGAAGCTCGCATCGTTGAGGCGCAGCTTGCCCATCGCCTCGCGCAGATCCTCGAATTCCGAGGCATCGACCGGGAAGAGGCCGCAGAAGACCACGGGCTGCGCCGGCTTGAAGCCCGGCAGGGGCGCGGCGCAGGGGCGGCGCTCCTCGGTGATGGTGTCGCCGACGCGCGTGTCGGCCACTTCCTTGATCGAGGCGGTGAAGAAGCCGATCTCGCCGGGCCCGAGTGCCGCCACCGTCTCGCGCTTCGGGCGGAAAATGCCCACCTGATCGATCGTGTAGGAGCCGCCCGTGCCCATCATCAGCACGCGCTGGCCCTTCTTCATCTCGCCATCGATGATGCGCGCCAGCACGACGACGCCGAGATAGCTGTCATACCAGCTATCGACCAGCATGGCCTTGAGCGGCGCCTTGATGTCGCCCTTGGGCGCGGGCAGGCGCGTCACGATCGCCTCCAGCACGTCGGGAATGCCGATGCCGCTTTTCGCCGAGATCTCCACCGCGTCCGACGCATCGAGGCCGATCACGTCCTCGATCTGCTGGCGGGTGCGCGCGGGGTCCGCCGCCGGCAGGTCGATCTTGTTCAGGACTGGCACGATCTCGTGATTGACCTCGAGCGCCTGATAGACGTTTGCGAGCGTCTGGGCCTCGACGCCCTGGCTCGCATCGACGACCAGGAGCGAGCCTTCGCAGGCGGCAAGCGAGCGGTTCACCTCATAGGCGAAGTCCACGTGCCCCGGCGTGTCGATGAGGTTCAGCTCATAAAGCTCGCCATCCTTCGCCTTGTATTCCAGGCGGACGGTCTGGGCCTTGATGGTGATGCCGCGCTCGCGCTCGATCTCCATCGAGTCGAGCACCTGCGCCTTCATTTCGCGGGCATCGAGGCCGCCGCAAAGCTGGATCAGCCGGTCGGCCAGGGTCGATTTGCCGTGGTCGATATGGGCGATGATGGAAAAATTGCGGATATGGGCGTGATCTGTCATTTGGCTTTCTGGGTTCAGGCGCGCCCATATAGCACCGGCGGGGCCTTGAAGCCAATGCGGCCGGCCGATTTCGCGGGGGTCGGGGCCCCGAATCCGGCCCCGCCCTCAGCCTTGCCCCATCAGCCCTGCCCCATCAGCCCTGCCCCATCAGCCCTGCCATTGGGCCTTGCGCTTTTCCATCCAGGCCCTGACCCCTTCCTTGTAGTCGGGATGGGTCGCCATTTCCGAGAGGAGCCGTTCCGCCTCGTTGACGGCGCTCGCCGCATCCCGGTGCAGGTCCCTGTAAATCTGGTTCTTGGTGACCCGGAGCGAGCCCGGCGAGACGCCCTCGGCCATGCGCGCGGCATAATCGAGCACATGGGGCATCAGTTCGGCGGGCGGCAGCAGCCTGTTGAGGAAGCCCATGGCGAGCGCCTCCTCGGAGGTGAAGACCCGGCTCGACAGCAGGATGTCGTTTGCATGGGTGAGCCCCACGATGCGCGGCAGCAGCCAGGAGAGCCCGTATTCGGCCGGAAAGTTGAAGCGCCCGTGAGCGGCGGTGAATTTCGCCCCCGGCACCGCGAAGCGCAGGTCGGCATAGGCGGCGAGCACGAGGCCGACGCCCGCAGCCGGGCCGTTGATCGCCGCGATGACGGGCTTCGTCAGCCCGAAATGATAGGCGAAGGTCGCATCGAACTCCGGCGCCACGCCATAGCCCGGCCGGGCAATGTCCTCGCTGATGCCGGGGTCGTAGCGGCCCTTCTCGGAATGGCCCTCCAGCGCGCCGAGATCGGCGCCCGCGCAGAAGGCCCCGCCCTCCGGGGCGCCCGTCACCACGATCACGCGCACGGCAGGGTCCTTGTCGGCCTGCTCCAGCACCCAGCGATATTCGGTGTGCATGCGCCCGGTCCAGGCGTTGCGGCGCTTCGGCCTCGAAAGCGTGATCGTCGCGATGAAATCGGCGACCTTGTAGATGATGGTCTTGAGTTCCATGGGCCCTTCCTCCTGGCACCAATATAGGGCCGCCGGGCCCGACGATAATTGGGGATATTTTTATTTACAGCCGAGATAGGCCGTCATCGCCTCGAGGATGCGGCCGGGCTGCTCGGGCAGCATGGCGTGGCCCGCATGGGTAAGCTCAACCAGCGTCACCCGCTCGCCGAGCCGTGCCTTGAGATCATGCGCGTTCGCCGGAAGGGCGATCGCGTCCTCCGTCGCCTGCACGACGAGAAGCGGCTGGCCGCCCGCCTCCCACCAATCCTCGACCGGCGTGCGGCGCACGGCGGAGGACTGCATCAGCATCACCGGCTTCGACCAGCCGTCGCGCCACACCGCGGGGTCGTTGCCCTCGGCGAAGAAGCCCCGCCTGACACAGTCGAGATGGGCTTCCGGCGAAAGCGTTTCGTCGAAACAGCCGATAAGCGCCTGGCGCGCCTCTTCCGGCATTTCGATGAGGCCGCCACAGGCGAGCAGCACGAGCCGCGAGACGAGGGCGCGATGGTCGGCGGCGGTCGTACGGGCGAGGCGATTGCCGAAGGCATGGCCGACCAGCACTACGGGCGGGCGCGCCACCGCCTCGATCACGCAGGCGACATCGGCCGCGAGGTCGTGGAGCGTGAGCCCCTCCATGGGCCCCGAGCTGCCGCCGATCCCGCGCGGCTCGGGCAGGATCACCCGGAAGCCCTTGTCGGCGAGCGGCCGCGCGATGATGTCGAAATCGCTGCCCGGCCGTCCGAGCGAGGCGAGCATGACGATGGCGGGGCCGTCCGCCGGACCTATGCTCCGTCCACGGAGCACGATCTCGCGCCCCTCGCCGTCCCGGCGCCCGGCCTCATAGCTTTCGAAGTCCATATCATCCCCTCCCCCGTCCTTCGAGGGACAGGTCTGATCCGTCATCCGCGCAGTACGCCGCCCGTCGCCTTTTCGACTGCGGCGATGATCCGCTTCGAGACGGCCTCGATCTCCTCGTCGGTCAGCGTTTTCTCCACAGGCTGCAAGGTCACTTCGATCGCCAGCGATTTCCTGCCCTCGCCGAGCGAGCCGCCCTCGAAGACGTCGAAGAGCGAGACCTCTGTGACGAGCTTCTTGTCGGCATTGCGCGCGGCGCGGATGAGATCACCCGCGGCGACGCCCGCCTCGACGGTGAAGGCGAAGTCACGCCTCACCGGCTGGAAGGCCGAGAGATCGAGCGGGGGCTTCGCCCGCGTCGCCTTGCGCTTGGGCTCGGGGATCGCGTCGGGGAAGACCTCAAACCCGACCAGCGGCCCGGCGACATCGAGCTCGGCGAGCACGCGCGGATGGAGTTCGCCGAAATAGCCGATCACCGTTTTCGGTCCGAGCCGGATGACGCCGGAGCGTCCGGGATGGTACCAGGCGGGCGCATCCGTGTTCACCTGAAGGCTTGCGACCGGCGCGCCGAGAACAGCGGCGAGCGAGAACGCGTCGGCCTTCGCATCCATCGCCTCGACCGGGCCCGCCTTGCCCTGCCAGTGCCGGCCCGCGCCATGAGGCCGCGCCGTGCCGCGTCGGATGCCCGTCGCCGCCATCGTCTGGCCTTCCGGCGTGTCGTCGGCGAATTGCTGGCCGACCTCGAAGAGCGCGATATCCGCAAAGCCCCGGTCGGCATTGCGCCCGGCCGCCGCGATGAGGCCCGCAAGCAGGCTCGGCCGCATATGGCTCATGTCGGAGGAAATCGGATTGGCGAGCTTCAGTCCCGGCGACGCGTTGCCGCCGCCGAAAAGGGTCGCTTGCGCTTCCGAGATGAAGGACCAGTTGACCGTCTCGACGAGGCCGCGCGCGGCGAGCGCACGGCGGGCGAGCCGCTCGCGGCGCTGCCGGGTGGAGATCACGGGCTCCGCCACCGCATGGGCGCGCGGCAGCGCCACGGATTTCACCTCCGACAATCCGTGTACGCGCACGACCTCCTCGACGAGATCGGCCTGCCCGTCAACATCCGGCCGCCAGCTCGGCACCGTGACATCGAGATGGCCGCCCGGCGCCTCAGCGACGCCGAAGCCGAGCTTCGTCAGGATTGACGCCGCGTCGGCCCGCGCGAGCGTAAGGCCGGTGAGCCTTTCGATGCGCGTCGGATCGAACGCGATCGTCCTGTTCGTCACCGGCGGCTTGCCCGCCACGACGATGTTCGACGGCGTGCCGCCGCACAGCTCCATGACCATGCGTGTCGCAAGTTCGAGCCCCGGCAGCACGAAGGCCGGATCGACCCCGCGCTCGAAGCGGTAGCGCGCATCCGAAACGATGCCGGTGGCGCGGCCGGTCTTGGCCGTGCGGTAGGGGTCGAACCAGGCGCTTTCGATGAAGACATCGGTCGTCGCCTCGGTCGAGCCTGATTCCTCGCCGCCCATGACGCCGCCAAGGCCGAGCACCCGCGCATCGTCGGCGATGACGCAATAGTCCGGCGAGATGTCGTAGGTCTTGCCGTCGAGCGCCTTGAGCTTCTCGCCCGCGCGGCCGAGGCGCACATGGATGCCGCCCTGGAGCTTCGCCGCGTCATAGACATGCAGGGGCCGCGCGCGGTCGAGCGACAGGAAATTGGTGATGTCGACAAGCGCGTTGATCGGACGCAGGCCTACCGCCTTCAGATAATTCTGGAGCCATGCGGGGCTCGGGCCGTTCCGCACGCCGCGGATGAGCCGCCCGGCGAAAACGGGACACGTATTCTCCGTACCGGGAGCGAATTCGAGACGAACGCCGATCGGGCAATCGAAGGCGCCCGGCACCGGGTCGAGCGTGCCTTCGCGCAAGACTCCAACGCCGGCGGCGGCGAGATCGCGCGCGACGCCATGGACGCCGAGGCAGTCCGGCCGGTTCGGCGTGATGGCGATCTCGATCACGGGATCGTTCTGGCCGAGCGCTTCGGCCGCGGGCGTCCCCACTTCCCAGCTACCGGGAAGTTCGATGATGCCTTCATGCTCGTTCGAGAGCTCGAGCTCGCGCTCCGAGCACATCATGCCGTTCGACTCGACGCCGCGAATCTTCGTCGGCTTCAGCACCATGCCGTTGACCGGGATGGTCGCGCCCGAGCGCGCGAAGATGCCGGTGAGGCCCGCGCGCGCATTGGGCGCGCCGCAGACGACCTGAAGCACCTGCCGCTTGCCCTCGACCACGGCGTCGACCTTGCAGACCCTGAGCTTGTCGGCATCGGGATGCTGCACGGCTTCGAGGATTTTCGCGACGGAGAAGTCGGCGAGCTTGCGCGCCGGATCGGCGATGCCCTCAACCTCGAGGCCGAGCATGGTCAGGCGATCCGCGATCTCGTCGAGCGACGCCTGCGTTTCGAGCGGCTGCTTCAGCCAGGACAGAGTGAACTTCACGACGAGAGCCCTCCCGCGAGCGTCGGCACGTCGAGCGCCGAGAAACCGTAGTGACGCAGCCATCTGAGATCGCTCTCGAAGAAGGCGCGCAGATCGGGAATCCCGTATTTCAGCATGGCGAGGCGATCGAGGCCCATGCCGAAGGCGAAGCCCTGATAGCGCTCGGGATCGACGCCGGCGGCCTTCAGCACATTCGGATGCACCATGCCGCAGCCCAGAATCTCGAGCCAGTCATTGCCCTCGCCGATGCGGATCTCGTTGCCGAGACGGGCGCAGCGCACATCGACTTCCATCGAAGGTTCCGTGAAGGGGAAGAAGGACGGGCGCATGCGAAGCTCGACGCCCTCCACCTCGAAGAAGGTGCGCAGGAATTCTTCCAGCGTCCATTTCAGATGGCCGAGATGCGTCGTCTCGTCGACGACGACGCCCTCGATCTGGTGGAATTGCGGCGTATGCGTCTGGTCGCTGTCGCAGCGATAGGTGCGGCCCGGGCAGACGAAGCGGAAGGGCGGCTTGCCTCGCTCCATGGTGCGGACCTGCACGGGGCTCGTATGTGTACGGAGCAAGGGGCGAGAGCCGTCGGCCCGCGCCTCGAAATAAAAGGTGTCGTGCATCTCCCGCGCGGGGTGACCTTCGGGGAAATTCAGCGCGGTGAAGTTGTAGTGATCGCTCTCGATGTCGGGGCCCTGCTCGACGGCGAAACCCATGTCGGCGAAGATCGCGACGACCTCGTCCCAGACCTGCGTCAGCGGGTGGATGCGGCCGGCCTCCAGCGCACTTTCGCGCAGGGGCAGCGTGACGTCGATCTTCTCCTCGGCGAGCCGCGCCTCGAGCTTCGCCTCGCCAAGCGCCGACTTGCGGGCCGAGATCGCATCGGTCAGCCGGTCCTTGAGGCCATTGAGCAGCGGCCCCATCGTCTTGCGCTCCTCGGGGCTCATGCCGCCGAGGCTCTTCATGAGCTCGGAGACGCGGCCCTTCTTGCCGAGGGCGGCGACGCGCACATCCTCGAGCACTCGCTCCTCGAGCGCATCCGCGATGGCGGCGAGGAAATCCGCCTCGAGCTTTTCGACTTCCGATTGAATGTCCGTCATGACCTTCTCAAGCCTCAATGTTCCGCCATGCGCCGGGCAAATCGGGGAGCGGGGGAACAGAAGTGAGTGATCGACGGTCCGCCCTCACCCCGGGAGGGCCCGCGCGGCGCGCGGGGTCCCGACGGGTGTACCGGCCCTGAACGGCCAGGTCAAAGCGGTTGCTGTTAAGCGAGCGCCGCCTTGGCCTTCTCAACCAGGGCCTTGAAGGCCTCGGGCTGATGGATGGCGAGGTCGGAGAGAACCTTACGGTCGATCTCGACGCCAGCCTTGCCGAGGCCGTCGATAAATCGGCCATAGGTCAGGCCCAGTTCGCGGGCGCCGGCGTTGATGCGCTGGATCCAGAGCGCGCGGAAATTGCGCTTCTTGGTGCGCCGGTCGCGATAGGCGTATTGGGCGGCTTTCTCAACCGCCTGATTCGCCGTGCGGAAGGTATTCTTGCGACGGCCGTAATAGCCCTTCGCCTTCTTGATGATCTTGCGGTGGCGGGCGTGCGCTGCAACACCCCTTTTGACGCGCGACATGTGCTTAGCTCCTTGTCAGGTACGGTTCCGGTTCACGCGTAAGGCATGAAGTTTTTCAGCACGCGCGCCGCATCGACATCCGCCATGACGGTGGTGCCGCGCTTGTTCCGGATCTGCTTGTTGGTCCGCTTGATCATGCCGTGCCGCTTGGCGGTCTGGCCGCGCTTGATCTTGCCGGACGCGGTGAGCTTGAAGCGCTTTTTCGTCCCGCTCTTGGTCTTCAACTTGGGCATTTTGCACTCCTGCATTTTGGGGCCCCGTTCGCTGAAGACCTTGAAATCTCAAGGAAAACGGAGCCGACTTTGGCATTTCGGACGCGCCACGGCATGCCCTTCATAGCCGGGCCGTCCCGAAGGTGCGGACTTATAAGCCAAAAGGCAGGAAGGTCAAGGGTAGCCACCCTCCGGGAGGGCGGCGGGAGCGGCCGGATTCCTCGTGACCCGCATCGGCGCCTCGCCTAGCCTTGGTCCCATGAACGCGACACCTTCCCACCCCGCTTCGGACCTCACCTCCTTCAGCGATGCGGATGCGGCGCTCGCCCGTATCGGCGAGATTTACGCCCGCTCGGCGGGCATGTTGCGGGAGCGCTTTGCCGCCTTCGCCAGTGGCGAACGCTCGGGCCGCGCCATCGCCCCCTGCTATCCCTATCTCGGCCTCACCATCGGCCCCGAGCACCTCGTCTATGACAGCCGCCCCTCCTGGGGCACGCTCGCCTATTCCGGCACCTATGGCACGACGCTGACCCGGCCCGATCTCTTCGGCGAGTACTACCGGGCCCAGATCGCGCGGCTCGTGGCCTTTCACCGGGTGCCGGTCGAGGTCGGCGTGAGCCAGCGGCCCATCCCGCTCCCCTTCGTCGTCGAGGAAGCGACGACCGATATCGGCCCGGAAGACGTGCGCGCATTGGGCGCCGTCTTCGCGCTTCCCGATCTTTCGGTCATGGATGATGCCGTCGCCAACGGCACATGGCGGCCGGCGCCCGGCGCGGTGCAGCCGCTCGCGCTCTTTTCAGCCGAGCGGGTCGATCTCGCGCTCCAGCGGATCCACCACTACACCGGGACTAGGCCGGAGCATTTCCAGCGCTTCGTGCTCTTCACCAATTATCAGCGCTATGTCGACGAGTTCATCTCGCTCGGCCACAGCCTCGTCGCGGAGGGCGGCGGGCCGGAGGGCTATCTGCGCTTCGTCGAGCCCGGCGATCTCGTGCAGGAACGGGGCGAGACGCATGGCGGCGAGAGCCGCTCCGAGGGATCGCTGCCGCAGATGCCGGCCTATCATCTCGTGCGCGGCGACCGGCTCGGCGTGACCCTCGTCAATATCGGCGTCGGCCCCTCCAACGCGAAGACGATCACGGATCATCTCGCCGTGCTCAGGCCGCATTGCTGGCTGATGATCGGCCATTGCGGCGGGCTGCGCCGCTCACAGCAGCTCGGCGACTATGTGCTCGCCCATGCCTATGTGCGCGACGACAAGGTGCTCGATCAGGATCTGCCGCCCTTCGTGCCGGTGCCGCCCATCGCGGAAGTGCAGGTCGCGCTTCAGGAGGCGGTCGCGCGCATCACCGGCCTCACCCGCCGCGATCTCAAGACGCGGATGCGGACGGGCACCGTCGTCTCGACCGACGATCGCAACTGGGAGCTTCGCTACGACGATCTCTACACGCGCTTCAACCAGTCGCGCGCCATCGCCATCGACATGGAGAGCGCGACCATCGCCGCCAACGGTTTCCGCTTCCGCGTGCCTTATGGCACGCTGCTCTGCGTCTCCGACAAGCCTATGCATGGCGAGATCAAACTCAGAGGCATGGCCAACGCCTTTTATCGCCAGCGCGTGAGCCAGCATCTCTCGATCGGGCTCGAGGCTCTGCGCCTCATCCGCGAGCGCGGCGTCGAGGAACTTCATTCGCGCAAGCTCAGAAGCTTCGACGAGCCCGCCTTCAGATGACCGCGCCCCGCGCTAGCGGTGGCGCCCGCTCCAGTTATGGCCATGCCAGCGATTGCCATGCGGGCGGGCGTGATAGCGCGGCGAGCGATACCAGCGCGGCCCGTCATAGTAGAAGAACGATCCCGTGATATAGGCGGGCGGGCCGTAATAGTAGTAGGGCCCGTCGTAATAGCCGTAGGCCGGCCCGTAGGCATAAGTGTCGGGCCCGACCGGATAGGCGACGCAGCCGGCAAGGCCGGCGGCGATCACCGCTGCGCCTGCGAGCTTCACATATCCACGCATGATCCGAACCTCTCTCATCAACGCCAGTCGCCATAGTCGCGGCCATGGTCGCCGTCGCGATCCCGGTAGTGATGGTAGCGGCTGCCATAGCCGTCATGGCGAGGCACTATGATACAGCCGCCAAGCACGGAGAGGCCGAAGATCGAGAGAAGTACCGCGGCAGCAATCTTACGCTTGCGACGCATGGTCTGAACTCCGCTGTCGGCAGGCGCCCGGCTCCGGCCGGCACCCGCACACATCGTTCATCCCGGATGCGCTTCGCCCGTACCCTTCATCGAGCGATGCCGGAATCCGCCGCGAAGGCGGCGATGCTCAAGGATGGGCGCGCGTTATGGCGAAAACTTTGCGCCGGCATGGCGGAATCAAGGCGGGCGGAATCAAGGCGGGCGGAAACAGAGAGCACGGGCGGAGCGGTTCGCGGCTCCGCCCGCATCCGCATCAATCGGCCGCGCTTGTCTGGTTGACCTGCGCCCTGGCGACGGACGCCTTCACCACCGGAATCTCGTGGTCGGCGAGCGGCTTCATCCAGTTCTTGCGGGCGAGCGCCGCTTCGATGAAGGGCTGAAGCTCGCGCGCCTTCCTTTCTTCCCGCGCCGCCGCCTCGACCTTGAATTCCGGCATCACCTCTGCGGCGAAGAGTTCGAGCGACTCGCAGATATGCTCATGCCTGTTGCGGCCCGCCTGCTGCATGAAGATCACCTGATCGACGCCCGCGGACTGGAAGGCCTTGAGATGGGCGCGCATGTCGTCCGGCGTACCGATGCCGGTCGCGATCTGATCGGCGCGCGCCGCCGCCTCGATCACTTCCTCGGTGCGGTTGCCGCGCGCCTTGATGTAGTCGCCCCACATATCGGTGCGGCCCGGCACCGTGTCGTGAGCCACGAGCGCGTTGAGCGCATAGCCGAAGAACTCGAAGCCCTCATGGCCGCGCCGGATCGCCTCGGCGCGATCCTTGTGCACGGAGAAATTCGAGACCATCGCGATATTGGCGTTGACCGAGTGGCCGATCGGCACGCATTGCTCGGACTTGATGATGCCGTAATAGATGTCCGACCAGACCTGCGCCTCCTTCGGATCGACGAAGGAGAAGGCGAGCGCGCCGAGCCCGAGCGAGGCCGCGATCTTGATCGTGTCGCGATTGGTGCAGGCCATCCACATGGGCGGGTGCGGCTCCTGCACCGGCTTCGGCAGCACGTTGCGGCAGGGCATGGAAAAATATTTGCCCTCGAAGCCCGGATAGGGATCGAGCACCATCATGTTGGCGATCTGCTCGGCCGCCTCCAGCGCCATGGCGCGCTTCTCGCGGGCGGGAATGTCGAAGCCGCCAAGCTCGAGCCGCGTCGCGCCTTCGCCGATACCGAATTCGACGCGGCCGTTCGAGATGATGTCGAGCGTGGCGAGCCCTTCGGCGGTGCGCGCCGGGTGATTGTAATTCGGAATCACCTGACGGATGCCGTGCCCGATCCTGATGCGCGACGTGCGCGCCGCAGCGGCGGACAGAAATACTTCGGGTGCGGATGAATGGGAGTATTCATCGAGAAAGTGATGCTCGACCTCCCAAGCGTAGTCGTAGCCCAGCCGGTCGGCGAGCACCACCTGATCGAGCGCTTCATGGAAGAGCCGCGCCTCGTCGCCCTTCTTCCAGGGTTTGGGCAGCTGCAGCTCGTAGAACACTCCGAATTTCATCGAATCCTCCACAACACAAAATCGGTTTGGGAGGAGTATAGGGATTCGGCGCGGCGCTTCGAGCGCTTCATCGCGCACAATCAGACCAAACGCATGTTCCGCGCGGAGGACGCTCCGTCAGAACACGGCCTGAACGCCACCTTCCCGCGCCAGTCCGGCGCTGTGGCGCCACTCGAGCTGGTGTAGGGCTGCAAGGGCGCGGGCCGAGTTCGATTCCTCCATGACGAGGCGCCTCAGCTCATCGTCGCTCAGGCTCGTCAGATCGATGGGGCCCTTCTCCTCGACCGCGCGGCGCATCACATGCTGGCTGTCATAGAAGGAGACGCGGCGGCGGCCCGTCCACGATCTCCACAAATCGGCAAACGACATTTGTCCATACCCTCTTCCTGCCCGGCTGCGTTTAGCACCTCGCACTGCCCGCGCCGCTCAAGGCCGACTCACACAAAGGCCTAGTCCTTAGGTTCTGCTATTTATTAATAAAAGTAAATAGGACAACGCCCGCAGAAGGGGTGGATGGGCTCGAAAAGCTTCCATTCCGGCCATTTTCCGCGGGAAGCGGCGTGACCGCGAGGCAAGGCGCAGGCTAGCTTGTCGGTCGTCAGCGAGAGGGGGACCACCGGACAATGACCCGGACAATGACGAGGACACGCGAGATCGCCCATCGCGGGGGCGCGGGGCTCTGGCCGGAAAACACGCTCGAGGCCTTCGAGCGGGCGATCGAGGGGGGCGCCGACGGCATCGAACTCGACATCCATCTGAGCCGGGACGGCGTCCCCGTCGTCCATCACGACGAGAGCCTGAAGCCCGCCATCGCGCGGGGCCCCGGCGGCAAATGGGTCGTTCGGCCGACGCCTCTCATCAAGGAGCTGACCCTCGCCGAGCTTCAGGCCTATGACATTGGCAGGCTCCGGCCGGGTTCGGGCTATGGGGCGCGCTACCCGGATCAGACCCCCATCGACGGCGCGCGCATTCCCCGGCTCGAAGACGTCTATGCGCTTGCCAACCGCAGCGCGAAGCCCGGCTTTATCCTTTATGTCGAGCTCAAGACGGCGCTTCTCGACCTTTCCCGCTCGGCCACGCCCGAGGCGCTCGCCGAGGCGGCCGTGGCGCTCGCAAGGCGCATGGGGATGACGGAGCAGACTGTCTTCGTCTCCTTCGACTGGCGGGCGCTTGCTCATGCGAAGAAGATCGCGCCCGAGATCCGCAACGCTTTCACGACGCTCCCCTTCTTCCAGATCGACCCGGCCGACCCTTCCGCGGCGCGCGACGCGCCGGGCTCGGAAGATTTCGCGTTGCGCGCGGCATCGGCCTCGGGCGCGCCATGGGCGGCGGGCTTCGACTGGCGCGATCAGGCGGGGACGGATTTTGCCGAGCGCATGCTCGGGGCCATTGCCGCCGGCCCCGCCGATGGCTGGTTCGCCTGGTTCGGCGACGTGACCGCGACGACCGCGCCGCTCGCCAGATCGCTCGGGCTCGAAGTTTCCTGCTGGACGGTCGATGAGCCGGCCGAGATGCGCCGCCTCGCCACGCTTGGCGTCGATGCAATCCTGACCGACCGTCCGGACCGTCTCAAGGCCGTGCTCGCCGCATGAGCACCCCCGGACGGCAAAAGGCCCGGCTCATCGCCGGGCCTTTTCCGTCTCGGTCCTTGCGCGGCTGCCTTACCTCGGCGCCAGCACCATGACCATCTGCCGCCCTTCGAGGCGCGGGTAGGACTCGACCTTCGCGACCGCGTCCACCTGCTCCTTGACGCGGTTGAGAAGCTGCATCCCGAGTTCCTGATGCGCCATCTCGCGGCCGCGGAAGCGAAGGGTCACCTTCACCTTGTCGCCTTCCTCGAAGAAGCGAAGCATGCTCTTCATCTTCACGTCATAGTCATGCGTGTCGATGTTCGGGCGCATCTTGACTTCCTTGACCTCGACGGTCTTCTGCTTCTTGCGCGCCTCGTTGGCCTTCTTTTGGGCCTGATATTTGAATTTGCCGAAGTCCAGCAGCTTGCAGACGGGCGGCTTTGCGTTGGGCGAGACTTCGACGAGATCGAGCCCCGCCTCCTCGGCCATGCGCATCGCTTCTGCTGTGGGAATGACACCCCGCTTTTCGCCTTCGGCGTCGATGAACAGAACCGTCGGCTCATCGATCATTTCATTGATGCGCGGGCCCTCGCGGGTGGGCGGCGCCTGAATCGGTCTGCGAGCTATGTAACCCTCTCCTTTAGCTGGTCCGCAGTGCGCTCCGGCCTCACCGGGCCGACCCCGCGCCGGAAAGCGCGGACGAAAGAGCTGCACGGTCTCGATCAGACCCACCTGCGGACATTCGTTGGTGCAATGCTATAGATTTGAAGCGCGCGCCCCGCAAGTCAAGAAAGGCCTTTGCCAAGGCCCTCCCCCACTCCCAGAGCATCGCGATCGTGCCATTGTGGCTTCGGCCACACACAAAAGCGCATGAAGCGCGTCGGTGCGCGGCCGTCCAGATCATAGATATGCACGATATGCGCCCATGCAATACGCCGCATGAGCGCGAGGAAGCGGGCGGGACCTCGCGGCAGGCCTTCCGGCCACACTTCATCGGCCAGAGGCGAGAGGCGGGGCGCCGCCTGCGCCGTCGTGAGCAGCACGAGACGCGCGCCCGGATGACGCGCCCGCAAGGCGCGAAGCGCCGTTTCACCATCGGCGGCATCGAAGAGAAGCGCGAGGACAGGCCCCTCAGCCACGCTTCTTCCCCTGGCGCCGTCCGGCGCGGGGATGGCTGCGCGCATCGGCGATGAGCTGCGCATAGACGGCAAGCGTCGCGCGGGACATCGCCTCCAGCGAATAATGCGCCCGCGCATGGGCACGGCCGCGCGCGCCCATGGCACGGCGCCCCTCCGCGCCGAGATCGATCAGGCGGCGCATGGCGGCAGCGAGCGCGGTAGCATCGCCCGGCGGCACGGCAAGGCCCGTTTCCGCGTTGACGGTTTCGCGCTGCCCGCCCGCGTCGGAAACGATGACGGGGCGCCCCATGGCCTGCGCCTCGACGCTCGCGCGGCCGAAAGGCTCGGCCTCGATCGAGGGCGCGAGCACCACATCGCTCAGCGCATAGGCGGCCGGCATGTCGTCGCAATGGCCGACGATGCGGACAATCTCTCCGAGCCCTTCGCGCGCGATCCTCGCTTCGAGTTCGTTCACATAGGCGTCGCGCCCCTGCGCGTCGCCCGCCAGCAGCAGCTCGAAATTTTCCACGCCGGCGGCCTTGAGCTTCGCCGCCGCCTCGACGGCGACCGCCTGCCCCTTCCAGCGGGTGACGCGCGCGGCCAGAAGAAAGACGACGCGCCCCTGCCCGCCCGCTTTCCAGCGCCGGTGCAGACCGGCGATGCGCTCGGGCACGACGGCGGCTTCATCGAAGGCGGCGGTGTCGACGCCGCGCGGCACGGTGAAGATACGGGCGGGGTCCGGCGCGTGAATGCGCGCGATCCGCGCCGCCGTGTAGGCGGAGTTCGCGATCACCGCATCGCCCCGCGCCATGACCGAATTGTAGAAGACCTTGATGCGCGGCGCCTCATGCACCTTGGAGTGATAGGTGGTGACGAAAGGAACATGGAGCCTGCGTGCCGCGGCCAGCGCGCTCCAGCCGGGCGCGCGGCTTCGCGCATGAATGAGATCGACCTTTTCGCGTTCGGCGAGCCGGGTCAGCCGCTCCACATTGAGCGCCATGACGATCGGGTTCTTGGAGTGAACGTCCATCTCGAAATGCGTGGCGCCCGCCGCCTCGAGTTCCTTCAGCATACGCCCGCCGGAACTCGCGACGAGAGCGCGGCCGCCTGCCGCGACGATGGCATGCGCCATATCGATCGTGGTGCGCTCGGCGCCGCCCGTATCGAGCGCGGGAATGACCTGAAGGATCGTCGGACGAGGCGAAAGATCTCTGAAAGCAATGGACACGCGGAGTTCCTTGGCCGATCTATGCCGCATGGTCGAATGTGGAACGGCAGACGGACAACACCATGACGGACGGACAGGAACCCCGCAAGCTCGCCCGCCCCGATGGCGAAAGCATCGCCTATCTCGCCGAGCGGCCCGAAAGCCCTGCAGGCCCGACCGGGCTCACCTGGCTCGGCGGCTTCAAATCGGACATGACGGGCACCAAGGCCGAAGCGCTCGCCGCCTGGGCGCGGAAGGCGAACCGGCACTTCCTGCGCTTCGACTATTTCGCGCATGGCGCCTCGTCAGGCGATTTCCGCGAGGGGACGATCGGGCGCTGGCGCGACGATGCGCTCGCCGCCATCGACACGCTGGCTGAAGGCCCGCAAGTTCTCGTCGGCTCGAGCATGGGCGGCTGGATCGCGCTTCTCGCGGCGCTCGCCCGGCCCGAGCGCGTGAAGGCGCTCATCCTCATCGCGCCCGCGCCCGACTTCACCGAGGAACTGATGTGGAAGGGGTTTGCGCCCGAAATCCGCCAGACGCTCGAACGCGACGGCATCTATCGCCAGCCCTCGGCCTATGACGAGGCGCCCTACGAGATCACGATGAAGCTCATCGAGGAGGGGAGGAGGCACCTCCTCCTCGACAGGCCGATCCCGCTCGGTCTGCCGGTGCGCATCCTGCAAGGGATGGAAGACCCCGACGTGCCCTGGACGCATGCCATGCGCCTCGTCGAAGCGCTCGCCTCGTCCGATGTCGCGATCACGCTCACCAAATCGGGCGATCACAGGCTCTCGACGCCCGCCGACATCGCGCGGCTCGTCCAGACCGCCGAAACGCTGATCGCCGAAATCGAAACGCGCTGACATGGCCGGGCATACGTGCCCGCCGCGTCAGCTCCTCTCATTGCCCTGTCTCATCGGCCATGAGCGCCGCCAGCCCCTCGCGATAGGTCGGGTAGCACAGTTCGACGCCAAGCTCCTCGCGGATGCGGCGATTGGAGACGCGCTTCGATTCCGCGTAGAAGCTCCGCGCCATGGGCGAAAGCTCCGCCCTGGCGAATTCGATTTCGGGCGGCGGCTCGCGCCCGAGCAGATGCGCCGCATGGGCCACCACATCCTGCGGCGGCGCGGGCTCGTCGTCGCAAACATTATAAGCCGCGCCCGGATGCGGATGCGCGATCGAGGCTTCGAGTACGGCGGCGATGTCATCGACATGGATGCGCGAGAAGACCTGCCCCGGCTTCACGATGCGCTTCGCCGTGCCGTCGAGCACCCCTCGCAGCTGGTTGCGTCCCGGCCCGTAGATGCCTGCGAGGCGGAAGATGTGGAGCGGCAGAAGCGCGCGGGCAGCAAGCGCGCGCCATGCCTCTTCCGCTTCGAGGCGGCGATGGCCGCGCTCCGTCGTCGGCGCGAGCGGCGTTTCCTCCGTCACCCAGTCGCCGCCGCGATCGCCATAGACGCCCGTGGTCGAGAGATAGGCCATCCATTCGAGCCGGGGCGCGAGGCGCGCAATGTCCTCGCCATGCGCGGCGAAGACCGGATCGCCCGCCGCCCCCGGCGGCACGGAGAGCAGGAGATGCGTCGTGCCGGCAAGCGCCACCGCCGGATCGGCGAGCGGGCGGCCTTCCCCGAAGAGATATGCCTCGACGCCGTCTGCGCGGAGCCGCGCGGCCTTCTCCTCGCCTCGGCAGGTGCCCGCGATGGCGAAGCCGCGCGCGCGGAGCCGATGGGCAAGGCTCGCGGCGCTATAGCCGAGGCCGAAGCAGAAGAGCCTCTTTCCGTCTCCGTTCACGCCGTCCCCTTCACCGTTCCGCTCTGTTTCGCTTGCAAACGCGCCAAGGCTCGACGACCTTACGCTGCATGTCGCGCCTCCGCCAAATCCTCGCCCTCGCCGCAATCCTGATGAGCACTCTGCCCGCGCAGGCCGCAGAGGCGGCCGAGCCGAGCTATGAGGACTGCACGGCCCTGATCGAAGCCAATGCCGCCAAGGCGCTCGCCTATGCGCGCGACTGGACGGCGCATGGGGGCGGCGCGGCGGCGCTTCATTGCGAGGCGCTGGCGCTTTCCGCGCTCGGAGAGGCGGATGAGGCGGCGGCCGCCTTCAGCCATCTTGCCGAAGGCATGACGGGCGCGCCCGCCGCGGCGCGGGCCGAGGTCCATGCGCAGGCCGGCAATGCCTGGGCGCTGGCGGCGAACCTCACCAAGGCCGAGGAAGCGCTGGGCGAGGCGATCGCGCTGGCGCCCTCCGAACCCTCCTACCGCATCGGGCGGGCGCGT
Source organism: Parvibaculum sp. (assembly GCF_049671045.1). GTDB lineage: Bacteria > Pseudomonadota > Alphaproteobacteria > Parvibaculales > Parvibaculaceae > Parvibaculum. The sequence continues at coordinate 13,813 of NZ_JBATUH010000061.1, read as the reverse complement.
GTCCGCGCCCTCGCGGGCCAATGGGAGGGCGTGCGCGCCGATGCGAGCGAGGCGCTCGCGGAAAGCCCGAGTTCCGTCGAGGCGCTGACGCTGCGCGCGCTGGCGCTCCGCAATCTCGGCTATCCGAAGGCCGCCGTGGCGGATGCCGAGCGCGCCGTTTCGATCGCGCCGCATAATCTCGAAGCCCTGCTGGAGCGCGGACGGGTGCGCGCCGAAACCGGCAATGTCGCGGGCGCGCGCGCCGACTGGCAGGACGTCATCCGCTTCGCACGGGAAACGGGGCGGAGTTCCGATCCTTCGGCGCAGGCCGCGGCCGCCTATCTTGCAAGGCCGGGCAAGGCGGGGAAATAGCCCTACTTTTTCGGAACATGCGCACAATGCATGGGAAGGAAGAGAGCATGCACAGAGCTGCTGACATCGGTGCGAGCAAGGTGCCGGAAGTCACTCTCACTTTCTGGGTTATTAAGATCGCAGCGACCACGCTCGGCGAAACGGGCGGCGACGCCGTGTCGATGTCACTCGATCTCGGCTATGCGGTCGGCAGCCTCATCTTCATCGGCCTTCTTCTCGCCACGGTGCTCGCCCAGATCAGGGCGAAGACTTTCCACCCGTTCCTTTATTGGATGGTTATCATCGCGACCACCATGGCGGGCACGACCATGGCGGATTTCGCCGATCGCTCGCTCGGCATCGGTTATGCAGGCGGATCTTCCATCCTCTTCGCGTTGCTCGCGGCATCGCTCGGCGTATGGCACTGGTCGGAAGGATCCGTTTCCGTCGCCTCCGTCGTATCCCCGCGCGTCGAGGCGTTCTATTGGATAACCATTCTCTTCTCGCAGACCCTCGGCACGGCGCTTGGGGACTGGATGGCCGACACCAACGGTCTTGGTTACGAAGGTGGAGCGATCGTTTTCGGCGTCGCGCTGGCGCTGGTCGCGGCGGCCTATTACTTCACGGACGTTTCACGAACACTGCTTTTCTGGAGCGCCTTCATTCTGACGCGGCCGCTTGGCGCCACCGTGGGCGATCTTCTCGACAAGCCGATCGAACATGGCGGGCTCGCCTTCAGCCGCTTCACGGCTTCGGCGGCGCTTGCGGCCTTCATCGTCATCTGCCTACTGCTCCTGCCGCAAAAAGCCGGCAAGCATCCCGGTGAAAGCACTGAAACAAGCTGAGGCTCGACGGCGCTCTTCTAGGACAGCCTCTGCCATTCCTCCCGCACGCCCTCGTCGTCTTCATTCGCGAGGGCATCCGTAGCGCGGCAGCGCGCCTCGCCGGGCGCGAGCTCGCCCAGCGCCCAGACGGCCATGGCGCGCACCAGCGGCGATGCATCATCGAGCCGTGCGAGGACGAGCGGCACCAGCGCCGCCTCGCGCGAATTGCCGATGGCGATCAGCACATTGCGGATGAAACGGTCGCGCCCGACGCGCTTGACGGGCGAGCCGGAAAAGAAGGCGCGGAAGGCGGTGTCATCGAGCATGACGAGTTCGGCGAGCAGCGGCGCGCGCAATTCCTCGCGCGCGTGGAAGGCGCTCTCGCGCGCCTTCTGGGCGAATTTGTTCCATGGGCAGACGGCAAGGCAATCGTCGCAGCCATAGATGCGGTTGCCCATCGGCTTGCGGAACTCAAGCGCGATATGACCCTTGTGCTCGATGGTCAGGTAGGAAATGCAGCGGCGCGCATCGAGTTCGTAAGGCGTCGGGAAGGCCTGCGTCGGACAGGCATCGAGACAGCGGCGGCAGGCGCCGCAATGATCCTCATGGGCTTCGTCGGGCTCGATTTCGAGCGTCGTGAAGATCGAGCCGAGAAAGAGCCAGGAGCCGAATTCGCGCGAGACGAGATTGGTGTGCTTGCCCTGCCAGCCGAGACCGGCGGCGGCGGCGATCGGCTTTTCCATGACGGGCGCGGTATCGACGAAGACCTTGACGTCCGCCCCCGTCGCGGCGACGAGCCAGCGCGCCACGCGCTTCAGCCGCGATTTGACGAGGTCGTGATAGTCGCGGTTCCTCGCATATACGGAGATGGCGGCGCGGTCGCGGCGCTCGAGGAGATCGAGCGGGTTCTCGTCCGGTCCGTAATTCATGCCGAGCACGACGATGCTGCGCGCCTCCGGCCAGAGCGTCGTCGGGCGCGCCCGGCGTTCCTCCGTCTCCGCCATCCAGCCCATCGAGCCGTGGCGGCCCTGCGCCAGCCACTCGCGCAGGCGGCCCGGCGCTTCAGGCACCGCGTCGGCACGCACCACACGGATGATGTCGAAACCGGCCTCGAGGGCCTCCGCGACGAGCGCGGCCTTCAGGTCCCGGCCGCCTGCCTTGCTGTCAGAAATCGAGGTTCGCATAGAGTTTCGGTGGCGGCACGCCGGGCACATGGTCGGCGAGAAGCTGCCTGAAGCCGGGCCGCGACTTGATGCGGACATACCAGTCCTTGGCGCCCTGGAACTGCGACCAGGGCACGTCGCCCACATAGTCGAGGCAGGACAGATGCGCCGCCGCAGTGAGGTCCGCAAGCGTCATTTCCTCGCCGGCGAGCCAGCGCCGCTCCTCCATGAGGTAGGAAATGTAATCGAGATGATAGCGCAGATTGTGGAGCGCCGCGCGGACGACCGCCATGTCCGGCGCGCCGCCGCCTTCCGACGCGCTCAGAAAGCGCCGCGTCACCTTCTCGAAGATGAGGCCGTCGGACACTTCGGCGGCGAATTTGCGGTCGAACCAGTCGACGAGGCGGCGCGCTTCGGCGCGCGCCTGCGCATCGCCCGGCAGCAGCTTCACCTCGGGCGCCGTCTCCTCGAGATATTCGACGATCGGCATGCCGCCCGAGACAACGGTGCCGTCTTCCTCGACGAGCACCGGAACCTCGCCCGCCGGATTGAGGGCCAGAAATTCGAGCCGCCTTTCCCAGTCGCGCTCCTCGACCATTTCAAAAGGAAGGTTCTTCTCTGCAAGGACGAGACGGACCTTGCGGGAGGCTGGCGAGATCAGGAGGTGGTAGAGCTGGCGCATGGGCGGGGAGTGTAACCGAAGGGGCAGACGATCCGAAGGAAAAGAGCGAGGGGAAGGCGGGAGGGCGGTACCTCAGCAGCGCTTTTGCGGCCCGTCATCGGCGAGCCCGTCTATGATGGGGCAGTCGGGGCGGTCGTCGCCATGGCAGCGCCGGACGAGGTCCTTGAGGGTCGCCTGCATGGAACGAAGCTCCTCGATCCGGCCTTCGATCTCGGCGATGTGGCCTTCGGCGATCCGCTTGACGTCGGCGCTCGCCCGGCTCTTGTCGCGGTAAAGCGCGAGCAGGCTGCGGCACTCCTCGACCGTGAAGCCGAGATTGCGCGCACGGGCGACAAAGCGCAGCGTGTGAACATCGTCATCCGTATACGAACGATAACCGTTCGCCGCCCGATGAGCGCTCCGGATCAGCTCGATTTCCTCGTAGTAGCGGATGGTCTTGGCCGGAACGCCCGACCGCGACGCGACTTCGCCGATGTTCATGGCCTGATACTCCCGATCGAGCCTCCCGGGCGACAGGGCCCTCACTGGGTCGCGGGGCGCAACTGGTCGAACTGACCGCGGCGGCGGAAGCGCACGAGATAGGCGGGCAGGATCGCTTCCGGCGCCGTCGGCTGGATGCCGAAGAGCGCGAGGGTGCGGCCTTCCTTCTGCGCCCCGGCGCTCACCACATTGTCGATGCCGAGGAGCTTCACCTGATCGGCGGTGAGGGGCGCGCCGGGCAGGAACTGCAGGACGGAGGCCATGATCCTCGCAAGCGCTGTCGGGAGCGGCAGCAGCAGGCGGCGGCGGCCGGTTTCGCGCAGCACAAGCTCCATCAACTGGCGGAAAGTATAGATTTCAGGCCCGCCAAGCTCGCAAACGAGGCCGTCGGCCGCCCCGGTCTCGACCGCGCGGGCGACCGCCTCGGCCACGTCCTTCACGTAAACGGGCTGGAAGCGCGTCGCGCCGCCGCCGATGAGCGGCAGGGCGGGTGCGAGGCGCGCCATGGCGGCGAAGCGGTTGAAGAAATTGTCCTCCGGCCCGAAAACGACCGAGGGGCGCAGGATCGCTGCCTGGGGCATGTGGTGGCGGATGGCTGCCTCCCCCAGCGCCTTGGACCGACCATAGGCGGACGGGCTCTCGGCGTCGGCGCCGATCGCCGAGACATGGACGAAAATCTCGATTCCCGCGGCCTTCGCCTCCTGCGCGATGCGCCCGGCGCCCGAGGCGTGAATGGCCTCGAAACCCTGCCGTCCCGCCTCGCTGAGGATGCCGACGAGGTTCACCACCGCATGCGCCCCCTCAAGGGCGGCGCGGACTGAGCCCGTGTCGCGGATATTGGCCTGAAGGGGCTCGACCTGGCCGACATCGCCGGCCGTTTTCAGGAAAAGGGCCTCGTTCGGGCGGCGAACGGCGACCCGGATGCGATAGCCCCTGCGAGCCAGCGCCTCGACGACATGGCGGCCGATGAAGCCCGACCCGCCGAACACCGTGATCACGCTGCCCGGCCCAAGTTCCGACGTCAAACGCCTTACGCTCATATCGCCTCCAAAATCGCGTCTCTTGCGGATGCCCTCAGGGGCTTTCCGCGGCCCGCCCATGCTCTAGATAGCCCATGGGCAGGCCGGCGGCAAAGGCTTCGGATCGCCGCATCCATTGACAAGCCGAACACCCCAATTTAAGTGTGCGCGCATCGGCCCAGGTGGCGGAATTGGTAGACGCACTAGCTTCAGGTGCTAGCGCCTTCACGGGCGTGGAAGTTCGAGTCTTCTCCTGGGCACCATCTCCTCCCCCGCCGCATCCCCGGATGCGGCGGCGGGCGAGCGGGGCAAGGGGCGCCGGAACGCCGATCGGAGCATTTCTCGACATGGCCATCACGCTGCACAAGGGCGACCTGCCCAACGGCCTCTCCTTCGGCGCAAGCGTTGCGGTGGACAGCGAGACGCTGGGCCTCAATCCCCATCGCGACCCGCTTTGCGTGGTGCAGCTTTCGGCCGGGGACGGCAATGCCCATCTCGTGCAGCTCGACCGGACGAGCTACGACGCGCCCAATCTGCGCGCGTTGATGACCGATCCCAAGGTGCTCAAGATCTTCCATTTCGCGCGCTTCGACGTGGCCGTGATCGAACGCTATCTCGGCGTCGTCACCTCGCCCATCTATTGCACGAAGATCGCCTCGAAGCTCGTGCGCACCTATACCGACCGGCACGGGCTCAAGGATCTCTGCAAGGAGCTCCTCAATATCGACCTTTCCAAGCAGCAGCAGAGCTCGGACTGGGGCGCCGACCAGCTTTCGGACGCGCAGCTCGCCTATGCGGCGTCGGACGTGCTCCACCTCCACGAGATCAAGGCGATCCTCGACCGCATGCTTGCGCGCGAGGGACGCACCGAGCTTGCCAATGCCTGCTTCGGCTTTCTGCCGGTGCGCGCCGCGCTCGATCTCGCAGGCTGGCCGGAAGAAGATATTTTCGCGCACTGACGGGCGGCCCCGGCCCTTCGCGCTCGCCTCGCCCTGCCCGTTCCGTTGACGCTCCCGCGCCTTCACGCGCATACTGCATGGCAAGCGTCGCAGTCTTGCGGCCCAACTGGACCCGAACTGAACTTGAGCGCGCCCCGCCACGGAAACCGCGAATATCCCCGCTACATGCCGGCAGGCGCGGACCTTGCCGGATCGCGATCCGGCGGCCGGAAAACATCTGCATACGGAACGAGTGAGGCATGAGCGAGCCGCGCGGCGACGAAACGGCGGATCAGGAGGCGCGATTTGCGCCACGAGGGCGCCCGTCCGCGCAGACGGAGGCGCGCTACAGCCGCTTCGTTTCGACGATGAAAATCGCTCTGCCGCTCGGCGCGCTGGCTCTCTTCGCGACGGTTCTCATCTATTCCGGCGTCTTCGAGACGCATGACAGGCTCGACATCACCTTCCGCGAGATTTCGACGCTCCACAACGACCTCAGAATGGTGAGCCCGCGCGTGACCGGCCTCGACAAGTCCGGGCGGCCCTATGTGCTGACCGCCGACACGGCGACGCAGATCGCGGGCGAGCCCAACCATGTCGCGCTCGACAATCTCCAGGCCGATCTCAAACTTGCCGATGACAGCGACTGGGTGACGCTCTCGGCAAGCGGGGGCCGCCTCGACACGGTGACGCAGACACTCGATCTGGAGCGGAAGATCGACATCTATGCGGCCTCCGGCTACGAGCTTCACGCCACATCGGCCACGATCGACTTCCGCAAGGGCACCGTCGTGAGCACGGCGCCGGTCGAAGGGCAAGGGCCGCTTGGAACATTGCGCGCGGACAGCATGACGGCCGACAATCAGTCGCGTACCCTGCATTTCCAGGGACGGGTGAAAGTGCGCATCTACGCCGAGCAGGGGAAGGGGAACAAGTGATGGATGCAAGGTCGCGGAGCGAAAAAAGCCGGGCAGCAGCCGGCGCATGGCTTCAGGGCGCCCTTCTCGGCGCGGCGCTCGTCCTTGCCATGCCGGGGGGCGCGACGAGGGCCGAGGCGCAGGATCAGGGCCCGCGCGATCCCCTGAGCGGCTTCGCCACCAATCCCGACGCGCCCATCGAAATCGAATCCGACACGCTCGAGGTCGAGGACCAGAAGCATGTCGCGACCTTCATCGGCAATGTGGTGGCGACCCAGGGCTCGATGAAACTGCGCGCCGACCGGCTCAAGGCCGACTACACGCAGACGGGCGGCTCCGACGCGGCCACGGGAAAGACCCAGATCCGCGACATTCTCGCCACCGGCAGCGTCCACATCACCTCCAGGGACGACCAGTCGGCCGATGGCGACTGGGCGCGCTACACCGTCGCCGACCGGAAGATCGTCATGGGGGACAAGGTCGTGCTGCGCCAGGGCAAGAACGTCATCCGGGGCACGAAACTCTTTATTGACCTTAACAGCGGCAAGAGTCGAATCGTCGGCGGCGCTGAAGCCGGATCGCCGAAAGAAGGCGCAAGCGGCCGTGTTAAGGCGCTTTTTCAGCCTCCCGCCAAAGAGAAAAAGTGAAAGAAGGCTTGGTTAACGGCCCCGTTTCATACAATTTTAATGCCAAGTGCCGTCTGATGATGGCGAATGAAAGAGGGCCGCTCCATGTCCATCCGCGCCAGCGCGCATTCCGAGGCCATGTCCCATGAGGGACCGCGCCTCGTCGCCAGCAATCCGGGCCTCGCCGTCGACCGCGTCGGCAAGAGCTTCCGGCGCAGGCCGGTGGTGCGCGGCGTAAGCTTCGATGTGCGGCGCGGCGAGGCGGTCGGGCTGCTCGGCCCGAACGGCGCGGGCAAAACAACCGTTTTCTACATGATCACCGGGCTCGTGACGCCGGACTATGGCTCCATCGCGCTCGACGGCCACGACATAACCACGCTGCCCATGTACCGCCGGGCGCGGCTCGGTATCGGCTATCTGCCGCAGGAAGCCTCGATCTTTCGCGGCCTCACCGTCGAGCAGAACATCCGCGCGGTGCTCGAAGTCGTCGAAAGCGACCGCGACAGGCGGGAAGCGGCGCTCGACGACCTGCTTGCCGAATTTTCGATCACGCATCTGCGGCGCACGCCCTCGGTGGCGCTGTCGGGCGGCGAGCGGCGGCGCGTCGAGATCGCGCGCGCGCTTGCGACGCAGCCCTCCTTCATGCTGCTCGACGAGCCTTTCGCGGGTATCGATCCGATCGCCATCGGCGATATTCGCGATCTCGTCTCGCATCTGAAGGATCGCGGCATCGGCGTGCTCATCACCGATCACAATGTGCGCGAGACGCTGGAGCTGATCGACCGGGCCGTCATCATTCATGACGGCCATGTGCTCATGGAGGGCGATCCCTCCGAAATCGTGGGTAACGAGGACGTGCGCCGGCTCTATCTCGGCGAGCGTTTCTCGCTCTGATGGCGCCCGGGATGAGGCCGCAGCAGACATGGCGCTAACACCGCGGCTCGAACTCCGCCAGGGGCAGGCCCTGGTCATGACGCCACAATTGCAGCAGGCGATCAAACTGCTGCAATTGTCGAATATCGAGCTCGCCGAATATGTCGAGCAGGAGCTCGAGCGCAATCCCCTGCTCGAAGCGACGACGGCCGAGCCCGAGATCGCCGAGCGCACCGCCGATCAGCGCGCGGAGGAAGGCGAATTCGAGCCGGCGCCTGTCGCCGATGCGGGGCTCACGCTCAGCGAGGACGGGCCGCTCCCCTCGCGCGAGGGCGATCTCGACACCGACTACGACAACATCTATGCCGACGAAAGCCGCAGCGACGCGGCGAACGACGCGGCCGCCGAAGCGCCCGGCCCCACGGGCTCGGACTGGCAGAACCTCAAACCGGGCAGCGGCGCGGGCGGCGGCGATGGCGAGTTCAGCCTCGAAGCCACGCTCGCACATGAAGCCACGCTCGCCGAGCACCTCACGGTGCAGCTCAACATGGCGCTTAAGGACGAGCGTCAGCGGCTCATCGGCGTCAATCTCATAGATCTCGTGAACGAGGCGGGCTACATCACCGCCGATCTCGACGAGGTCGCCGGACGGCTCGGCGCGGCGCCGGAGGAAATCGAGCGCGTGCTGGGTGTGCTCCAGACCTTCGATCCTTCCGGCATCTGCGCGCGCAATCTCAAGGAGTGCCTCGCGATCCAGCTCAGGGACCGCGACCGGCTCGACCCGGCCATGCAGGTCTTTCTCGACCATCTGGAACTTTTCGCGCGGCGCGATTTCGATCTCCTGATGAAACTCTGCGGCGCCGACCGCGAGGACATTGCGAGCATGATCGAGGATATTCGCGGCTGCAATCCGAAGCCGGGCCTCGCCTTTGGCGGCGAACCGACCGTGCCGGTGATCCCCGACGTCTTCGTGCGCGCGCGCCCCGATGGCGGATGGAGCGTCGAACTCAATTCGGAAACGCTGCCCCGCGTGCTCGTGAACCAGCAATATTATTCCGAGGTGAGCAGGCTTTCCGGCGATCCGAAGGCGAAGGCCTATCTTTCCGAATGCCTCAACAATGCGAACTGGCTCGTCAAGAGCCTCGACCAGCGCGCGCGCACCATTCTCAAGGTCGCATCCGAGATCGTGCGCCAGCAGGACGCCTTCCTCGTCCATGGCATCCAGCATCTGCGGCCGCTCAATCTGAAGACCGTCGCCGACGCGATCTCCATGCATGAATCGACGGTGAGCCGCGTCACCTCGAACAAATACATCGCGACGCCGCGCGGCATATTCGAGATGAAGTATTTCTTCACCTCGGCCATCGCCTCCAGCGAGGGCGGCGAGGCGCATTCGGCCGAAGCGGTCCGCCATCGCATCAAGGAACTGATCGACGCCGAGCTGCCGGACGCCGTGCTCTCGGACGACAATATCGTCGACATCCTGAAACGCTCGGGCATCGACATCGCGAGGCGCACGGTCGCCAAGTATCGGGAAGCGTTGAACATTCCCTCCTCCGTCCAGCGGCGGCGGGACAAGAAAGCCTATGCCTGAGGGAGACAGGTCCCCCTTCAAAGCCGGTAATTCGAGCCTATATAATTGAGATAAAACGGGTTTTTGCCGAAAGGCCGAGCCATGTTGACACCCCCGGAGCGGGCCACTAGTTTGCCACGCGCTCAAGCCCCCCCCCCAGAGGGAACGCAGCGATGAGCAAAACGGGCGTGCGGCGCGGCGCTAGGCGCGAACGCAGCGTCCGGCTGGGGGCAACGGGGCCGAAGGTGGTCTGACGGCCATTCGATTGCCGGCGTTTTGACGCGAATGTGACCCGGAAAGGTCTCTCATGCAGGTTCAGGTCAGCGGCCATCATCTCGACGTCGGAGATGCGCTCCGCACCCATGTCACGGAGCGCCTCGAGCTGAGCGTCGGAAAGTATTTCGACAAGTCGATCGTCGGCCATGTCATTTTCTCGAAGGACGGGCACGAGTTCCGTGCAGATTGCTCGGTGCATCTCAATTCCGGCATGCGCGTCCAGACGCAGGGCCGCGCGGGCGATCCCTATGCCTCCTTCGACGCGGCGATCGAGAAGCTCGACAAGCGGCTGCGCCGTTACAAGCGCCGCCTCAAGAGCCACAGCAATGGCGCAAGGACGGTGCTGCCCGCCCAGTCCGTGCCTTCCTTCATCATCGAGGCGGGTAACGAGCAGGAAGAGGCGGAGATCGACGGCCAGCCCGTCATCATCGCCGAAGAGACGACCTCCATCCCGCATCTCAGCGTCGGCGATGCCGTCATGCAGATGGATCTGATCGATGCCCCCTTCTTCGTCTTCCGCAGCGGGGCGAATGACGGGCTCAACGTCGTCTATCGCCGTGACGACGGACATATCGGCTGGATCGACGCCGGTCGCGACAAAGCACAATAACCAGAAACACAAGGCCAGAGCCGTTCGCCGCCTCGGCGGACGGCTGACGAGCAGGACAGGACGCGGACCATGGAGCTTGAAGATCTGGTGTCGCCCGAGGGGGTGATCGCTCACCTTAAAGTCACCAGCAAGAAGCAGGCACTGCAGGAGCTTGCCCAGCGCGCCGCCGCGCTCACCGGCGTTTCCGAGCGCACGGTGTTCGAGACGCTGCTCGAGCGCGAGCGCCTCGGCTCGACGGGCGTGGGCCAGGGCATCGCCATTCCGCATGGCAAGCTTTCGCAGCTGACGCGGCTCCATGGCCTTTTTGCGAGGCTCGACACGCCGGTCGATTTCGATTCCGTGGACGACCAGCCGGTCGATCTCATCTTCCTGCTGCTCGCGCCCGAATCGGCCGGCGCCGACCATCTGAAGGCGCTGGCCCGCATTTCGCGGCTCCTGCGCAATCAGGCCGTGGTCGAAAAGCTGAGGGCGAGCGACGATCCGGCGGCGCTCTTCGCGATTCTCACCGAGCCGGCGGCAACCAGCGCCGTCTGAGCGTGAAAATGCCGGCCGCCGGGACGGAACGGCAATGAAACCGATCGGAAGAATCCTCCTGATCGCGGGCGGGCTCGTCTCGGTCGGCTTGGGCATCGCGGGCGCGTTCCTGCCGCTGCTGCCGACCACGCCCTTCCTGCTGCTGGCCGCCTATCTCTTCGCGCGCAGCTCGCCATCGCTGCATGGCTGGCTTCTCAACCATTCCATGCTCGGCCCCATCATCGTGAACTGGGAACGCTACGGCGTCATTCCGCTTCGGGCGAAGGTCCTGGCGCTGCTGCTGCTCGCCTGGTCCATCGCCTTCAGCGTCTGGATGGATTTCCATACGGCCGTGCTGGCCGTTCAGGGCGTGGTGTGCGGCGGCGTCGCCGTTTTCCTTCTCACCCGGCCAAGCAGCAGCGACTGCCAGCCCTGACGGCTCTTTCGCGAGTCCGACACTGACAAGTCCGGCACCGATAAGTCCGGCAGCCGGATCAGTGCACGCTCACGGGCTCGAGGTCGTACTGGCGCGCGCCCGCAAAGGCGGCGGCGCGGTTGTCGAGCACCGCCATGCGCTGGCCGTTCGCGGCGTGAACCGCATAAAGCCGCGTATCCGCCGGCACGTCGATTTCCGAGCCAAGCTCGCCGGCAAGCTCCCCGGCCAGAATCTCACGCACATAGACGATGTTCGGCATGCCGATATTGGCGAAAAGCTCCGGCGTCAGGTGGCGCAGATCCTCCGCGCCCCATCCCGTCTTCGTCCCGGTATCGAATTCGTCGTTGTCGTTCCGCATTTTACGCTCCTTTCACGCGGTCCCTTTCGAGGCGACGCGCGTCACTGGCCGCTGATCTCGATCGTCTTCACCAGTTTCGAGGGCTCCGGCCTTACGAGATCTATCGAAAGAAGGCCGTTCTCGAGGCTCGCACCCACGGCGTCCATTCCATCCGCGAGAACGAATGCCCGCTGAAACTGGCGAGCCGCAATTCCGCGGTGGAGAAAGACACGCTCGCTCCCGTCGCGCTGGCGGCCACGAATGACAAGCTGATTATCCTCAAGCGTGACCGAAAGCTCGTCGCGGGAAAATCCGGCGACGGCAAGCGTGATGCGAAGCGCCCGCTTCTGCGTGTCGCCGCTTCCCGCAATCACCTCCTCCACATTGTAGGGAGGATAGCCGTCCGATCCCTTCGCGACGCGCTCAAGCAGCTGTTCCATATCGTCGAAGCCAAGCAGGAACGGGCTGTTGAACTGCATCATGCGCGTCATTCCCAAAGTCCTTCGCAAAAGCGACCCGGTTCATTCGCGGCCCTTAAGCGGCACCGCTTGGCATCAATGTGGGGATTGCCAGCGCCCCATGCAAGCCGCATCACACCCATCGCCAAATCGTTGTTTTTAAACAAATTCTCCTCTTTCCGCCGGCAGGCCGCGAGCCCGCGCCGGAAACGCGGCGTCCGCCCCCTGCCGGGCCGACGCGGCTACATGCCGCGTTCCTCGCAGGCCGCGCGGGGTTCAGGCTCAAGGCAACGCATCGCAACGGGTGCCCGCGCAATGGAGAACGATCAGGCCTTTCTCGACGAAGTGGGCTCCTTCCTTTCGGAAAGCCTCACGCCGGACCTCAGGGCGGCGGGACGGCGCACCACGGGCACGCATTCCGACATCGAAGCCTGCCGCATCTGGCATCGGCGCCTTTACGAGCGGGGCTGGATCGCGCCCGCCTGGCCTCTCGCGCATGGAGGCACGGGCTGGACGGCGAGGCAGCGCTTTCTCTTCGAGCGGGAATGCGCGCTCAACGACGCGCCCATCCTGTTTGCCGGAGGGATCAGGAGCATCGGGCCTCTCCTCATTTCCATGGGCACGCCCGAGCAGCGCGAACGCTATCTCGCGCCCATCCTGACCGGCGACGATCTCTGGTGCCAGGGCTTCTCGGAAGCGGGAGCGGGCTCCGATCTCGCGGCGCTTGGAACACGCGCGGTGCGCGACGGCGATGCTTACATCGTCAACGGCGCGAAGATCTGGACGACCGGGGCCCACCATGCGAACCGCATGTTCGCGCTGGTGCGCAGCGCGCGGGGCGCGCGGCCACAGGAAGGAATCACCTTTCTTCTGATCGACATGGCGACGCCGGGCCTCAGGGTCGAACCCATCCTTTCCTTCGACGGCGATCACGAATTCAATCAGGTCTTCTTCGACGATGTGCGCGTGCCCGTCGCCAATCGCGTGGGCGCCGAGGGCGAGGGCTGGGCGGTCGCAAAGCATCTCATGCGCTTCGCGCGCTCGAACAACACCACGAGCGGATTGTTGCGGCGCGCTTACCGCGCGCTTGAGCGACTGCTGGCGGCGGGCCCCAAAGCCGATGCCGGTTTCCCCGCCCGCCTTGCCAACATCGGGATCGAGCTTCGCGCCTTCGAGAATTTCGAGCTTCGCCTGATGTCGGAGGGGCGGCTTGCGGGCGACGACGAAGTCTCATCCTCGCTCATGAAATGCATGGCCAGCGAGCTTCACCAGCGCATCACCGAAGTCGCGCTCGATCTGGCCGGCCCCTATGCCGCCGTGGCGGGCGCGCTCAACGGCAACAGCCCCGCCTTCGCCGGAGAGGCCGCCCATGCGGCACACAAATATTTCAGCACGCGCGCGGCGAGCATTTATTCGGGTACGAACGAAACCCACCGCAACATCATCGCCCGCTCCATCGCCGCTCCGCGCGAGCCCCTGAGACAGTGAGACACTGATAATCAATCGCGCATGCGACCGCCGGTCGCGGCGATTGACAAAGTGACACATTGTTCGCCTGAAAGCCTCGACACTAGCATCGCAGCGATCGGCCGCGTGCCGCACATATGTCCGGCGAAGGGTGCGAGACATGATCGATTACGAAGCTCTCAAGGCTGCAAAGGTCGAACCGGACCCCTATCCGCATTTCGTCGTGCGCGATTTCATACCGGGCGAGATGCTGAGGAAAGTGATCCGGGATTTTCCCGATCTCGACATGGC
>NZ_JBATUH010000060.1:0-11721 GCF_049671045.1 Parvibaculum sp. | reverse complement strand
GCTCTTCCTCGCCCATATCGGCGCGACGCCGCAGGCGGTCGCGGCGAACCGGCGCCTGCTCGCGGCCAAGCAGCTCATCAGCGAGACCGATATGGGCTTTGCCGAGATCGCATTCGCGGCCGGGTATCAAAGCCTCAGGCGCTTCAACGATGCCGTGCGCGCGAGCTATGGCGTCGCGCCGACGGCATTGCGGCGCGAGAGCACCGCGTCGCGCAGCGCGGCGCCCGGCGCGATGACGCTGCGGCTCGGCTATCGCCCGCCTTTCGACTGGGAGCGGCTTCTCGCCTATCTCTCCTTCCGCGCGATACCGGGCGTGGAAGAGATTTCCGGCCAGGCCTATCGGCGCAGCTTCCGCCTGCCGGGTGCTGCCGGCAGGCTCGAAGTGCTGCCGTCAAAAAAACTGAACGCGCTCGAAGTGCGTATCAGCGCGGACGGAAACGCGCCCATCCGCTCGATCGCGACGCGGGTGCGGCGTCTTTTCGATCTCGATGCGGAGCCCCAGGCGATCGCGGCGGCGCTCCGGGGCGATGCGATGCTCGGCGCCCGGCTCGCCGCGCTGCCGGGCATTCGCGTTCCCGGCGCCTTTGACGGTTTCGAACTCGCCATTCGCACGATCCTCGGCCAGCAGGTTTCGGTGAAGGGCGCGACGACGCTCGCCGGGCGTCTCGTCCGCCGCTGCGGCGAGGCGATGCCGGCCGCATCCGGCGGCCTCACCCATTTTTTCCCGGCGCCGGAGGCAATCGCCGATGCTGATCTCTCCGGGCTCGGTCTCACGGGCGGGCGCATTTCCGCGCTCAAGGCTTTCGCCGGCGCGGTCGCCAAAGGGGAGGTCACATTCGACCCCGCGGCGACGCTCGACGACAAGATCGCCGAATTCTGCTCGGTCCCCGGCATAGGCGAATGGACGGCGCATTACATCGCCCTGCGCGCGGTGGGCGAGCCCGACGCCTTTCCCGCCTCCGATCTCGGGCTTCGCAAGGCGGCGGGCGGTACGAGCCCCGTCACGCCCCGCGCGCTCGAGGCGATGGCGGAGAGCTGGCGGCCCTGGCGCGGCTATGCGGCGCTTCTTCTCTGGATGGCGCCGAACATCGAAACGCAAGACCTCGAAACACGGCAAGCGGAAGCGCAGGCGCTCGCCGCCGACTGATGGAGACTGCAATGAAAAAGGCCGGGAATGAAAACCTCGCCGTCGCGAGCCTCGACTCGCCGATCGGCAAACTCAGACTGGCGGCATGCGATGACGGGCTTCTGGCCGTCATCTTCCCGAACGAAAAGACGAAGCGCGATTTCGCCGACAATCGCGGCAGCGAAGCGGCGCGCGCCCATCTCGATGCGGCGGCAAAGGCGCTCAGGGAATATTTCGCGGGCAAGCGCCGCGACTTCAAGGATCTGAAGCTCGCGCCGCGCGGCACGGAGTTTCAGCTCAGCGTCTGGCGCGCGCTGACGAGGATCCCCTTTGGCGCGACGCGAAGCTATGCCGACATTGCGCGCCTCATCGGCAACCCCAAAGCGATGCGCGCCGTGGGGCTCGCCAATGGCAAGAACCCCATTCCGATCATCGTGCCCTGCCACCGCGTCATCGGCTCGAACGGCGCGCTCACCGGCTTCGGCGGCGGGCTGCCGACCAAGAAATGGCTGCTCACGCATGAAGGCGTGACGACGCCGGCGCTTCTTTGACCCTTACCTTCAGAGTGCGGACGCATTAGGCTTGGGCGTGGTTCGCTTCCCGGAGGTTCCGATCATGATGCTCGCACACGGATATGGCGGTTTCATCTGGCTCATCATCGCCATTCTCGACGTCTATGCGATCGTCCGCATCGCACAGAGCAATGCCGAGCCTCTCTGGAAGGCGATCTGGATCGTCGTCGTGCTGGCACTGCCGGTGATCGGGCTCATTCTCTGGGGCCTTTTCGGGCCGAAACGCTAGGCATCGCGGCCGGCTTCCGCTCTTGCCGGGAGGGCTCCGGCGGCGATCTTCATCCGTCGACTGATCTTATATCCCCGCCGGCTATTGTGCCATTTTGCGCCGCATATGGCGGGTGACGGTCGCGCGAGCTGCTGATACTCTCTCGATTCAACGTAGGCGGACGTTTGAATCGGGGAGAAATCATGAACTGGCAAGCATTTCTGAGTTTCGACCGGATGATCGCCACTTCGGTGGTCAAGTTTCTCTACTGGATCGGCATAGCCCTGATCGGCCTTGGCGGGCTCATTGCCTTTATCGGCTCGTTCTCGACGATGGGCTATTCCTTCGGCATGGGCCTCGGACAGCTCGTCATGGCCGTGCTCGGCACCGTGATCGCCATCGTTCTGTGGCGCGTCGTCTGCGAGCTTTATATCGTGATCTTTTCCATGCACGACCGCCTCGGCGAAATTCGCGACCGGCTCCCGCCGCGAAGCTGACGCGGGGTCGCTGAAGGCAGCTAGAGGAAGAGCGAGGCGAGATCGGGCTCGCCATTGCGCGGAAGCGCGATTGTCTCCAGCCCCGCGAAGCGCCGGATCGTCTCGACCGTCTCGTCGAGCGGCACGGGCTCCGCGGGCGACTCGCTCACCACGATGGCGCGCGGCGCGAGGCCGTTCCGGTTCATCACGTCGAGCGTCGTCAGCGTGTGGCTGATCGTGCCGAGATAGGAGCCGACGACAAGCAGCGGCACGAGGCGCGGCCCCTTCAGCGCCAGCATCCAGTCGAGCACGGTGTGCCGGTCGTCGAGCGGTACGATGAGGCCGCCGACACCCTCGATCAGCAGCGGATCGTGAAGCGCTTCGCGGGCGCGGCAATGATCGACGAGTTCGCGGAAGTCGATGCTCGTTCCTTCCCGCGCGGCCGCCATGTCGGGCGAGAGCGCCGCCCGGAAGCGCCATCGCGACACCGTGTCCACATTCTCGTAAAGCACGGGCTCGCCCAGCGCGGCGAGGAGCGCGGCCGGATCGCTTGCCGGAAACGTCGCCTCGTCGAGCCCGCTGACGACGGGCTTCAGCGCGCGGACGGGCAGGCCCTTCGCGCGAAGCTGGCGGATAATGAGCGCCGATACATAGGTCTTGCCGATATCGGTGCCGGAAGAGGTGACGAAGATGGTGGTCATTTCGTTCAGCTTTATTCAGCGGCTCTTTTATTCAGCGGCCCTGCGCGGGAGGATGCGCGCGCGGACGAGGGCGGCGAGACGGTCGATGTCCTCGTCCCGATGCGCGGCGGTGAAGGTGAAGCGGAGCCGCGCCGTGCCCGCGGGCACGGTCGGCGGGCGGATAGCGGTGACAAGGAAGCCTTCCGCTTCGAGAAGTGCCGAGGCATCGAGCGTCGCCTTCTCATCGCCGATGACGATGGGGACGATGGGGCTTTCGGCTTCGGGAAGGCCGAGCGCGCCCGTGAAGGCGCGGGCCTTCTTCACCGGCAGCGCGGCGTAGTCAGGCTCCTCCTCGATCACGTCGAGCGCGGCGATGGCGGCGGCGACGGAGGCAGGCGGAAGCCCGGTCGAATAGATGAGTGTGCGGGCGCGGGTGCGGATGAAATCGACAACCGGCCTGCTCGCGCAGAGATAGCCGCCATAGGAACCGATCGCCTTTGACAGCGTGCCCATCTGGAGCGGCACGTCGGCCTTCGCGCCGCCGATGAAGCTCGAGCCGCGCCCCTCGCCCAGAACGCCGATGCCGTGCGCATCGTCGGTCATGAACCAGGCGTCATGCGCCTTGGCGAGCGCTGCCATCTCATGCACGGGGGCAAGGTCGCCATCCATGCTGAAGACGCCGTCGGTGAGAATGAGGCAATGGCGCGCCCCGGCGCGGCGGGCCGCGAGAAGCTCCTCGAGATGCGCTAGATCGTTGTGCCGGAAAATATGCGCCTCTGCGCCCGAGAGCCTCGTTCCGGCCAGAAGGCAGGAATGCGAAAGCTCGTCGGCGAGGATAAGGTCGCCGGGACCCGCAAGCGCAGGCACGATGCCGAGATTGGCGAGATAGCCGGAGCCGAAGATGACGCAGTCCTCGGCCTGCTTCAGCCGCGCAAGCCGCGCCTCGAGCACGGCGAAGAGCGGATGATTGCCGGTGACGAGCCGCGAGGCGCCGGAGCCCGTGCCATAGCGCTCCGTGGCGGCGAGGGCCGCCGCGATCACGCGCGGATGATGCGAGAGATTGAGATAGTCGTTGCAGCAGAAGGAAACGAGTTCCCGGCCGTTGCGCCGCACCGCTACTTCGCCATGACGGTCCGTCTCGACAAGGCGGCGGCGCAGGCGCTGCGCCTCGAGGCTCGCGAGTTTCGCGGCGGCAAAGCTGTCGAGCGACGAGGTGCCGGTCATGCGTCCATCCTGATTACGGGCTTGCCGACGCTCTTGCGCTCGAGCGGGCGCTGAAGGACGGCGCCGGCTTCCTCGAGCGGATAGGTCGCGGCCGGCTCGGGGTGGATCCTGCCCGCAGCCGCCCATTCGGCGAGTTTCTTCATCAGCGGAATATTGGCCTTCGGATTGGCGCGGATCTCGCCGCCCCAGTCGACGCCGACAAGCGAGGCGCGCTTCAGCAGCGCGAGATTGAGCGGCAGCTTCGGGATCTCGCCATTGGCGAAACCGACGACGAGATGCCGCCCGCCCGGCGCAAGGCAACGGAAGGCGGTTTCGGAGAAGGCGCCGCCGACGGGATCATAAACGACATCGACGCCGCGTTTCTCGACCAGCGCATCGAGAGCCTTGCGCCAGTCGGGATCGGAATAGTCGAGCACCATATCGGCGCCATGCGCCTTCGCTGCGGCTCGTTTCTCTTCCGACGAGGCGGCCGCGATCACGCGCGCGCCCATGGCCTTCGCCACGTCGATCGCCGCCATGCCGACGCCGCCCGCCGCGCCCAGCACCAGCACCGTCTCGCCCTGTTTCAGCGCGCCGCAATTTTCAAGCCCGTAAAGCGCCGTGCAATAGGAGACGAGGAAGCCCGCCGCCGCCTCGAGGCTCATGCCGCCCGGCACGGGCGCGCACATCGCGGCCGGAAGCACCACCTTCTCCACCAGCGCGCCGCGGCTCGACAGCGCCATGACGCGATTGCCGACGAGATCGCCCGAAAGCCCCTCGCCCACTGCCTCGATACGGCCGGCGATCTCGCTGCCGGGAATGAAGGGCAAGGGCAGCTTCACCTGATAGGTACCGCGCACGAAAAGCGCATCGACATAGCCGAGCCCCGCCGCCTCGACCGCAATCAGCACCTCGCCCGGGCCCGGCACGGGCTCGTCGGCCGTTTCAACCTTCAGCTCACGGGGTTCACCATAGTTGACGCAACGGACGACCCGCATCGGCTTGTCTTTCCATGTCGGTTGATGTTTCGGGCGTGACCCTAGCGCGCCTTGCAATGCGGCGAAAGGCGCCTATGCTTCGCCCAATCGCCTCCTAGCCGCAAGGGGAAACCCCGTTCCATGACCCTTCAGACCCGCATCGAGAACGCCGCCACCCATGTGACGGCGCGGACAAGCCCGGATACGCTGCGTCATGACTGGACGCGCGAGGAAGTGACGGCGCTCTACGATCTGCCGTTCAACGACCTCCTGTTCGAGGCGCAGCTTGTCCATCGGCGCTGGTTCAACCCGAACCAGGTGCAGAAATCGACGTTGCTCTCGATCAAGACCGGCGGCTGCCCTGAAGATTGCGGCTATTGCGCGCAGAGCTCGAAATTCGACACCGGCCTCAAGGCGACGAAGCTCATGGAAGTCGAGCGCGTGCTCGCCGAGGCGAAGAAGGCGAAGGAAGCGGGCGCCTCGCGCTATTGCATGGGTGCCGCGTGGCGCAGCCCCAAGGACCGCGACATGGACGCCATCGTCGCCATGGTCGAGGGCGTGAAGGCCATGGGCATGGAAACCTGCATGACGCTCGGCATGCTCTCGGTCGAGCAGACGCTGCGCCTCAAGGATGCGGGCCTCGACTACTACAATCACAACATCGACACCTCCGAGGAATACTACAAGGAGATCGTCAGCACACGGACATTCGCCGACCGGCTGGAGACGCTCGCCCGCGTGCGCGAGGCGGGCATCAATGTCTGCTCGGGCGGCATAGTCGGCATGGGCGAAGGCAAGGATGACCGCGTCGGCATGCTGCTCGCGCTCGCCAACCTGCCGGAGCATCCGCAGAGCGTGCCGATCAACCAGCTCATGCAGGTGGAAGGCACGGCGCTCGGCCACTCCGAGGAGATCGACCCGATCGACTTCGTGCGCACTATCGCGGTCGCGCGCATCCTGATGCCGAAATCCGTCGTCCGCCTCTCGGCCGGGCGCGAGCACATGTCGGAGGAGACGCAGGCGCTCTGCTTCCTCGCCGGCGCCAACTCGATCTTCATCGGCGAAAAGCTGCTGACGACGAAGAACCCCGAGGCCGACAAGGACGAGCGCCTGTTCGCGAAGCTCGGCCTCGAGCCGATGCCGGCCCATAGCTGCCCGTCCGAGAAGTAGGTTTCCGATTGCGAGCCCGGCCCCACCGGGCCGGGCGTGACGACATGGAACGAGACAGAAAGCCCGCATTCCTTCCGCCTGCCAATCCGCTCCTGAAGGACGTGCCACGCTGGCTCCGAGAAGGCGCGGGTCATTTGTGGCTGCCCTACACGCAGATGCAGACGACGCCGATGGCGCTGCCCGTCGCCAGGACGGAGGGCGTTCGGCTCACCCTTGCCGACGGGCGCGAGCTTGTCGACGGCACCTCCTCATGGTGGACGGCCGCGCATGGTTACAACCATCCACACATACGCGAGGCGGTGACCGCGCAGCTTCAGAAGATGCCGCATGTGATGCTTGGCGGGCTCGCGCATGAACCCGTGCTGACGCTGGCGACGCGGCTCTCGGATCTCCTGCCCGGCGATCTCGCTCATGTGTTCTTCTCGGAATCGGGCTCCGTCTCGGTCGAGATCGCGATGAAGATCGCGGTGCAGTACTGGATCAACAGCGGTGTCAGGGGGCGCACGCGCTTCGTCTCCTTCCGCGGCGGCTATCACGGCGACACGCTCGCCACCATGTCGGTCTGCGACCCGGACGAGGGGATGCACACGCTCTTCAAGGGCGCGATCGCCGAACAACTCATCACCGGCCTGCCGGTGACGCCGGAGGCGGAAGCGGCGCTCGATGCCTTTCTCGCCGCCCATGCGCATGAAGTGGCGGCGGTAATCACCGAGCCGCTCGTTCAGGGCGCGGGCGGCATGATCTTCCATGACGAAGAGACGCTGCGGCGGCTCAGGCGGCTTTGCGACAAGCACAATGTGCTGCTCATCCTCGACGAGATCTTCGTGGGCTTCGGGCGGACGGGTTCCATGTTCGCCTGCGAGGCGGCCGGCATCGTGCCGGACATCGTGACGCTCTCCAAGGCTTTGACCGGCGGCACCATGGCGCTTGCGGCCACGGTCGCGCGCACGAGGGTCTTCGAGGCGTTTCTCGGCGAGGAGGGCTCGCGGGCGCTCATGCATGGGCCGACCTATACCGGCAATCCGCTGGCCTGCGCGGCGGCGAACGCCTCGCTCGATCTCTTCGCGCGCGAGCCGCGGCTTTTCCAGGTGGCGGCGATCGAGGCGCAGCTTCGCCGCGATCTCGCGCCTGCGCGGGAGATCCGGGGCGTGCGCGATGTGCGGGTCAAGGGCGCCATCGGCGTCATCGAAGTCGAGCGGATCTACGATCTCGACGGCATGAAGCGCCGCTTCGTCGAGGAAGGGGTCTTCATCCGGCCCTTCGGCAGGATCGTCTATACGACGCCGCCGCTCGTGATCGGCGAGGAGGACCTCTCCCGGCTCACCGCCGCCATGCTCAAGGTCACGGCGGAATTCGCTCCGCACTGAGAGCAACTGTGCCCGGATGGACACGCCCGCTGGTGTGGCTCCTGCACATCAACCCAAGATATTGAGCCAAATTGGGTCACACACTAATCTCAGCGCAGGGGGTGATTCGCCCCTTCCCTGCCGACCTGGACGGATGATTCCCGGCGCATGGGGTCCGCGCTGCCAGCGGCGTGGATCAAGCTCTTGTATTTGTTCAGTGCCGTCCCCTTTCCCTAGCGATGAGGAAGCCGAAGCTCATGCATGTTATCGCGTTCGCGTCCCAGAAGGGCGGATCGGGCAAGACGACGCTCGCGGGCCATGTGGCGGTCGAGGCGGAGCGCCGCAATGCCGGTCCGGTCGCGCTGATCGACACCGACCCGCAGGGCAGCCTGGCGCAGTGGTGGAACGCCCGCGACGCGGAGCGTCCCTTCTTCGTGCGCGCCTCGAGCGAAGGGCTCGCCCAGGACCTCGCGCGGCTCCGGGACGGCGGCGTCAGGCTCGTCATCATCGATACGCCGCCCGCCATCACCTCCACGATCGGCCTCGTGATCGGGCTTTCCGATCTGGTGGTCATTCCGACCCGGCCGAGCCCGCATGACCTCAGGGCCGCCGGGGCGACCGTGCGGCTTTGCGAGACGGTCGGAAAGCCGCTCGTCTTCGCGGTCAACGGCGCGGCCTCCCGCGCCCGCATCACCACCGAGGCGGTCATCGCGCTGTCCCATCACGGCCCCGTCGCGCCGGCTGTCATTCATCAGCGGGTTGATTTCGCTTCCAGCATGATCGACGGGCGCACGGTGATGGAAATCCCGGCGCAGACGAAATCGGCCGAGGAAATCGCCTCCCTGTGGTCGTTCCTGAGCGACCGGCTGCATGGCCGCGAGACATCGCCGCTGGTGTCGGGTAGTTTCGCTCCCGGCACGCTGAAGGGTGCCGCCTAGGTCCGCTTTGCGCTAGATTGGTGCGCAACGCGCCTCCGGTTCCCGATCCGGCGAGGCTATCAGCGCCGTGCCGGAACTCTTTTTGTCGGAATATGCTCGAATGTCGAAAAAGCCCGCCTCACTGACCAGCGATCTGCTCGCGCGCAAGGGGGAGGCCGAACCCTCGCACCTCGATCCCGACGCACGCATGTCGCTGTTCGCGGAGCCGGACTTCTCGGCGCCGGGCGGCGGCGGCGCAGGCGCAGGCGATGACGAGCGGCCGCGCCCGCCCGAGCCCGAAATCATCTACACGGCCGAGGACAGCTCGCATGGCAGCGGCGCCACACGGCTCATCGTCGGCGGCATCATCGGCGCGATCGTCATTGGCGGCGCCTTCCTGACGCTTTCGGGCAGGAACAGCCAGAGCGTGGCGCCGGTCGCGCCCGAGATCACGGCGGCAGCACCGACGCCCGAAGCCGCACATTCAGAATCCGCAGGGGCCGAAATCCCGCAGACCGAAACCCCACAGACCGAAACCCCGCAGACCGAAACCGCAGAGCCCGAAGCGGCCATGCCCGCGGCACCGGCCGAGAGCGCGCCCGCCGCGCCAGTGACGCCCGCGCCGCAGGCGGCCATGGAGGCCCCCGTCACACCTCCGGCGAACGAAGCCGCGGCAGCCCCGCAGGCGGAGACGCCAGCCGCGCCCGCCCTCAGGCCCGGCAGCGAGGCCGCGACCGAAGCGCCGAAAGTCGCCGCAACCGCAAAACCCGCTCCCGCGCAGGCGACCAAGGCTCCGGCCTCCGCCAAGGGCGCCTATCTCGTTCAGGTCGCCGCGCTCAAGGACGAAAAGAGCGCCAAGGCTTCATGGCGGACCCTCAACCAGCGCTTCCCTACCGTGCTTGGCGGCCATGCGCTTGACATCGAGAAGGCCGATCTCGGCGCCAAGGGCACGTGGTACCGGGTCCGCGCCGCGGGCTTCCAGACGAAGGCCGCCGCAACGGAGGCCTGCGCCAGGCTCAAGGCCGCGGGGCAGGCCTGCATGGTGAAGAAGCGCTGAAGCCCCCGCACCCGCCGCTTCAGCTCCGCAGCCAGGCGATCAGCAGCCAGGGATAGGCAATCGTCAGCGTCGAGAAGGAGAAGAAGGTGAGCACGCTCAGCGCGCGGCTTTTGACATAGCCCTTCTCGGATACGGCGTGGATCAGGAAGAGCTGCGCGTTGAGCCACGAGCCGATGACGATGAGCCAGCCCGCGACCGTCGGGATCGCCGGATGCACAGCCGCAATCGCGAACTGCAAGAGGCTCATCATGATGTTGTCGATGTGGCATTGCAGAACGCGCTTCGAATTCTTCAGAGGCCCGAACCGCTTCATGCCGCCATACATGGCGGTGATGATCCAGCCTTGCAGCACGGCGACGCAGATCTGAATGAATCCGGACGTGATCAGTATGGACTTCATTTGCCCCCAGCCCTCTCGCTTCTTCCGATAGCAACACGGGCGGTGTAGGTTCCCGCCCAACGGAAATTGAAAAATCGAGGGTAACATGATCGAGGCTGTGAGTTGGGATTTCGGCGGCGTGCTGACATCGAGCCCGTTCGAGGCCTTCAACCGCTTCGAGGCCGAGCGCGGCCTGCCAAAGGATTTCATCCGCTCGATCAACGCGACCAATCCCGACACCAATGCCTGGGCGCTGTTCGAGCGCAACGAATGCACGCTCGATGAATTCGATGCGCTGTTCGCAGGGGAAGCAGCCGCCAGGGGCGCGACGGTGCGCGGCCGCGAGGTGGTTGAACTTCTCTCCGGCGACATCCGCCCCGAAATGGTCGAGGCCCTGAAGCTCTGCAAGGCGCGCGTCAAGGTCGGCTGCATCACCAACAATGTCGCCGCGGGCTCGGGCGCGGGCATGGCGCGCTCGGAGAGCAAGGCGGCGCAGGTGGCGGAGATCATGTCGCTCTTCGACCATGTGATCGAAAGCTCGAAGGTCGGTATCAGAAAGCCCGATCCTCGCATCTATGAAATGGCCTGCGAGGCGCTCGGCGTCTCTCCGGCGGGCTCGGTCTATCTCGACGATCTCGGCATCAATCTCAAGCCGGCAGCCCTGCTCGGCATGAAGACGATCAAGGTCACGAGCGCGGCGCAGGCACTCGCCGAGCTTGAACAGGCGGTCGGTTTTCCCGTCGCCTGATGGCGCGAGGCAAACCCTGCGTCAAGCGAAAGCCGTTTCCGAACCGCAAAAGTGGTTTCCACTGTTGCTGGAAACGCCCGTGCGGGCTCTTTGTTTATCGCGTTTCCGAACCACAAAAGTGGTTTCCACTGTTGCTGGAAACGCCCAAGCGGGCTCTTTGTTTATCGCGTTTCCGAACCGCAAAAGTGGTTTCCACTGTTGCTGGAAACGCTATGCGGCCTAAGCTCCTCCCAAACAAGAATAGCGGGAGGAGAATATGCTGCGACCCAAGGCGGAAAAGATCGATCTCCATGGCGGGCCGGACCTCAAGGATCCGGACCTCTATATGCGCGGCGATCATCACGAGATCTTCAGGCAGTTGCGCGCCAGCGCGCCGGTCTACTGGAACCCGGAAGCCGACAGCACCGGCTTCTGGGCAATCACGCGCTATGACGACATAGAAGCGATCTCGAAGAACCCGAAACTCTTTTCCTCCGCCAAGGAGAATGGCGGCCACCGGATCTTCAACGAGAACGAGATCGAGGACAACCAGACCGACGCGACCATGATCTCCATGGACCCGCCGGAGCACGCCGCCTATCGGCGCATGATCACGCCCGGCTTCGTGCCGCGCCGCATCGCCAATATGGAGGAGCGGATTCGCGGCCGCGTGACGCGCCTTCTCGACGCGCTCGAAAAGCAGGGTGCCAATGGCAGCGAGGTCGATTTCATTCCGACCGTCGCGGCAGCGCTTCCGATCGAGGTTCTGGCGGAACTATTCGGCGTGCCAGAAAGCGACGGGCCGAAGCTCTTCGAATGGTCGAACGCGACGGTCGGGGAAGACGACCCGGAACTTCGCGTCTCGGACGAATATATGCGCCAA
>NZ_JBATUH010000059.1:0-4976 GCF_049671045.1 Parvibaculum sp. | reverse complement strand
GCGCTGAAGCTCGGCCTCGGGCGTGCCCTCCCGGCCATGCGCGAGACGCCGCTCGAGCCTTGCCGCCCGCCAGCCGCGCCGGAACAGGAAATGCCCGAGTGTGCCGCGCCTCATCAGGCGGACGAGCGGCGCGGGCAAGACCTCGTAAGTCTCGATCGACGAATATGGCAGGCGGCGGCGGCAGGCGACCGCCTCGCCGCGCCAGGGCGCGAGCGCAGTCCGCTCCGGCCCTTTCCCGAAATCGACATCCGCCATGCGCTCGGCGGCCATGGCCCGGACGAGCTGCCCGTTCTTCGCGACCTCGCCCGGCCGGCGCAACGCGGCGATGAGTTCCCTCGCTTCGGCCTGCGAGAGGTTCGCGCGCTTGACCGCGAGGGTGAGCGCGCGCGCCATCGGCAGAAGCGTCGCGAGCCGCGCCGCCACGGCTTCGGCCGCGGCGAAATCGAACGTGGCGCCTGAGAGAAGAGTGACGCCGGCCGCCGCCGCATCGGCATCTCGCGCCATGACGGATGCGAGGTGAGGCGCGGAACTGCCGAGGTCGAGATAATGCGTGCCGGTGGCAAGCGCGGCGGCGATGAGTAGCGCGGCGGTTTCGCCGAAGGGCGTCGCGCAGTTGATGAGCACCGCCACGTCGTCGAGCTGCGAGGCGATGCGCGAGACATCGGCAAGGCCGAAGACGCGCGGCTCCACCGGATGCTCCTTGCCGGAAAGCGTGGCATTGGCATGCGTCGCGACACGCGCGATGTCTCGGCCCGCGCCGATGTGGAAAATGCCGCGTTCCGCGGCGCGCCGCGACATCAGCGCGCCCTGGTATTCATCGACGCCGTAAATGGCGAGCCGCGTCTTCATGCCTCCCCTCCGGCAACCGGCCCCTTTACTTCCCGCGGTTGCGACCCCACCTCGATAGTCTCCACCCGGGTGATATATTGCCGCCGCACGGGGAGGTCCCGCAATGAACCGATCATGGATACCCGCAGCGCTTATGCTCGGCCTGGCTGCATTCATCGTGCCGCCGGCACGGGAGGCCGCCGCCCGCAGCCATATTTCTACCGGCCAAGAGCTTTACGAAGCGTGCAAGGTACTGGCGGAATATTCGCTGAACCCGCGGGGGCGCACGCCCTCGCCGGGCCTTCGCTGCCGCCAGTTCATCGAGGGCTATTTCCGTTCGGCGAAATATGTCCGTGAAAGCGATACCGACAAGCAGGCGCTCGGCCTGCCCCTCGCCCCCACCGATTGCGCGCCCGTCGCGGATACGAATTCCTATGACCAGCTCGCCGGCAAGGTCGTGCGAAATGGCGAGTGGCACCCGGAGCTTCTGGACCAGCCCGCGGTCTATCTCGCCAGGGC
Source organism: Parvibaculum sp. (assembly GCF_049671045.1). GTDB lineage: Bacteria > Pseudomonadota > Alphaproteobacteria > Parvibaculales > Parvibaculaceae > Parvibaculum. Next base: position 3,629 of record NZ_JBATUH010000059.1, on the reverse strand, counting down.
GGCGTTCGGCTCGAAGCCGCCCTGTTGAGATTCATGGACAGGCGTTAGGCGGCCTTGTCGTCCGGCCAGTGGCCGACATAGCGCGACTGCGGACGGATGAGGCGGCCGACGCGCTCCTGCTCGATCACATGCGCCGTCCAGCCGACGACGCGCGACATGCCGAAGACGGCGGTGACGGCGGAACGCGGTATGCCGAGCGCCTCCAGAAGCACGGCGGTGTAATATTCCATGTTCGTGTCGAGCCGCCGGTCGGGCTTGGCGGCCTTGAGCGCCGCCAGCGCCGCGCGCTCGACATCGCGGGCGAAGAGCACGCGCTCATTGCCGTTCGTGAGCAGCGTCACCGCCTTGTTGAAGACGTCGGCACGCGGATCGCGGACGCGATAGACGCGATGGCCGAAGCCCATGAGGCGCTCGCCCTTCGCGATTTCGCGCTTCAGCCAGGGCTCTATATTCTCACGCGTGCCGATATCGTCGAGCATGTCGAGGACGGGACCGGGCGCGCCGCCATGTAGCGGGCCCTTGAGCGCGCAGAGCGCGCCGACAATGGCAGAAATCGTGCCTGCACGCGTCGAGGCGATGACGCGCGCGGTGAAGGTCGAGGCGTTCATGCCATGATCCGTCACCGTGACGAGATAGGCATTGAGCGCCTTGGCCTCCGCATCGCTCGGCATTTCACCCTTCAGCATACGGAGAAAATCGGCGGCATGGCCGAGCCCCGCATCGGGCGCGATGGTGGCCGCGCCGGCCTCGCGGCGGCAGAGCGCGGCGATGAAGACCGGCGCCGCGCCGACCGCGCGGATATGCGCGGGAAGCGCGCCTTCGTCGGACAGCATCGAGAAGCCGGTCCTGAGCCCTTCGGTGACGCTCAGGCCCTCCGTCGCGGCAAGGAGCTTCGGCACCAGCGCGAAAGCCTCGACCCTGGCGCGGGCAAGACCGGCCGCCACCGCCTCGCGCGAGGGGACGGGCTCGAGCCCCGCCACCCGCCAGAGGAGCGCCGCCGCGCCCTCGAAATCATGCGTGGCGACCAGCATCTCGAGGTCATGGCCGGCGATGATGAGGCGCCCCGCCTCGCCGTCGACATGGCTCAGGGCCGTTTCGGCCGCGACCACATTGTCGAGACCCGCCGCCGTCGCGCGGCCGCCTGCTCCCATGATGACATTCTCGGACATGACGCTCTCCTTTCACCTGTCGAAGCGGAGGCCGCGATGACGGCCCCTTTCCGGACAAGGTGGTCAGGCCTTGCAATAGCGTCAATCTTGATTAAGCTAATCAATAAGACAAAAAGTAAGAATCCATGCCGCGCCAGACCGCAACCGAGGCCACGGAAAAGCTCTACCTCTCCGCCAAGGAGGCCGCGGCGGAGCTGGGCATCAGCCTCGCCACGCTCTACGCCTATGTGAGCCGGGACATGATCCGCTCCGAGCCCGTGCCGGACAGCAGGGCACGGCGCTACCGGGCGGAGGATGTCCGCCTTCTGAAGCAGCGGCGCTCGAGCGCGCCGGGCGGCGCGGCGCAGCCGGGAAGCGTGAACGGGATCGCGAGTTTCGGCGGCGTGCCGGTGCTCGATTCCGCCATCACCCTCATCGCCGACGGAAAGCTCTACTATCGCGGCTCGGACGCGACGGCGCTCGCCCGCAATTCGAGCCTTGAACAGGTGGCGGCGCTTCTCTGGGGCTGCCGGGACGTGCAGCCCTTCACGCGCGAGGCGATCCCGACAATGTCGCCGACGGTCGAAAGGCTCGCCTCGGAGCTTGCCGCGAGCGGCCGCATCGAACGCGCGCTCGCCCTTCTGCCGCTCGCGGCAGAGGACGACCCCTCGATCTACAACATGACGGATCGCGGCCTTGCCACGACCGGAGCGCGGCTCCTGCGCTTCGTCGCCGCCATCATTTGCGGCACCGCGCCCTCGGGCGAGCCCGTGCATGAGGCGCTGGCGCGCGCGCTCACCTTCGGCGACAGGCGCGCCGCCGATCTCATCCGCGCGACGCTCGTTCTTTGCGCCGATCACGAACTCAACGCTTCCGCCTTCACGGTGCGCTGCGTCGCGGGCACGGGCGCAACGCTCTATGCCGCGGTCGAGGCGGGCATCTGCGCCGCGCAAGGCCCGCGCCATGGCGGCTTCACCAATCGCGTAGAGGGCTTTCTCACCGACATGGCGCATCGCCAGGATCTCGAGGACGCCGTGCTCCACCGGCTGCGGAACGGCGATCCCGTTCCCGGCTTCGGCCATCCGCTCTACCCCGACGGCGATCCGCGCGCGGCCGCCCTTATCGGCATGATGAAGGAAAGCCATGGCGACGATCCGGCCTTCCTCCGCTCGCTCCGCATCGTCGATGTGATGGAGGATGCGGGCGGGCTCAAGCCGAGCGTCGACTTTGCGATAGGCGCGCTCGGCGCTACGTTGCGGATGCTGCCCGGCGCGGGGCTCGCCGTTTTCGTGCTCGGCCGCACGGCGGGCTGGATCGCCCATGCGATCGAACAATATCGCTCGGGCCAGATGATCCGGCCACGCGCGCGCTATACGGGGGAGATTCCGCGATGACGGGAAAGACGGCGCTCATTGCCGGCGCGACCGGGCTTGTCGGAGGGTTCGTGCTGAAACGGCTTCTAGCCTCGCCCGATTATGGCGCGGTCATCGCCGTGACAAGGCGCAGCCTCGGCATCAGCCATCCGAAGCTCACCGAACTCGTCACCGATTTCGAGCATCTCGAGGAGGCGATCGCCCGCACCGGCGCCAAGGCGGACGATGCCTTCTGCGCGCTCGGCACGACGATCCGGAAAGCCGGAAGCCAGCCCGCCTTCGCGCGCATCGACCTCGATTATGTGGCGGCCTTCGCGCGGGCGGCAAAAGCGGCGGGCGCCACGCGCTTTCTTCTCGTCTCGGCCATCGGCGCGGCGCCGGACTCGCGCGTCTTCTATTCGCGCATCAAGGGCCAGGCGGAACAGGCCGTCGGCGCCCTCGGCTTCGGCGCGACGCATATTTTTCGGCCGGGCCTCATTTTCGGCGAGCGCAACGAGAGGCGGCCCGCGGAGGCCGCCATGATGGCGGCGATGCCCGCGCTCAACCTCCTCCTCGTCGGCTCGCTCGACATCTATCGCGGCATTCCGGCCGATACGATCGCGGCAGCCATGGTTGCCGCGGCGGCGAGGCCAGCAAGCGGCCGTCAGATACACACCTACCGTTCGATGATCGAACTCGCGAGTGGCCGGCCAGCGGACGAATGACGAGCCGCGCGTGCCGACATGCCGGGAGATGATCGCACCGGAGTGGCGATGTGTGCGGGCGCCCGATGTTCTTCAGGTCATTCATCAGGGACGGCAGGCTCCCGCCGGAGCCCGGTGACGTATATGCGTTTGCAACCGGCACAGATGCTATAGTTTGCGGGAACGACAATGGCGAAATGCCAGCGAATCGAGTGAGGGTCAGATGACGGTGCCGGGGGAGCGGGCGATCAATGCCGGAATAGCGGATGCGGCAACGCGATCGCAGCGTCTGCGGCTTTATCTCGGCGGTCAGGCGAGCTGGTATATCAGCCTCGGCATTCAGTTCGTCATCTTTCCGTTTCTGGTGACGCAGGTGCTGCATGAACCGGCGGCGCGGCTCGGCATCGCGCAGATGTCGCTGATGG
>NZ_JBATUH010000058.1:0-3777 GCF_049671045.1 Parvibaculum sp. | reverse complement strand
TTCTTGCAGTCGAGACGGCGATGGCGAAGATCACCTTTAAGGAAAGCAACGGCACGGAACGCACGGTGGAAGCCGAAAACGGCATGACCGTGATGGAAGCGGCCATCAAGAACATGATCCCCGGCATCGACGCCGATTGCGGCGGCGCCTGCGCCTGCGCGACCTGCCACGTCTATGTGGACGAGGCGTGGACCGGCAAGGTCGGTAAGCCCGAGAGCATGGAAGAAGACATGCTCGATTTCGCCTTCGATGTGCGCGAAAACTCGCGGCTTTCCTGCCAGATCAAGATCACGGACGAACTGGACGGCCTCGTGGTGACGACGCCGGACAAGCAGTTCTAAGCGGCATCGCCTCTTCGGCCCCAAGGGGCCTTTGCATTACACGGACCACGCACGAGCCCCGGAGCCGATCCGGGGCTTGATTGCGTTCGGGGTCTGTTCGCCCGTCATTCCCCCGCGGCGCGCATCTTGGCGTCGAAAACCCGGAATTCGTGCTCGATCGACTTTTCGATGAGGAGCCGCCAGACGGGTTCGGCGATCTCGCGGGAAAGTCCGTATTCGTCGGCCGCGGCCAGCGCCTTCGACACCACATCCTCGATCCGCGCCTCGTCGCGCACCGCCGAACGTTCGCCTTTGATGCGGCCGGCCTCGTCGATATAGGATTGCCGCTCGGCGAGAAGTTTCGCGAGTTCCCGGTCGATCCGGTCGATCTCGCGGCGGACCTCCTCCATCGTGTGACATTTCATCATGTTGCTCTCCGGGGGGCGTAGGCGCTTTGCTGCAGCGCCGCATCCGGGCCCCAACATAGCCACGAGGCGAGCTTTGTCACCCTTGAATCTTCAAGGTTTTCCGCGGCAAAGCGCGGCGGGCGGCGCGGCCCGCGCGTCGGGCGGAAAAACCGCTTGGCGCGGGGCCCGGCTCGACCTATATAGGCGGTCCGAATTGTGAAATCGAATGAATAACATTTATTCGATGTTTTTTGTTCCGGCGGCCGGAGCGCATTGACCAACGGCAGGTGCCAGGAGCAGGTGCCAAGAGCAGGTGAGAGACATGGCTGAGACGATCACGACGGATGTAGTCATTATTGGCGCGGGGCCCGTGGGGCTCTTCGCGGTGTTCGAGCTTGGGCTGCTCGATATCAAGGCGCATCTCGTCGACATTCTCGATCGGCCGGGCGGGCAGTGCGCCGAGCTCTATCCGGAAAAGCCGATCTACGACATTCCCGGCCTGCCGATCGTGACCGGCCAGGAGCTGACCGACAGGCTGATGGAGCAGGCCGCTCCCTTCCATCCGGAATTCCACTTCAACGAGATGGTGGAGGAAGTCGAGCGCCAGCCGGACGGAAGCTGGCGCGTCAAGACCGATGGCGGCATCGTCTTCAACGCCAAGGTCATCGTCATCGCGGCGGGCGGCGGCAGCTTCCAGCCGAAGCGTCCGCCGATCCCCGGCATCGAGGAATATGAGGGCAAGTCCGTCTTCTATGCGGTCAAGAAGATGGAAACCTTCCGTGGAAAGAACGTCCTCATTTCGGGCGGCGGCGACAGCGCGCTCGACTGGACGATCAACCTCCAGCCCATCGTGAGCTCGATGCAGCTCGTCCACCGCCGCGACGGTTTCCGCGCCGCGCCCGCCTCGGTCAACGAGATGCACCGCCTCGTCCAGGAAGAGAAGATGAAGTTCCATCTCGGGCAGGTGACGAAGCTTCATGGCGCGAACGGACAGCTCGAAGGCGTGACTGTCAAGGGCAACGACAATGTGGAGTTCGATGTCGCCTGCGACACGCTTCTGCCCTTCTTCGGTCTGACGATGAAACTCGGCCCGATCGCGAATTGGGGGATCAATCTCCACGAGAACCTCATTCCGGTGGATACGGAGAAATTCGCCACCAGCGAGCCGGGCATCTATGCCATTGGCGACATCAACACCTATCCCGGCAAGCTGAAGCTCATCCTTTCGGGCTTCCACGAGGCGGCGCTGATGTCGCAGGCGGCGGCGCGGCACATCAATCCGGACGCGAAGATCACGTTCCAGTACACGACGTCATCGACGAGCCTCCAGAAGAAGCTCGGCGTCGCGTAGGCAAGCCGCACTTTTCCATGTCGTTCAGGGCGCGGGGCAAGCAGGCTCCGCGCCGCCGGAATTCCGTACACGGAGGTTATCCCATGCATATCTATCTCACCGATGGCGAAGGCCGCGAACACAGGCTCGACGCGCTCGAGGGCTGGCGGGTGATGGAGATCGTCCGCGATCACGGCTTTCCGATCATCGCCGAATGCGGCGGTGCCTGCGCCTGCGGCACGTGCCAGGTCGAGGTCGATCCGGAATGGGCGTCGCGGCTTCACGAGCCGCGAGACGACGAACTCGACATGCTCGACCAGAATTATGGCGGCCCGTGGTCGCGGCTTTCCTGCCAGCTCATCTTCACCGCCAAGCTTGACGGGCTGCGGCTGCGCATCGCGGATGTGGCGCTGAAGGACGCGGCCTGAGCGCATGGCGACCCGCATGACCGGATGCGCGGGCGGGTGCGGCGTGGCATAGTCGGGCGGCAAGGCAGAACTCACTTCTTCCGGCCGTGGCCCGTCGCGGGGCGCGGCCGGAGCAAAAGGCAAGCCGGTCCCGTGAAGCGCTTCGTTCTTTCCCTCTTTCTCGTCCTGTTGCTCGTTCAGCCCCTGCCGTCGCCGGCGCTGGCGGATGGCGGCGCCATCCAGACGACGCTCTATTTCGGCCTCGGCATCAAGGGGGGCGGGCATGTCAGCGAGAAGGAGTGGCAGCGCTTCGTGGCCGAGTTCGTGACGCCGCGCTTTCCCGACGGGCTCACCATCGTTCCGGCGACGGGACAGTGGCGCGACCCGAAGGCGAAGTCGGCAAGGGTCGTGTCCGAGCCGACGAAGATCGTCATCATCGTCCATCCGGAAACGGTCGCTACCGCGAAGGCGATCGGGGAAATCAAGCGGGCCTATGTGAAGCGCTTCCGGCAGGATGCCGTTTTCCATATCGACCAGCCGGTGCGCGTCGTCGAATAGGCCGCGCCCTCTGGACAAGCCGCATCTACCTTGCGAAAACGGGCCATGCTTGCCGCCGAACCGCTTGTCGAAAAGAGCTTCGAGATTTGGCCGGGCGTGCTGCGCTTCGCGGCCGCAGGGGAGAACGCCCATGCCGCGCTAGATGCCGGCATGGACATGGCGCGCGAGTTGACGCTCAACCTCATCGCGGATGCCGATCTCATCGCCAAGATGGGTGCGGCGGGCTCGCTCGATATGCTGCCGCGCGGGCCGGCGGGCCGGATGGTGCCCGATGCCGTGCGCGCGCTGATGCAGGCCAATGGTGGGGCGAACCTCGCCGATGTGCCGCCGCCACTCGTTGCGCTGCCCGGCGCCGTTTGCGATGTCACTCTCGCCGCCATGCGCGAAGCAGGCGGCTGCCCCGTCATCATCGTCTCGCTCGACGATGCCGCCGCATTCCATATCGAGGGGCAGGTCGAGGGCAGGACCGCGCTTGCCGCCACCCATTCGGCGCCGCTCATGCTCGGCGAGTTCCTGCGCGCGCTCGGGCCGGGGCAGGGGGGCGTGGCGCTTGCCGGGCTCCGCGGCCATTTCCCGACCTCGGGCGCGGCCGACGGGGTCATGGTGCATGCCAGGAGCGCGGCCATGGCGGCGTTCGCCGCGGCCTACATCGCCGACGGAACGGCGGCTCCTTCCGCGCACCGCAAGGGGCGGCTTGCCGACCCGCTCGTGGCCAGCGCCTTTCAGGGCCGCAGGCTCACCGGCGAGGTGGGAGC
>NZ_JBATUH010000057.1:0-5084 GCF_049671045.1 Parvibaculum sp. | reverse complement strand
CCGCCCGCTGCGAGCGAAACGAGGTCGAAGTAGCCCGTGCCGACTTCGCGCTGGTGGCGCGTCGCGGTGAAGCCGTTCTTCTCCGCCGCGAACTCGGCCTGCTGCAGCTCGGAGTAGGCGCCCATGCCGCGATCGCGATAGGCGGAGGCGAGCTGGAACATGCCGTAGTTGAGCTGGTGGAAGCCGGCGAGCGTCACGAACTGGTACTTGTAGCCCATGGCCGCGATTTCGCGCTGGAACTTCTCGATCGTCGCCTTGTCGAGGTTCGCTTCCCAGTTGAAGGAGGGCGAGCAGTTATAGGCGAGGAGCTGGTCCGGATGTTCCTTCCGGATCGCTTCGGCGAAGCGCTTCGCGTCTTCGAGGTTCGGGTGCGAGGTTTCCCACCACAGCAGGTCCGCATAAGGCGCGAAGGCAAGGCCGCGCTTGATGCAGTGGTCGACACCCTTGCCCGGCTTCAGGCGGTAGAAGCCCTCGACCGTGCGGCCGGCGTCGAAGTCGATGAACTCGTGGTCGCGCTCGTCGATGTCCGAGGTGATGAGGTTCGCGGATTCCGCGTCCGTGCGGGCCATGATGAGGGTCGGCACGCCCATCACGTCGGCGCCGAGGCGCGCGGCGTTGAGGTTGCGCTCATGGGCGCGGGTCGGGATGAGAACCTTGCCGCCGAGATGGCCGCACTTCTTCTCCGAGGCGAGCTGGTCTTCGTAGTGGACGCCGGCGGCGCCCGCTTCGATATAGGCCTTCATGATCTCGAAGCAGTTGAGCGGGCCGCCGAAACCGGCTTCCGCGTCGGCGACGATCGGGAGGAACCAGTCGCGCTTCGCGCCGCCTTCCGAGTGCTCGATCTCGTCAGCGCGCTTCAGCGTGCGGTTGATCTTGCGGGCAAGCTCCGGGCCCGAGTTCGCCGGATAGAGCGACTGGTCGGGGTAGGTCGTGCCGGCGGTGTTGTTGTCGGCGGCAACCTGCCAGCCCGAGAGGTAGATCGCCTTGAGGCCCGCACGCGCCATCTGCATGGCCTGGTTGCCGGAAAGCGCGCCCAGCGAGTGCACGTAGTCGGTCGTGTGCAGGAGTTCCCAGAGCTTGTTCGCGCCGCGGGTGGCGAGCGTGTACTCGATCGGGAACGAGCCGCGCAGCTTTTCGACGTCTTCGACCGAATAGTTGCGCTTCACATTGTCGAAACGGCCCTTGGGCGCGCTCGGGATGAGATCGTAGAAGGTCTTCTTGCTCATGGGTAGGTTCCTTGGGGTCGGAAAGGTTCTGGATACAGTCTCGGAGCGTCTTTCTCAGGCCTCGTGGCTGACGAGCAGCTTGTAGGCCGGAAGGGTCAGGAATTCCTCGCAAGTTTCCGCGGTCGCCATTTCGTCGAAGAGACGGATGGCTTCCTCGAAGTGACCGGAGGTCCAGCGCGTCTCGCCGAGCGTGGCGCGCAGTTTCGTCATCTCGTCGGCCAGCACTTCATGGAAGAGTTCCGGCGTCACCTTGCGGCCGTCGGAGAGCGTGGCGCCGTGATAGAGCCACTGCCAGATCTGCGTGCGGCTGATCTCGGCGGTCGCCGCGTCTTCCATGAGATTGTAGAGCGGCACCGCGCCGCGCCCGCCAAGCCAGGCTTCGATATACTGCACGCCGACGCGGCAGCATTCGCGCATGCCTTCCTCGGTGCGCTCGCCCTGATGCGGCTCCAGAAGTTCCTTCTGGCCGACATGGACGTCCTGGCGCTGGCGCGCGAGCTGGTTCGGGCCGGTGAGCTTGCCGAAAACTTCCATCGCCACGGCGACGAGGTCCGGATGCGCGACCCAGGTGCCATCATGGCCGTTATTGGCTTCGCGTTCCTTGTCCGCGCGGACCTTGGCGAAGGCGGCCTCGTTCGCGGCCTCGTCGCCCTTCACGGGGATCTGCGCCGCCATGCCGCCCATGGCGAAGGCGCCGCGCTCATGGCAGGTCTTCACGAGGAGGAGCGAATAGGCATTGAGGAAGTTCTTGCCCATGACGACCTGCGCGCGATCCGGCAGCAGGTAGTTCGGGTTCTTCCCCAGACGCTTGATGTAGCTGAAGATGTAGTCCCAGCGGCCGCAATTGAGGCCGACGATGTGGTCCTTCAGCTCATGAAGGATCTCGTGCATCTCGAAGGCGGCCGGCAGCGTCTCGATGAGCACCGTCACCTTGACCGTGCCGTTGGGGATCCCGAGGGTCTTCTGCGCGTGGACGAAGACGTCGTTCCAGAGCCGGGCTTCCTTGTGGCTCTCCATCTTCGGCAGATAGAAATAGGGGCCGGTGTTGTGGGCCTTGGTCTTCTTCGCGTTGTGGAAGAAGTAGAGGCCGAAATCGAAGAGCCCGCCCGACATGGGCTGGCCGTCGATCTCGACATGCGCTTCCTCGAGGTGCCAGCCGCGCGGGCGGACGATGAGGACTGCCGGCTTCTCCTTGACGTTGTAGCTCTTGCCCGACGCCTCCTCGGTGAAGCCGATCTTGCCGTCCCAGTAATCCATGAGGTTGATCTGGCCGCCGATCATGTTGTCCCAGGTCGGCGCGGCCGCGTCCTCGAAGTCGGTCATGTAGGACTGCGCGCCGGAATTGAGCGCGTTGATGACCATCTTGCGATTGTCGACGGGGCCGGTGATCTCGGTGCGGCGGTCGAGCAGGTCCTGCGGAATCGACGCGACCTTCCAGTCGCCTTCGCGGATGGACTTCGTCTCGGGGAGGAAGTCGGGAAGCTCGCCGGCGTCGAAGCGCTTCTGGCGCTCTTCACGGGCGGCAAGAAGCTCACGGCGGCGGGCGCCGAAGCGGCGCTCCAGATCGGCGACAAAGGCGAGCGCCTCGGCCGTGAGCACCCGGTCATAGCCGGGTTTCATCTTTCCGCGGATGTTGATGCCGCTGGTGCTGGCCGTGGCTGTCGACTGGCTCATACCCGATGCCTCCGCTGATGATGGATGTTGGCGAGGTCATACAGCCGCGACAACGAAATGTCCAAAACATTCCTAAGTCTTTGAAACTATTAAAGTAAAGAACATTACAGCGTTAACGCTGAAAACGGTTGTTAATGTAAATATTGTAAATTAAGATACCGCTTTCTGGCATGGAACGAGGGTTTTCACGCCATGGCGTCGGAGAAAAAAGTCTTTGCGGGGCCGCGTGTTAGGCGCCTGCGCCGGGAGTTGAACCTGACCCAGGCGCGCATGGCGGCCGATCTCGGCATTTCGGCGAGTTATCTCAATCTCATCGAGCGCAACCAGCGCCCCATGTCGGCCCAGATCCTGCTCAAGCTTGCCGAGGTCTATGACGTCGAGCTGCGCAGCCTCGCGGGCGACGACGAGGCCCGCGCGCTGACGGCGCTGCGCGAGGTCTTCGCCGATCCGCTCTTCCGCGACAGCGGGATGACCGTCCAGGACATGCAGGAGGTGGCCTCGGCAAGCCCCGTTGCCGCCGAAGGCATCGCCTCTCTCTACCGCGCCTATCAGCAGGCCGTGGCCAATACGGCGCTGCTTGCCGAAAGGCTCGCCGACCGCGACCTTCTCGATGGCGGGCAGGCGGTGAGTGCGCCGCTCGAAGTGGTGCGCGATTTCATCAACAGCCGGAACAATCACTTCCCCGTGCTCGACGAGACGGCCGAGGAGCTTTATCGCAAGGCGTCGCTCGGCGCCGACGAGCCTTATGTGAGCCTCAGGAACTATCTTCGCGTCGCCCATGGCGTGACGACGCGCGTCGTCCCCGCCGATCTCATGTCGGGGGAGCTTCGCCGCTATGACCGCCACCGGCAGACGATCTTCCTCTCCGAGCTCGTCGATCAGCCGGGCCGCTCGTTCCAGCTCGCCTATCAGCTCGGCTATTTCGAGCAGTCCCGTGCGATCGAGGACATCGTCGAGACTTCGGGGCTCGAGGACGAGGAGTCGCGCACGCTCTGCCGCGTGGCGCTCGCCAATTATTTCGCCGCCGCCCTTCTCATGCCCTATGCCGCCTTCCTCAAGACGGCGGAGGAGACGCATTACGACCTCAGGCTCGTCGGCCGCCGGTTCGGCACGAGTTTCGAGCAGGTCTGCCACCGGCTGACGACGCTCCAGCGCCCCGGCGCGCGCGGCATCCCCTTCTTCCTCATCCGCGTGGACAATGCGGGCAATGTGTCGAAGCGCTTCTCGGCGGCGGGTTTCCACTTCGCGCGCTTCGGCGGCACCTGCCCGCGCTGGAACGTGCATGACGCCTTCCGCGTACCCGGCCAGATCTACACCCAGGTGATCCAGATGGAGGATGGCACGCGCTATTTCTCCATCGCGCGCACGGTGAGCCGCGGCGGCTCCGGCATCGGCGTGCCGGGCGATCAGTATGCGGTCGGGCTCGGCTGCGACATCGCCCATGCGCGCAAGCTCATCTACAGCCGCGGCTACGATCTCGACGATGAAAGGGGCGCGACGCCCATCGGCGTCAATTGCCGCCTCTGCGAGCGGGTCGATTGCTCGCAGCGCGCCTTCCCTCCCCTGAAGCAGAGGCTGCGCGTCGAGGACCATGTGCGCGGTGTCTCGCCCTTCGGCGTTCCCGTCAACAATACCTGAACGCGCGGAAGGCCAGAGCTAGAGCGAGAGGACCGCGCGCAGGCCATAGGCAAGGAGCGCCGTCGCCGCGACGCCCGCGACCCAGAGCGCGGCGAACCAGAGAAGCCGGTGGCCCGTTCGCGCCTCAGTGCTCCGCATAGCCGCCATGCTCGCTCGCCTTGCCGCGGAAGACGCTATAGGCGTACCAGGTGTAGAAGAGGATCATCGGCAGCGAGATCGCGACGCCGATCAGCGCGAAGCGGATGGTCACGTCGGGCGCCGCCGTCTCATGGAACGTGAGCGAGGGCGGAATGATGTTGGGCCACAGGCTGATGCCGAGCCCCGCATAACCGAGCAGGAAGAGCGAGATCGCGCAGACGAAGGGCGCGCGCTCGAATTTCGCGATGAGCGTCCAGTAGAGCGCGGCGGCGGCGGCGAGGGTGAGCGCGGGCACGGGCGCGAAGGCGATGATGTTGATGCCGCCGAACCAGCGCTCCGCGACCGCTGGCGACATGAGTGGCGTGAGGATGCTGACCGCGCCCATCGCCACGATGACGCCGCCGCCCG
>NZ_JBATUH010000056.1:0-50510 GCF_049671045.1 Parvibaculum sp. | reverse complement strand
GCGGTGGCGCTGGCGAACAAGGAGTGCCTCGTTTCGGCCGGAGCGATCTTCCTTGCCGAAGTCGCGAAATCGGGCGCGACGCTGCTGCCGGTCGATTCGGAGCACAATGCGATCTTTCAGGTGCTCGAGGCCGACAGGCTCCACGCCGTCGACCGGATCATCCTCACGGCCTCGGGCGGGCCCTTCCGCACCTGGTCACGCGAGGAAATGGCGGGCGCGACGCGGGAACAGGCCGTTGCCCATCCGCGCTGGAGCATGGGCGCCAAGATCTCGATCGATTCCGCCACGCTGATGAACAAGGGCCTCGAACTCATCGAGGCCCATTATCTCTTTCCCGTGGGCGAGGAGCGGCTGGAGATCGTCATCCACCCGGAATCGATCGTCCACAGCATGGTCGCCTATATGGACGGCTCGGTGCTGGCGCAGCTCGGCATGCCCGACATGCGCACGCCCATCTCCTATACGCTGGCCTGGCCCAATCGCATGATGACGCCGGCGCCGAGGCTCGACTTCGCCGAAATTGGTAAATTGAGCTTCGAGGCCCCGGACCCCGAGCGGTTTCCGGCATTGCGGCTTGCCCGCGAGGCGCTGCGGGCAGGGGGCGCCGCCCCGACCATCCTCAACGCCGCCAACGAGATCGCGGTTGCCGCCTTCCTGGCCGGGCATATCGGATTTCTCGACATCGCCGCGACCGTGGAGAAGGTGACCTCCGGGCTTGCGGCGCGGACGGCCGGACCGGCGAGCCTCGACGATATTTACGAAATCGACCGATTGGCCAGGATTCAGGCCGAGGAAGTGGTGCATTTAGTTGCCCGCTGACGTAGTCTTTGGCACATACGCGGGCCGTTTGCAGGTCGCGCAGCGGGGGACGTTTTGCGGAAGCCGGTGATCGTTCGGCAACAGGTCGAACCCGGACCTGCATGGTTTGAGAGCGGATTTTGAGCGTAATGCACCTATTGGCAGGGATCGGCAATTTCGGCGAGTCGCTCGGCGGCTATCTGATTCCGTTCCTGTTCGTCCTCACCATCGTGGTCTTCTTTCATGAGCTGGGCCACTTCCTGGTGGCGCGGCTCTGCGGTGTGAAGGTCGAAACCTTCTCCATCGGATTCGGGCGCGAGATCGTCGGCTGGAACGACCGGCACGGCACGCGCTGGAAAGTGAGCTGGATACCGCTTGGCGGTTACGTGAAATTCGTCGGCGATGAATCGGCCGCCAGCACCCCCGACCGGCGCCGCCTCGCCGAAATCCCGCCGGAGGAGCGCGGCGGCCTGTTCCACTTCAAGCCCCTGCATCAGCGCGCTGCCGTCGTGGCGGCTGGGCCGTTCGCCAATTTCGTTCTGGCTATCCTGCTGTTCGCGGGCCTCTTCACCTTCGCGGGCCAGACGGTCGCGACGCCTGTCGTCGATGGCGTGCAGCCCGACAGCGCCGCCGCCGAGGCGGGCTTCAGGCCGGGCGATCTCGTGCTCTCCATCGACGGGACGACGATCGAGAGTTTCGAGGAGATGCAGCGCATCGTCAGCGCGAGCGCCGGCCAGAGCCTGACTTTCCTCGTCAAGCGCGCCGATGGCGAAACACTCTCCCTCAACGCGACGCCGCGCCTCGAGGAGATGAAGGACCGCTTCGGCAATGCTCACCGCATCGGTCTTCTCGGCATCCAGCGCGATGTCAAGGAAGGCAACTTCCGGGTCGTGAAGTCCGATCCGCTGACCAGTGTCTGGCTCGGCGCCAAGGAGACATGGTTCATCGTCGCCCGCACGATGGACTATATCGGCGGCATTTTTGCCGGCCGCGAGGATGCGGGACAGCTGGGCGGCCCATTGCGGATCGCCCAGGTTTCAGGGCAAGTTGCTGCCATCGGATTTGGTGCGCTCATCAGCCTGACGGCGGTTCTGTCCGTCAGCATCGGCCTTCTGAACCTGTTTCCGGTTCCGATGCTTGATGGCGGGCACCTGCTATATTATGCGGTCGAGGCGGTGCGGGGCCGCCCGATGGGCGATCAGGCGCAGGAATACGGATTCCGCATTGGTCTGGCGCTCGTGATGATGTTGATGGTTTTTGCGACCTGGAACGACTTGGTTCATCTGTTCAGCTGATCCCTTCCGCCGGGGTGCGGACGGGAGAGACGGAAACACAATGCGGGACCCGGTCAGGGCTCGCGCGATCGAGGTAGGTAGGGGATGGGGCGACTGGCCGGCAAGATGACCAGAGGGGCGGGATTGAGTGGCATTGCCGCGCTGTTCCTTGGATTGTGCGTTCTCGCGATGCAGACCCCGGCCGGTAGCGGCACCTGGGGCGTGAGCGGCGCCGCGGCCGCCGAGCAGGCGGCGAAGGGCCCGGTCATTCGCGAAATCGTGGTCGAGGGCAATCAGCGCATCGAGCGCGAGACCGTGCTCTCCTACATGTCCTTCCGCGAGGGGCAGGTCTACGATCCGGCCGTGGTGGACGCCTCGCTGAAGAGCCTCTTCAAGACCGGCCTCTTCGCCGATGTCAGCATGCGCCGCGAAGGCGACAGGCTGGTCGTTTCGGTCGTCGAAAACCCGATCATCAATCGCGTGGCCTATGAAGGCATCCATGCGGTGAAGGAAGAAGACCTCAACAACGAAGTTCAGCTGAAGCCGCGCACTATCTACACGCGCGCCAAGGTGCAGGCGGATGTCAGCCGCATCGTCGAGCTTTACCGCCGCGGCGGCCGCTTCGCGGCAACCGTCGAGCCCAAGGTCATTCGCCTGCCGCAGAACCGCGTCGATCTCGTCTTCGAGATCAATGAGGGGCCGAAGACGAAGATCGCCTCGATCGACTTCCTCGGTAACAAGAATTTCAGCGACGGCGAGCTGCGCGAGGTCATCTCGACGAGTGAATCGGCCTGGTGGAAGTTCCTGTCGTCTTCAGACAGCTACGACCCTGATCGCCTGACCTACGACCGCGAGTTGCTGCGCCGCTTCTATCTCTCCAAGGGATATGCCGACTTCCGCGTCGTGTCCGCGGTCGCCGACCTGACGCGCGATGACGCCGCCTTCCACATCACCTTCACGGTTGAAGAGGGCGAGGTCTATACAATCGGCAAGGTCGACATCAAGACCAACCTGGAAAAGCTCAACAAGGACGAACTGCAGGAACTGGTCCAGACCAAGCCCGGCGACACCTACAACGCGACCCTCATCGACAAGTCCGTCGACGCGCTGACCTTCGCGGCCGGCTCGCGCGGCTACGCCTTCGCCGAAGTGCGCCCGCGCGTTCATCGCGACCGCAAGAAGCGGCTCGTCGACATCACCTATGCGATCACCGAGGGACCGCGCGTCTATGTGGAGCGCATCAATATCAGCGGCAACGTGCGAACCCTCGACCGGGTCATCCGCAGACAGATGAAGCTTGTCGAGGGCGACGCCTTCAACAAGGTGCTGCTGGACAAGTCCGAGAAGAATATTCGCGGGCTGCAATATTTCGCCAAAGTGGACGTGACGCAGGAGCCGGGCAGCGCCCCCGACAAGACGGTGGTCAATGTCGCGGTGCAGGAGCAGTCCACGGGCTCGCTCTCGCTGAGCTTCGGCTTCTCCTCGCTCGACAGCGCGATTGCCGGTGTCGGCCTCAGCGAGCGGAACTTCCTCGGCCGCGGACTGCAGCTCGGCACGAGCGTTTCGGTGTCGAAGCGTCAGCAGCTCATCGAGTTCCACTATACGGACCCCTATTTCCTCGATCGCGATCTGGTGGGCGGCTTCGACCTCTTCGGAAGCGAGACGAACTATCAGGATCAGGCGTCGTTCGATGCTCGCACGCGCGGCTTCGGTCTTCGCTTCGGCTTCCCGCTCACCGACAAGAGCCGGTTGCTGACGCGCTACCAGCTGCGGCGCGAGGAAATCTTCAACGTCAACGTCTCCGATCCCAACGTGTCGGCAGCGATCAAGGCCGCGCTGGGTGAGCAGACGCGCTCCGTCGTGGGCTATGACTACTACATCGACTATCGCGACGATCCCGTGACGCCGAAATCCGGCTGGGACTTCCTGTTCAGCCAGGATTTCGCCGGCCTTGGCGGCACGGTTCACTATCTGTCGAGCCAGATCCTCGCCCACAATTATTACGAACTGGCCGATGGCTACACGCTGACCCTGCGCGCCGATCTCGGCTACATCAAGGGTCTCGGCGAGCGCGTGAAGCTGAACGACCGCTTCTTCAAGGGCGGCGCGGACTTCCGCGGCTTCAAGTCGGGCGGCATCGGTCCGCGCGATACGGGCACCACCAACAATGACGCCGTGGGCGCCGAGGCCTATGCCTTCGGTACGGCGGAGGTGAGCTTCCCGAACGGCCTGCCCGAAGCACTCGGCATCACGACGAGCCTGTTCTCGGACTTTGGCTATATCGGCCTCGCGGACGAGCCTGCCGTTCCGACGATCCAGGACAAGTTCGCGCCGCGCGTATCGGCCGGCCTGAGCATCAACTGGAAATCGCCTTTCGGTCCCGTTCGTCTCGATTTTGCGAAGGTTCTCGTCGACGAACCCTACGACCAGCGCGAGCTCTTCCGCTTCAGCGCCGGTACACAGTTCTGAGCTTGAAAAGGATAGCCCTGTCATGAAGTCCTATCGTTACGTCGCGCGTACCATCGCGGCACTCGCATTCGCCTCGTTCGTTTCTCTGGCTGCGGCTCCCGCCGCCAAGGCGGCAACCCCGGCGGTGATCCTCATCGTTAACACGGAGCAGGTCTTCGCTCAGGCCAAGGTCGGCGTCAGCGTTCGCGATCAGTTGCAGGACCTCGCCAAGAAGCTCCAGGCGGAGGACAAAAAGGGGCAGGACGCCATCGAGGCGGAAGCAAAGAAGCTGACCGAGCAGCGCGCCCTGCTGAAGCCCGAGGATCTGCAGAAGAAGTATGAGGCGCTGCAGAAGAAGGAAGCCGACCATCAGCGCAAGATGCGCCAGAAGGGGCAGGAGCTTCAGCTCGGCGCGAACAAGGCCCGCTCCGAGATCGAGGCGGCGATCCGCCCGATCTTCGCCGACATCATGAAGAAGAATAACGCGACCATTCTTCTCGATCAGTCGGTCGTGCTCGCCGGCGGCGTCGATCTCGATGTGACGGCCGAAGTGCTGAAGCAGCTCGATGCAAAGCTGACCACCATCAGCGTCAAGCCTGTGCCGCTGTCCGAGGTGGCAAAGGGACAAAAGGGCGCTCAGTGACGAAAGGAGAGGCGGGCCGGTCGCGCGTGATGGCCGGCACGCGGCGGCGACAATGGCGGACTCTCGCTTCTTCAATAATCAGGGCCCCTTCACGCTCGGCGAAATAGCCGAGCGGGTGGGGGCCGAGATTGCCGATGGCGCCGACGCGTCGCTTCGCCTCGACGACGTGGCGCCGCTCGACAGCGCCGGCCCCGGCCATCTGAGCTTTCTCGACAATCCCAAATATGCGGAGGCCTTTGCCGCCACGGCGGCCGGGGCCTGCCTCGTCCATCCGCGTTTTGCGGCGCGCGCGCCTGCGGGCGTCGCGCTTCTCCTCGCGAATGAGCCCTATCGCGCCTATGCGCGCGCGAGCCAGCTTTTCTATCCGGATGAAGCGCGCGGCAGCGACACCTTCGGAGAGCCGGGGACCATCCATCCCCGCGCGGTCGTGCATCCGACGGCGAAGCTCGGCGCGGGCGTCACGGTGGAACCCGGCGCGGTGATCGGCGCAGGCGCGGAAGTGGGGGCGGGAAGCGTCATCGGCGCCAATGCCGCCATCGGCAAAGGCTGCACCATCGGCCGCGATTGCTTCATCGGGCCCAATGTCACGATCAGCCATGCCCATGTCGGGGATCGCGTGATCCTGCACCCCGGAGTGGCGATCGGGCAGGACGGTTTCGGTTTCGCGATGGGGCTCCCTCGCCACGAAAAAGTGCCGCAACTCGGCCGTGTGATCGTTCAGGACGATGTCGAGATCGGCGCCAATTCGACGGTCGATCGCGGGGCGGGGCCCGACACGGTGATCGGCGAGGGAACCAAGATTGATAATCTCGTTCAGATCGGCCACAACGTTTCGACGGGGCGGGGGTGCATCGTGGTGGCCCAGACCGGCGTGTCTGGCAGCGCGAAGCTCGGCGATTTCGTCGTGCTTGCGGCGCAGGTCGGCGTGACCGGCCATCTGACAATCAATTCCGGCGCCCAGATCGCAGCGCGGAGCGCCGTCATTCACGATGTGCCGCCGGGCCAGAAATATGGCGGCGTGCCTGCGCGCCCGGTGCGCGAATGGCAGCGTGAGCTCGCCGCGGTGAAGAACCTCGGGAAGCGGCGGAAGACGGGCGAGGGTTCAGCCTCCGACTGAGGCGAGAGGGAGACATGCGGCGGCGGTCGCACGAGAGAGGGCTACAGGATGAATGAGGCTGAAGCGGCGGAAAAGCTTGGCAGCGCGGACATCAAGCGGGTGATGGAGCTTCTCCCGCATCGCTACCCGATGCTGATGATCGATCGCATCGTCGAGATGCGCGGGAGCGAGTCGGCTATCGGCATCAAGAATGTGTCCGTCAACGAACCATTCTTTCAGGGGCACTTTCCGGGACATCCGGTGATGCCCGGCGTGCTCATCGTAGAGGCGATGGCGCAGACGGCGGGCGCGCTGGTGCTGAGCAGTCTTGGCGACAAGGCGGCCGGCAAGATCGTCTATTTCATGACGATCGACCGGGCGCGGTTCCGCAAGCCGGTCCTGCCGGGTGACGTGCTGAAGGTGCATGTCACGCGGATTCACAACCGGGGCCCGGTGTGGAAGTTCAACGGCGAGGCGAAGGTCGACGGCCTGCTCGCGGCCGAAGCCGATTTCAGCGCGATGATCGTCGACCAGGCGGACAAGGCATGACGGATATTCATCCGACAGCCATCGTCGATCCGAAGGCGGAACTCGGCGCAGGCGTGAAGATCGGCCCCTACAGCATTGTTGGGCCGGATGTGAAGCTTGGCGACAACGTCACGCTGCATTCCCATGTCGTGATCGCGGGGCGGACGACGATGGGGCCGCGCAACGAGGTCTATCCCTTCGCGTCGATCGGCCAGCCGCCGCAGGACCTCAAATATCGCGGCGAGCCGAGTACGCTCGAAATCGGCAGCGACAATCTGATCCGCGAATATGTGACCATGAACATGGGCACGGAAGGCGGCGGCATGGTGACGCGCGTCGGCAGCCATTGCACCTTCCTTGCGAGCGCGCATGTGGGGCATGACTGCCAGATCGGCGACCATGTCATCTTCTCCAATGCGACGCTGCTCGCCGGACATTGCCGCGTGGAGGACTTCGTGATCTTCGGCGGCGGCTCCGCCGTTCATCAGTTCGTTCGCATCGGACGCCATGCTTTTGTGGGCGGCGCGAGCGCGGTCGAGAGCGACATCATTCCGTTCGGCCTCGTCGTCGGCAATCGCGCGCATCTCATGGGGCTCAACCTCGTCGGCCTGAAGCGGCGCGGCTTCACGCGCGAGCAGATCAACTCGCTGCGCGATGCCTATGGCCAGATCTTTGCGGCCGAGGGCGCGCTTCGCGATCGTGTCGCGGCCGTCAAGGAGCGCTTCGAGGGCAATGCCGAGGTGATGGAGATCGTGGACTTCATCCAGGCCGGGTCCGACAGGCCGCTTTGCCTGCCGCGCTAGCCACGGGCAAGCCGAGGCACGTCGCATGAGTTCACCCGCCTCCAGACCTCGCAAGCTCGGCATAGCCGCAGGCGGCGGGCCGCTCCCCCTCGCGGTCGCCGATGCGGCGCGCGCGGCGGGCCGCGATGTCTTCATCGTCGGCGTCAGGGGCGCCGCCGGACCGGACATTGCGCGCTATCCGCATGGCTGGGTCCGCGTCGGCGCCATGGGGCGCTTTCTCAAGCTTTTCAAGCAGGCGGGCTGCGAGGACATCGTCATCATCGGCCCGATGAACAGGCCGCGGCTCGGCGACATCGTCCCGGATTTCAGAGGACTGCTTCTCCTTCCGCGTTTCATCCGGCGGCTCAAGACCGGCGACGATGCGCTGCTGCGCGGCGTCGTGGAATTCCTCGAGGAAAACGGCCTCAAGGTCGTCGGCGTGGAGACGTTTCTGCCGCAGCTTCTCGCGCGGGAAGGGCTGCTCACGATCCGCGCTCCCAGCGCCTCGCAGGAGAAGGACATAGATATTGCGATCGCCGCGGCCCGCGATCTCGGCGCGCGCGATGCCGGTCAGGGCGCGGTCGCGCGCAAGGGCGAGATTATCGCACTCGAGGATGTGAGAGGAACCGACGTCATGCTGGCCGAGCTTGCCGCCGCGCGCGCGCCCGGCAATCTGGAGCGCGACGGCGTGCTCGTGAAGCTGCCGAAACCGGAACAGGAGCGCAGGGTGGACAGGCCAACAATTGGTGTGCGGACGGTTGAGAACGCCGCCGCCGCCGGCCTTGCCGGGATCGCCGTCGAGGCCGATGGCGCGATCGTCAACGATGCGGAAGACGTCGTGCGCCGCGCCAACGAGCTTGGACTGTTCGTTCTGGGATTTCCGCATAGCCGCACGATTGGACCTAAACCGTGAGCGGCGAGGCGCGCGTTCCGCATATCATGCTGGTGGCGGGTGAGCCCTCGGGCGATGCGCTTGGCGGAGAGCTGATGGAGGCGCTGAAGGAGCTTACCGGAGGCCGCGTACGCATCACCGGCGCGGGCGGGCCAAACATGATCGCCCAGGGCCTCTCATCCATCTTTCTCATGTCGGATACATCCGTGATGGGGCCGCGCGAGGTCATTCCGCGCCTGCCGCTCATCCTGAGGCGTATGCGCGAGACAGCGGACTTCGCCGTGCGGGAGCGGCCCGACGTTCTCGTCATCATCGACAGCCCGGATTTCACCCATATGGTGGCGAAGCGCGTGGCGAAGCGCGCGCCAGATATTCCGATTGCGAATTATGTGGCACCCAGCGTCTGGGCCTGGCGGCGCGGCCGCGCGCGGGCCATGGCGCGCTATATCAAGCGCGTGCTTGCGCTCCTGCCTTTCGAGCCGGACTTCTTCCGCGCTGAAGCCGATCTCGATTGCGTCTATGTCGGGCATCCTGCGATCGAGCGCCTGCCGGAGCCGGGCTCCGGCCTCGAATTCCGCAAGAAGCATGGCATCGCGCCGGACGCGCCTCTGCTTCTGCTCTTGCCTGGCAGCCGCACCAATGAAGTGAAGCGCCTTGCGAGTGTCTTCGGCGAGACGGCCGCCTTGCTCGCAGCCGAAATTCCGGGCCTCAAACTCGTGCTTCCGACGGTGCCGCATGTACGCCACCTCGTCGAGGAGGCCGTGAAGGGTTGGGGCGTTCCGGTCGAACTCGTCGAGGGGGAGGCGGAGAAGCGTGCGGCCTTCGATGCTGCGACGGCGGCGCTTGCCGCATCGGGCACCGTGTCGCTCGAACTTGGGCTTGCCCGTGTGCCGATGGTCGTTGCCTACAAGATCGATCCGGTCGCGGCCTGGGCCGTTTCGGGGCTGCTTCAGGTGCCCTCGGTCGTCATCGTGAATCTCATTCTCGACCGTCCGGCGGTGCGCGAATTTCTGCAATTCGCCGCAAAGCCCAAGGCGCTTGTCGAAGCCTTGCGCCCGCTGCTGGTGGACACGCCGCAGAGAGAGCGCGCGCTCGCGGACCTCGAGGATCTCCGCCACGTCATGGGCGTGGGCGGCGACCGGCCGAGCCTGCGCGCCGCGCGTGCCGTGCTGGAGATGCTTCCCGCGAGCCTTGCATAGTCCGGTCTCGTCATGGCGTGCGGTAGTGTGGCACGGCTCGCTCAAGCCACAGCAGAGAGAATGCAGGTAGATGATCAGAGCCCTGATGATCGATGTGGACGGGGTCGTCATTCGCGGCAGGCCCAAGGATGGTCGCCCTTGGAGCAGCAGGCTGGCGGATGATCTCGGCCTGGATGCCGAAGAGTTGCAGCGGGAATTCTTCCGCCCGCATTGGGACGCTGTCGTGACTGGCAAAAGCACTTTGCATGATCGTCTCGCTCCCGTGCTTGCGCGAATTGCGTCGGGGCTGAGTTGCGAAGACCTCATAGCCTATTGGTTCGAGAATGATGCCCGGATCGACCGCCGTTTATTGCAGGAGATAGATGCCTTGCGGGCGCAAGGCCTGAGGGCTTGTCTGGCGACCAATCAGGAACACGCCCGCGCGGCCTATCTCATGGACAGGCTCGGCCTCGCGAAACATTTCGATGGCATCTATTATTCTGCCGATCTCGGCCACCAGAAGCCCGACGCCGCATTTTTTCAAAAGGTGGAAAAGGCGGTCGGCATTCCGGGAGAATGCCTGCTTCTGATCGATGACAGTTCTGCAAATATCGATGCGGCAAGGCGCATGGGCTGGAAGGCCTCATGCTGGACGGGCGAGGATCGCTTGGCTGAGCTGGTGGCGATCTGACCGACTACAATAAAAGAGGCGCCCCGCGGGGCGCCTCTTTCACATTGCCGAAATTCAGCTCTCTTACTTGCGCTTGTCGAGCGCAACATAGTCGCGGCGCGGCGCGCCCGTATAGAGCTGGCGCGGACGGCCGATGCGCTGATCCGGATCCTCGATCATCTCGTTCCACTGCGCCACCCAGCCGACCGTGCGGGCGAGCGCGAAGAGAACGGTGAACATCGTCGTCGGGAAGCCCATCGCCTTCAGCGTGATGCCCGAATAGAAGTCGATATTCGGATAGAGCTTCTTCTCGATGAAGTACTCGTCATTGAGCGCGATCCGCTCCAGTTCGATGGCGACATCGAGCAGCGGGTCGTCCTTGATGCCGAGAACCTGCAGCACCTCGTGGCAGGTCTTCTGCATCACACGGGCGCGCGGGTCGTAGTTCTTGTAGACGCGGTGGCCGAAGCCCATCAGACGGAACGGATCGTTCTTGTCCTTGGCGCGCGCGATGAATTCCGGGATGCGGTCAACCGTGCCGATCTCGGAGAGCATGTTGAGCGCGGCTTCGTTGGCGCCGCCATGCGCCGGGCCCCAGAGGCAGGCGATGCCGGCCGCGATGCAGGCGAAGGGATTGGCACCCGAAGAGCCGGCAAGGCGCACGGTCGAGGTCGAGGCGTTCTGCTCGTGATCGGCATGGAGAATGAAGATGCGGTCCATGGCGCGCGCGAGGATCGGATCCACCTTGTATTCCTCGGCCGGAACCGAGAAGCACATGTGGAGGAAGTTTTCCGCATAGCCGAGGCTGTTGCGCGGATAAACGACGGGCTGGCCGAGCGAATATTTGTAGGCCATGGCAGCGAGCGTCGGGATCTTCGCGATCAGGCGGCGGCTCGCGATCATGCGCTGCATCGGATCGTTGATGTCGGTCGAGTCGTGATAGAAGGCCGACAGCGCGCCGACCATGCCGCACATGACCGCCATGGGATGCGCGTCGCGGCGGAAACCGCGCAGGAAGAACTGCATCTGCTCGTGAACCATGGTGTGGTTCGTGATGGCGCGGTCGAACTCCTTGAATTCGTCCGGCTTCGGCAGTTCGCCGTTCAGCAGCAGGTAGCAGGTTTCGAGGAAATTGCCGTGCTCGGCGAGTTGCTCGATCGGGTAGCCGCGATAGAGGAGGACGCCTTCCTCGCCGTCGATATAGGTGATCTTCGACTCGCAGCTCGCGGTCGATGTGAAGCCCGGGTCGTAGGTGAAGTGCCCCGTCTGCCCGTAGAGCTTCGAGATGTCGATCACGCTCGGGCCGATCGAGCCGTCAAAAAGGGGAAGGTCGAAGTTCTTTCCATCGACGGAAAGTGTTGCGGTGGACTTCGCGCCAGCTTGGGTTCCAACTTTTGTCATGCTTCCCTGCCTGTGTCCTTTGCTGGTTTGCCGGATCGCTCTTTGTTTGCGATCCGATCCGGCGATTGTTGAACATTCTATAGGGCGATCTCGCCTCGGGCGAGGGTTACACCGCTTGATCCTTGATACGTCCGAGCGACTCGTCGCGGCCGAGCGTCGTCAGCACGTCGAAGATAGGGGGCGAAACCGAGCTTCCCGTCAATGCGGCGCGTAGGGGCTGCGCCACTTTGCCGAGCTTGAGGTTTTCGGCTTCGGCGAAGGCGCGCACATCGGCCTCGATGCTCTCGGCGCTCCAGTCCTGCCTTGCCTCGAGCAGCGCATGGAGCCGCTTGAGTAGCGCGCGCGCCTCGTCATTGAGGAGCTTGCGCGCATTGTCGTCGAGCGGAATGGGCCTTGCGGCGCGCAGGAACTCGGCTCCCTTGCCGATCTCGATCAGCGTCTTCGCGCGTTCCTTGAGACCCGGCATGGCCGCGATGAACTGCGCGCGGAACGCAGGGCCCGCATTGTCGCCATCGGACGCCCAGCCGCCGACCCGCTGCATCAGCTCGATCGTCAGCTCTGCAAGGCGCGTGTCGTCCGCCTGCCGGATATAGTGGCCATTGAGGTTTTCGAGCTTCGCGAAGTCGAAGCGCGAGGGCGAGCGGCCGATATGTTCGAGGTCGAACCATTCGATGGCCTGCTCGGTCGAGAAGATCTCGTCGTCGCCATGGCTCCAGCCGAGCCGGGCGAGATAGTTGCGCATCGCCTCGGGCAGATAGCCCATGTCGCGATAGGCATCGATACCGAGCGCGCCGTGGCGCTTGGAAAGCTTTGCGCCGTCCGGTCCGTGAATGAGCGGCACATGCGCGAATTCCGGCACGTCCCAGCCCATCGCCTCGTAAATCTGGCTCTGGCGCCCGGCATTGGTCAGGTGGTCGTCGCCGCGGATGATA
The DNA here is from genome assembly GCF_049671045.1 of Parvibaculum sp. Lineage (GTDB taxonomy): Bacteria > Pseudomonadota > Alphaproteobacteria > Parvibaculales > Parvibaculaceae > Parvibaculum. Next base: position 37,868 of record NZ_JBATUH010000056.1, on the reverse strand, counting down.
TGGGTCACGCCCATGTCGTGGTCGTCGACGACGACGGAGAGATTGTAGGTCGGCGTGCCGTCGCTGCGGACGATGATGAGGTCGTCGAGCTGCTCATTGGCGAAGCGCACATCGCCCATGACGTGATCGCGCACGATCGTCTCGCCCTCATTGGGCGACTTGAAGCGGATGACGGGTTTGACGCCGGCAGGCGCTTCGGACGGATCGCGGTCGCGCCAGCGGCCGTCATAGCGGATCGGGCGGCCCTCGGCCTTCGCCTTCTCGCGCATTTCCTCGAGTTCCTGCGGGGAGGCGTAACAATAATAGGCCTTGCCGCGCCTCAGCAGTTCCTCCGCGACTTCGCGGTGGCGCGCCTGGCGCGCGAACTGGTGGGTGACGTCGCCATCCCAGTCGAGGCCGAGCCAGCGCAAGCCCTCGAAAATCGCGTCGATGGCGGCATCGGTCGAGCGCTCGCGGTCGGTATCCTCGATCCGGAGCAGAAACGTTCCCCCGTACCGGCGTGCGAAGAGCCAGTTGAACAGCGCGGTGCGCCCGCCGCCAATGTGCAGAAAGCCCGTCGGCGAGGGGGCAAAGCGGGTTACGACTTTCTTCGGTTCCGTCATGATCTTCCGTCGTCCCACCCATGTGCTTTGCCCGGACAGGCAGGCCCAATCAGGTAGGCAAGGCGAATAATTGTTGGCAAGCTCATATCCGGCAGCGCATAGCGACGCGCTCGGATCACAGCAGGGCAGGGGCTTTCTAGCACATCGCGGCAACGCAGGGTAAGCCCTGAAACGCGCGGGATTGTGCTGCCGTTCACGGCCTGTTCGGGGCCTTTTTCGGGGTGGAGGGGCAAGGCTTGGCGATTGCGACGGGTGGGGCTTCGGCGGGCGCCGATGCGGGGCCGGCCGGGGGGCCATGGGCCGCCGCCGCCCGCGCGGCCTGGCATGGCCTCTCCCGCGCCTTCGTGGCCGAAAGCGACCGCTGGTTTCTCTGGACCCCCGTGCTCATGGGGCTCGGCATCGCGCTCTATTTCGCGCTCGCCGCCGAGCCGCCGCTCTGGCTCGCCTTCGCAGCGCTGGCGGTCGCTTCGGCCGTCTTCATTGCCACCTTCCGCCGTGCCGCGCTCGCCATCCCGGCGGTGGTGGTTCTTTGCATCGCGCTCGGCTTCACCTTCGCCTGCCTGCGGAGCTGGAGCGTGGCGGCCCCCGTGCTGGAGCGCTTATGGAGCGGCGCGCTCGAAGGCCGCGTGGTCGAATCGCAGCGAACGGACACCGGCGCGCTCTCGCTTCTCGTCGCGCCGATCTTCATGGAGCGGCTTGCGCCGGCCGCGCTTCCGGCCCGCATCCGCATCCAGCTCCGCATGAAGAGCGAGCCCGTCGAACCCGGCGAAACGATACGCCTCCGCGCCAGGCTGCTGCCGCCGCCCGAACCCGTGGAGCCGGGCGGCTTCGACTACGCGCGGCAGGTGTGGTTCGAGAGAATTGGCGGGGTCGGCTTCGCCTTCACCGCGCCGGAGCGGATCGCGCCCGCGCCGAACGATGCGGCGACGGCGCTCGCCCGCCTGCGGCACCGCATCACCATCCGTGTGCAGACCGCAATCGGCGGTGCTGCGGGCCCGGTTGCCGCGGCCCTCATCACCGGCGAGCAGCGCGCCATTCCGAAATGGGCGGCCGAGGACCTTCGCAATGCCGGCCTTGCCCATGTGCTCTCGATCTCGGGCCTGCATATGGCTCTTTTCGGCGGCTCGCTCTTCTGGCTCGTGCGCGCCTGTTTCGCGGCGGTGCCGCCAATCGCGCTGCGCTTTCCGATCAAGAAATGGGGTGCGGCGGCAGCGCTCATCGGCTCGACCGCCTATCTCATGATTTCGGGCGCAGAAGTCGCGACGCAGCGCTCCTGGATCATGATCTCGCTGATGTTCCTTGCGATCCTCTTCGATCGCCCGGCGCTCAGCATGCGAAATGTCGCGCTCGCGGCGCTGGTGGTGCTCGCCTGGCGGCCGGAAAGCCTGCTTGGCGCGAGTTTCCAGATGTCGTTTTCCGCCGTCGTCGCGCTCATCGCATTCTACGAAACGCCCTTTGCCCAGCGCCTTCTCGCGGCGATGCGCGAGGGGCCGGAGGGCGTCGTCTCCACATTCTTCCGCTTCGCCGCGAACCATGTCGCCGGCATCCTGCTCACGACGACGGTTGCCGGAATTGCGACCGGCGCCTATGCGGCCTTTCATTTCGACCGGATCGCCCTTTACGGCATGGCGGGCAATATGGGCGCCTTGCCCATAGTGAGCGCCATCGTCATGCCCATGGCGCTCGTCGCGCTCATTCTCATGCCGCTGGGGCTAGACGGCCCGGCGCTCTGGCTCATGGGCAAGGGGATCGATGCGATGCTCTGGGTCGCCCATCAGGTTGCCGGCTGGGAAGGGGCGGATCGCTTCGTCGCCGCCGCGCCCATGGCCTCGCTGATACTCATGACCCTTGGCGGATTGTGGCTCGCCCTCTGGCGCGGGCAGTGGCGCTATCTCGGAGCGGCGCCGGTTATTCTGAGCCTCGCCTTGTGGACGGGCGGCGCGCGGCCGGACGTGCTGATCGACCGCGAGGGCGCGCTTGCCGCCATTCGCATGGCGGATGGCCGCCTCGCGCTCACCTCGGCGCGGGCGTCCTATGCCGCCGGGCAGTGGCTGCGCCGCGATGGCGACCCGCGCAAGCCCGCCGAGGCGAAATCGGACTTTCTTCGCTGCGATGCTCTGGGATGCCTGTGGCGGGAAGAGGGAAGGCCGGTCATCGCGCTACCGGCCAGCCATGATGCGCTTACGGAGGATTGCGAGACGGCGCAGATCGTCATCGCCCGTTTCGGAGTTCCCTGGCGACTGCGAAATCAGTGCCGCGCGCCGACGCTCATCGACCGCTTCGATCTCTGGCGGGGCGGCGCCATCGCGCTTTACTACGGGGCGGATGGGGCGGTGCGGATAGAGACAGCGCGCGAGAGCAGGGGCGCGCGCCCATGGGTTCAGCGCCAGCCGAAATCCGCCGGCGAGGCCGGGGATCAGTAGCGGCGCAGCAGGCCGACGAGCTTGCCCTGCACCTTGACCCGGTCTGGACCGAAGATGCGCGTCTCGTAAGCAGGGTTCGCGGCTTCGAGCGCGATCGAGTCGCCCTTGCGGCGCAGCCGCTTCAGCGTCGCCTCGATATTGTCGACGAGCGCCACGACGATCTCGCCGCTATTGGCGGTGTCGCAACGCTGGATGAGCACCGTGTCGCCATCGAGAATGCCGGCGTCGATCATCGAGTCGCCCTTGACCTCGAGCGCATAATGCTCGCCCGTGCCGAGAAGCGATATCGGCACGCTGACCTGATGGCTTTCCTCCTGCAGCGCCTCGATGGGCGTGCCGGCCGCGATGCGGCCCATGACGGAGAGTGTGATCGTGTTTTCGGGCTGATTGGCGGGCTGAAGGTCGCGGCTGAGCGCCTTGCCGCGACTGCCCTCGATGACGCTCGGCGAGAAACCCTTGGCGCGCGAAACCGCGAGGCTCGGGGAGGCCGATTCGGGAAGCTTGAGAATTTCGAGAGCGCGGGCGCGATGGGCGAGGCGGCGGATGAAGCCCCGCTCCTCGAGCGCGGTGATGAGGCGGTGGATGCCCGACTTCGACCGCAGGTCGAGAGCTTCCTTCATCTCGTCGAAGCTCGGAGAAACGCCCCCCTCCTTGATCCGCTCATGGATGAACATCAGGAGTTCGTGCTGTTTCCGCGTGAGCATGCTTTCCGGCCCCAAATATGGAACAAACCATAAACCTCGCCACACGTTCTAGTTTGGTTCACGTCTGACGTCAAGCACTTCTGTGGATAATTTGGAAATTCGAGAGGCGGCGCCGGGCGTTGCAGGTCCGTGGCCGCGATGGCGGAGAAGCTCACGATAGTGTTTATGGCGAGGCGACCGCGCGGCGCTCATACTCCGCTCCCTTAAGCATGGAGGGAGGTTCATCATGGCAGGCCGCATCACGTCGCAATTCGACCGCAGGGCAACGGCGCTCGACGTCATCAAGGGGCACGATCTTTCCGGCCGCGTGGTCCTTGTCACGGGCGCGGCGTCCGGCATCGGCGTGGAGACGGCGCGGGCCTTTGCGTCCGCCGGTGCGGATCTCACGCTTGCCGTGCGCGATACGGCGAAGGGTGAGGCGGTGGCGGCCGATCTCCGCAAGGCAACCGGCAATGACAGGATTGCGGTCGGCGCCCTCGATCTCGGCGATCAGGCCTCCGTCCGCCGCTTCGCCGCCGATTTCGCCGCGAGCCACGCCGCGCTCCATATCCTCGTCAACAATGCGGGCATCATGGCGACGCCGGAGATGCGCACCAAAGAGGGCTACGAGCTTCAATTCGCGACGAACCATCTCGGCCACTTCCTGCTTGCGAACCTGCTGCTTCCCCTGTTGCGAAAGGGTGCGCCCGCGCGCATCGTCTCCCTGTCCTCGATCGGCCATCGCCGTTCGCCGGTCGTCTTCGACGACATTCACTTCAAACAGCGCCCCTACGACAAATGGGCCGCATACGGACAATCGAAAACCGCGAATGCGCTTTTCGCCGTCGGCTGGACGCGGCGCTTCGGCGCGGATGGCATCACCGCGAATGCCGTCATGCCGGGCGGCATCATGACCGGCCTTCAGAAACATATGCCGATGGAGGAACAGAAGGCGCTTGGATGGATCCTGCCGGATGGCTCCATCAATCCCGGCATGAAGACGCCCGCGCAAGGGGCGGCCACCTCCGTCTGGGCGGCGACGGCGAAGGAGCTTCAAGGGATCGGCGGGCTCTATCTGGAAGATTGCGCGGAGGCTGCGCCCTGGAAGGAGGATGCGCCCTGGAGCGGCGTCCTGCCTCATGCGCTCGATGCGGAGGCGGCGGAACGGCTCTGGAGCGTGTCCGAAGAAATGACGGGTCTTGCCTAGCCCCGCAGCGGCATCACCCGCACGATCTCGCCCGCCTCGGCCGCCGGCGCGTGAGGCGGCCGGATGACGAGGCAATCGGCCGCCGAGAGCACCGAAAGCATGGAGCTGTCCTGCGTCTCGAAAGGCGTGGCGAGGGGCAGCTCGTCGGGCTGAGTCTCAAGCCGCGCTCGCAGATAGTCTTCACGCTGATCGTTTTCGGAGAGTCCGGGGCCGAGCCGCGCAAGCGTGGTGCGAGGTGAGGTGTCGCCGCCGCCCCCGAGCTTCGTGATGGCTGGCACGAGAAAGATGAGCGCGCAGACCAGCGCGGAAACCGGGTTGCCCGGCAGGCCGAGCATCGGAAGGTCGCGGTAGCGGCCGAACATCAGCGGCTTGCCGGGGCGCATGGCGATGCGCCAGAAGTCGATGGCGAGCCCGTCCTCCGCGAGCGCCGCCTGCACGAGATCGTGCTCGCCGACGGATGCGCCGCCAAGCGTCACCAGCATGTCAGCCTCGGCGGCGCGATGAGCCGCGATGCGGATGGCGTCGCGCCGGTCGGGCACGATGCCGAGATCGAGAGGGACGCCGCCCGCTTCTGCGATGAGCGCGGCAAGCCCGTCATTATTGGCCGAAACGATCTGACCGGGACCGATGGGATCGCCCGGGCGCACAAGCTCGTCGCCCGTCGAGAAGAAGGCGATGCGGGGCGCGCGGTGGACGCTGACGCCGGGCACGTTCATGGCGGCTGCAAGCGCAATATCGGCGGGCGAGAGCCTGCGGCCGCGGGCGAGGCATGTCGTGCCTTCCGTGAAGTCGAGGCCCGCGCGCCTCACATGGCGACCCGCCGCCGCGCCCTGTCGGATGATGACGAAATCGCCATATCGCTCCGTGTTTTCCTGAATGACGATAGTGTCGGCGCCTTCGGGGAGCGGCGCGCCGGTGAAAATCCGCACGGCCTCGCCGCTGCCCAACGCGCCGCCAAAGGCGCGTCCCGCAGGGGCTTCACCAATGACGCGGAGCCGTGCGGGCACGCTCGCCACGTCCTCGGCGCGAACCGCATAGCCATCCATGGCCGAGAGATCGGCGGGCGGCTGCGTGCGCAGCGCGACGACATCCTCGGCGAGAATGCGGCCATGCGCCTCGGCAAGCGCGACCCGTTCGGATGCGGTCGGCTCAATGGCCGCGAGAATGCGCCCACGCGCCTCCGCGACCGGAATGAGCGGCTCTCGCGTCATCGTCACTTCGCCTCATAGGTGCCGGATTTTCCGCCGGACTTGTGCGTGAGGCGAATGTCGGTGATCCGCATCGAGCGATCGACCGCCTTCGCCATATCGTAGAGCGTGAGGCAGGCGACGCTCACGGCCGTCAGCGCCTCCATCTCGACGCCGGTTTGCCCCGCCACTTTCACCGTCGCCTCGATGTCGATGCAGCCTGCCTTCGTGTCTGGCGTCAGCTCCACCGACACTTTCGAGATCGCGAGCGGATGGCAAAGCGGAATGAGATCGGCGGTCTTCTTCGCGGCCATGATGCCCGCGAGGCGCGCGACCTCAAGCGCGTTTCCCTTGGCAAGGCCGCCGCCGGTGACGAGCTTCAGCGTTTCGGCGTCCATGACAACGCGGCCCTTCGCCGTCGCCTCCCGCGCCGTCACGGGCTTCGCGGATACGTCCACCATGCTGGCGGCGCCGCGCTCGTCGAGATGGGTGAGTGTCTTTTTCGCCAAGGGGCCCTGCCTCAATTCATTCCGCATGACGACCGGCTTGCGGGTATGCCGACCATGGAAGCATGCAGCACATTCATATCCGCCGTCCACCCGGCCGTGTGAGGCGGCGAAGCTGCATTGCATCGTTGGGGGCAGGGCAGAGCGCGCCCCGCAAGGATCAGGAAAGAAGCGCGCGTGTCGCCGCTTCGACGTCCTGCTGCCGCATCAGGCTTTCGCCGACGAGGAAGGCAAGCACGCCGGACTTCGCCAGGCGCGCGAGATCGGCAGGCGTGAAGATGCCGCTCTCGCCGATGACGAGCCGTTCCTTCGGCACGAGGGGCGCGAGCCGTTCGGTCGTTGCCAGCGTCGTCTCGAAGGTCTTGAGATTGCGGTTGTTGATGCCGATGAGCGGGCTCTTCAGCGTCAGCGCGCGCTCAAGCTCGCTTTCGTCATGCACTTCGATGACCGCATCCATTCCCCAGTCGAAAGCGGCGGCTTCAAGCTCGCGCGCCTGCGCGTCCGAAACCGAGGCCATGATGATGAGGATGCAATCGGCGCCCATCGCGCGGGCTTCGGCGACCTGATAGGGGTCGTACATGAAATCCTTGCGGATGACGGGAAGCGAAACCGCCGCGCGCGCCTGCCGCAAATAGTCGGCGCTGCCCTGAAAGGAAGGCGTGTCGGTGAGAACGGAGAGGCAGGCGGCGCCGCCGCGCTCATAGGCGCGCGCGAGAGCCGCCGGATCGAAATCGGCGCGGATGAGGCCCTTGGAGGGGCTCGCCTTCTTGATCTCGGCGATCAGCGCATATTGCTTCGCCTCGACCCTGCGCGAGAGCGCGGCCGCAAATCCGCGCACGGCGGGCGCCGCGCGCGCTTCGCGCTCCACATCGCTGAAGGCGACGGCCTGCTTCGCCGCCGCGATCTCCTCGAGCTTGTAGCTCCGGATTCTGTCGAGAATGTCAGTCATGCGCCGCCTCTACGCCCGAAAGCTGGCCATTGGAAACGGCGACGAGCCGCCGAAGAACCTTCTTCGCAGCGCCGCTATCAATGGCCCCGGCCGCGAGGCCCACGCCTTCTTTCAGTGTTTCCGCTTTTCCCGCCACGACGAGCCCCGCAGCGGCATTCAGAAGAACGATGTCCCGATAGGGGCCCTTCGTTCCGTCGAGCAGTTGCCTGATCGCCTCCGCATTCTCCGCCGGCTCTCCGCCGCGCAGTTCGGCGAGCGTCGCCTGCGCGAGGCCCACTTCCTCCGGCGTCGTCTCGAATGTGCGGATCCTGCCGCCCTTGAGTTCCGCGACATAGGACGTGCCCGCCGTCGTGAACTCGTCGAGCCCGTCTCCGTGAACGACCAGCGCGCGCTCCGAACCGAGGTTTCGCAGCGTCTCCGCGAAGGGCTCGACCCAGCGCGCCGCATAAACGCCGATCACATGCCGCTTGACGCCCGCAGGATTTGAAAGCGGCCCGAGCAGGTTGAAGATCGTCCGTGTGCCGAGTTCCGTGCGAACCGGCGCCACATGCTTCATCGCCGAGTGGTGCGCGGGCGCGAACATGAAGCCGATCCCGGCTTCAGCGATGCAGCGGCTGATTTCTTCGGGCGAAATGTCGAGCTTGACGCCGAGCGCTGTGAGCGCGTCTGCCGTGCCCGACCTCGATGATGCCGCGCGGTTGCCGTGCTTTGCCACGGGTACGCCCAACGCGGCGACGACGAGCGAAGTCGCGGTCGAAATATTGTAGGTCTGCGCGCCGTCGCCGCCCGTGCCGACAATGTCGATGGCGTTGGCGGGGGCGGTCACCCGCAGCGCCTTCGCCCGCATGATCTGGGCGCCCGCCGTCAATTCGTCGACGCTCTCGCCGCGAACGCGCAGCGCCATCAGAAACGCGCCCATCTGCGCGGGCGTCGCCGCGCCCGACATGATGGCCTCGAAAGCGCTTTCAGCATCGGCAGCGGAGAGCGGGAGGCCGTCCGCGACCTTGGCGATCAGTGTCTTGAAGTCCGGCATGGGTCCTCGATCACCTCACACAACCGCATGCGTTTTCACGCCCGCGATTTCGAGGAAGTTTCGCAGCAGGTCGTGGCCATGCTCGGTGGCGATGCTCTCCGGATGGAACTGAACGCCGTGAATGGGCAGTTCCCGGTGCTGCAGCCCCATGATCGTGCCGTCCGGCGAATGCGCCGTGATCTCGAGCACGGAGGGGAAGGTTTCGGGGTCGATGGTCAGCGAGTGATAGCGCGTCGCCTGCAGCGGGCTCGGCAGATGCCTGAAGACGCCCTTGCCCGTGTGCAGCACCGCGTCGACCTTGCCATGCATCAGCTCCGGCGCGCGGATGATGCGCCCGCCAAAGGCCTGGCCGATAGCCTGATGGCCGAGACAGACGCCGAGAAGGGGCACGCGCGCATCCGCCGCCGCCTTGATGAGATCGAGGCAGATGCCCGCCTTGTCCGGGTCGCAGGGGCCGGGCGAAATGACGATGGCCTCCGGGCGCTTGGACATGGCCTGTCCGACCGACAGCTTGTCGTTGCGATGCACCTCGGCATCCGCCCCAAGCTCGCCCAAAAAATGAACGAGGTTGTAGGTGAAGCTGTCATAATTATCGATCAGAAGCAGCATGGTTCGGCCTTTGGTCGGCGGGTCCGGGCCCGCCTTCATGAGCACCTTATAGGCTTGGGAACGGGGCCGGGGCAAGAATTGGAAGCCCTTGCGCGGCTTTGCCTTTCGGGTTCCGGCATGCTCGTATCGCGCCGCGTCGGCAATCCGTGTTCAGTGAGTCGTGGAATTTCATGCGGCAGTTCGATTTTGTCAGCTACTTCAAGGCCCTGGCGGCGAAACCGCAATTTCGCCGCGACCTCCTGCTGGGCGCGGTGTCGCTCGCCCTCGGTCTGGCACTTGCGAGCTACTGGATTGGCGAGAGAAAGCCCGAGGCGCCGGCGGGGCCGCTGGTGCCCAGCGCCAGCGAACAGGCATCTGCGCCGCTGACACCGGAGCCGGCAGAGCCGCCCCATGTCACTGAACCCGCGGAGACGAAGGCGCCCGAACTGGCGGCCGCGCCCGAGGCGCCGAAAGCCGAAAAGCCGGCGCTCAGGGAAGGCGGCCTTCCGGCCTGGAGACGCTTCGCCGCGATCCCCGAAACGGCGCCGCGCGAGCCCATGGTCGCCATCGTGCTCGACGATATGGGGCCGAACCGCAAGGGCACCGAGCGGGCGATGAAGCTCCCGGCGACCGTCACCTTCGCTTTCCTGCCTTATGCGCCGAATGTCGCGGAGCTTGTCAGGGCGGCGCGCGACAAGGGCCATGAAATTCTCGTCCATGTTCCGATGGAGCCCGTAGGCTCCGCCGATCCCGGCCCCCACGCGCTGCGGCGCGCCCAGTCGCCAGACGAGATCCGCGCCAATCTCGAATGGAACCTTGCGCAGTTCGAGGGCTATGTTGGCATCAACAACCACATGGGAAGCCGGTTCACGGCCAATGCCGAGGGGATGCGCATCGTCATGGAGGAGTTGAAGCCGCGCGGCCTCATGTTTCTCGATTCACGCACCATCGGCAGTTCGGAGGCTGGTAACGCTGCCCGCGCGGCGGGCGTCCCCGCATTGACGCGCAATATCTTTCTCGATCACGACGAGGAAGGGGCGGAGGTCACCGCCGAACTCGGCAAGCTCGAAAAGATGGCGCGCGAGCGCGGCTTCGCCATCGCGATCGGCCATCCTCATCCCGAGACGCTGCAAATTCTCGAAAAATGGATTCCGGAAGCGGAGGCGAGAGGCATAAGCATCGTGCCGCTGACGGCGATCCTGCGCCGCCACGAAGCAAGCTGAGGACGCGCGGGGCTTATTGCCGCCGCCCGCTCCGGGAGGCGTAGCGAACGGCCTCCTCGGCCGCGCGGAAGAGCGCCTTCGCCTTGTTGATGCTTTCCTGATTTTCGCCCTCGGGCGTCGAGTCGGCGACGACACCGCCTCCCGCCTGCACATACATCCTGCCGTCCTTCACCAAGGCGGTGCGAAGCACGATGCAGGTGTCCATGTCGCCTGCGGCGGAGAAATAGCCGACGCATCCGGCATAGGTGCCGCGCTTTTCGAGTTCCAGCTCGTCGATGATCTCCATGGCGCGCACCTTGGGCGCGCCGGAAACGGTGCCCGCCGGGAAGCCGGCGATGAGCGCCGCTATGGCGTCGTAATGGGGATCGAGATCGCCTTCCACATTCGAGACGATGTGGATGAGATGCGAGGTGAGCTGCAGCGCGAACTTCTCCGTCACCTCGACGCTGCCGATCCTGGAGACGCGGCCAACATCGTTGCGGCCGAGATCGAGCAGCATCAGATGCTCGGCGCGCTCCTTCGGATCGGAAAGAAGCTCCTCGCCGATGGCGACATCCTCCGCCGTGCTCTTGCCGCGGTGGCGCGTGCCCGCGATGGGGCGGATCGTCACCCTTCCGTTCCGTACGCGGACGAGGATTTCCGGGCTCGAGCCGACGATGGAGAATTTCTCGAAATTGAGGAAATAGAGATAGGGCGACGGGTTGATCCGCCTCAGCGCGCGATAGAGCGCGAAGGGGGGCAGGGTGAAGGGCGCCTCGAAGCGCTGGGAAAGGACGACCTGGAATATGTCTCCCGCCGCGATGTAGTCCTTCGCCTTGCGCACCATGTCGAAATAGACGTCGCGCGGCGTGTTCGATACGGGCTCCGGCATGTCGGGCACGTTCTCGATCTGATCGGCATGGGGCAGGGAGCGGCCGAAATCGTTGACGACGTCGGTGAGCCTTTCGCCCGCGCGCGCATAGGCGGCGCGCGCGCTGATGCCGGGCTCGGGCCGCACGGGCGTCACGATGGTGACTTCGTCCTTCACCGAGTCGAAGACGGCGATGATGGTCGGACGCACGAAGAGCCCGTCGGGCAGGCCGAGCACATCCTTGGGCTGGTTGGGCAAATGCTCCATCAGCCGCACCATGTCATAGCCCATATAGCCGAAGACGCCGGCCGCCATCGGCGGCAGCTCCTCGGGAAGCGCGATCCGAGACGCCTCGATGAGCGCGCGGAGCGAGGCGAGCGCGCCGCCCGCGCAGGGCTCGAAGGCTTCCATGTCGAAGCGCGCCTGCCGGTTGATCTCGGCCTTGTCGCCATTGGTGCGCCAGATGACGTCCGGCTTCAGGCCGATGATCGAATAGCGCCCGCGCGTGTCTCCGCCCTCGACGGATTCGAGAAGGAAGCTGTTGGGCTTCCCGTCGGCGATCTTGAGCATCGCCGAAACCGGCGTTTCGAGGTCGGCCACGAGCCGCGTCCACACGACCTGCGCCGTGCCGGAATTGTAGACGCGCTCGAAATCCGAAAAGCCGGGTTGAATCATCGTGAACTCGTGCCGAGGGTTACTGATTGTAGTCCGTGCTCGTCACGCGCTGGAGAAGAGCGAGATTGAGCTTCACGCCGAGCTGCTGTTCCAGATCGCCGACCGTCGTGGTGATCATGTCGGTCTGGAGCGAATCCAGCATGTCGTCGTGGAGCTTCTTGTATTCGGCCGATTTGGAATCGGGCTTCGGATCGTTGATCGCCTTCACCTGCATGATGATGAGGCTTTCGCCGAAGCCGACCGGCCCATAGGCAAAGCCGCCCTTTGGCGCCGCGAAGAGGCGCGTCACGGCCAGCCGCGAGAAAGTGTCGCTCTGCGAATAGCGCTTGATCTCGGGCGAGATGAGGACGGTGCGGCCGAGTTCGTCGGCGATCTTGTCGAAGCTCTCGCCCTTGTCGCCGCGCTCGACGAGCTTCTGCGCCAGCACCTCGAGATCGGCCTTGCGCTTCTCGCTCTTCCAGAGCTTCACCACCTTGTCGCGCACCTTGTCGAGGGGCTCGAGCTGCTGCGGCTTCACATCGTCCACGCGCAGCCAGTAATAGCCGCCTTCGCCCGTGTCGCCCGGAGGGATCTGGTCGCCGGCCTCGCTCTTGAAGACGGTCTCGATGAGGTTCTTGTACTCCGGCAGGCCGTCGGGCTTCTTGCCGTCGAGCGTCAGTCCTTTGATGGAGACGCCCGAGAACCGCACCACCTTGAGATGGTTCTTCTCGGCGATTTCCTCCAGCGAGGCGCCGCCCGCGCGGGCGTCCTCAATGCCGTTCTGGACATCGTAGATGGCCGAGCGCGCCTGCTCGTCTGCGAGCATCTGGCGAAGCTTGTCCTTCGCCTCGTCATATGTGCTGACCTTGCCGGGCTGGATTTCCGTGACATGCAGGATGACGGGGCCGAGCGGTCCCTTCACGGGCTCGCTGTATTCGTTGAGCTTGAGCGCGAAGGCAGCGTCGGCCACGGCCGGCGAGATCATCTGCGCGCGGGTGACGAGGCCCAGCGAAACATCGCTCTGGTCGAGGCCCAGCCCCTGCAGGATCTCGTCGAGGGGGCGTCCCTTGCGCAGCAGCTCGAGCGCGGCCTTCGCCGCATCGTCCGTGGCAAACGGGATCTGCTCGACCATGCGCTTTTCGGGCACGTCGAATTCCGCCCGGCGCTGCTCATAGGTCTTCTGGAGATCGGCGTCGGAAATGGCGATCGTGGACATGAGGTCCTTCGGCTCCAGCACCATGAGGCTGAAGTCGCGCGTCTCCGGCACGGTGAAGTGGATGGCCGCCTTCTGATGGTAGGCGGCGAGGGTCTTCTCGTCGGGTTCGGGGATGGTGCCCACGGCCTCCGGCGGCAGGATCATGTAGGAGGCGACGCGCGTTTCCTGCTGATAGGTCGAAAACGCATCGAGCAGCGCGGTGGGCACGCCGACGCCGAGGCCCATCACGTCGTTGATCTGCTGGCGCACCATGAAATTCCGCCGGTCGGCGATGAAGGCGCTTTCGCTGACGCCCGCCTGGGCGAGCGCCTGCCGGAATTCCTGCGGATCGAATTTCCCGAACGGCCCCTTGAGGGAGGGATCGGAGGCGATGTTCTGAGCGACGGCCTCGTCGCCCACGGCGAGTCCCATGCGGTGCGCGCCGCTATCGAGAGCGGAAAGCGCGATGAGGCGGGTGAGTGCGGCGCTGACAAGGCCGTACTGCTTGGCCTGCTCGCGCGTGATCGGCTGCCCGAGCCGCTGCGAGAACTGCTTCATCTGGCTGTCGAGCTCGCGCTCGAACTGGGGAAGCGTGATCGACTCCTTGCCGACCTTCGCCACCTCGTCTGTCGAGTAGCCGCTGAAGACGTCGGCGATTCCCCAGACGGCGAAGCTCACGACCAGAAGGCCCATCATGATCTTGGCAAGCCAGCCGCTGGCGCCTCTCCTGAGACTATCGAGCATTCGTCGTCTTTCCGCTGAGTTGGGCCGTTGCTGCGGGACAGGCCGTTTGGTTGAAGCCGCCGGGCAATCCGCCGCAGCCTTTCAGAAAGGCCGCATGATAGGTGCGGCCAACTGAGGCCGCAAGCGGGTTGGATCGGCTTCGCGATTGATTTTCCACGCGAAAACGGTTTGGCGAGTCGTCGGCACTCTGATAGATCGACACGGCTATCACGGAAGCCCGACCGGGCTTCGCAAGGCAGGGACTTAAGTTCATGGCGGCTACGGCAAAGGCTCCGCGCATCAAGGCGCTTGTCGCGGGCAACTGGAAGATGAATGGCCTCAAGGCCTCGAAGAAGGAGCTGGCCGGCCTTGCCCGGCGGCTGGCGAAGGGCGGCCGCCCTGCCTGCGATGTGCTCGTCTGCCCGCCAGCGACGCTCGTTTCGCTGCTGAAGGATGAAGCCAGGGGAACCCGTGTCGCCATCGGCGCGCAGGACTGCCACGCCGCAGCCTCCGGCGCCCATACGGGCGATATCAGCGCGGAAATGCTGAAGGATGCCGGGGCGGGCTTCGTCATCGTCGGCCACTCCGAACGCCGCGCCGACCATGGCGAAACGGACGCGCAGGTGCGGGCTAAGGCCGAGGCGGCCTGGCGCGCGGGCCTCGTCGCCATCGTCTGCATTGGCGAAACGGAAGCGCAGCGCGATGCGGGCGAGACGCTCAAGGTCATCCGCTCCCAGCTTTCCGGCTCGCTGCCCAAGGCGGCCACGGCAAAGACGACCGTCATCGCCTATGAGCCGGTCTGGGCGATCGGAACCGGCCGGACGCCGACCGCGGCCGACGTGGCCAAGGTCCATGCCGCCATCCGGGCCGCGCTCGTGAAGCGCTTTGGCGGGGAAGGGGCCGCGATGCGTATTCTTTATGGCGGGTCCGTGAAACCCTCCAACGCAGCCGAACTCATGGCCGTTCCGAACGTGAATGGCGCGCTTGTCGGCGGGGCGAGCCTCAAGGCCGAGGACTTCTACGGCATCATCTCGGCCTATATTAAAGGTTAAAGGATGAGGCCCGAAGGGGTGGGGCTGGAAACGTGGGGCCGCATGCGCTAAAACCCCGGCGCATCGCCGTCCATACGGGCGGCCCCGTTGCATGAACAGACCGGATTCCGAGGCGACATGGCCACCATCCTGCTCATAATCCACCTGATGGTCGCGGTTGCGCTCGTCGTACTCGTGCTCCTGCAGCGTTCCGAGGGCGGGGCTCTCGGTATTGGCGGGGGCGGCGGCATGATGACAGGGCGGAGCGCCGGCAACGCGCTCACCCGCGGAACGGCCATTGCGGCGACGATTTTCTTCGCGACGAGCCTCGGCCTCGTCATTCTGGCTGCCCGTGGCGGCTCGAGCGGATCGCTGCTCGACAGGGTGGCCCCGGCTCCCGCGGGCACGCAGGCCCCGGCGCCGGTCATTCCGGCACCGCTGGGCTCCGGCCTCGACGACAAGGCCGCAAGCCCCGCCGCCGCGCCGCAGACGGCTCCGGCCCCCGAGGCGCCCCAGGCGCCAAAGACGGCCCCGGCGGAACCCAGCGTGCCGCGCGCGCAATAAAAGAACCCGGCCCGATCGGCACGAACGGGCGTAATTCACAGCTATTTGCGTCAGACCCGCCCGGTGGGCCAAGGTTTGACGATCCGAATCATTTTGTTGGTGTACGTTAAGGGCCCATGACGCGGTACATATTCATCACCGGCGGCGTGGTCTCCTCTCTTGGCAAGGGTCTCGCTTCCGCAGCGCTCGGCGCGCTTCTCCAGGCGCGCGGGTTTTCCGTCAGGCTTCGCAAGCTCGACCCCTACCTGAACGTCGATCCCGGCACCATGTCGCCTTACCAGCACGGTGAGGTCTATGTGACGGATGACGGAGCGGAGACCGATCTCGATCTGGGGCATTACGAGCGTTTCACGGGCGTGCCCGCGACGCGCGGCGACAACATCACCACCGGCCGCATCTATCAGGACATCATCGCGCGCGAGCGGCGCGGCGATTATCTGGGCGGCACGGTGCAGGTGATTCCCCATGTCACCGACGCCATCAAGGAATTCGTTCTGGCGGCCAATGACGGCGTGGACTTCGTGCTCTGCGAGATCGGCGGCACGGTGGGCGACATCGAGGGGCTTCCCTTCTTCGAGGCGATCCGCCAGCTCGGCAATGAGCTTGAGCGCGGGCAGACCTGCTTCATCCACCTGACGCTGCTGCCGTTCATTCCGAGCGCGGGCGAGATGAAGACGAAGCCGACGCAGCATTCCGTGAAGGAGCTGCGCTCGATCGGCATCCAGCCCGACATTCTCATGTGCCGTTGCGACCGGCCGATCCCGGCCGACGAGCGGCGCAAGATCGCGCTCTTCTGCAATGTGCGCGAAAGCGCGGTCATTCAGGCGATGGACGTGGACACGATCTACAACGTGCCGCACGCCTATCACATGGAAGGTCTGGACAGCGAAGTGCTGGCCGTCTTCGGCATCGAGGGATCGCCCGCGCCCGATCTCTCCAAGTGGAACGTCATCACGCGCAATGTCCGCGAGCCGGAAGGCGATGTGACCATCGCCATCGTCGGCAAGTACACGGGCCTCAAGGACGCCTACAAGTCGCTGAACGAGTCGCTCGTTCACGGCGGCATCGCCAACAAGGTCCGCGTGAACATCAAATGGCTCGAATCCGAAATCTTCGAGACGGAAGACACCGCCTATCACCTTGAAGACGTGAACGGCATCCTCGTCCCCGGCGGCTTCGGCGAGCGCGGCAGCGAGGGCAAGATCGCGGCGGCGCATTTCGCGCGTACGCGCGCCGTTCCCTATTTCGGCATCTGCTTCGGCATGCAGATGGCGGTGATCGAGGCGCTGCGCAATCTCGCCGGTCTCAGCGGCGCCAGCTCGACGGAGTTCGGCCCGACGAACGAGCCCGTGGTCGGCCTCATGACCGAGTGGATGCGCGAGAACGAGCTTGTCCGCCGGGCAGCCGACGGCAATCTCGGCGGCACCATGCGGCTCGGCGCCTATGAGGCCGCCCTTCTGGAAGGCAGCCGCGTGGCGCAGATCTACGGCACGACGCGCATCAGCGAGCGGCATCGCCACCGCTACGAGGTCAACATGACCTATCGCGAGAAGCTCGAAGGCGCGGGCGTCATCATCTCCGGAACGTCGCCCGACGGGCTCCTGCCCGAGATCATCGAGATCCCGACGCACCCGTGGTACATTGGCGTCCAGTTCCACCCGGAATTGAAGTCGAAACCTTTCGACCCGCATCCCTTGTTCCGGTCCTTCATCGAGGCCGCGGTCGCGCAAAGCCGTCTGGTATAGGTTGTCCCATGCAAGCGAATGCCATCGTCAAGGTCGGCAATCTCGAAATCGGCAATGACAGGCCGTTCACGCTGATCGCGGGCCCCTGTCAGCTCGAAACGCGCCAGCACGCCTTCGACATGGCAGGCGCGATCAAGGAGATCACGACGAAGCTCGGCATCGGCTTCATCTACAAGACCTCGTTCGACAAGGCGAACCGGACGAGCCGCAATGCCAAGCGCGGGCTCGGCCTCGAACTCGCATTGCCGATCTTCGAGGATCTGCGCAGTGATCTCGGCGTGCCCGTGCTGACCGACGTGCATGAGCGCGAGCAATGCAAGGAAGTGGCGCATGTCGTCGATGTGCTGCAGATCCCGGCCTTTCTCTGTCGGCAGACCGACCTTCTCGACGCGGCGGCGCGCACCGGCCGGGTCGTCAATGTGAAGAAGGGCCAGTTCCTCGCCCCGTGGGACATGAAGAACGTGGTGGCGAAGGTCGTCGATTCCGGCAATCCGAACGTGCTGGCAACCGAGCGGGGCGTTTCCTTCGGCTACAACACGCTCGTCAACGACATGCGCGCGATTCCGATCATGAAGGAGCAGTGCGGCTGTCCGATCGTGATCGACGCCACGCATTCGGTCCAGCAGCCGGGCGGGCAGGGCACGGCCTCGGGCGGTGATCGCCGCATGGTGCCCTATATCGCGCGCGCGGCCGTCTCGCTCGGCGTCGGCGCCGTTTTCCTCGAGACGCATCAGGACCCGGATAGCGCGCCCTCCGACGGCCCGAACATGGTCAAGCTTTCCGAGCTTGAAGGGCTGCTCGCCAACCTCAAGAAATTCGACGAGCTGGCGAAATCCGCCTGAGCGGGGCGCCTGGGCGCGCCTCCATGCCCCGACCGTCTTATTGCGCGGGTTCCCTGGCGCTCACCGATTCCGACAGCGACTGCAGCAGATCCTCCGAACCGAATGCCGAGCCGGAGGCATTGCCATTGAGCGCGAAGTCCGGCGGCACGAGTTCCGGCCCCTTGCCCGCCGGAAGCGGCGGCGTGTAGTAGCCGAGCGCATAGCTTCCCAGCGCATAGCCGATCAGCGCCTGAAGTTCCGGCGAGAGCGTTCGCGCGATCTCGGGCGGGCAGGAGAGATACTGGTTCTCCTCCTGCCGGAGCCAGCCGAGCGTATAGGTGATGTTGATGCCGATCCGGTCGCCGCTCGATACGTTCTCGCCGCCGCCATGAAAGACCGAGCCTGTATAGACCAGCACAGAGCCGGGCAACATTTCGGCATAGCCGATTTCATCCGTGGTCGGACGGCGATCATCCGGCCAGCCGGTGCTGCCCGGCACGACCTGGGTTGCGCCATTTTCCTGCGTGAATTCGGTAATGGCCCAGATCGTGTTGAATTGCGGCTCGATGTCCTTGAGGAACGTGCCCCAAGCCCAGCGGTCGCGATGGATCGGCTGCTTCGGCTGTCCCGGCCTGATGCGGATGACCTGGGTGAGATGAAGCTGGATGCGCTCGCAATAGGGCTTGAGGAAGCTCGCCGCGGCCTCCACGAGCTTGGGATGCGCGATCATCTCGCGCGCCGTCGGCGAGCGGGAGACGAGCGCGCCCGTCCGCGTGGTGAGCCTGCCCGTGAAATCGTCGCGCCCCGGTTCCGTCGCCTCGACATAGGGCATGATCTCGTCATGCACGGCGCGCACCTGCGCGGCGCTCAGAACATCCTTCAGGATGAGCGCCCCGTCGCGATTGAGGATCGACAGAATTTCGTCCGTTGTCGCGGTGGCAGGCAGGGTTTCAAGTTTCGGCATGTCGTCGCTCCCCGGTCCGCCGTTTTGATCGGCGTCTGATTTTCGGAGAGTTTGACAGGATCGGCGGTGAAAGGGCCAGCCCTTTCGCCACATGAGGTTTCAGCCGCGCCCGCGATAGGGGGCGACGCCCTGATCGGGCACCCAGACGCCTGCCGGGAGCTTGCCCGTCTGCCAGAAGACGTCGATGGGAATGCCGCCGCGCGGATACCAGTAGCCGCCGATGCGGAGCCATTTCGGCGCGAGCGTCTTCGCAAGCCGCTTGCCGATGGCCACCGTGCAATCTTCGTGGAATGCGCCGTGATTGCGGAAGGATTGCAGATAGAGCTTCAGCGACTTCGATTCGACGAGCCATTTTCCCGGCACATAGTCGATGACGAGATGCGCGAAATCGGGCTGTCCCGTCACCGGGCAGATCGACGTGAATTCAGGCACTGTGAAGCGCGCGACGTAATTTGCATCGGCATGCGGGTTCGGCACGCGCTCGAGTTCCGCCTTTTCGGGGGAGACGGGGATCTCCACCCTCGCGCCAAGCTGCGTCAGCTTCGACTTGCTCATGCGGGCCTTCTTTCGTTCTTTTCCGCCTGCGGACCATCGTAGACGCATCCTTCATTGCAGGAAGCGCGATGAATTTCGATCCGTGCGATTTCGGGTAGCGGCGTCTTCAGTTCGTCCCAGATCCACATGGCGATGCGTTCGAGCGTCGGGAATTCGAGCCCCTCGATCTCGTTCAGCAGGCGATGATCGAGCTTTTCGCGCACGCGCATGAGTTCGCGTTCGACATCCTCGAAATGGCGCACGAGGCCGGTTTCCGCCGCGGGCTTTCCCTCCAGCCAGACGACGGCGCGGAAGGAATGGCCATGCATCCGGCGGTTGGGATGGCCGTCGGCCGCATAGGGCAGAAAATGCGCCGCGTCGAAGAGGAATTCCTTGTAAATGCGCATCACGGAATACCGATCATCTTGTGTGTCTGCAGCGAAAGCCGCCACTTCGGATGAGCGAGACAATAGTCGGTCGCTGCCTTCGTGTTCTCTGCGACATGGGGTCCATCCATGGGCTGCAGCAGAAAATGGCTGAAATCCAGACTTTCGAAGCGCTCGGGGCGAGCCTTGTCCTGGGGATAGACGAGCTTGAGTTCGCTGCCCGAGAGCTGTTTCAGTTCCGCATCGGCCTTGGGGCTCACGCAGATCCAGTCGATGCCTTCGGGCGCGGCGATCGTGCCGTTCGTCTCCACCGCGATTTCGAAACCGCGCTCATGAAGCGCGGCGATGAGGGGCGCGTCGAGTTGCAGCAGCGGCTCGCCGCCGGTGCAGACGACGAAGCGATGAGCGTGCGTACCTGCCGCCCAGGCGCGCTCGACGGCATCGGCAAGCGCGGCCGCATCGGCGAATTTGCCGCCGCCCGGGCCATCCGTGCCGACGAAATCCGTGTCGCAGAAGGTGCAGACGGCACGCGCGCGGTCCTCCTCGCGGCCGGTCCACAGATTGCAGCCCGCGAACCGGCAGAAAACGGCCGGGCGCCCCGCATTCGCGCCTTCGCCTTGCAGCGTGTAGAAGATTTCCTTCACCGAATACATGAATTCAAGCCTTCGCGGCCATATAGGCCGCATAACCCCTGGCCCGCAATTCGCAGGCCGGGCATGTGCCGCATCCATAACCCCAGTCATGGCGATGAGTGCGGTCGCCGCGATAGCAGCTATGCGAATGCTCGACGATGATGCGCACCAGCGCCGGTCCGCCGAGTTCTTCCGCCAGCGCCCATGTGGCAGCTTTGTCGATCCACATCAAGGGTGTTTCGATGGTGAAATGGCGCCCCATGCCGAGCGAGAGCGCCTTGGCAAGCGTCTGGATCGTATCGTTGCGGCAGTCGGGATAGCCGGAATAGTCGGTTTCGCACATGCCGCCGACAAGCGTGCCGGCGCCGCGCCGATAGCCAAGCGCCGCCGCATAGGTGAAGAAGAGGAGATTGCGGCCGGGCACGAAGGTGTTGGGAACGCCGTTCTCGTCCATTTCGATGGCGACATCGCGGGTCAGTGCCGTTTCGCTGATGGCCGCGAGTTCCGTGAGATGCAGCAGGTGGTCGGGACCGAGCCGCGGCGCCCAGGTCGGGAAGGCGCTGGCGACTTCCTCGCGCAGCTGCGCACGGCAGGCAAGCTCGACCGCATGGCTCTGGCCATAGTCGAAGCCGACCGTTTCGACGGCCTCATAACGCTCAAGCGCCCAGGCGAGGCAGACGGTCGAATCCTGTCCGCCCGAGAAGAGCACGAGAGCCTTGGAATTGCTGCGATCTGGCATCGGTTTTCTCCGGTTCGAGGCTTTTGAACAGGAGGCGGCCGCCGCCGTCAAGCGGCCCAAAAAATGCCGCCCCGGGGAGGACTGGCCTTCCCGGGGCGGTGTTTGCCGGCATCTCTGGGGGGCAGGGATGCCGCCAGTAAGCGTCAGAACGCGTAGGAAATGCTGGCCATCGCGAAGTCGCGATCGGAGACAGCGTTGTACCAGCCGGCGCCGAAGCTCGAGGTCCAGCTCAGGCTGGCCTTGATCGCCTGATACTTCGCATCCGCGCCGAGCGAGACCGTCTTGAGGCCCTTCAGATAGCCGGCCGTGTTCGGTCCCGGCGCGTAGCCGAGCACGTCATGACGCCAGACGATCTTCGGCGAGATGGTGACCGCCGTGCCGAAGGCGTTCGGATAGTCGACCACCACGAGCGCGCGATAGCCCGACGAGAAGCTCGTCGCGTATTGCGGGTCGCCGGCGCCGCTCGTCAGCAGAGCTGCCGCGAACGGGTTGCGGATACCACCCTCGGGGCCGGCGCGGTTGAGCGGGTAGGCGCCCGCATCCGGCACATAGACGAAACCGGCGTTGACGATGAAGGCACCGCTATCCGCGCCGAGATTGCGCGGCAGGAAGTCCGTCGTCGAGAAAGCCGAGATCGTGCCGATCTGCCCCTGCCAGGCATCGAGGTCGATATGTGCGAGCGTCGACTGCCCGGCGCCAGGCGCGAAGGGCAGCGTGCTGAAGCGGCAGGTGGGAGGCACGCAACCGCCACCGGAGAGGAAGGGCGATGCACCGAGCCCGTCCATCTGCGAGGCGTTGAGTTCGGCGTCGGAGATGCCGAATGCCATCTTGGGCGAGAAGGTGACTTCGCCCGAAAGCGCCGTGCCTTGGACCGTCGTGCTGAAGCTCGCGCCGATCGTGTTGATGGTCGGGAAGTCGTAGAAATAGGAGGCGTTGTTCGAGCCGATGACGAAGGCCGCGTTAACACCGGCTGCTGTGGAACAGTCGAGGCCATAGAGCGGATTGGCGCAGGTCTCGGCGAAGGTCTCACCGCCATTGGTGAAGCCCAGATACGGCAGGCGGCTCGAATACCGCGTGAAGTAGAGGCCGAAATCCGTGCCCGTTCCGACATTGTCCGCGTAGTAGTGCGCGGCGACGCCGAACTGGTTGCGGTCGCTCGCGCCGCGGTCGCCCTCGCGGGGAAGCGAGATGGCGGCCAGACCGATCCTGTCGTTGATTCCGACAGAGAAGGCGGGCAGCGAACCGCGGCCCACGATGTCGTCCGTCGAGAAGAACGAGCCGGCCGGATCGAGCTCCGTGCGCTTGTAGGAGAACTGCCAGAAGGCTTCGATCGTCAGCGCATCGGTCGCCGCGAAGGAGCCGTAGATCATCGGCATGGGCGTCATGCCGTCCTTCAGTTCCGCACCCGGCGTGCGAAGCGCGGTGACGTCGAAGGCCTGGAAGTTGTTCACGCCACCGGAGATGAAGATGCTCTCGCCCCAGTTGAGAGCCTGCTTGCCGACGCGAAGCGTCGTGGCATGGCCGTCAACGTCCCAATTGCCGTAAACGAAGGCGTCGAGCACATTGACGTTGTATTCGAGCTGCTCCTTGCCGTCGCGCTGCAGGTCGCGGAAGCGCAGGTCGTTCCGGGCATAGACCGCGTTGTAGAAGGCGGTCGGACGCGCGAAGGCGCCGTAATTGCCCCACTTGGCGTGCACGTCTGCGGTGACGCGGCCGATCGCGTCGGTGATGTCGCCCCGATCGAAGTTCAGATTGCCGTTGTCGGAGTTGATACCCGTCCAGCGACCGCTCGACGAGGCGCAGCCGCCATTGGCCTGGGACACGTGCTCGCAGCTGCGCGCGCTGGTCCGCATGGTCATGCCGAGGGAGACCGTCGTGTCGATCGAGACGTCGATGTCGCCGAATTTGAACTGTTCGGCCTGTGCCGTTCCGCCCGCCATCAAGGCGAACGCTGCGGCAGCGCCGAAAAACGCAGATTTCATGGTGCCCCGGCCCATCTGATGGGTCGTGACAGTGGGCGTTCCCGCCGATACTCTCATTTTGATTGTTTCTCCCGCTTGCTTCGAGTTCGGCGCCGACATCAGCCGACAGCGCCGAAGTAGGAGCGGCCGGGTCCGAGGGGGGAGCCGGCCGCAAGGTGGTGAGGGATGCTGACCTTTGACTGAGGAGGAGGGTTTGGTCAGTCGATTATAGTTATGTGTAATAGGTAGAAAAAACCTACTAGCAAAAACCTTATATATAAAACACACTATCTCTAGCAAGAGGGATAGTCGGTCTGCTGACGGGGAGGGAAGCGGATTGAATACGAAGGAACTGTTGCTCAGCGTTCTGATGGCAGGGCCCGCGACGGGTTACGACATCAAGAAGGTGCTGGAGCAGGAAGTCTCGAAGATCGTCGATGT
Organism: Parvibaculum sp.; assembly: GCF_049671045.1. Classification (GTDB taxonomy): domain Bacteria; phylum Pseudomonadota; class Alphaproteobacteria; order Parvibaculales; family Parvibaculaceae; genus Parvibaculum. The sequence goes on along the minus strand of NZ_JBATUH010000056.1, from coordinate 14,227 downwards.
GACGATCAGCAACATCTACCCCGCGCTCAACGAGCTCGCGGCGGAGGGTCTTGTGACCTACGAGCGGGTGGAGCAGGAAAACCGCCCGGCCAAGAAGGTCTATGCGATCACGGATGCGGGACGCTCCGTCTGCCTGAACACGCTCATGACGGTGAATGCCCGCCACAGGCTCCGCTCGGAGTTCATGTTTCTGCTGAGCTTTGCGCCCTATCTGCCAAGGCGAAGGATCAAAACGCTTCTCGACGAGCGTCTCGCCGATCTCGACGAGGTCTACGCCTCGCTCGACGATATCGAGGCTGCGGGCCCCGCCGGCCAGGGACCGGCGACGCCGGGGCAGGCGTTCTGTGTCGGCATGGGGCGGGCGATGATCGAGGCCGAGCGGAATTACATCCTCAACAATCGTGACTGGTTGCTGAGGCAGGCCCCGGAGGAACTGCCCTTCGCCGAACTGGTGCCGGGCTGAGCCGCGAAGCGACAAGGCCCCTTTCGCGGGGCGCGTCTGTCCGATAGAAACGCGCAAACCCTTCGCGGCGCCCGGCGCGCCGGGAGGGGCATTGGCGATTTCCAATCATCGGAGTCTGTAAGACATGGCTGCAATCATCGACATCATTGGCCGCGAAATTCTGGACAGCCGCGGTAATCCGACGGTCGAGGTCGATGTTCTGCTCGAAGATGGCGCTCTCGGCCGTGCGGCCGTGCCCTCCGGCGCGTCGACCGGCGCGCATGAGGCGGTGGAACTGCGCGATGGCGGCAGCCGCTACAAGGGCAAGGGCGTCAGAACGGCGGTCGCCGCCATCAATGGCGAGATTTTCGACGCTATCGGCGGCATGGACGCGGCCGAGCAGATCGCCATCGACCGAGCCATGTGCGAACTGGACGGCACGCCCAACAAATCGCGAATCGGCGCCAACGCGATTCTCGGCGTTTCGCTGGCCGTCGCGAAAGCGCAGGCCCTTTCGCAGGATCAGGCGCTCTTCCGCTATGTCGGCGGGCCGGCCGCCCGCATCCTGCCGGTGCCGATGATGAACATCGTCAATGGCGGTCAGCACGCCGACAATCCGATCGACATTCAGGAATTCATGATCATGCCGGTCGCCGCCGAAACCTTCGGCGACGCGCTGCGCATGGGTGCCGAGGTCTTCCACACGCTGAAGGCGGAGCTGAAGGCGGCCGGCCACAACACCAATGTGGGCGACGAGGGCGGCTTCGCGCCGAACCTCGCCTCGACCGAAGACGCCATCGGCTTCGTCATGAAGGCGATCGAGAAGGCGGGCTACAGGCCAGGCGAGGACATCTACCTCGCGCTCGATGCCGCCTCGACCGAGTTCTACAAGGGCGGCGTCTACAATCTCGAAGGCGAGGGCAAGAAGCTCGATGCCGGCGGCATGGTCGAATATTGGCGCCACCTCGTCAGCCGCTATCCGATCATCTCGATCGAGGACGGCATGGCGGAGGACGACTGGCAGGGCTGGAAGGCGCTCACCGAAGCGATCGGCGACAAGGTGCAGCTAGTGGGCGACGATCTCTTCGTAACCAACAGGCGCCGCCTGGCCGAAGGCATCGCCAAGGGCGTGGCCAACTCGATTCTCGTGAAGGTGAACCAGATCGGCACCCTCACCGAGACGCTTGAGGCTGTCGAACTGGCGCACAAGGCGAGCTACACGGCCGTCATGTCCCATCGTTCGGGCGAAACGGAGGATGCGACCATCGCCGACCTCGCGGTGGCGACGAATTGCGGCCAGATCAAGACCGGGTCGCTCGCGCGTTCCGACCGGCTGGCGAAGTACAACCAGCTGCTCCGCATCGAGGAACTGCTCGGGCCGTCCGCCGAATATGCCGGCAAGAGCGTCCTGAAGCGCTGAAAGCGCGGATGAAAGCCCCCGCGGCTGGCGGGGGCTTTTCATAAAATAAAACAATTGTGGAAGGTGAATCGAGGGCAGCATCGCGACCCTCGATTCGTAGCCATATTCAGCAACTTCATGATGCTATCTGAGGTGCGACCTTAAGCGCTCCGTCACGCTATTCCTCAAAAATTGGCACATGCGTCATGTTGGAGATTGACACCGGCACGCTATTGCTGGTCATCTTATGTCTAAGACAACTATGTCTGAAAAACCCAAACAGGCATGCAATTAGGGAGAAGGGGATGAGGATCTCATTTCTGGCGATCGGTACGCTCGCCATGCTGCTACCCGTTGGAGCCGGCGCGTCCGTGCCGGACGCCCAGGCCAATCGCCTTGGCAACGATCTGACGCCGATCGGCGCCGAAAAGGCGGGTGAGGGGGATATCCCCGCCTGGACCGGCGGCCTGACGACGGTTCCGAGCAATGTGACCTACAAGGTCGGCGACCACCTGCCGGACCCGTTCGCCAGCGACCCGATCAAGTACACGGTGACCTCGGCGAACGCCGCGCAGTATGACGCCATTCTGACCGAGGGTCAGAAGGCGCTCATGAAGACCTACCCGGACTACAAGCTCAACGTCTATGAGACGCGCCGTAGCTGCGCCTATCCGGACAACGTCTATGCGGCGACGAAGAACAACGCGAAGGTCGGCGAGCTCGTCGGCGGCGGTTCGGGCGTCGAAGGCGCGATCATGGGCTTCCCCTTCCCGATCGCGAACAACGCCTTCGAGATGATGTGGAACCACACGCTGCGCTACCGCTCCTACAAGGTGACGCGCCAGTTCGCGGCCGCCCCTGTCACGCGCAGCGGCGACTACACGCTGACCATCGTTCAGGACGAAGCGCTCTTCCCCTGGTCCGACCCGGCAAAGAAGCGCGCCGAAGAGCTGAACAACATTTCGCTCTACTACCTCGCGAATACGATCGCGCCGGCCCGCGAAGCAGGCAACGTCGTCCTCGTTTATGACGCCCTCAACGCGACGCTCAATGGCGGCCGTCAGGCGTGGCAGTACAGCCCCGGCACCCGCCGCGTGCGCCGTGCGCCGAACATCTCCTACGACAACCCGGGCACGAACTCGGACGGTCTTTCGACCTCTGACGCGTTCGACGGCTACAATGGCGCGCTCGACCGCTACGACTGGGCGGTCATCGACAAGACGCCGAAGCTCATCGCGGCCAACGCCTACAAGGCGGAAGCTGCGAAGTACAAGGACTTCCTGAAGCCCGGTCACCTCAACCAGGATCTGATCCGCTACGAGCTGCATCGTACCTGGAACTTCGAGGCGAAGCTCCGTCCGAGCACGCGCCACGTCTATGCCCGCCGCGTCTATCACAATGACGAAGACGCCTGGCAGGTTTCGGCGGCCGAACTCTATGACGGCCGTGGCCAGCTCTGGCGCGTCCAGGAAATGCAGCAGATCCAGCGCTACAACGTGCCGCTCTGCAACGCCGGTGCGGAAGTCGTCTACGACCTCCAGGCTGGCCGTTACCTCGCTCTCGCCATGCAGAACGAGGAGCCGGCGGTCAACTACTTCGCCGACGAGCTCGACCCGAGCCGCTACACGCCGAACTCGATCCGGCAATTGGGCGTGCGATAAGTTCCCTCCACGATCTTATCGCTAAACTGGGCTGCGTGGCCGAGGCCGCGCAGCCCCTTTTTGTTTGAGGGCGAGCCTGCGCCCCGCGCAAAGCCGCGCGTCTCGCGCGAGGATGGTTGACGAAGGGAATCCCTCTGTGATTCCTTGTTGTTCATGAAGGACATGGGCTTGATTCGTACCAGGGAACCGCTGCGCTTGCGCCATGCGCTCGTGCCGCTCGTTGGTCTCATCGTCATCAGCTATTTCGCCTATCACGCCGTTTACGGCCAGCATGGCTTCATCGCCTGGCTGAGCCTCCAGAACCGCGTCGACACGCTCGACCAGCAGCTCGCGGAGGTGCGGGCGGCGCGCGAGCAGCTTGACCGGCAGGTCGCCCTGCTGCGCCCCGAAAGCCTCGATCCCGACCTTCTCGACGAGCGGGCGCGCGCGACCCTCGGCTTCGCCAATCCTAATGACATCGTCATCTTCCGCGAGCGCCCGGCCGCGACCTCGCCGAGAAACGCCGCGCCGCAACTCGGCCGCTGAGAGGCTGACGGAGGCGTTCCTGACGGCTCCTTTCACCTGACTGTGATTTGGATGGCTCGCGCTCCCCGCTGAGTGCGACCGGGCCGCTATTTGTCATGCTGGGCTCTTCCCGGCATCCAGTGGCCACGATCGCCGACCGTTGTCGCTCTGGACCCCGGATCCCGGCCTGCGCCGGGACAGGCGAGTCCGGGATGTCAACGAGAGAGTGGGGCGAGCGCCTGTTCCTTCTGATCATCATGCCGGGCTCGACCCGGCATCCATCTTCCGCCGCCTCTTCGTCGCCGCCGATTTTCAACAAGCCTCTAAGCCATTGTCATCACGAGGTAATTAACCGATTATCGGTTAAGTTATATTTTTTGTTTTGAAATCAAACATTTACGCCAAGTGTCTAGAGTGCATGATAGTCATGCACAGCGCGTCTGCGGCCCCGCGCCGGATAGCGATGCGGGCGGTTCTGCCCTTTCAACCTGAAGCGGAAGATCAATGGCACCCAAATCCTCCAAATCGGCAAAGCAGGTCAAACAGGCGAGCGGCGCGGCGGCGACGCCCGCGCGCAAGGCGGCCAGAAAGCCATTGGCGAAAAAGCCCGCACGGCCGGATGGTCCGCCGCCGCTGACGCTCGAGGAGGATCTGAAGGCCTATCGGGAAATGCTGCTCATCCGCCGTTTCGAGGAGAAGGCGGGGCAGATGTATGGCATGGGTCTCATTGGGGGGTTCTGCCACCTCTATATCGGCCAGGAGGCCGTGGTGATCGGCGTGCTCGGCGCGATGAAGCCGGGCGATCAGGTCGTCACCGGCTATCGCGATCACGGACACATGCTCGCCTGCGGAATGGACGCGAAGGGTGTCATGGCCGAACTCACCGGCCGCGCGGGCGGCTATTCCAAGGGCAAGGGCGGCTCGATGCATATGTTCAGCATCGAGAAGGATTTCTATGGCGGCCACGGCATTGTCGGCGCGCCCGTGCCCATAGGAACGGGCCTTGCCTTCGCCAACAAATATCGCGGCAATGACAATGTATCGCTGACCTTCTTCGGCGATGGCGCGGCAAATCAGGGCCAGGTCTATGAGAGCTTCAACATGGCCGAGCTCTGGCGGCTTCCGGTCGTCTATGTGATCGAGAACAATCAATATGCGATGGGAACAAGCCTCGCGCGCGGCTCGGCGCAGACCAATCTCTCCAAGCGCGGCGTGAGCTTCAACATACCGGGCGAGCAGGTCGACGGAATGGATGTGCGCGCCGTGCGCGCCGCCGCCGTCAAGGCGATCGAATGGTGCCGCGCGGGCAAGGGGCCCTATATTCTCGAAATGCTGACCTATCGCTATCGCGGGCACTCCATGTCGGACCCGGCGAAATATCGCGCCAAGGAAGAAGTGAACAAGATGCGTCAGGAGCATGACGCGATCGAGCAGGTGCGTCACAGGCTCCTTGAAAGCGGCAAGAGCGAGGACGAGCTGAAGGAGATCGACCGCGAGATCAGGGCGATCGTCAACGACGCGGCACAATTCGCGCAGGACAGCCCCGAGCCCGATCCTTCGGAACTCTGGACCGATGTGCTGGCGGACGCGAATGTGGGGGTCTGAGCCATGACGACGAATATTCTCATGCCCGCGCTTTCCCCGACGATGGAGGAGGGCACGCTCAGCAAGTGGTTCGTGAAGGAAGGCGACGAGGTCCGTTCGGGCGATGTGATCGCGGAAATCGAGACCGACAAGGCGACGATGGAGGTCGAGGCGGTGGATGAAGGCAGGATCGAAAAGATCCTCGTTCCGGCCGGAACCGAGAACGTGAAGGTCAATGCCGTCATCGCAACGCTCTCGGGCGAGGAAGGAACGAGCGTATCCGCGCAGCCGCCGCTGGCGGAGGCCCGGGCGCCCGCGCCTGAAGCCCGCCCCGCGAGCCCTGAGACGAAGGCGGCAGCTGTCGCGCCGCATGTCGAAACCGCGCGCGAGCCGGAACTTCCGGCAGGCACGGAATTCGTCACCCAGACCGTGCGCGAGGCGCTGCGCGACGCGATGGCCGAGGAAATGCGCCGTGACGACAGCATCTTCGTCATGGGCGAGGAGGTTGCCGAATATCAGGGCGCCTACAAGGTCACGCAGGGCCTGCTCGAGGAATTCGGCGTACGGCGCGTCGTCGATACGCCGATCACGGAGCATGGGTTTGCCGGGCTCGGTGTCGGCGCAGCCTTTGCCGGACTGCGCCCCATCGTCGAGTTCATGACTTTCAACTTCGCCATGCAGGCGATCGACCATCTTATCAACTCGGCGGCGAAGACGCGCTACATGTCGGGCGGCCAGATGGCGACGCCCATCGTCTTTCGTGGACCGAACGGGCCCGCGGCGCGCGTCGCGGCGCAGCACAGTCAGGACTATTCGTCCTGGTACGCGCATATTCCCGGCCTCATCGTCATCGCGCCCTATTCGGCGGCGGATGCGAAAGGGCTCCTCAAGGCGGCGATCCGCGATCCCAATCCCGTCATCTTTCTCGAAAACGAAATTCTCTACGGCAAGAGCTTCGAGGTGCCGAAGCTCGACGATTTCGTGCTTCCCATCGGCAAGGCGCGCGTGCTGAAGGAGGGGGACGACGTCACCATCGTTTCGCACAGCCATGGCCTCACCTATTGCATCGAGGCGGCCGAGAAACTGGCAGCGCTCGGCATCGACGCCGAAATCATCGACCTGCGAACCTTGCGTCCGCTCGACGTCGAAACGATCGTGCAGTCGGTGAAAAAGACGAACCGTCTGGTGACGGTCGAGGAAACCTGGCCCGTCTGCGGTATCGGCGCGGAAATCGCCGCGCGCGTGCAGGCGGAAGCCTTCGACTGGCTCGATGCGCCCATCCTGCGCGTGACGCAGAAGGACGTGCCCATGCCCTATGCGGCCAATCTCGAAAAGCTGGCGCTGCCCAGCGCGGACGAGGTGGTGGAGACGGTGAAAGCCGTCTGCTACCGCTAGAGGAGGGGAGGATGCCGACACCCATTCTGATGCCCGCGCTTTCCCCCACCATGGAGGAGGGCACGCTCGCGAAATGGCATGTGAAGGAGGGCGACGAGGTCCATTCCGGCGACGTCATCGCCGAGATCGAAACCGACAAGGCGACGATGGAGGTCGAGGCGGTCGATGAAGGCCGCATCGGCAAGCTCCTTGTGGCGGAAGGGACGGAGAACGTGCCCGTCAACCAGCCCATCGCCCTGCTGCTCGGCGAGGGCGAGACGGCGGAGGCCCTGAAGGAAGCGGCGGCGCCGGTGGCGCCTCCTCCTTCGCCTCCCCCTTCAGCTCCGAAGGAGGCTGCGGCGGTGGAAAGCAAGATCCGGACAGCCAGCCCGGCGCCCAGGCCCGCAGAGCCGGCGGCGCAAGCGGCCAGACCTGCCGAGGCAGGCCGCATCTTTGCCTCGCCGCTCGCGCGCCGCATCGCGAAGGAAAAAGGCGTCGACCTCGCAGCCATCGAGGGCTCGGGCCCGCGCGGGCGCATCGTCAAGGCAGATGTCGAAGCGGCGAAGCCCGGAATGGTGACCCGGCGTCCCGCGCCGCTTGCCGCAGCGCCCGGAGCCCCTGCGCCCGCCATCGACCCCCGGGCCTTCTATGAGAAGGGCAGCTATGACGAAATTGCGCTCGACAGCATGCGGCGAACGATCGCCAGGCGGCTCACTCAGGCGATGCAGGAAATTCCGCATTTCTATCTCACCGTCGATTGCCAGCTCGACGAGCTGCTCCGTATCCGGAAGGATTTGAACGCGAAGTCGGAAGGCGACGTCAAACTCTCCGTGAATGATTTCGTGATCCGCGCCGCAGCGCTCGCACTCATGAAAGTGCCGGACGTCAATGTGAGCTTCGCGGGCAACGCGCTGCTGCGGCACCATCACGCCGATATCGGAATTGCCGTGGCGCTCGAACACGGGCTCATCACGCCCATCATCCGGGCGGCGGAAACGAAGGGCCTCGCCGAGATTTCCGCGGAGGCAAGGGAGCTTGCCGAGCGCGCGCGCGAAAAGAAGCTGAAGCCCGATGAATTCGAGGGCGGCAGCTTCTCGATTTCCAATCTCGGCATGTTCGGCATCAAGCATTTCACGGCGGTCATCAACCCGCCGCAGGCGGCGATCATCGCCGTGGGCAGGGGCGAGGAACGGCCGGTGGTGCGAAACGGCAAAGTCGAGGTCGCCACGATGATGACCGTGACCATGTCCTGCGATCATCGCGCCATAGACGGCGCGCTCGGCGCCAGGTTCCTCGAGGCTTTCAAGGCGTTCGTGGAATATCCGCCCTCGATGCTGCTCTGAGGAGGCGAAGGATGGCCGAAACCGCTTACGACGTCGTCATCATCGGCTCCGGCCCCGGCGGCTATGTCGCCGCGGTGCGCGCGGGGCAATTGGGCCTGAAGACCGCCATTGTCGAGCGCGAGGCGCTGGGTGGCATCTGCCTCAACTGGGGCTGCATACCAACCAAGGCGCTGCTGCGCTCGGCCGAAATCTATCAGACGCTGCATCGCCTCGATGAATTCGGTCTGAAGGCGGAGAATATCGGCTTTGACGCGCAGGCGATCGTGAAGCGAAGCCGCAAGGTTGCGACCCAGCTTTCAAACGGCGTCCGCTTTCTCATGAAGAAGAACAAGGTGGATGTCATCGAGGGAACGGGGAAGCTCGCCGACGTGGGCCGCGTCTCCGTCGACGGCAAGGATGGCCGCCGCGAGCTTCAGGCAAGGAACATCATCCTTGCCACAGGCGCGAGGGCGCGCACTCTGCCCGGCATCGAACCTGATGGAAAGCTCGTCTGGACCTATCGCGAAGCCATGGTGCCGCCCGCCATGCCGAAATCGCTTCTCGTCATCGGGTCGGGTGCAATCGGGATCGAATTCGCGAGCTTCTACCGCGCCTTCGGCGTGGAGGTGACGGTGGTCGAGGTTATGGACCGCATCCTGCCGGTGGAGGATGCGGAAATCTCGGACTTCGCCGCCAAGGCTTTCCGCAAGCAGGGCATGAAGATCCTAACCTCCGCAAAGGTCGAGAAACTGGAGAAGGCCGCCGACAGCGTGACCGCGACCATCGCGCTCAAGGACGGGAAAACGGAGACGCTGACCGTCGAGCGCGTCATCTCGGCCGTCGGCATCACGGGGAATGTCGAGGATCTCGGCCTCGCGGAAGCGGGGGTGAAGGTCGAGAAGGGGCACGTCGTCGCCAATGAGTGGCTCGAAACCGGCGTGAAGGGCATCTATGCCATTGGCGATCTCGTCGGCGCGCCGTGGCTTGCGCACAAGGCGATGCATGAAGGCGTGCTGGCGGTCGAGCGCATCGTGGGCCAGAAGGGACTGCATCCGCTCGACAGGTCAAAAATTCCGGGCTGCACCTACTCCACGCCCCAGATCGCAAGCGTGGGCCTCACCGAAGCGCAGGCGAAGGAAGGCGGCCGCGAGATCAAGGTCGGCCGCTTTCCCTTCCGTGGCAATGGCAAGGCGATCGCGCTCGGGGAGCCGGAAGGCTTCGTCAAGACCGTCTTCGATGCGCATACAGGCGAATTGCTGGGCGCCCACATGGTCGGTGCCGAGGTGACGGAACTCATCCAGGGCTACACGGTCGCCCGGACGCTCGAGTCGACCGAAGCCGACCTTATGCAGAGCATCTTCCCTCATCCCACCTTAAGTGAAATGATGCACGAGTCCGTGCTTGACGCCTTCGGTCGCGCGCTCCACATCTAAAGCGCATCATGTTTGAAATATTTTCCAATCCGGAAAATTGGGCGAGCCTTCTTACGCTCACGGTCCTCGAGATCGTTCTCGGCGTAGATAACCTGATATTCCTCTCCATCCTCGCTTCGCGCCTGCCAAGGGAAAAGCAGAGGCTTGGACGGCGGCTGGGCCTCGGCGCCGCGCTGATGACGAGGCTTGCGCTTCTGGCCTCCATTGCGTGGATCGTCACGCTAAGGGAGCCCATCGTCACCTATGACGGCTTCGGCGTTTCCTGGCGCGACATCATTCTCTTCGTCGGCGGACTTTTCCTGATCGCAAAATCGACGCTCGAAATCCACCATGCGGTCGAGGGGGGTGACGAGCGCGCGCACGAAATCGACACCAAGGTTCCGGGCCTCTGGTCGGTCGTCACCCAGATCGGGCTCATCGATATCATCTTCTCGCTCGACACGGTGATGACAGCCGTCGGCATGTCCGATCATTTCGAGATCATGGCCTTTGCCGTTCTCGCCGCCGTCGGCGTCATGGTCTTCGCCGCCGAGCCTCTCGCGCACTTCATCGAGGAACACCCGACCGTGAAGATGCTGGCGCTGAGCTTCCTCATGCTCATCGGCGTATCGCTCATCGCCGACGCGTTGCACTTCCACATTCCGAAGGCTTATCTCTACTTCGCGGTGGCTTTCTCCATCGGCGTCGAGTCGCTCAATCTCTGGGCGACGAAGCGGCGCAATGACCGCGACGAGGTATCTCATTGATGGATGACCAGTCCGCTGGCCGCAGCCTCCCGAAGAACGCCGTCGTCATTCTTCTCGACAGCCTGAACCGCCATATGGTCGGCGCCTATGGCGGCGACGAATTCCAGACCCCCAATCTCGACCGCTTCGCCGCGCGCGCGACGCGCTTCACGCGCCATTATACGGGCTCGCTTCCCTGCATGCCCGCGCGGCACGACATTCTTTGCGGCGCTCTCGACTTTCTGTGGAAGCCGTGGGGCTCGATCGAAATCTGGGAAGATGCCATCACCTATGAGCTGCGCAAGGCGGGCGTCGTCACGCAGCTCATCTCCGATCATCCGCATCTCTTCGAGACGGGCGGCGAGAACTATCACGTCGATTTCACGGCCTGGGACTATCAGCGCGGCCATGAGGGCGACCCATGGAAGACGCGGCCCGATCCGAGCTGGGTCGGCACGCCGGACGGTTTCCGCCCGCATATGCCTTATGACGATTCACGTGGCTATTTTCGCGGCGAAGCCGATTTTCCCGGCCCGCGCACCATGGCGGCGGCAGCCCGCTGGCTCGACGAAAATGCCGGTCACCATGACCGCTTCCTTCTCTTCGTCGACGAGTTCGATCCCCATGAGCCCTTCGACACGCCCGAGCCCTATGCCTCGATGTACGATCCAGGCTGGGAGGGGCCGCATCTCATCTGGCCGCCCTATATGCAGGGCGCACTGGCCAAGGGCGTTCTGACCGGGCAGCAGGCGCGCCAGATACGGGCGAGCTATGGCGGCAAGCTCACCATGATCGACCGCTGGTTCGGCCGCATCCTCGATGCGATCGATCGCAAGGGCCTCGCGGAAGATACGGTCATCATTCTCTGTACGGATCATGGGCATTATCTTGGCGAAAAGGATATCTGGGGAAAGCCCGGCGTGCCGGTCTATCAACCGCTCGGACATATTCCGCTGCTGATCGCATGCCCGGGTGTCACTCCCGGCACATGCGATACGCTGACGACGAGCGTTGACCTCTTTGCGACGCTGGCGGAGCTTTTCGGCGTCGAGGTTCGCCAGCGCACGCATGGGCGCTCGCTGTTGCCGCTCCTTCGCGGCGAGAAGAGCGAAACCCGCGACTGGCTGCTGACAGGCGTCTGGGGGCGCGAAGTGCACCTGATCGACCGGCGCTTCAAATATGCGCGCGCGCCGATGGCCGCCAATGCGCCTCTCACCATGCTTTCCAATCGCTGGTCGACGATGCCCACGCATGTCCTGACGCGCGAGCAGGAATTGCCGCTGCCGGACGAGCGCGCCTTTCTCGATCGCATGCCGGGAAGCAGGGTGCCCGTCATCCGCCAGGATTGGCAGGCAGGCGACAAGCTTCCGTTCTGGGCAGCGTCCCGCTTCCGGGGCAATCATCTCTACGATCTCGAGGACGATCCCGCCGAGGAGCGCAACCTCGCCGGTACGGAGCTGGAGAGGGAATACGCCGAAAAACTCCGCCATGCCTTGCAGGAGATCGAGGCTCCCGACAGCCAGTTCGTCCGCCTCGGTCTGACTTTTACCTGAGCGCTAGCGATTGATTAACGAGCTTGTCCCAATAATGATGCACGGAGGGACGACATGCTCAAAAGGCTGGACCTGAAGCTGACGCCTGAAGAGGTCGATTACGAAGTAATCGAGGCGGGAAGCCCTATTCATCCCAAGAACAGAATCTTGCTCGACTACTGGCTGGGCAAGATGGGTCCCGACGGCGTCGTCCAGCGCAGCGCGATAAATCCTCTCGATTTCCGCAAGATTCTGGGCGGCGTTTTCCTCGTGGAGCCGGTCGATGACGGCCAGGACCTCGTCTATCGCCTTGTCGGCAGCGAAAACGAGCACCGCTTCAGCAAGACCTATACCGGCCGCCGCTTTACGGAGTGTTACGGAAAGGCGATGGCCGACGACCAGATCGCCTTTCACCACCGCGTCTTCGCGGCGGGCAAGCCCGCCTTTCTGCGCGGCCGGATGAAGGGAACCGACGTCGATCACGCCCAGTTCGAGGCCAGCTATCTGCCGCTGCGGACCGATAGCGGCGGCTACCAGATGCTGGGCGGCATGTTCGACATGGCCGAGCCGGAATAGGCGCGCCGCCGAACCTTCCATGAATTGAATCCAGATTCACCGGCGATTTGCTTGAATCGCCGATACCCTCTATCCATGTTGAGCACTAGGGCAGGGGATGGCCCGAGCATGCGAACCCCGACACCCCTGAACATGGCGGCGAACCCATGGCCACGATCATCGACAATCTGAACGGAGGCGGCGCAGCCTCAGGCAATCCGCGTCCGAGACACCCTGAAAAGGCGCACCGCCCCGACACGGCCGTACTGCGCAAGCCGGAGTGGATCCGCGTCAAGGCGCCGACCTCGCCCGTCTATACGGAAACGAAGCGCATCGTCCGCGAAAACCATCTGGTCACCGTCTGCGAAGAGGCGGGCTGCCCCAATATCGGCGAGTGCTGGTCGAAGAAGCACGCCACCATGATGATCATGGGCGACACATGCACGCGCGCCTGCGCCTTCTGCAATGTGAAGACGGGACTTCCCGGCGCGCTCGATCCGCACGAGCCCGAAAATGTCGCCAACGCCGTGGAGAAGCTCGGCCTTCAGCATGTCGTCATCACATCGGTCGATCGCGATGATCTCGATGATGGCGGCGCCCAGCATTTCGTCGATGTGATTGGCGCGATCCGGCGCCGCTCGCCCGCAACGACGATTGAAATCCTGACGCCGGATTTCCTGCGCAAGGAAGGCGCTCTTGAAGTCGTGGTCAAAGCCCGTCCCGACGTGTTCAACCACAATCTGGAAACTGTGCCGTCGCGTTATCTGAAGGTTCGTCCTGGCGCTCGTTATTTCCATTCGATCCGCCTGCTACAGCGCGTCAAAGAACTGGACCCAACCATTTTCACGAAGTCTGGTATCATGGTCGGTCTTGGCGAAGAGCGGAATGAGATCCTTCAACTGATGGACGATCTGCGTTCGGCGGATGTGGATTTCATGACCATCGGTCAATATCTCCAGCCGACCCGCAAGCATCATCCCGTCATTCGCTTTGTGACCCCTGACGAATTCAAGTCATTCGAGACGATTGGCAGGACGAAGGGCTTCCTTCTGGTCGCATCCAGTCCCCTGACGCGTTCATCGCATCACGCTGGCGATGATTTCGCCAAGCTGAGGGCCGCGCGCGAGACGCAGATTGCTGCGCGGGCCTGAGATAGGAAATGCCGCAGTTTACGACCGTCAGGCGGGTGCATCACCGGGCAGATCAAATGTTCGGCCTTGTTGCTGATGTTGAGAAATATCCGCAGTTTCTGCCGATGTGCGAGGCTTTGTCTGTTCGCTCCCGCAAGGAGCGTGACGGCAAGGCTCTTCTCATTGCCGACATGACGGTTGGTTACAAACTTATACGCGAGACATTCACCAGTCAGGTGCTGCTGAAGCCCGAGGAAAATGTCATCGATGTGAAATATCTCGACGGGCCGTTTCGCTACCTCGATAATCGCTGGACCTTCAAACCGGTAGGCGAGGGAAGCGAATGCGATGTCGAGTTTTTCATCGATTATGAGTTCAAGAGTCGTACCCTTGGCCTTCTTATGGGTACGATGTTCGACCTCGCTTTCAAGAAGTTTTCTGAAGCCTTCGAAAAGCGGGCCGACCAGATCTACGGTCTGGCCTGAGAAAAGCCCCGGTTTCCCCGGCGCTTTTTTCTTCTCACTCACATCCCGAAACCGTTTCACACTTTTCAGGATGTACTTTTA
>NZ_JBATUH010000055.1:0-13374 GCF_049671045.1 Parvibaculum sp. | reverse complement strand
GATGAGAGATCTGGTGAAGGCTCTCGATTCCGTCTGGACGCAGCGGAACATAAGGCGTGCCGCGTAACGGCGACAGCGGCAATCCGCCATCGGCCGCCTCCGGGGCAGGCGGCCGCCGCGAGGTCATCTTCGAATTCCAGCCGATCGGTGGCAGCGTCAAGGTGACGGCGGTCGATGTTGCGACGGGAACGGAGGTTTCCGTGGTCGGCCCCGCGACGGCATCCCAGAATGAGCTGGAGCGCATCGCCCTGCAAAAGCTGCGTTACCGGCTGGGGCGGGACGGCGAAGGGCAGCCGCCACGCCGCACCGAGCCGCCCAGGGACGGCGGGACGGGCGGCGGCATCCTCGTTTGAGAATGATTATTTCTTGCGACGGCCGCGCGGCGTGCTGGGGCTGGTGCGGCCGAGCCCGATCTGCTTGGCGAGGCGGGAGCGCTGCGCGGCGTAGTTGGGTGCCACCATCGGATAGTCGACGGGCAGGCCCCAGCGGGCGCGATATTCCTCCGGCGACAACCCGAACTGCGAGCGCAGATAGCGCTTGAGCATTTTCAGCTTCTTGCCGTCTTCCAGACAGATGATGTGATCGGGCGTCACCGACTTCTTGATCGGGACGGCCGGTGTCAGTTCCTGGGCGGCCGCGACGCTGTCCCCGCTGCGCTCGAGCTCGGCGAGCGTGTTGTGGACGGTCCGGATCATACCGGGCAGATCCGTGGCCGCTACGGCATTTTTACTCACATATGCGGAAACGATATCGCTGGCCAGGCGAAGTAGTCCTGGCATTGTGCCATCAGTCTTGTTCTTGGTATCGCTCATTGCCGATAACACCTTTTTGCCGCACGGCAATCGCCGCCAAACGAATCTCTGTCCCTAGAATATGGATACTTATCTAGCGCGTTAAGTCTCTGGGGATCAAGCTGTACAGTAGGCGTTTATCTTGTCTTTGTGTTTTCTTTCGGCCCGAAGACCACATTCCAGCGACACAGAAGTCTTTTTTGGGGCCGAATACATGAGGGGGCGGGTATTAGCTCTTGGCGATGGCCTGAGGGGACGCATTCGCCAGCCTGAAAATACGTGGTGCCTGCCTCCCCGCGAGAAGATTTCAAGCCTTACGCTGCGTTAAATCTTGAAATGCTGTCGGACGGACCAAGGTCAAGTTTTATAGTGGTGCATTGGCCCCCAATCGCGATATGTGGTATCACGCCACGGTGAGCCGGAGGCGGCGCGCCGCCAGTCCGGCTACCGGGATTCAATCCGGCAGTTCGTCTCATTCCGTCGAAGAAGGTTCAGTCAATGTCATCCAGCAGCGCAGTGGCCGGACGGGGCACCGCCTCGGGCTTTTTCACAGATGGCCTCGCCCAGAGCGATCCCGAGATCCTGCATGCGATCGAGAAGGAGCTTCGCCGGCAGCAGACCGAGATCGAGCTGATCGCCTCGGAGAACATCGTGTCGCGCGCCGTGCTCGAGGCGCAGGGCTCGATCATGACGAACAAGTACGCCGAAGGTTATCCGGGCAAGCGCTACTATGGCGGCTGCGAATTCGTGGACATCGCCGAGGAACTGGCGATCGAGAGGGCGAAGCGGCTCTTCAACTGCGCCTATGTGAACGTGCAGCCGAATTCCGGCTCACAGGCCAATCAGGGCGTGATGATGGCGCTTCTGAAGCCGGGCGACACCATCCTCGGCATGAGCCTCGCCGCGGGCGGGCATCTCACCCATGGCGCGGCACCGAACCAGTCGGGCAAGTGGTTCAATGCCGTGCAGTACGGCGTGCGCAAGCAGGACCATCAGATCGATCTCGATGAGGTCGAGAGCCTCGCGCGCGAACACAAGCCCAAGCTCATCATCGCGGGCGGATCGGCCTATCCGCGCATCATCGACTTCAAGGCGTTCCGGGAGATCGCGGATTCGGTCGGCGCGCTCCTCATGGTCGACATGGCGCATTTCGCCGGCCTCGTGGCGGGCGGCGCGCATCCGAGCCCACTGCCTTTCGCCGACATCGTGACGACGACCACGCACAAGACGCTGCGCGGTCCGCGCGGCGGCATGATCCTTTCCAACAACGAAGAGATCGGCAAGAAGATCAACTCCGCCATCTTCCCGGGCATCCAGGGCGGCCCGCTCATGCATGTGATCGCCGGCAAGGCGGTCGCCTTCGGCGAGGCGCTGCGGCCCGAATTCAAGCTCTATGCGAAGTCGGTCGTCGAGAATGCGCGCGCGCTTGCCGCGACGCTCGGCGAGGCCGGTTTCGCGATCGTTTCGGGCGGCACCGACACGCATCTCATGCTGGTCGATCTGCGGCCCAAGAAGCTCACGGGCAAGGTGGCGGAAGCCGCGCTGGAGCGCGCCAACATCACCTGCAACAAGAACGGCATTCCGTTCGACCCCGAGAAGCCGACGGTCACGTCCGGCGTGCGGCTCGGGACGCCGGCAGGGACGACGCGGGGCTTCGGCGTTGCGGAGTTCCAGTTCGTCGGCAAGCTCATCACCGAGGTGCTGGCCGGGCTCGCCCAGAATGGCGACGAGGGCAACGCGGCCGTCGAGGCGTCCGTGAAGGAACGGGTCATCGATCTCTGCAAGCGGTTCCCGATCTATGGCGGCCCGCAATAGGATTTGCGGGCGGGCGCCAGCCACGGGACTGTCGAGGCGAAGTGAAGGAATTGGGGGCTAGAGGGGATGCGTTGTCCATATTGCGGCAATGAAGACACGCAGGTGAAGGACTCACGTCCCACGGAGGACAATACTGCGATCAGACGGCGGCGCTTCTGCGCCGCCTGCGGGGGGCGGTTCACGACCTTCGAGCGCGTGCAGCTTCGCGAGCTGACCATCATCAAGGCGAATGGCCGGCGGGTGCCCTTTGACCGCGATAAACTCATGCGTTCCGTGCAAATCGCGATGCGCAAACGCCCTGTTGAGCAAGACCGCATTGAGCGTATGGTGAGCGGCATCGTACGCCGGCTCGAGAGCATGGGCGAAAGCGAGATACCCTCGGCGGTTGTCGGGCGGCTCGTGATGGAAGGCCTGAGCTCTCTGGACGCCGTCGCGTATGTCCGCTTCGCATCGGTTTACAAGAATTTCCGCGAAGCTAAGGATTTCGAGGAATTTCTGGGCGAACTCAGCGGCCCGGGTCGCGACGAGATCGACGACGACCGCTGAAGCCACTCGCCCCAAGATCAGTTTTGGGATGCGGGATGGCGCGAGCCACGGATAGCGACTTCATGAAAATGGCGCTCAGCCTCGCGGAGCGGGGACTGGGCATCGTCGCGCCAAACCCGGCGGTGGGCTGCATCATCGTCAGGGATGGCATCGTCGTCGGGCGCGGCTGGACGCAGAAGGGTGGCCGGCCCCATGCCGAGACGGAGGCGCTTGTCCGGGCGGGGGAGGCGGCGCGCGGCGCCACCGCCTATGTCACGCTCGAGCCCTGCGCTCATCACGGCCGGACGCCGCCCTGCGCGGGCGCGCTGATCGAGGCGGGGATCGCCCGCGTGGTCGGCGCCGTTTCCGACCCCGACCCGCGCGTGGCGGGGAAGGGCTATACCATGCTCCGCGAGGCGGGCATCGAGGTGGTCGAGAATGTGCTCGAGGCCGAGGCGCGCGCCCTCAATCAGGGGTTTTTCCTCAAGGTCATGGATGGCCGCCCGCTGGTCACGCTGAAGCTCGCGACATCGGCCGACGGCAAGACCGCCACCCATTCGGGCCACAGCCGATGGATCACCGGCGAGGCGGCGCGCGCGCGCGGCCATCTCCTGCGCGCGACGCATGACGCCATCATGGTCGGCAGCGCGACCGCCATCGTCGATGATCCCATGCTCGATTGCCGGTTGCCCGGCCTCGAGGATCGCTCGCCCACCCGCATCGTCGCGGATGGACGGCTTCGCCTGCCCCTGACATCGAAGCTCGTGCGCGATGCGCGCGCGGGTGCGCCCGTCTGGCTGCTGACGATGGCAGGCGGAGATGCTGCGCGCCGCGCCGCCTTCGAGGAATGCGGGGTCGAACTCATCGACGTGCCGAAGGGCGCGGATGAGCATATGGACATGCAGAAAGCGCTCGGCCTTCTGGGAGAACGCGGCATCACGCGCCTCCTCGTCGAGGGCGGAGCGCGGCTTGCGGCCTCGCTCATTCGCGCTCACCGCGTCGATCGCATCGAATGGTTCTGCGCGCCACGGATCATCGGCGGCGACGGCACAAGCGGCGTCGCCTCGCTCGGCGTCGATACGCTGGGCAAGGCGCCGTCGCTCGTCCTCAAGGAAACCCAGTCGCTCGGCGACGACACTCTCTCCAGCTATGTGGTTCGGCACTGAATGTTTACCGGTATCGTCACGGATGTGGGACGCATCAAATCGGTCGAGCAGCGCGGCGATACGCGCTTCGTGATCGAGACCAGCTATGATCCGGACGGCATCGCCATAGGCGCGTCGATCGCGTGCTCGGGCTGCTGCCTCACCGTCGTCGAAAAGGGACGGGCGGACGGCAAGGGTTGGTTCTCAGTCGATGCCTCGGCCGAGACGCTCGCCTGCACGACGCTCGGCCGCTGGGAAGCGGGAACGCCCATCAATCTCGAACGCGCGCTGAAGGCGGGCGACGAGCTTGGCGGCCACATCGTGAGCGGCCATGTCGATGGCGTGGGCGAGATCGTCGAGATGCGCCCGGACGGCGATTCCATGCGCTTCACCTTCGAGGCGCCCGCCGCGCTCGGACGCTTCATCGCGCCCAAGGGATCGGTGACGATCGACGGAACATCGCTTACCGTCAACGAGGTCGAGGACATGCGCGAGGGCTCCAATGCGGGCCGCACGCGGTTCGGCGTCAATATCATCCCCCACACCCAGGCGGTGACGACCTGGGGGCAGGCGAAGTGCGGGGATGCCGTTAATCTTGAAATCGACATGCTGGCCAGGTATGTCGCCCGGCTGGCAGAGAAGGATTGAGCATCGTGTACAAGGAATATCTCTCGTCTATCGAAGAGGTCATCGAGGACGCCCGCAACGGCAAGATGTTCATTCTTGTCGATGCCGAGGATCGCGAGAACGAAGGCGATCTGGTCATCCCGGCGCAGATGTGTACGCCGGAAGCCGTCAACTTCATGGCGAAGTACGGACGCGGCCTCGTGTGCCTCACGCTGACGGCCGACCGGGCAAAGCAGCTCAACCTGCAGTTCATGTCGCAGAACAACCAGTCGCGGAACCAGACGGCCTTCACCGTCTCGATCGAGGCGCGCGAAGGCATCTCGACCGGCATTTCCGCGCATGATCGCGCGCATACGGTGTCAGTCGCCATCGACCCGACCAAGGGGCCGAACGACATCGTCTCGCCGGGCCACGTCTTCCCGCTCGTCGCCAAGGATGGCGGCGTGCTTGTTCGCGCCGGGCACACCGAAGCGGCGGTCGATATCGCGCGCCTCGCCGGGCTTTATCCCGCAGGCGTCATCTGCGAGATCATGAATGATGACGGCACGATGGCGCGTCTGCCCGATCTCGTGCAGTTCGCGCAGCTTCACGGGCTCAAGATCGCGACCATCGCCGATCTCATCGCCTATCGCCGTCGCTACGATCATTTCATCCATCGCGCCATCGAGACAGAGCTCGAAAGCAAGTTCGGCGGCGACTTCAAGATGATGGTCTATCTGAACACGGTCGAATATGCCGAGCACATCGCGCTGGTGAAGGGCGACATCTCGACGCCGGAGCCCGTGCTCGTGCGCATGCATGCGATGAACGTGTTCGACGATATTCTCGGCGCTGCCGGATCGCGGTCCGATCTCGTCAAGGATGCGATGCAGATCATTTCGGAAGAAGGGCGCGGCGTCATCGTCATCATCCGCGACACGACGGCGACCGTCGTCTCCGATCTTCTCTTGCGCAAGGGCGAGAATGTGGAGCAGCGCATGCCGCGGCGTCTGCGCGAATATGGCGTCGGCGCGCAGATCCTGCTTGATCTCGGCGTGAGGGACATGGTCCTTCTCTCCGACACGGATCGCAGCATCGTCGGCCTCGACGGCTATGGATTGAAGATCGTCGGCCAGCGGCCGATCAGTTCCGCAAAGCGCGCATCTAGCGAGAAGAAGGCGAAGGAGATCGCATCTTGAAGACCACCAAGGCCCATGTGCTGATTGTCGAGGCGAGGTTCTACGAGCATCTCGCCGACGAGCTGGCGCGTGGCGCCATCGCCGAGATCGAGGGGCGGGGCGCGACCTGGGAGCGCATCCAGGTGCCCGGCGTTCTGGAGATCCCCGCCGCGGTGAAATTCGCGCTCGATGCGATGGCGCATGGCGGCGTGACGAAGCGGATCGACGGGTTCGTCGTACTGGGCTGCGTCATTCGCGGCGAGACGACGCATTACGACATCGTCTCGAACGAGTCCGCGCGGGCGCTGATGGACCTAGCGGTCGAACGCTCGCTCGCCCTCGGCAACGGCATTCAGACGGTCGAAAACGAGGCGCAGGCGCTGGCCCGCGCCCGGGTCAACGAAAAGAACAAGGGCGGGGGGGCTGCGGCCGCCTGCCTCGACATGATCGATCTCAAGCGCAAGATGGGCGCGTGATGCAGGGTGCAGGCAAATGATGGCCGCGGCTGAACCGCCTGTTCCAGAGAGCGGGAAATTCGACACGAACGCGCGCAGCGCCGCGCGCCTCGGTGCCGTTCAGGCGCTCTACCAGATGGACGTGGCGGGCACGCCGCTCGACGACATCGTCGAGGAGTTCATCGAGCATCGCTTCGGCCAGGAGATCGAGGGCTCGGTCTATGCGCGCGCCGACGAGGCGCATTTCGAGGACATCATCCGCGGTGTCGTGCGCGAGCAGCGCGATGTGGACGTCGCCATCAACGGCGCGCTTGCGCGGGGCTGGACGCTCGCCCGCATCGACGCGACGCTGCGCGCCATCCTGCGCGCCGGCGCCTATGAACTCAGGCGCTGCAAGGACATTCCGGTGAAGGTGGTCATCAACGAATATGTCGATGTCGCGCACGCCTTCTTCGAGGGCGACGAGCCCGGCGTCGTCAATGCGGTGCTCGACAAGCTCGGTGCGAGCTTGCGCAAGCCGCGTGGAGCGGGCGATGCCGGCGCAGGATCGTCCTGACGAATTCAGCCTGATCGAAAAGCTCTTCGCGCCGCTTGCGGCGGGCGCGCCGGGCGCGCTGGGCCTCACCGACGATGCGGCGGTCTTCGCGCCAACGGCGGGCATGGAGACGGTGCTGACCGTCGACGCCATTGTCGAGGGCGTGCATTTCCTGCCCGACGATCCGGCGGGGAACGTGGCGCGGAAGCTCCTGCGCGTGAACCTCTCGGACCTTGCCGCCAAGGGCGCGACACCGCGCGGCTACCTTCTCGTCACGTCCTGGCGGCCGGATACGCCGCTCTCATGGATGGAGGCGTTTGCCGAAGGGCTTCGTCTCGATCAGGCCGAGTTCGGTCTTTCCCTCTGGGGCGGCGATACTGTTTCGGCGCCGGGACCGCTCTCCTTCTCGCTGACGGCCATTGGCGAGGTGCCGCGCGGCTGGATGATCCGGCGCGGCGGCGCGCGGCCGGGCGACGCGCTTTATCTCACCGGGACGGTGGGGGATGGCGCGCTCGGTCTGCTTGCCGCGCGGGGCGAGCTTGGCTTCCTCGGTGAAGCGGAGAGCGCCGCCCTCATCCGCCGCTACCGCCTGCCGGAACCGCGTCTCGGCGTCGGCCTGCGCCTGCGTGAGCTTGCCCATGCGGCGCTCGACGTTTCGGACGGGCTGATGGCCGACCTCGGGCATATGTGTGCCGTTTCGGGAGTGGGGGCGCGGGTGGAGGTGGAGCGCCTGCCGCTTTCAGCCGCCGCGCGCCGCGTGCTGGAGGCTCGCCCGGGCCTGATCGAGACAGTGCTGGGCGGGGGCGACGATTACGAGCTTCTCTTCGCGGCGCCGCAGCAAGCGGCGGGCGAAATCGCGGAAATCGCTGCGGCCGCGCAAGTGCCCGTGACCCGGATCGGAGAGATCCGCCCGGCGGGCGAGGGCATCGCCGCCCTGGACGTTCACGGACAGAAGCTCAGCCTGAAGCGGGCCGGTTTCCGCCATTTCTGACGCCGATTCAACTTTTCCGAAACCCTTCCAAATAGTTACGTTCAGTTGCTTTCCATGCCGGCATTTGGCATCTTCCGCGGCATTCTGCTTCCGGAGGGGGGACTTAGCCGGATGATCCCGGATTCGAGTCCAATTTCCCGCACGATATCCAGTTCAAGGAAATCAAGGAAAAAACAATGAGCAACGCACTGTGGGCAATCATAGGCTGCGGCGGACTCGCAATTCTGTACGGCATATTCGCGGGGCGTTCCGTGCTGTCGGCGGATGCGGGCAACGCGCGCATGCAGGAGATCGCCGCGGCGATCCAGGAAGGCGCGGGCGCTTACCTGAACCGTCAGTACACAACCATCGGCATCGTCGGCGCGGTCATCTTCGTGGTGATCTCCTGGCTGCTGGGCCTCAAGGTCGGCATCGGCTTCCTGGTCGGCGCGACGCTGTCCGGCGCGGCCGGCTATATCGGCATGCTCGTGTCGGTGCGCGCGAACGTGCGCACGACGCAGGCTTCCAGCAAGAGCCTCGCGGCGGGCCTTTCCATCGCGTTCCGCGCGGGCACGGTCACCGGCATGCTGGTGGCGGGCCTCGCGCTGCTCGCGGTCGCGGTCTATTTCGCCGTGCTCGTCGGCTATCTCGGCTATGAGGCCAATTCGCGCGAAGTGATCGACGCGCTCGTCGCGCTCGGTTTCGGCGCTTCGCTGATCTCGATCTTCGCCCGTCTCGGCGGTGGCATCTTCACCAAGGGCGCCGACGTCGGCGGCGATCTCGTCGGCAAGGTCGAAGCCGGCATTCCCGAGGACGATCCGCGCAACCCGGCGACGATCGCCGACAACGTCGGCGACAACGTCGGCGACTGCGCCGGCATGGCGGCCGACCTCTTCGAGACCTATGCGGTGACGCTGGTCGCGACCATGGTGCTCGCCTCGATCTTCTTCGTGGGCGATGTGACGGCGAACATGATGACCTATCCGCTGGCCATTGGCGGCGCGTGCATCGTGACGTCGATCCTCGGCGTGTTCTTCGTGCGGCTCGGCAAGAGCAACAACATCATGAACGCGCTCTACAAGGGCTTCGTCGCCTCGGCGCTGCTGTCGCTCGTCGCGCTCTGGTTCGTGACCGACAAGATCGTCGGCTTCCAGACGGAATTCACGGTCGGGACGCTGAGCTTCACCGGCCAGAGCCTCTATATCTGCGGCGTGGTTGGCCTCGTCGTCACGGGCCTCATCGTCTGGGTGACGGAGTACTACACGGGTGTGGACTACCGCCCCGTGAAGAGCATCGCCGCCGCCTCGGTCACGGGCCATGGCACGAACGTCATTCAGGGTCTGGCGATCTCGATGGAAGCGACGGCGCTGCCCGCGCTCATCATCGTCGGCGGCATCCTCGTCACCTATGCGCTGGCCGGCCTCTTCGGCATCGCCATCGCGGTCACCACGATGCTGGCGCTTGCCGGCATGGTCGTCGCGCTCGACGCCTTCGGCCCGGTGACGGACAATGCGGGCGGCATCGCGGAAATGGCCGATCTTCCGGCCTCGGTCCGCAAGACCACCGACGCGCTCGACGCCGTGGGCAACACGACGAAGGCGGTCACCAAGGGTTATGCGATCGGCTCGGCGGGCCTCGGCGCGCTGGTGCTCTTCGCCGCCTACACGCAGGACCTCAACTACTTCTCGGCTTCGCCGGAAACCTATCCCTACTTCGTCGGCGTTGCGGCGGACTTCTCCCTCTCGAACCCCTATGTGGTGATCGGCCTCTTCATCGGCGGCCTGCTGCCCTATCTCTTCGGTTCGATGGGCATGACGGCCGTGGGCCGCGCGGCCGGCTCGGTCGTGGAAGAAGTGCGTCGCCAGTTCAAGGCTGATCCGGGCATCATGAAGGGCACCTCGAAGCCTGACTATGCCCGCGCCGTGGACATGCTGACGAAGGCAGCGATCAAGGAGATGGTCATTCCGTCGCTCCTCCCGGTGCTGTCGCCGATCGTCCTCTATTTCTTCGTGCTGGCGATCGCCGGCAAGTCCGAGGCCTTCTCGGCCGTCGGCGCCATGCTTCTCGGCGTGATCGTGACGGGTCTCTTCGTCGCGCTCTCGATGACGTCGGGCGGCGGCGCGTGGGACAACGCGAAGAAGTACATCGAGGACGGCCACTTTGGCGGAAAGGGCTCGGAAGCCCACAAGTCGGCGGTGACCGGCGACACGGTCGGCGATCCCTACAAGGACACGGCCGGCCCGGCGGTAAACCCGATGATCAAGATCACGAACATCGTGGCGCTGCTGCTTCTCGCCGTGCTCGCGCACTGATCGGCAACGATCCGAAAACAGAAGGCCCCGCGAAATTCGCGGGGCCTTTTTGTTTGGGCCGTTTGCGCCGTGCGGCGCCTGAATGGGGGAGGGGCTGCCTCAGCCGCCGGGGCGGCCGGGAACGGGGCCCGTGTTCCTCTTGTCGTTCGCCTTGTTGAAGCGGCCGAGATTGCTGAAGAGCTGGCCGAGGACCGTCAGCTCCTTGCCGCGCGACGGGGTCGTGCGCGTCTGGAAGTCGACGATCTCGCCATCCTGAAGCCCGTAATAGGCGACCTGCTGGGCGACGCCCTGCTTGTCGAAATAGACGGCGACGACGGTGCGGTCCACTTCCTCGGGCGGGTAGAAGGTGTCCGTCTCGAAGGTGCTCGAGATGTAGTAATAGGCATCGTGATGCGGGCCGCCGAGGGGCGACTCGGTGGAAGGCGAGCCCATATATTCCCGGACCTCCTCCTTCGTGGTCTGGCCGGGCTTGATCCTCTTCAGGTCTTTCTCGTTGAGCACATAGCCGCGCTGTTCGACGACCGGCGAGCAACCGGCCAGCGCGAGGCCGGCGACCGACAGGGAGGCCACGGCGACCAGGATTCCGGCATGGCGCCGCAGACGTTGGGAAGTCATATGGGAGAATCCTCCTGGCCCATGAATGCATGGGCCCGTTTCCCGCTTCGCCAGGGGGCGAGAGGGCTACAGGCCCTAGATTGACCTACCCTTGTCGCTGGCTAAATTCAATCGGCTTCTGTAAGCAGAGCCTGGCCGCGCACCCCGCCCGGCGGAGGCAAGACATGATATGGAAAAGGATTTTCGGTCGCGCCGATAGGGACGAAGGGCCCTATGCGATTTATAATGCGCTGGTCGCGCAGGCCCGCCAGCCCTGGTTCTATCTCGATGGCGGCGTGCCGGACACGCTCGAAGGGCGCTTCGAGATGGTCATGCTGCATGCCTTTCTGGTCTTGCGGCGGATGAAGGCGCTGGGCGACCCGGCCAGAGAGGCCGGCCAGCGGGTCTTCGACATCATGTTCGACGACATGGACCAGACGCTGCGCGAGATCGGCGTCGGCGACCTTTCCGTCGGCAAGAAGATCAAGGGAATGGCGGCGGCCTTCTATGGCCGCATCGCGGCCTATGACGAAGGGCTCGACGCCGAAGAGCCCGGCGTTCTCGATGCGGCGCTGAAGCGCAATCTCTTCGCGATGGCGGAGCCCTCGGCGACGCAGGTGAGCGCGGTGGCGAATTATCTGCGTCTCGCGGATGGCGCGCTCGCCACGCAGGAGGCCGACACGATACTGGCCGGCGCGATCCGCTTTCCCGTAGTGCCGGTCGAGGAAAACAGGAGCGTCAGTTGAGCACCGACATGGCCCCGGAATTTCATATCGTCATCCAGCTCTCGGACGTGCCGCCGCAGGGCCGGGAAATCGCCTTCGAGGCGGATGAGGAGCAGAGGCGCGGGCTCGCGACGCGATTCGATCTCATCGAGCTTCGCTCGTTCAAGGGAACGGGGACGCTCCGCCCGTGGCGCCGGATCGGCTATGCGCTGGAAGGGCGATTCGAGGCCGATGTCGTTCAGGCCTGCGTCGTCACGCTCGAGCCGGTCGAGGCCCGCCTGACCGAGCGCTTCAAGGTTCATTTTCTGCCTGCCGAATATCTGGAAGCGGATGCGGGCGCTCCGGGTTCGGAACGTGAGATCGTCATCGACCCGGAGAGCGACGAGCCGCCCGAGGCCATGTCCGGCAATCATATTGACGTCGGGGAAGTGTTGGCGGAACAGCTCGCACTTTCGCTCGATCCGTATCCGAGAAAGCAGGGCGCTGCCTTCGAGGAAGTGGTTTCGGACGAGGAGGAGGCCGAGGAGGCCCGGCCGAATCCCTTTGCCGTGCTCGAAAAACTCAAGAAAAATGATTGATGGGGCCGCGTCTCGGGCCGATACGAGAATATTGTCTGGGGGCTTCAACCCTGTATCTTCGGGACGCGGCTGACGGGGAATTCAACGCCGCGCGCGAAGATGCGAAGCGGCGGGAAGGAGAAGGGGCATTGTGACGCTTGGACTCACGGTAGCGCTGGACGGGATGGGCGGCGATCACGGTCCCGAGACGGTGATCGGCGGGGCGGACATAGCTTCTGTCCGCCATCCCGATGTTCGGTTTCTCATCTATGGCGACGAAGCGAAGATGCGCCCCGTGCTCGACGCGCATCCGCGCGTCGCCGCCGTGAGCGAGATCGTTCACACGGAAGTTTCGGTCGCCATGACGGACAAGCCGAGCCAGGCACTCCGGCGCGGACGGAAGACGAGCAGCATGTGGCTCGCCATCGATGCGGTGAAATCGGGCAAGGCGCAGGCGGCCGTGTCGGCCGGCAATACGGGCGCGCTGATGGCGATGTCGAAGGTGGTCCTGCGGACCATGCCGCATGTCGAGCGGCCCGCGCTCGCCGCGCTCTGGCCGACAATGCGCGGCGAGAGCGTCGTGCTCGATGTGGGCGCGACGATCGGGCCCGACGCCTTCCAGCTCGTGCAGTTCGCGGTGATGGGTGAGGCCTATGCGCGCGTGATTTTGGGCGTCGACAAGCCGACGGTCGGCCTCCTCAATATCGGCGAGGAAGAGGTCAAGGGAACCGAGCAGGTGAAGGAGGCCGCGCAGATCCTGCGCGAGGCGAATCTTCCGATCCGCTTTCACGGTTTCGTCGAGGGCGATGATCTCGGCAAGGGCACCGTCGATGTGATCGTGACGGACGGCTTCACGGGCAATATCGCGCTCAAGACGGCGGAAGGAACCGCGCGTCAGGTCGCCTCCTATCTGCGCGAGGCTATTTCGCGTTCATGGATTTCGCGGCTCGGCTATCTCTTTGCGCAGGGCGCCTTCCGCGCGCTGGCGAAGAAGCTCGATCCGCGCTCGTCCAACGGCGCGCTCTTCCTCGGATTGAACGGCCTCGTCGTGAAAAGTCACGGCGGAACGGATGCGCAAGGCTTCGCATCCGCCATCGACGTTGCGGTCGATGTCGCCTCGGCGGATCTGCTCAAGAAGATCGTCGCCGATCTCGAGGCATTGGACG
>NZ_JBATUH010000054.1:0-18688 GCF_049671045.1 Parvibaculum sp. | reverse complement strand
TGAAGGCCGGCGAGCCGCTCGCCATCGTCGAGGCGATGAAGATGGAGAACATTCTCCGCGCCGAACGCGATTGCACCGTTGCGGCGATCGAAGCGAAGCCCGGCGACAGCCTCGCCGTCGATGCCGTTATCATGGAATTCAGCTTCGAATAAGGATCGCTTTCCGTTCCCTCATGGCCCGCGCCTCGCGCCCGGCCATGAGGGGCGGAGGCGCGCCAAAAGCTCCGTTGACACACTGCCATATTGCGGCGAGCCTGATATTTCGCGGTCTGCGGCGAAGGAGGCTCCATGCGCGTCCGAATTCTCTCAGTCCTGTTCACGCTGGCGTTGGTCGCTCTTTCGATTGCGCCCGTGCGGGCCGCGAGCGTCAGGGTCGAGGCCGGAGTGTCGGGGGCGCAGGGCGGCGTCGAATGGCAGGTTGACGACACGCTGTTCCTCGCCGGGCGCGATATCAGCGTCACGCGCGATGTGGCCGGCTCGCTGACGGCAACGGGCGAGATCGTCTCCCTTGGCCGGGAAACCAATGTCAAAAAGGATGTGTGGATCGCGGCCCGCCGGGTCGCCGTCGAGGGTGAGATCGGTGGCGAGCTTTCGATCCGCGCGCAGGATGCGCTTATCAATGGCCATGTGAAGGGTAATGTGAGCTTCTATGGCGTGCATATCGCCTTCGGGCCCGATGCGCGCATCGACGGCAATGTGAACTATTACGCGGCCATGCCCGCCGAGATCGACGCGGACGCGCGCATCGCCGGCAATATGCGTTCCAAGGTCTGGGACGAGACGATGAAGAGCGAGCCCTATCGGCCCTATTTCGTCGAACGGCCCGATCGCTGGAGGATGCCCGGCTACAGGCTTTCCTGGCCGGGGGCCATTCTCTTCGGCTTCATCGCGGGCGTCGTCGCGCTTGCCGCGCCCGCCTCGGCGCTCAGATTGCGCGAGGCCGCGTCCGCGCAGCCGGCGCTTGCCTTTCTCATCGGGCTCATCTGGCTGATCGGCACGCCCATACTCGCCATCATTTCGGCAGTCACCATCATCGGCCTGCCGCTCGCCTTCATCGTCATTCTGCTCTGGCCGCTTGGCGTGCTTGCGGGGCTCGTCGTCGCGATTATGGTGCTCGGCGCGCTTTTCTCCGGGAGGATGACGCTTGCCGACAAGGGATCGGCGCGGCTCATCATCGGCGTCGCGATTGCGACGCTCCTCCTCTGGATCGGCATTTCGCTGCCGGCCTTTGGCGGCTTTGTCTGGCTGGCGGCCGTCACTTTCGGCGTTGGCGCGCTGGTGCTCGCTGGGCGCGCGCGCACTTTCTAGCGCGGCGTCTGCGGCGTTGCGAAGATGTCGTCGAATGCCGCGCGCAGCGCCATGTCGACATCGCTCATGCTGGCGGTGATGCCGAGATCGGAAAGGCTCGTCACGCCATACTGGGTGATGCCGCAGGGAACGATGCCCGAGAAGTGATCGAGGTCCGGGTCGACGTTGAGGCTGATCCCGTGAAACGTCACCCATTTCCTGATCCGCACGCCGATGGCTGCGATCTTGTCCTCGCGGCCTGGCCCCTTGTCGGGGCGGCGCACCCAGACGCCGACGCGGCCATCGCGCAATTCGCCCTTCACGTTGAACTGCGCAAGCGTCGCGATCAGCCACGCCTCGAGGTCGCCCACGAATTTGCGCACGTCGGGCGTGCGGTGTTTCAGGTCGAGCATGACATAGGCCACGCGCTGTCCGGGGCCGTGATAGGTGTATTGCCCGCCGCGCCCGGTGCGATAGACAGGAAAGCGCTCGGGCGCGAGCAGGTCCTTTTCATCGGCGCTTGTGCCCGCCGTATAGAGCGGCGGGTGCTCGAGCAGCCAGACGAGTTCCGGGGCGTGTCCTTCGGCGATGGCGGCGGCGCGCGCCTCCATTTCCGCCACGGCGACCTCATAGGGGACAGGCGCATCCGAGATGCGCCATTCGACGGGCCGGGCGGCGGGCCGGTCAGGCGCGGCCTCGTGCATTGCGTTCTTAACCATGGCGTAACTCTAACATGCGACCTTTCTTAAAAGTTGAAGCCGCGTGAGGCCAGGTGGGGGCGGGCATGAATGCCGTCAATAACGTCTTTGTCGAAATCTCGGTCGTCCTGGGCCGGACGAGCCTGCCGATCCAGCAATTGCTGAAGATGGGCCGCGGCGCCGTCATCGAGCTCGACGCGGGCCATGAGGACGAGGTTTGGCTCCTCGCCAACAATGTGCCGATCGCGCGCGGCGAGATTATCGTGCAGGGCGAGAAGATTGCCATCTCCATTACCTCGACGCTGACCAACTGAAGCTACACCGGCAACCAGCCGAACGGGGCCCCTTAGCGGGCCCTTTTTTGTATTTCTACGATAATATATTGTATAAATATATATAATACGCGCAGATATTGAACTATTCCGCCGCTTGGCTTATTTCTATGGAAATTCGATCAGGCGTGCCGTCGAGGCGGTGGTCTACCACCTCCACAGTCCCCGTCAGGAGATCAGATGCTTCCAATCGTGCTCGATGTCAGCGCGCTTCATGTCGTGCTCATCGGCGAGGGTGAGGCCGCGTTGAAGCGGCTGGAGCTTCTGGACGCAGCCGGGGCCTCGTCGGTGGCGGTTTATTCGGCCGCGCCGGGAGCGGATCTCCGGGCGCGCGCCGGTGGCAGGCTCAAGGGCGAGCGCCCCTCGGTCGAGGCGCTGGAGGGCGCAGGGCTCGTCTTCATCGCCGGGCTTGCGGATGAGGAGGCGGCGGCACTTGCCGCCACGGCCCGCGGGCTGGGGCGATTCGTGAATACGGAGGACAGGAAGGCGCTCTGCGACTTCCATGTCCCCTCCGTCGTCAGGCGGGGCGATCTCCTCCTGACGGTTTCGACCGGAGGCCGCTCACCCGGCCTCGCAAGGCGCCTCAGACGGCACCTGGAAGGGTTGTTCGGGCCGGAATGGGCCGGACGAATCGAAAGGCTCGCCGAAAGGCGGGAGGGCTGGCGGGCCGAAGGGCTCGACCTTGCAGAGATCGGGCAGCGGACCGAGGCGTATATCAAGGAAGAAGGCTGGCTCCCATGACCATCGTTCAGATCAACCATGAGGCGCGCGCGGCGGTCATGGACACCGATGCAAGGCTTTCGCCCCGGCTCGCGCGCTTGCGCGAGCTTTATGCGGGGCTTTCGGGCCAGGCTCTTCTCGAAGCGATGATCAAGACCGAATTTGCCGGCAAGATCGCGGTCGTTTCGTCCTTCGGCGCGGAATCGGTCGTGCTGCTGCATATGGTGGCGGAGATCGACCCGACGACGCCGGTCATCTTCCTCAATACGGGCAAGCTCTTCGGCGAGACGCTGCGCTATCGCGACCGGCTGCAGGAGCGGCTCGGCCTCACCGATATCCGCGCGGCGGGCCCGCATCCCGGCGATCTCGCGCGCCAGGACCCCAATGGCGGGCTTTGGAACTCCGACCCCGATGCCTGCTGCTTCATCCGCAAGGTTCTGCCGCTCGAGCGCGCGTTGAAGGGCTTCGAGGCGTCGATCACTGGCCGCAAGCGCTTCCAGACGAATGCGCGGGCGAGCATGGAGCCGATCGAGGAGGAAGCCGTTCGCGGCACGGGCGAGCCCGGCAGCGCCAAGGGCACGCGCTTCAAGATCAATCCGCTGAGCTTCTGGGGCCAGGAGGAGCTTGAGCGCTACACGGACGCGCACCGGCTGCCGCGCCATCCGCTGGTGAAGGACGGGTATCTCTCCATCGGTTGCATGCCCTGCACCGAGCGTGTGCCCGAAGGCGGTAGCTATCGCGACGGGCGCTGGGCCGGCCGTGACAAGGACGAGTGCGGAATCCACCTTCCGGTCAACACGGATGGCGACGGAATTTGAGCCGGAAAACAGATTCCCGTGCCGAAACATGAATTTGCAGCTTGAGGTCCGGTGAGGGATTTGTTACATCGGCGCGTCCTTGAGACATGCGCGGTCGTGGCGGAATTGGTAGACGCGCAGCGTTGAGGTCGCTGTGGGGCAACCCGTGGAAGTTCGAGTCTTCTCGACCGCACCATGTCCAGGGAACGAAGCAAAAGACGACTGATGAAAAGCCGGCTGGCCCCTCAGGGCAGCCGGCTTTTTCATTTGTGCAGGTTCATTTGCCCGGGCACTCCCGGCTGGCCCATTCGGGGCATTCGCCCGCTGGCGATATGCCGGTAAATCAAGCACACTCCCGCTGAACATTCCTTCCGGCAGGTTTCCTGAAGATTCTTCGAGGACAAAATGAGTGAGCCCGATTCGCGCAGCCATCTCCTGGCGATGATCGGCGCAGTCCTGATTGCGGCCGTGATGACGCTGCTGCCGGGCGGCGCGGCGGCGGAGGGCTGGCGGGACGGTACGCCCATGACGACGGCGCGCGCCTATGCGGGCGCGGCGCTACTGGGCGACGATCTCTATGTGATCGGCGGCGGCGGCATTTCGGGGCCGCACTCCATTACCGAAATCTACGACACGGTTGGCGACATCTGGCGGGCGGCGGCGGCCTTGCCTGTCGGCCTCCAGCAATTCGGCATCGCGGTCAGCGGCGGCAAGATCTATGTGGCGGGCGGCTACTCCGCTCGCGGCACGCGCGACAACCAGATTGAGGAGGAGAGCGACAATCTCTGGATTTTCGATCCGGCGGTCGGCACATGGATCAGCGGCGCGCCGATGCCGTCGAGCCGGGTGGCGCTGGGGCTCGCATCTGTGGGCGGCAAGCTCTATGCGATCGGTGGCAAGGGGCCCGGTGCCGGCCGCGTCTTCGTCTATTCGCCCGAGACCGATCGCTGGGCCGTCGCGGCGGCGTCCATGCCCGCGCCCCGTTCGGACCTTGCGCTCGCCGTCGCCGGAGACGAGATTTATGTCATTGGCGGGCACGAGGGCAAAGCGGCCACAACGCGTGTCGATATTTTTGATACGGCGCGCCAGGCATGGCGGCCGGGCCCGGCATTGCCCTCGCCGCGCGAGGGGCATGTGGCCGCCGTTCTCGATGGCCGGATACATGTCACCGGCGGCGAGAGCCTTTCGCCTCCGCGCAGTTATGCCGATCACTTCGTGCTCGATGCGAAGGGCGGCGCATGGGGCCGCGCGGCGCCGCTGCCGACGCCGCGCCATGCGGCGGTTGCCGCCGTTGCGCATGGGCGGCTTTTCGTAATTGGCGGCAGCCCCGGCGCTGGCGTCTATACGGTCTTCACCCAGTCCGATGTCGTCGACATCTATTCGCCTGACAAATAACAAGAGAAGCGTTCGACATGGTTGCCAATGATTTCCAGTCACTCGATTTCGATCTCGGCGAAACGGCCGACATGATCCGCGATACGGTGCGCTCCTTCACCGCCGACAGGATCGCGCCGCGTGCCGCCGAGATCGACCGCACCAACAGTTTTCCGCGCGACCTCTGGCCCGAGCTTGGAAATCTCGGCCTGCTCGGCATCACGGTCGAGGAAGAGTTCGGCGGCGCGGGGCTCGGCTATCTCGAGCATGTCGTCGCGATGGAGGAGATCAGCCGCGGTTCGGCGAGCGTCGGTCTTTCCTATGGCGCGCACTCCAATCTCTGCGTGAACCAGCTTCGCCGCTGGGGCACCGAAGCGCAGAAGCGCAGATATCTGCCGAGGCTCATTTCGGGCGAGCATGTCGGCGCGCTCGCCATGTCGGAGCCGGGCGCCGGGTCTGACGTCGTCTCCATGCGGCTCAAGGCCGAGAAGAAGGGCGACCGCTACATTCTCAACGGCAACAAGATGTGGATCACCAACGGTCCTGACGCCGAGACACTGATCGTCTATGCGAAGACCGATCCGGCGGCCGGACCGAAGGGCATCACACCCTTCATCATCGAGAAGTCGTTCAAGGGTTTCTCGCCGGCCCAGAAGCTCGACAAGCTCGGCATGCGCGGCTCGAACACGGCCGAACTCGTCTTCGAGGATTGCGAGGTGCCGGAGGAGAATATTCTCGGCAAGGTCAATGAAGGCGTGCGCGTGCTGATGTCGGGTCTCGACTATGAGCGCGCCGTGCTCGCCGCGGGGCCGCTCGGCATCATGCAGGCCTGCATGGATGTCGTCGTGCCCTATGTGCATGAGCGCAAGCAGTTCGGCGAGCCCATCGGCACCTTCCAGCTCATGCAGGGCAAGCTCGCGGATATGTATTCGACGATGAATGCCTGCCGCGCCTATGTCTATGCGGTGGCGAAAGCCTGCGACCGCGGGCAGACGACGCGAAAGGACGCCGCGGGGGCGATCCTTTATGCGGCCGAGAAGGCCACATGGATGGCGCTCGAGGCGATCCAGACGCTCGGCGGCAATGGCTACATCAACGACTATCCGACGGGCCGCCTGCTGCGCGACGCGAAGCTCTATGAAATCGGCGCGGGCACGAGCGAAATCCGCCGTATGCTGATCGGCCGCGAACTCTTCAACGAAACGGCCTGATCCATGGAATCCGTATTCAAGGTTGATGGCGCGATTGCGCATGCGCGCACTCATGCCGCGGGCCCCTGGGACCCTTCGATGCAGCATGGCGGCGCGCCTTCATCGCTTCTCGCCTGGGCGATCGAGCGCATCCCGACCGCCGTGCCCATGCAGGTGGCGCGGCTCACCTTCGATCTGCTGCGCCCTGTTCCGCTCGGCGATCTCGAGGTGCGGACGGAAGTCGTGCGCGAAGGGCGGAAGATCCAGCTTTGCGCGGCGAGCCTTCTGGCAGGCGGTAAGGAGGTCGTGCGGGCAAGCGCGCTCAAGATTCGCGCGGGCGACTATGCGGAACTTTCCGGCCTGACCGATCAGCCCGTGAGCGTGCCGGGGCCTTTGCAATCGCCGCCCATCGACGAGGCGGTTCGCATGAGCAGCGGCTTCATCTCCGGGCTCGATGTGCGCAATGCCAGAGGCAGTTTCGGCCTTCTCGGCGCTGGCGGGCCGGCGGCCTGCTGGTTCCGCCTCAACCGGCCGATCGTCGAGGGGGAGGGCAATTCGGCGCTGATGTGCGCCGCCGCTGTCTCCGATTTCTGCAACGGCGTTTCGTCCGTGCTCGACCGGAGCTGGACCTTCCTCAATGGCGATCTGTCGATCAACCTCGCGCGGATGCCGGTGGGCGAGTGGATCCTTCTCGACGCCGAGACATGGCTCGGGACGGATGGCGTCGGCATAGCGGCGGGCCGCCTTGCCGACGAGCAGGGCTATTTCGGCCGCGCCGTGCAGAGCCTCGTCATCGAAAAGCGCTAGGCGGGAGGGCGCAGGCGGCGCTGCCGTCTGCGCCCCGTTTGGCTATTTGACGAGCCCGACGACCCTGAAGGCCGATGGCGCGATGGCGGTCATGTAGAAGCCGAGGAACGCGCCGATGCCGTAGCCGGCGATGCTGGCGTCGAGCGCGAGGGTCGCGGCAGCCTTCATGAGTGCGTCGCGCAGCACGAAGAGGATGACGACGCCCGCGACGCCCATGACGATGCGCAGCCACCAGGCGGGCAGAACGGGCGCCTCTGGCGCAAGCCGCCGGTCCGTCTCCGCGCCTGCGACCCAGCCGAAAAGGAGGGCGAGGACGGTGAGCGTCGCGTCGGGCTTTTCTCCATTCGGCCAGCTGTAGAACAGCACCACGGCCGCGACCGCGATGACCGCGAGATGGAGCGCGGTCGGCCATCTGCGCGCGACGTCGAATGTCGGCGACAGCAGCCAGGCGAATATGAAAATGCCGGCAAGACCGAGCCCGATGCCGGTCAGCACGTCATCTGGATCGTGCACGCCGAGATAGAGGCGGCTCAGGCTGACGCCAGCGACGATAACGAGCGCCGCGCCCCATGCCCAGGGGCGGCGCAGCTCATAGGCGAGCCAGAGCCACATGGCCGCCGCGACCTGCGCGTGGCCGCTGGGGCGGCCATAGGAGCCCGTGACGCGCTCGTCGAGCCAGTATTTCTCGTCCGGGCGCGGGTCTTGCCAGAGGTCCTTCAGCCAGCCATTGATGACCGCCGTGATGGCGATGAGGATGGTGAGGCGCGTGGCGCGCTCGCGGTCCCAGAGCCAGTAGGCGAGCGGCAGGGCGATCAGAAAGAAATTGGTGTAGCCAAGCCATGTGAAGGCGTTGGCAAGATGCGTCGCCGCGTCGCTTCGCAACGGCAGCACCCAGTCCATATCATGCAGATAATTCACGCGAAGCTCCCCCATCCCCTTGTTTTGAGCTAGGTTGCGAATCCCCACCCAGCCCATTTTGGTTCCGCATCTTAGCCCCGAGGATAAAATGGCCAAATCGTCTCAAGCCGCCGATCCCGTCGTCATCGTCAGCACCGCGCGAACGCCGATGGGCGGATTCCAGGGCGACCTTGCGAGCCTGAGCGGGCCGGAGCTCGGGGCCGTCGCCGTCCGGGCAGCGGTCGAGCGGGCGGGGCTTCCCTCCGGCGCCGTCGACGAGGTGCTGATGGGGTGTGTGCTCAGCGCGGGCGCGAAGCAGGCTCCGGCGCGGCAGGCGGCGCTTCTCGGCGGGCTCGATCAGTCGACGCCATGCACCACGGTGAGCAAGGTTTGCGGATCGGGCATGAAGGCGATCATGCTCGGCGCGGATGCGCTGGCGCTCGGCCATGGCGATGTCATCGTGGCGGGCGGCATGGAGAGCATGACCAATGCGCCCTATCTTCTCACCAGGGCGCGCGGCGGCTATCGCCTCGGCCATGGCGAGGTCAAGGACCACATGTTCCTCGACGGGCTCGAGGACGCCTATGAGGGCCGGCTCATGGGGACCTATGCCGAGGAGACGGCGCGGCACTATCAGTTCTCGCGCGAGGCGCAGGATGCCTATGCGACGGCCTCGCTTGCGCGCGCGAAGGACGCGATTGCCAATGGGAGCTTCGCCCCGGAAATCGTGCCCGTCGCAGTGAAGGGCAGGAAGGGCGAGGTCGAGATCACCCAGGACGAGCAGCCGCTCAAGGCCGATCCCGCGAAGATACCGACGCTGAAGCCCGCCTTCGCCAAAGACGGTTCGGTGACGGCGGCGAATTCGAGTTCGATTTCGGATGGCGCGGCGGCGCTGGTGATGATGCGGCTTTCGGAAGCGGAGAGGCGCGGACTTCAGCCCATCGCCGCGATCCGTGGCCATGCCGCGCATGCGCAGGCGCCCGCCTGGTTCACCACCGCGCCCGTCGGCGCGATCAACAAGCTCCTTGAACGGACGGGTTGGGCGGCCGGCGATGTCGATCTCTACGAGATCAACGAGGCATTCGCCGTTGTCGCCATGGCGGCGATGCACGAGCTTGGCCTTGCCCATGACAACATGAATGTCTTTGGCGGTGCCTGCGCGCTCGGCCATCCGATCGGCGCGTCGGGCGCGCGCATCGTGGTGACGCTTCTCAATGCGTTGAAGCAGAAGGGGGGCAAGCGCGGCGTGGCCTCGCTCTGCATCGGCGGCGGCGAGGCGACCGCGCTCGCGGTCGAGATGTTCTAGGGAGCCTGATGGCTTCCAATCGCGGGAGTGAGTGGGCGTGGCGCTTCATCTGATCAAGCTTTGTGTCGGCGCTGACGACGTCGAGGACTTGCGGAGCTGGCAGCAGGAGCGGCTCGCCGAAAAACGCAGGCTCAAGGAGCCGCAGATCCTCGCGCATGTCACGCGCATGGTGCCGACCCGCGCGGACGAACTGCTCGACGGCGGCTCGCTCTATTGGGTGATGAAGGGCTTCATCCGCTGCCGCCAGCGGCTCATTGGCATCGAGCCTTTTGTCGACGGGGAGGGCGTGAAGCGCTGCCGCCTCGTCCTCGACCCGGAGATCGTGCTGACCCGCAGGCGCGAAAGGCGACCCTTTCAGGGCTGGCGCTATCTGCCCGCAGCCGACGCGCCCGCCGATGTGAAAAGCAGCGAGGGCGACGAGACGGACGAGATGCCCGAAGCGATGCGGCGGGAACTCGAGGAACTGGGCCTGCTCTAGACAGGCATGTTGTCAATGAGGCGCGTGCGGCCGATCTTGGCCGCGACGAGGATGCGCGCTGGCGCGGTGACACGGCCGCTCGGGAACGATGCCAGCGAGGAGGCATCGCACACTTCGAGATAATCGACATGGTCGAAGCCGAGTGCGCGGATGCGGTCCGCGCCTTCGCGCGTCGCGTCTGGAATGATCGCGCCCTTCGCGATCTTCTCTGCCGTTTCGCGCAGGATCACGTTGAGCTGGCCCGCGGCCTTGCGCTCCTCCGGCGAGAGATAGACGTTGCGCGACGACATGGCGAGGCCATCCTCCTCGCGCATGATGGCGCCGCCGACGATCTCGACCGGAATGTCGAGGTCGGTGACCATGCGGCGGATCACCTGAAGCTGCTGCCAGTCCTTCTCGCCGAAGCAGGCGATGTCGGGAAGCGACTGGATGAGGAGCTTCGAGACCACGGTGGCGACGCCCGCGAAATGGGTCGGGCGGAACTGGCCTTCGAGCGGTTCGGAAACGCCTGCGACCGACACCTTGGTCGAAAAGCCTTCCGGGTACATTTCCGCGGCCGAGGGCGCGAAGATGAGATCGGCGCGTCCCGCGAGCCTTTCCGCATCGGCCTTCTCGGTGCGCGGATAGGCATCGAGATCTTCATGCGGCGCGAACTGCGTCGGATTGACGAAGATGGAGACGATGACGCGGTCGGCCTTCGTCTTCGCGAGATCGACGAGCGAGAGGTGCCCCTCATGCAGCGCGCCCATGGTGGGCACGAGAGCGATCTTCAGCCCCGCCTTGCGCCATGCCGCTATTTCGGCGCGCAAATCCGCCACCATGCGCGCGACGGGCAGGGAATAGCTGGTTCTGTCGATCGTCATGGCGTCTCTCCGGGCGTCTCTCCGCAACTTCGCGGCGGACCTTATCGGATCGGGGCAGCGCGCTCAACGCGCACTGGCGATGGCGCGCGGCATCTCCCATATGAGGTTCATGGACAGGAAAGCGATCATCGCTCTCGGCGCGGCCATAGCCTTCGCGGCCTGTTCAGGCGTGGCGGGACCCGCCCGCGCGGCCGAATTCCCGTGGGAGCCCGCAACGCCGGCCCCGCCGCCGCCCCTCAATGCGCCGCAATCGAAAGCGCCGGTGTTCAGGACGCCTTCGGTGAGCCCGCCCTCCCGCGTCGTGCCCGGCCATTGGAGCCGATATGGCTTTGTGCCGACGCGCCAGAGCGAGGGGCCGCCGCCCGCACCGGCGGCGCCCGGCGAGAAGACGCAAGGCTGGGTGCCCGGCCATCACGACAGTAATGGCGCGTGGGTGCCGGGGCATCCGGAATAGTTCAGATGAGCCGCCCTTCGATGGCCTTCTGATAGAGCGCTTCGTAGTCGCCCACCGTCATCGGAAGCGGGTTGCCGCCCGTCGAAGGATCGGCGAGCGCCATGGGCGCCGCTTCGGGAATGACGTCGAGGCCGACGCCGATGTCCTTCAGCGTATGCGGAATGGCGATGTCCTCGCGCAGCCGCAGCACCCAATCGACGAAGCCGCCGAAGCTCTGGTCCGCAAGGCCGAGATAGCGGGCCGCTGCCGCGAGCTTTTCCTCGATCGCCGGCCGGTTGTGGATCAGCACATAGGGCATGACGACCGCGTTGGTGAGGCCGTGATGGGTGCCGCGCAGCGAGGAGCAGGGATGGCTCATCGAATGCATGGCGCCGAGCCCCTTCTGGAAGGCCGTCGCACCCATCGAAGACGCGGCGAGCATGTAGGAGCGCGCCTCGATATTGCTTCCCTGCTTCACGGCGACGGGGAGCCATTCTTTCACGAGCCGCATCCCCTCGAGCGCGATGCCCTGCGCCATGGGGTGCCAGAAGGGCGAGCAGAAGGCTTCGAGATTGTGCGAGAGCGCATCCATGCCCGTCGCCGCCGTGATATGCGCCGGAAGGTTCACCGTGAGCTCGGGATCGGCGATGACCTCCACAGGCTGCATTTTCGGGTGGAAAATGATCTTCTTCGTGTGGTCGCGCTCGTCGGTGATGACGGCGGCGCGACCGACCTCGGAGCCCGTGCCCGCCGTAGTCGGCACGGCGACGACAGGCGCGATGCCTTTCGGATCGGCCCGCGTCCACCAGTCCTCGCGGTCTTCATAGTCCCACATGGGGCGCGACTGGCCGGACATGAAGGCGATCGCCTTGCCCGCATCCATGGCGCTTCCGCCGCCGAAGACGATCACGCCATCATGATGGCCGTTGCGGAAGCATTTGAGGCCCGCCTCGACATCGGCGCCGGTGGGGTTCGGATGCACATCGGCAAAGAGCGCGCTCGGCAGGCCGCCATGTTCGAGCGCGTGCAGCGCCTCGATGATCATAGGAAGCGGCTTCAGCCCCGGATCGGTGACGAGAAGGGGGCGCGAAATGCCGGCGGCGCGGC
Organism: Parvibaculum sp.; assembly: GCF_049671045.1. GTDB lineage: Bacteria > Pseudomonadota > Alphaproteobacteria > Parvibaculales > Parvibaculaceae > Parvibaculum. The sequence continues at coordinate 6,400 of NZ_JBATUH010000054.1, read as the reverse complement.
AGGTTTCGGCGAGTTCCGCGACGCGGCCGGGGCCGAAGCGGACCTTGGTGGGATAGTTCCAGTTGGCGGAAAGCGAGGGATACTTGTCGATCATTTGGTTTTCGTCCGCAGGTGATAGCTTTTCGGCCGTGTCAGGTACTCATAGCCGATCCGCGAAAGCGTGCAGCCGCGGCCTGTATCCTTCACGCCCGTCCAGGCGAGCGCCGGATCGAGATAGTCGCAGCGGTTCATGAAGAAGGTGCCCGTTTCGATGCTGTCGCCGATGGCGATGGCGGCGTCCTCGTCTTCGGTCCAGACCGAAGCGGTGAGCCCGTAGGGACTGTCGTTCATGAGGCCGATCGCCTCCTCGTCGGAGCCGACCTTCATGATGCCGATGACGGGGCCGAATGTTTCCTCGCGCATCACATCCATCTGGTGATTGACGTCGACGAGAACTTGCGGCGCGAGATAGGGCGTGCCGGGCTTCGAGGCGGGAAAGAGCTTTTCGTCGACAAGGGCCCGCGCGCCGCCGCGTGTGGCGCTTTCGATCTGTCCACGGACGAATGAGGCGGCGGAGGTGCGCACCATCGGTCCGATCGTGGTTTCGGGATCGAGCGGATCTCCGAGCCTGTATTTCTTTGTCAGCTCGACGAAACCGTCGACGAATTCGTCATAGACATCGGCATGGACATAGAGGCGTTCCTTGCCGCAGCAGGACTGGCCGGAGTTGAAAAAGGCGCCATCGACGATGTTCTCGATGGCGAAGGGCAGGTTCGCGTCGGACCTGACATAGGCCGGGTCCTTGCCGCCGAGTTCGAGCCCGATGCCGATGAAGCGGCCGGATGCGGCCTTGACGACGGCATGGCCGCCCGCGACAGAGCCGGTGAAGGCGACGTAATCGACGCGGCTGTCGCCGATCGCGCGTTCGGTCGTCTCATGGCTCATATGGAGGATCTGGAACAGGCCGTCGGGCGCTCCCGCCATCTCGAAGGCGCGCTGGAAACGCTCGGCGCAAAGCGGCGTCTGCCCGGAATGTTTCAGGATCACGGCATTGCCGGCCATGAGGGCGGGGACGACGCAGTTCACAGAGATGAGATAGGGATAGTTCCAGGCCGCGATGGCGAGCACGACGCCCAGAGGCTCCCGCCTCAGCCAGCGGTTGAAACCTTCCTTGGGGCCGACATCGATGTCGGCTAGCGCCTCGGGCGCGATGCCGACCATGTAGCGCGCGCGCTCCTCGAAGCCGCGAACCTCGCCCGCGCCGAAGGCGACGGGGCGGCCCATCTGCCAGGCGAGTTCGGGAACGATCTCATCCTTCATCGAAACGAAAGCCTCGACGAAGCGAAGGCAGAGCGCCGCCCTTTCATGGAGCGGCACGCGCTTCCATGCGGCTTGCGCCTGTTTCGCTTCGCTCAGCGCCCCGTCGACCTCGCGCCATGTGGCCAGGGTGCGTTCGACATAGATGCTCCCGTCGACCGGGGAGATGACTTTCAATGTATCGCTCATTTATCCGCGCTCGAATCCTCTCATGACTTCCCAGTCCGTCACGCGACGGTCGTACTCGAACTGCTCCCAGCGGCCCGTATGGAGGTAGTGCTCGATCACCTCGTCGCCAAGCGCGGCCCGTAGCGTATCGGATTTCTCAAGCTCGGTCAGCGCGTCGCGGAGCGTTCTCGGCAGCGAAGGAATGCCGGTGCCGGCATAGGCGTCGCCCTTGAACTCGGGTTCTAGGGCGAGCTTGCCCTCGATGCCGGCAAGCCCTGCGGCGATGAGGGCGGCATAGGCGAGATAGGGGTTGAGGTCGGCGCCGCCGATGCGGCATTCGACGCGCAGGCTCTTGCCATGGCCGCAGAGGCGGAAGCCGGCCGTCCGGTTGTCGTTCGACCAGACGACATTGGTCGGGGCGAAGGTGCCCTGAACGAAGCGTTTGTAGGAATTGATGTTCGGCGCGAGGAAATAGGTCATCTCTCGCGCATGTTTGAGCTGCCCGGCGAGGAATTGCTGGCCGAGCGCGGAGAGGCCGTAGAGCTTGCTCTTCTCGTCGTGAAAGAGCGCCTTCTTGTTCTTGTCGTCCCAGAACGACAGATGGATATGGCAGGAAGACCCCGCCAGCGCATAGTTCCACTTGGCCATGAAGGTGATCGCCTTGCCGTGAAGATGCGCGATCTCCTTGATGCCGTTCTTGAGAATGGTGTGGCGGTCCGCCATTTCGAGCGCCTCGGCATAGCGGATGTTGATCTCCTCCTGGCCGGGGCCCCATTCGCCCTTCGAGTTCTCGACCGGAACGCCCGCGCCTTCGAGCCCGTTGCGGATGGCGCGCATGATGCCTTCTTCCTTGGTCGTGCCGAGAATGTGGTAGTCCTCGATGTACCAGTTCGCGGTCTTGAGCCCGCGATAGTTCTTCTCATGCACCGCCTCGTAGCTGTCCTCGAAGAGATAGAACTCAAGCTCCGATGCCGTCATGGCGGTCATCTTCGCTTTCGCGAGGCGTTTGAGCTGCTGCTTCAGAATGGCGCGCGGCGCATGGGGAACATCGTCGCCATGATGGTCGAGCGTGTCGCAGAGCACGAGTGCCGTTCCAGGCAGCCAGGGAATGCGGCGCAGCGTGCCGAGATCGGGCTTCAGCACGAAGTCGCCATAGCCCTTTTCCCAGCTTGCCGCCTTGTAGCCGGGCACGGGCTCCATATCGGCATCGACCGTGAGAAGATAGTTGCAGGCATGCGTTTCGTGGACGGCGGTGTCGAGAAAATAGCCGGCCTGCATGCGCTTGCCGACGAGGCGGCCCTGCATGTCGGGCATGGCCATGATGACGGTGTCGATATGGCCGGCGCTGGCGAGATCGGAAAGCTGATCGAGGGTGAGTTTCCCGGAGACGGGCTGTGGCATCGAAAGGGCTCCATTGTTCCTGCCGGGCGGTTCGCGAACCGCCGGAGCGTCAGGCAACAGGGCCTGACGCTCCATCATGATGGTTCAAGCGCGGAAAATCAGACGCGCGTCGTTTCGCCAACGGCGGCTTCCGCCGCGCGGATATTCGCCAGGCGTTCGGCGGCAAGCTCGCCGGTGGGCGGGCCCTGGAAGCGCCTGTTCTCGAACACCACCCAGACGACGGCCGTGACGATGAGGAAGCCGACGGTGATGTCGAGCGCCCAATCGTTCGGCGGCTGCACGCCGATGGTGAAGATGAGCACCATCGAGATGATCGAGAGGATCGCGACAAGCGAGTAGGCCCCGCGGCCGATATTCCACGGACCCATCTTCGGCCATTTCGAGGTTCCGTACGTGAAGAGCCCGAGCGTGATCGGGATTACGAAGGAGAAGAACAGGAAGATGACCGTGCAGGAAACCACGATCGCATAGGCCGATGTGCCCGCGATCGAGACGAGCGAGGCACCCCAGACGAAGACGAAGGCAGATGTCGCGCCGGTCCAGATGGCGGCCACGGGGGTGCGGTATCTGGGCGAGACTTTCGCGAGCGCCTTGGAGAAGGGCAGGCCGCCGTCCCGCGAGAAGGCGAAAATCATGCGCGAGGCCGATGTCACCGTCGCCAGGCCGCAGAGAAGCTGCGAGACGAAGATGGCGAGGAAGAGCGCTTCCTTGATCCCGCCGGGAACGCGGGCATCCATCGCCCAGAAGAAGACGTTCCAGCCCTGCTTCGCCGCCTCGTCCATGTCGGGGATCATGAGCACGAAGGAGCACAGCATGATGTAGCCGAAGACGGTCGACCAGATGACCGAGCGCACCATGCCGCGCGGTACGGAATGGGCGGCACGGACGGTTTCCTCCGACGTATGCGCCGAGGCGTCATAGCCGGTGATGGTGTAGATCGGCAGCAGGAGGCCGAGCAGGAAAACCCAGCCATTCGAGACTTGCGGCCAGACGCCGCCGCCCGCATCGCCCGAATAGTTATGGAACGTGAACAGCCGCGAGAACTCCCATGACGGCGCGAAGACGAGGCAGACCACGGCGAGCACGACGGCGGTGGCGAAGATCAGATAGCCCGAGAAGTCGGTGAGCCTCGCTGTGAGGCCGATACCGTAGTGATTGATGAGGGCCATGCCGCCGGTGATGATGCCGAGGAAGATCGTCTGGTTCGTCAGCGTGTTCTCGATGCCGAGCGAGGTGCCGAAGGCGCCGATGAAGAAAGTCCACGTGCCGGCATTGATCGCGCCGAGCACGGTGACGAGGCCGAGTAGGTTGAACCATGCGGTCACCCAGCCCGTGAAGCGGTTGCCGAGCAGCGACCCCCAGTGATAGAGCCCGCCGGCGGTGGGGTAGGCGGAACTGATCTGCGCCATGGCGACGGCGAAGACGCCGGAGACAGCGCAGCCGAGCGGCCAGCCTATGCCTATGCCGATGCCGCCGGAACCGGATGTTGCCTGCGCGAGCGAATTGATGCCGCCCGACAGAATGCAGATGATCGAAAAGGAAATCGCGAAATTCGAGAATGTTCCCATGCTGCGTAGCAACTCCTGGGCATAGCCCATGCTGTGCAGCACCTTGATGTCTTCCGAAATGTCGCCAGCGCCTGGCGGTTGCTTGTCTGTGGCCATCTTCCCCTCATAAATCCTGTTGTGTTTCATCATCGGGCCCGGCGGGCCGATGTTCGATCACAGAATGGGAAGACGACACGCAGCCGTTTGGTCCCTCCGGCTTTCACCGTGGGATCATGTATTCCTCGTTACTTTTCGGGCTGATAAGCGACATGGTGAAGGCGGCCCCCCCTTCAAAGAAAACCGCGCGGACTTCCCGTGTGAAAAAGTCTGCACCCATTCGGGACGCTTTTCATCAGGATTATTGAAATAGGCGTGTCGTATTTTGCGAATGCTGCTAATCGGTTTCCCAGAAGGGTCTGATCGGGAATCGCCTCTATGGTGGCGGTTGACGGGCGGCGGAGGCGAACGGACACTCGCTGACGGGCTCAAATGACGGGGTTGCTGGGGATATGACTGATACCGGGCCGGAGCGGAAATCCGCTCACATCGTGGTGCTTGGAAACGAAAAGGGCGGTTCGGGCAAGACCACGAGCGCCATGCATCTCATTGCCCTGCTTCTGCATGAGGGCGCGCGGGTCGGATCGATGGATCTCGACGGACGCCAGCGTTCGCTGACGCGCTATGTCGAGAACCGCAAGGCCTGGGCGGAGGCGAACGGCGTCAATCTCGTCATGCCGGATCATGTGGTCATTGCGCGTTCGGACGCGGATTCGGTCAGCGAGGCGCAGGCGGCCGAGCGCGAGGCCTTCGAGACTAATTTTGCGCGCCTGGCGCTCGCCAATGATTTTGTCGTCATTGATTGCCCCGGCAGCGACACCTTCCTGTCCCGCCTCGGCCATGCGGTGGCCGACACGCTCATCACGCCGATGAATGACAGTTTTGTAGATTTCGATCTTCTGGGCCGCGTCGATCCGCAGAGCTGGAAGATCAAGGGCCCGAGCGTTTACAGCGAGATGGTCTGGGAAAGCCGCAAGCGCCGCGTCATGGCCGATGGCGGCAAGATCGACTGGGTGGTGATGCGCAACCGCCTCTCCTCGCTGGCGGCGAAGAACAAGCGCCGCGTCGAGGGCGTGCTCGAGTCGCTGGCCGATCGCATCGGCTTCCGCCTTGCGCCCGGCTTTGGTGAACGCGTGATTTTCCGCGAGATGTTTCCCTCAGGCCTGACACTCCTTGATCTCAGGGAGGAGGGCGTCGAAGCGCAGATGTCGATGTCTCATGTCGCGGCCAGGGCCGAGGTGCGCGCGCTGCTCGATGTGCTGCAACTGCCGATGCCCGCCGCCGGCGCGGAAAGCGCACAGCCGGTGGACGGTCAGCTCGCTACGGGGTGAGAGGACGCGGCCCGCGCCGGGCAGCGTAGGCGCAGGCCGTTCAGCCGCGCGATTTCTCGTGCGAGGCGCCGCCCTGCGGGATCGCCCAGTTGGCGGGCGGAATGGCGATGCAGGAAATGCTCTCGCGGGCGAGGCGGCCGCAGGCATTGCGCGCTTCCTTCTCGCCCTCGAAGCCGCCGAAGCGCGAGCGATAGAGCGTGCGGTTGTTCGCGGTCTTGACCGGGATCGTGACGGGCACGGCCTTGTTCAGTTCAGGCGCCGCCTTGATGGCCGAACGGATGCGGTCGACGGCATCCGCCTGCTCGGCGAAGGCGCCGATCTGAATGACCCAGCTTCCCTCGGGAATGAGCGGATCGCTCGCCGTCCAGCCATGGCCGGTCGGCGCTGGCACGGCCGTGGCCACGGTCTGGCGGAGATCGAGAGGTTGCGTCGCCTGCGAACCCTCGCTGGCCTGGGCGGGCGTCACAATGAAATTGCCGAGCTGGCGGCCCGCCTGGCGAACGGGGCCTTCGGCCTTCTTGAGCGCGGCGAGCGCATAGGCGGTGGCGTTGTCGATGGGCGCGGCGGCGGGGCGGCTGGCTCCGGCTTTCGCGCTGGCGG
>NZ_JBATUH010000053.1:0-8362 GCF_049671045.1 Parvibaculum sp. | reverse complement strand
CCGGAAGCCCGCGCCCCAGCCGCCGCTCCGCTCCTTCGGCGCCTCGACCTTGGGGGCGGCGGCGAAGAGTTCCGAGAGCTGCGCGAGGAAGCCCTTGAGCGGCGCGTGGAAATCCTCCTCGGCAACGGGAATGTCGCCGTCGGCGCCGGGCAGCGCGGCAAGCGGAACGCCGGTTTGCGAGGCTTGCATGTAATTGTGCCAGGCGACGGCGGCGAAATTGCCGCCAGAGACGCCCTTCATCGGCGAGTTGTCATCATTGCCGAACCAGACGCCGGCGATCTCGTTGCCCGTATAGCCGATGAACCAGGCGTCGCGATTGTCCTGGCTGGTGCCCGTCTTGCCAGCGGCGACGCGCGCGCCGAGATCGGCGCGGATGCCGGTGCCTTGGGTGATGACGCGCCGGAGCATGAAGGTCATCTCGCGGGCATGGCGCGGATCGACGACCGCGACCGGAGTGGAGCTGTGCCGGTAGAGCGTTTCGCCCGCAGGCGAGGTGATCTCGACGATGCCATAGGGCTCCGAGCGGCTGCCATCATCCATGAAGGTGGAATAGGCGGAGGTAAGCTCCATGAGCGTCACTTCCGAACTGCCAAGCGCGATGGAGAGATTGTCCTGAATGGGCGAGGCGATGCCGAGGCGCTGCGCCGTATCCGCGATCGCCTTGACGCCGACGCGCTCGCCGAGCTTGACCGCGACGGTATTGATCGAGCGGGCGAGTGCCTCGGTGAGCGTGACCGTGCCCGCGAATTTCGCATTCGCGTTGCGCGGCGCCCATTCGCCGAGCGCGACGGGAGAATCATCTATTTCCGTATACGGATCGAAACCCTGCTCGAGCGCGGCGAGATAGACAACGGGTTTGAAGGCGGAGCCGGGCTGGCGGCGGGCCTGCGTCGCGCGGTTGAACTGGCTCTGGAGATAGGATCGGCCGCCGATCATGGCGAGCACGGCGCCATCGGGCGAAAGGGCGATGAAGGAGCCCTGGCCGACGGCGCGCTTGTCCGCGCCGGTCAGAATGCCGCGCATGGCCGCTTCCGCCGCCGCCTGCCGCTTGGGATCGAGCGTCGTGCGGACGGTGAGCCGGCCATGGGCATCGGGCAGGAGCGCCTTCACTTCATTGGCGACCCAATCGACGAAATATTGCGGGCCGTCGCGCTTGTCGCGCTCGGCGACGATGGCGGGATGGGCGCGCGCGCCGGCCACTTCCTCCGCCGTCAGGTCGCCATTGTCGACGAGTCGGTCGAGCACCTGATTGGCGCGGGCCTGCGCGAGTGCGAGGTCGTTCGTTGGCGCGAAGCGGGACGGCGCCTTCGGCAGACCGGCGAGAACGGCCGCTTCCGAAAGGGAGACATCGCGCGCGCTCTTGCCGAAATAGTAATGCGCGGCCGCGTCGACGCCGTAATTGCCCGCGCCCATATAGACGCGATTGAGATAGAGAGTGAGGATTTCGTCCTTGGAGAAATTGGCCTCGAGCCAGAAGGCAATGACCGCCTCCTGCGCCTTGCGCCAGAAGGTGCGGTCGGAATCGAGATAGAGGTTCTTCGCAAGCTGCTGGGTGATGGTGGAGCCGCCCTCAACGACCGAGCCCGAACGCAGATTGACCCAGGCGGCGCGCAGGATGCCGCGCGGATCGACACCCCAATGGGAATAGAAGCGGCGATCCTCCGTGGCGATGAAAGCCTTGACGAGATAGGCGGGGAGTTCGGCAAGCGGCACGATGGGCGCCGTCGAGCCGCCGCGGCTTCCGATCTCCTGTCCCTCGGCATCGAGCACGGTGACCGCGAGCGCGCCCTGCGGGCCCATATTCATGTCGCGCTGGACCTTGGGCAGGGTGGCAAAGACGAGAAGGCCGACGAGGACGACGCTCGCCGTCAGAAGAAACGAGGCCGCCCGGAGCGCAAGGCGGAACGGACGGCGCCTGCGCGGCCGACTTTCTCCCGGATCGCCATCCTGGAAATATTCCTCGGCCGGTTCCTCGTAATTGTCCGCCACGTCGATGTCCCCCTTCGGCGCCCATTGCAGCGCAAGCTTCATGCCGTCCGGCCGTGCGTCTTCGGTGCCCGCGCGCGAAGATTGCCGCCGTTTGTGCCGGGATTAGGGCAGGAATGGGGTGAAACCGGCACAATTGTGTTTCATTCGGGGACGGGGCTTGACCGCGGGCCTGCCAGGGGCTTTGGTCTCCCGCATGAAGCACAAGCCCGACAAAGAACCCTTCTGGAAGCGCAAGACGCTGGAGGAGATGACCCGCGCCGAGTGGGAATCGCTCTGCGACGGTTGCGCGAAATGCTGCCTCGTCAAACTGGAAGACGAGGACACGCTGGAAATCCTCTTCACCGATGCGGTGTGCAAGCTCCTCGACGGCAATAGCTGCCGCTGCACGGATTATGCGAACCGCTCGAAGCTCGTGCCCGACTGCGTGCATCTGACGCCGAAGATCATCCGCGAGGTGAACTGGATGCCACCCTCCTGCGCCTATCGGCTGATCGCGGAGGGCAAGGACCTGCCCTCATGGCACCCGCTTGTTTCGGGCGATGCGGAAAGCGTTCACCGCGCCGGCATGTCGGTGCGGGGGCGAACGATCTGCGAGAGCGAAGTCGAACTCGAGGACATTTGCGATCGCATCGTCGAGTGGCCGACGGAAATCGCAGACTGAAAAAAGCGCCGCTCGCGAGATATCCCCGCTTGGCAGCGTGACGCTCGCTCCCCATCTGCCTTCCATCTCCGGAATTGCGTCTCGATCGGCGCCCGAGCAATCGGGCATGCGTCGCGAAGAAAAAACTCCGTCGACTGAGATATCCCCAGTTGGCAGCGTGACGCTCGCTTCCTATCTTCGGACCATCTCCGGAATTGTGCCTGACCGCCGGATCGCCGGCGCGAAAATCGGCAAGGAGTTCATGACAGGCAGGAAGCGGCAGACGGGCGCTCGCGCGCGCGGCAAGGCGTGCGGCAAGGCGCGCGGCAAGGCGCGAGAATGGGCTGAAATCAGGCGCGCCTATGAAGACCTATCGATTCCGGTGGCGCTGACGGCGGCGAAGGCGGGGATGACCCCGCAAAAGCTCGTGCGCCATGCGGCGAACGAGGGATGGCGGAAGCGAACGGCGCGGACCAATGGGGCGGAAGCGGCAGAAGCGGTGCCGACAGCGGCCGAGCGGAGCGGCCAGAACTTGCGGCCGACAAAGCTCGTGGCGCGATTGAGGCAGCTCATCGCGCGCGAAATCGAAGCGATCGAAGGCGAGAGCACCGCAAGGCGCGACGCGGCGGAAAAGGAGCGCGACGCGCGAAGGCTCTCGTCGCTCGTGCGCTCACTCGAAAAGCTGAACGACATCAGGACGGCATCGAGATCGAAACGCGCGAAGGAACAGGACAAGCAGGAGGAGGATGGAGATGCGCTCAGAGCGGAACTTCACCGCCGCCTCGCTCGCCTCCGCGCCGAAGAGGGTGAGAACGCGGTTTCTCTCGAGCCTGACGCGGGAGGAGGCGGCCTGGCTCAATGAGCATTGGCCCTTCTGGGCGCGGGCCGACCAGCTCGCGCCGGAGGGCGAGTGGACGACATGGCTCGTGCTCGGCGGGCGCGGCGCGGGAAAGACCCGCAGCGGCGCCGAATGGGTGCGCGGCGAGGTGGAATGCGGACGCGCGGGCCGCATCGCGCTTGTCGGCGAAACCTATGGCGATGTACGCGAGGTGATGATCGACGGGCCTTCCGGTCTGCGCGCGATCGGGCCGGAGCGGGTGAGGCCGCGCTTCGAGGCGTCGCGCAGGCGGCTCCTCTGGCCGAACGGGGCCATCGGCTATGCGTTTTCCGCCTCGGAACCCGACAGCCTGCGCGGACCGCAATTCGACGCGGCATGGGCGGACGAGCTTGCGAAATGGCGCCATGCCGAGGCGGCGTGGGACATGCTGCAATTCGGCCTGCGCCTCGGCGAGCGGCCGCGGCAGGTCGTGACCACCACGCCGCGCCCGGCGCCGATCCTGAAGCGGCTGATGGCGGAAGAAACCTGCGTGACGACACGGGCTTCGACCAGCGCCAACCGCGCCAATCTTGCCGAAGCATTCTTCCGCTCGGTCATCGCGCGCTACGAGGGCACGCGGCTCGGACGGCAGGAACTTGACGCCGAGTTGATCGAGGACAATCCGGACGCGCTCTGGTCGCGTGGCGTGATCGACGGCACGCGGCTTCGCAGCGCGCCGGATCTCGTGCGCGTCGTCGTTGCCGTCGATCCGCCGGCGACGAGCGGCGCCAATGCGGATGAATGCGGCATCGTCGTCGCCGGCCTCGACGCGGATGGCCGCGGCGTCGTGCTCGACGACAGGTCGATGGGCGGGCTGACGCCGCTTGCCTGGGCGAACAGGGCGGCCAAGGCATTCCGGGACCATGAGGCGGACCGCATCGTCGCCGAGGCGAATATGGGCGGCGAGATGGTCGGCGCGATCATGCGGCAGGTGATGCCGCAGGCGTCGCTCCGCCTCGTCAGGGCAACCAGAGGCAAGCTCGTCCGGGCGGAACCGGTGGCGGCGCTTTATGAGCGCGGCCTCGTCGCCCATGTCGGCGCGTTCGCGAAACTCGAGGACCAGATGTGCGACTTCGTGCCGGGATCTGGCCGGAGCCCGGACCGCCTAGACGCGCTCGTCTGGGCACTGACGGATCTGATGCTGGAGGCGGAAGCGGGAGCGCCGAAGGTGCGGCAGTTATAGACGAGCCTGCGGCACGACAAATGCTTTCGAGACGGAAGAAGGAAAACCGGATGCCGGCAGACATTATGGCGGGACCATGGGCGAAACTTGCGGCGATGATGCGCGAGGACACAAGCGTGCCGCGCCCGCGCGAGGAAAAGGCGAGCCGGACGGGCCCGCTCGTTGCGCTCACTCTGGCGGGAAGGGCCGTCTGGACGCCACGCGACTATGCCTCGCTTGCCCGCGAGGGTTTCGAGCGCAACGCGGTCGCCTATCGCTGCGTCCGCATGATCGCCGAAGCCGCCGCGAGCGTGCCCTGGCTTCTCTATGATGGCGCGCGGGAGCTTGGCGAGCATCCGCTGCTGAGACTGCTCGAAAATCCGAACCCGCATGAGAGCGGAGCCGATCTCTTCGAGAGCTGGTACGGCTATCTTCAGGTTGCCGGCAATTCCTATATGGAACTCGTCGAACTCGATGAGACGCCGCGCGAGCTCTATGTGCTGCGGCCGGACCGCATGAAGGTGGTGCCCGGCCGCTCCGGCTGGCCGGAGGCCTATGAATATTCCGTCGACGGAAGGAGCGTTGCCTTCGCCTATGACCCGGCGCGGGGCGAAGCGCCGATCCTGCATATGCGGCTCTTCCATCCCACCGACGATCACTATGGCATGAGCCCCATCGAGGCGGCGGCCTTCGCGGTCGATATTCACAATGCGGCGGGCACATGGAACAAGGCGCTGCTCGACAATGCGGCGCGGCCCTCGGGCGCGCTCGTATACAGAGGGGCCGAGGGTCACGCGAATTTGAGCGAGGACCAGTTCGACCGGCTGAAGCGCGAACTCGCGGAGAACTATCAGGGCGCGATCAATGCCGGCAGGCCGCTCCTGCTCGAAGGCGGGCTTGAATGGATGGCGATGGCGCTGACGCCGAAGGACATGGATTTCACCGAGGCGAAGCGCGCGGCGGCACGCGACATCGCGCTCGCATTCGGCGTGCCGCCCATGCTGCTTGGTATTCCCGGCGACAATACATTCTCGAATTATCAGGAAGCGAACAGGAGCTTCTGGCGGCAGACGGTGCTGCCGCTCGTCTCGCGCACGGGCCGCGCGATGACGCGCTGGCTCGGTAGCCGCTATGGCGAGGGATTGCGGCTCGGCTTCGACGCCGATCAGATCGAGGCGCTGTCGGCGGAGCGCGAGGCGCTGTGGGCGCGGGTGACGAAGGCCGGTTTCCTCTCCGACGACGAGAAGCGCCAGGCCGTGGGCTATGGCGTGGCGCGGGAGGAGGAATGAAGCTCGGCGAAAATGCGGGCTGGAAGCTCGACCGGCACATTCCCGTGGCGCTTGTTGCCACCATCGCCTTCCAGACGGGCGCGGCGCTTCTCTGGTCCGGCGCGGCGGCGGAACGGCTGACGGCGCTCGAGAGACGCGCGGCGCGCACGGAAGAGATGGCGGAGCGCATGGCGCGGGTCGAGGAGCAGTCGCTGGCGATGCGCGCGTCCCTTGCGCGGATCGAGGAGAAGCTCGATCGGGCGATGGCGGGGCGAAGGTAGGGCGGCGCCGCGTGGCCTCGTCAGGCCGGTGCCGATCCGGGATCGAGGGGCCGCGTGCTCCGAGCTCGTTGCCCTGGGTCCCGGCATTCGCCGGGGTGACAGCTCAGGATCACCGGAGCGACGGAAAATTCTGAAGACGCGAAGGCGCCCGGCGGGGCGCCTTTTTTATTGGCACTGGAGGACAAGTGATCGCGGATCGGAGACGGAACGGCGAGCGGAAGGCGACGCGCTTCGACATGAAGAGCGTCAAGGAGGACGGCAGCTTCGAGGGCTATGCCTCGCTTTTCGGCGAGGAGGACCTGGGGCGGGATGTGGTGATGCCGGGCGCGTTCAGAAACTCGCTCGCCAAGCGCGGCCCCCGCGGCATCAAGATGCTCTATCAGCACGATCCGAACGAGGTGATCGGCATCTGGCTGAAGCTGAAGGAAGACATTCGCGGCCTGTTCGTGGAAGGAAAGCTTCTGCCCGATGTCGGGCGTTCGCGGGAGGTGCTGAGCCTCATGCGCGCAGGCGCGATAGACGGGCTCTCCATCGGCTATCACGTCGTCAAGGCGCGCGCCGATGCGAGGACGGGCCTGCGCCACCTCATCGAAGTCGATCTCTGGGAAATATCCGTCGTGACCTTTCCGATGCAGCCGGAGGCGCGCATCAGCGCCGTCAAGGCGGCGCGGCCGACGGAACGCGAATTCGAGCGCTGGCTGACGCGGGACGCGGGCTTCAGCCGCTCGGACGCCCGCACCATCGTCGCGGCGGGCTACAAGACGCTCATCACCTCGCGGGACGCGAATGTGAGCCAGATGGCGCGCGCGATCCGCGCTGCCGCCGACATCTTCAAACACTGACAAAAGGAGAGCACATGAGTGCATTCAAGAACGATGTCCCGCGCATCGGGGCGTCGCTGAAAACGCTTGAGACGAAGCAGGCCGACAGCCGCCCCGACGCCCATGAGGTGCGGGACGCGCTCGAGGAGTTTCTCGGCGCCTTCGAAGCCTTCAAGGAGGCCAATGACGACAGGCTCGCCCAGATCGAGCGCAAGCTCACGGCCGATGTCGTGACGGAGGAAAAGGTCGAACGCATCAACCGCGCGCTCGACCGGCAGAAGAAGACGGTCGACGAACTCGCCCTCTCGCTGGCGCGGCCGGGCATCGGCAGCGGCGCGCGGACGATGTTTGATCCGGCGCGGCGCGAACACAAGCGCGCCTTCGACCTCTATGTGCGGAAGGGCGAGACGCATGAATTGCGGACGCTGGAAGCGAAGGCGCTTTCGGCGCAGTCCGATCCCGATGGCGGTTATCTCGTGCCGGCCGAGACGGAGCGCATGATCGACCGCGTCGTTTCCGACGCCTCGCCCATCCGCGCCATTGCGGGCGTGCGCCAGATCGGCGCGGCGAGCTACAAGAAGCCGTTCACGACGCAAGGTCCAGCCTCAGGCTGGGTCGGCGAAAGCGAGGCGCGCATCGAGACCGCGACGGCGCAGCTCTCGGAGATCGAGTTTCCGGCGATGGAACTCTATGCCATGCCGGCCGCGACCTCGACGCTTCTCGACGATGCGGCGATCAACATCGACCAGTGGCTCGCCGAAGAAGTGCAAACGGCCTTCGCCGAACAGGAAGGCTCGGCCTTTGTCCATGGCGACGGCATTCGCAAGCCGCGCGGCTTCCTCTCCTATGCCAGGGTCGCCAATGCGAGCTGGTCCCATGGCAAGCTCGGCTATCTCGCGACGGGCGCGGCCGGCGCCTTCCCGGTTTCGAACCCGGCCGATACGCTCATCGACCTCATCTATGCGGTGAAGGCCGGCTATCGCAGCAATGCGCGCTTCGTCATGAACCGAGCGACGCAATCCACCATCCGCAAGCTGAAGGATGCGGAAGGAAACTACCTCTGGCAGCCGGGCATCGCGGCGGGGGCTCCGCCCACGCTTCTCAACTATCCGGTCACGGAATCGGAGGACATGCCCTCGATCGAGACCGATGCGACCGCCATCGCCTTCGGCGACTTCAAGCGCGGCTACCTCATCGTCGACCGGCTCGGCGTGCGCGTGCTGCGCGATCCCTACAGCGCCAAACCCTATGTGCTCTTCTATACGACGAAGCGCGTGGGCGGCGGCGTGCAGAACTTCGAGGCGCTGAAGCTTCTGAAGTTCGG
>NZ_JBATUH010000052.1:0-28664 GCF_049671045.1 Parvibaculum sp. | reverse complement strand
GCGAAGAGCCCGGCCGAGATCGCCATCTCGATCATGGCCGAGATCACGGAGGTGCTCCGCACATGATCTTCGAAGAGATGGAAAGCGCAAAGGCCGAGGGCGCGATCCTCGCCCATTCGCTCCGCGTGGGCGCTGCAACCTTCAAGAAGGGCCGCGTCCTGACGGCCGGCGACGTCGAGGCCCTGGGGCAGGCGGGCATTGCGCGGGTGACGGCCGCGCGCCTCGAAGCGGGCGACGTGCCGGAAGATCAGGCCGCCGCCGAACTCGCCCACGCCCTCGCCGGGCCGGGCCTGCGCGTCGGCGAGCCTTTCACCGGCCGCTGCAACCTCTTCGCCGAGGCGGATGGCGTGCTCGCCTATGAGCGCGAGCGGATCGACGCCATCAACCTTCTCGACGAGGCGCTGACGGCCGCGACGCTCGCCCCGTTTGAAACCGTCGCCGCCCGCCAGATGGTCGGAACCGTCAAGGTGATCCCCTTCGCGGCCCCCCGCGCGGCCCTCGACAAGGCAGTCTCGCTCGCAAGGTCGGGCGGGCCGATCCTCACACTTCATCCCTTCCGCCCGCACAACGCCGCGCTCGTCATGACGAGACTCCCCGCGACGAAGGAAAGCGTGCTCGACAAGACGCATGACGTGCTCGCGGCCCGCCTCGCCGCCATGGGAAGCCGCATCGGCAAGGAATATCGCTGCGCGCATGAGGAGGCCGCCGTGGCCCATGCGGTAGCCGACGCACTCGCGGAAGGCTTCAGCCCCGTCCTCGTTTACGGCGCCTCCGCCATCACCGACCGCCGCGACGTGCTCCCCGCCGGGATCGCAAGAGCGGGCGGCGAGATTCTCCATTTCGGCATGCCGGTCGATCCCGGCAATCTGATGCTGCTCGCCCGCCACGGCACGACGCCGGTGCTCGGCCTGCCCGGCTGCGCCCGTTCGCCGAAACTCAACGGCTTCGACTTCGTGCTCTCGCGCCTGCTGGCGGGAATTTCTGTCACCCGCGAAGATGTGATGCGCCTCGGCGCGGGCGGCCTTCTGAAAGAAATCGCCTCCCGGCCCCAGCCGCGCGACGGAACCGGCAGCGCGGCCGCCGCCAAGCCCTCCGCCCCGCGCGTCGCGGCCCTTGTCCTCGCCGCGGGCCGGTCGAGCCGCATGGGCGCCGCCAACAAGCTCACCGCCGAAATCGAAGGCAAGCCCATGCTCGCCCGCGTCGTCGATGCGGCGCTCGCCTCGGTCGCCTCATCGGTCACGGTCGTCACCGGACATGAGGACAACGAGGTACGCGCGGCCCTTGCCGGCCGCGCCGTCCGCTTCGTCCACAATCCTGACTATGCCGAGGGACTTTCGACCTCGCTCCGC
The DNA here is from genome assembly GCF_049671045.1 of Parvibaculum sp. GTDB lineage: Bacteria > Pseudomonadota > Alphaproteobacteria > Parvibaculales > Parvibaculaceae > Parvibaculum. The sequence continues at coordinate 27,315 of NZ_JBATUH010000052.1, read as the reverse complement.
GCCGGTGTGAGTGCGCTTCCCGCCGATATCGACGCCGCCGTCATCTGCCTCGGCGACATGCCGGACATTTCAGCAAGGCATATCGACCGGCTCGTCGCGGCATACGATCCCGACGAGGGCCGGACCATCTGTGTACCGACCTTTTCGGGCAAGCGCGGGAACCCGGTTCTCTGGGGCGCGCGCTACCTCGCCGAAATGCAGGACCTCAAGGGCGATGTCGGCGCCAAACATCTCATCGGCGAGCATGAGGACGCCGTCTGCGAGGTGCCGATGCCGGACGCCGCCACGCTGACCGACATCGACACGCCGGAGGAAATGGCACGGCGCCGCGGTGCATAGCGGCCGCGCGGCAGGGCGTCAGAGCGGCAAGACCGCGCCTGCCCGCGCGCCGAGCTTCAGCGCGTTCTTGCCGAGCTCGACTTCACCCGTGGAGATCAGCGTCTCGCCCGCATTCGCCGGCAATTCATATCCCGCCTCATTGCGTCCGAGATTGAAGACGCAGAGAAGCCTCTGCCCCTCTGACATGCGCTCGAAGGCGAGGATCGCATCGCCCGCCGCCTCGACGAAGCGTATGTCGCCGGTGACGAGCGCAGGCTGCTGCTTGCGAAAATGGATGAGGCGGCGCGCGAAAACGAGAACGGAGGTCTCGCTGCGCTCCTGGGCATCCACCGCGCGCGAGCAATGATAATCCGGAACCGGAAGCCACGGCGCACCGCTCGTGAAGCCCGCTTCATGCGCCACGCTCTCCCATGGCATCGGCGTGCGGCAACCATCCCGCCCCTTGCCGAAGGGGAAATAGAGATCGCCGACCGGGTCCTTGATCCACTTCCGTTCGAGGTCCGCCTCCGGCAGCCCCAGTTCCTCGCCCTGATACATGAGCACCGTGCCCTTGAGCGTCAGGAGGAGCAGCAGCCCGAGCTTCGCCAGCGCGTCGTCGCCCCGCCCGCCGCCCCAGCGCGTCACCGGCCGCACCACATCGTGATTGGAGAATGTGACGCACGGCCAGAGATGCTCGAGCGGCATCAGAAGCTCGTCGTAGTAAGTGCGGAACACTTTGGGCTTGAACGACCTGTCCTCGATGAAGTCGAACGTATAGCCGGTGTGAAGCCGGTCCATCCCGCCGGCATAGATGCCGAACATGGAAGGCTCCTCCGAGAATTCGCCGAAGGCCAGCCGATCCTTGTACCCGTCCATAACCTTCCGTACACGCCGCATCGCCCATTCGTTTTCAGGTGTGTTCGCATCATGAATGTGGCGTTGAAGGCGCGGCGCGTGCGACCAGTTCGCGAAAGTCCGCTCGGCCATGGGCACCGGCGGATTGTCACCAAGATGCTCGTCATGCACATAGGAATTCGCCACGTCGAGGCGGAAACCATCGACCCCGCGATCGAGCCAGAAGCGCAGCACGTTCATGCAGGCATCGACCACATCGGGATTGTGGAAGTTGAGCTTGGGCTGGCTCTTGAGAAACTTGTGAAAATAGTATTGCCGCCGCAGCGGATGCCACGACCACGCAGCTCCGCCAAAGGCGGCGAGCCAGTTGTTGGGCGGCGTGCCGTCCTCGCGCGCCTCCGCCCACACATACCAGTCCGCCTTCGGATTATCGCGACTTAGCAGGCTCTCCTGAAACCATGGATGCTGGTCGGACGTATGGCTCAGCACCTGATCGAGGATGAGCTTCATGCCGCGTGCATGAACCTCTTTCACCAGTCGGTCGAAATCCTCCATCGTCCCCATTTCAGGCGCGATGGCGCAATAGTCGGAGACGTCATAGCCGAAATCGCGATTGGGCGAGGGATAGATGGGCGAGAGCCAGATCGCGTCGGCGCCGAGCGAGGCGACATAGTCGAGCTTGCGCTCGATGCCCTTGAGATCGCCGACGCCATCGCCATTCGTATCGAGAAAGCTGCGCGGATAGATCTGATAGACAACAGCTCCCTGCCACCACGGCGTCCTGCCCTCTGCGCGGCTCATGCGCGTCTCCCCCTTGTCCGGAATATTGGATGATCCGTCCGTACCCGTCAGTTCAGCATGGCGACGGGCGCGAGCGTCGGCCCGATCTCGTCATGAATGACGAGATCGGCAATGGCGTCGAGTTCGGTCGGATCACGATTGAGGATCACGAGCGTCGCGCCGTTGCGCTTTGCGATGATGGGAAAACCCGCCGCCGGATAGACCTGAAGCGACGAGCCGATCGCAAGAAACACATCGCAGGCAAGCGTTGCCTCTTCCGCGCGGCGCATCTCCTCCTCCGGCATGGCCTGGCCGAAGGATATGGTCGCCGATTTGACGATGCCGCCGCAGGCGCGGCAGTTCGGCGCCTCGCCGTTTGCCTCGAAAATCACGCGCACTTCCTCGAGTTCGTAGCGGAGACCGCAATCGAGGCATTTCGCATAGGTGCCGTTTCCGTGCAGCTCGATGATCTTTTCCGCGGGCACGCCGGACAACTGATGCAGATTGTCGATGTTCTGCGTGATGACATGGCTGACCTTGCCGATATCGACGAGCCGCGCGATCGCCATGTGCCCCTTGTTGGGTTCCGCGCGCGCGATGGTCTTGTCGATCTCGAATTTGCGCCGCCAGGCCTCGCGCCTGATTTCGGCCGAGCGGATGAAATCGCCGAAGTCGATCGGCGCCATCTTCGTCCAGAGCCCGCCGGGACTGCGAAAATCGGGAATCCCGGACTCGGTGCTGATGCCCGCGCCCGTGAACACGACGACGCGCCGCGCCGCGTCGATCATCTGCTTCAGCTCGTTGCGAATGGCTCACCTCCCGAAATGCCAATGCGAAGAAAGTGATGCCGATGAAATCCCGCCTTCAGGAACAGGCGCAAGGCCGGAAGCGGGCGTCGGCATTGGCCATTGGTTTTTTGACCTCATGGCCCATATGCGGAATTATGCGGACAAACGCATTGAAATCAAACAACGACCACGGAATCCGGCCGATGAAATACCTTCATACAATGGTTCGCGTTCTCGACCTCGACAAGTCACTCGAGTTCTATTGCAAGCATCTGGGGCTTGAGGAACTCGGCCGCTACGACAACGAGCAGGGCCGCTTCACGCTGGTCTTCCTCGCCGCGCCCGGGCAAAGGGAAGCCCAGATCGAACTCACCCATAACTGGGATCCCGAGACGCTTGGCGAAGGCCGGAATTTCGGCCACCTCGCCTATGAGGTCGATGACATATACGGCCTGTGCGAAAAGCTGATGAAGGCGGGCGTTACCATAAACAGGCCGCCCCGCGACGGCCGCATGGCCTTCGTCCGCTCGCCCGACAACGTCTCGATCGAGCTTCTGCAAAAGGGCCCCGCCCTTCCCGTCAAGGAGCCCTGGGCGTCGATGCCCAACACTGGCCATTGGTGAGCCGCCGGGTGTAGGATTTTGCCATGCGCAGGACATGGACATATCTCGCGGCGGGCCTTGTCGGAGGCGCCGCCCTGCTGTCGGCCTCCCTCGCCAGCGCGGGGGGTGGCCTCACGGTCGGCGAGGCACTCTCCACCGGCCCCGCGATCACCACACCGCTCTTCGTCGGACCGGGTCCCTTCGATGGCGACCCGCCGCCTCCGGGCCATCCGTGCCAGAAGGTCGTGCGCGATGGCCCCACGGCCGATGGCCGCATGGCGCATTGGAGTGCGATGCAGTGCTACGACGCTTCCGGCCACCCCTATATCGTGGGCGGCAGCGAGCGCATCGAAAGCTATTACTGAAAATCCTGGCGGGAACCGCACGGGATATTGCGCCGCGCATGCCGAGAAAGAAGGAGCCGCGATCGGCGGCGCCAGTATCTTCATAAGTATCTTCATAAAGGGTGCAGCTTGAACGAAACGAGTTGCACCATGACAAACCAGCCAACCAATTCATTCGGCCGGCCTGAGGCTTGACGAAGATTTCGTCAGGCGCGCGATGGCCATGCGCGACGATCCGGCCTATCTCGAGCGGGTCGGCGCTGAGCCGGCAAATTAATTTGTATGCGTACTATTCCGAGCGCTCAATTGAAGAGAACCCGGATCGTTGCACCTCTCCCCGCTCTGCCGCTTACGACGCCGACGGAGTGATTTGACCCGGATCAACTTTGCGTGAGCGCCTTTCGATGCCCAATAGCGGCTGCTAGGTTGGCGCCCTGGCCCCATCGACTGTATGCCCGGAGCGTCTGTCGTTGCGCGAATTGAGACGGCCACGATCGAATCAGCTTATTGGGACGTAGGGGCAGATGACTCATTTTCGGGGGAAGTCGGCCATCGAGCAATCGATGGTTGTCGGACGCGTGTGCGAGAAGCGGCGCGGGGCGTTGTCGAATCCGGTTGCAGGCTTTGTGATTGGTCTGGCCGCGATCGGCCTTTCGGTCCAGGGGGCAAGAGCAGCCGATGCGACATGGAGCGGCGGCGTTTCCGGCCAGTGGGGCGATCCTTTAAACTGGAGTGGTGGCGTCCTTCCGGATGGCACGGCGACTTTTTCCGCCACCGGCGCCTCCACTATCACGCTGCCACCCTCACCAGTTGTGAATTCTGCACTGGTCCCGACCTCCGTCGACGCGATGGTTTTCGATGCCAGCGCTCAGGCTTATACGTTCAAGATAGGCGTCACCAACGTTGCATTGTTGACGTTTACGGGCGCGGGAATTGTCAACAACTCCTCCAATCAGCAGACGTTCATCAACGGCCTTGGGCTGTACTTCCTGAACAGCAGTTCCGCTGGTACTGCATTCATATCCAATCTCAGCGGTTTGGATTTTCGCGACACGAGTTCCGCCGGGAATGCCACGATCGTCAACAATCCGGGCGTGTTCCTGAATTTTTCCAGCTCGAGCACTGCCGGCAACGCTACGATCACCAACCACAATTGGCTGGGTTTCTACGATACGACCACGGCCGGCAATGCCTCGATCAATAATGCTGCCGATGGGACAATTTACTTCGTGGACAGCTCGAACGCCGGCAGCGCCACGATCGTCAACGACGGCACAGTCACCTTTTCCGACCCTCTTCAGTCCTTCTCCAGCAGTAACACCAGCGCCGGCGACGCCACGATCACCAACAACAATGTTCTCGAATTCAGTCGGCGCAGCACCGCCGGCAATGCCACCATCGAGAACAATGGCTCCGTGACGTTTTTCAATTTTTCTACCGGCGGGTACGCCGCGATCACCAACGGCGCGAGTGCGGTGATCGATTTCTCTGCCAGTGCCGGATCCAACTCCGATCACATCTTGTCCATAGGCTCGACAGCAGGAAGTGGAAATATCTATCTGGGGGAAAACCAGCTTGCCGTGGGAGGCAATGGCCTCTCGACCGCCTTTGCCGGCGTGATAAGCGATTGCGGCTCAGGGGCCGCCTGCCTGACGCCGGCTCTCGGCGGCTCGCTCGCCAAAGTCGGTGCTGGCACGTTGACCCTTTCGGCCACAAACACCTACACGGGCACGACCGAGGTGTCGGACGGTGTGCTCCTGGTGGATGGCAGCATCGCCACGTCGAGCGGCGTGTCGGTCAAAAGCGGCGGCACTCTCGGCGGTGTTGGCACCCTCTCGTCCACCAGCGTCGAATCTGGAGGTGTCCTTGCGGCTGGCAACGCTTCGCTCGGCACGCTTTCGGTTGCGGGAAATTTGGCCTTTCAGGCGGGGAGTACATACGCAGTCGATTTGACGCCGTCCGCCAGTGACAAAACGGTCGTGACCGGCACGGCAGCACTTGCCGGCACGGTGCAGGCAAACTTTGCTTCGGGTTCCTACCTGCGCAAGAGCTACGTGCTCCTGTCGGCCTCAGGCGGGCTTGGCGGCACCAAATTCAGTGCGCTCAATGTCGTCGACGCGCCGGCTTTGAAGGCCAGCCTTGCCTATAGCGCGACCGATGTCAGCATCGATCTGACTGCCGCCATTGCCGAAACGAGCGGACTGAACCGCAACCAGCGGGCGGTGGGCACGGTCATCGACAACGCCTTTAACAGTGGCGGCGGCATTGGCCCTGACTTCGCGACGCTTCTCGGCCTGCCGCAGGAGGAACTCGCAAACGGGCTGACGCAGCTTTCAGGCGAAACGGCCGCCGATGCGACGCAAGCGCCGTTCAATGCGATGAACACGTTCCTTGGCCTGATGCTCGGGAATACCGGCGAGCAACGTGGCGCAACGGCGCCACTCGCTTTCACGCAGCCAGACGAGTTGCCTGCCATTGCCACTGCCTTTGCCGAATCCGGTTCGACAAGCTCCGACCACCAGTTCGGACAGCAGAAACCGAATTACGCGTTCTGGGGTTCGGTCTATGGGGGTCAGGCAGATGTTGATGGTGATACCGCCGTCGGTTCAAACGCCGTCAGCGACGATGTTCGCGGCATCGCGGTTGGTGTCGACTACACCATAACCCCGGATACGCTGGCCGGATTTGCCTTGTCGGGCGGCTCGACGTCGTGGAGCCTCGACAATGGTCTTGGCGGCGGCGACAGCAATATATTGCAGGCCGGCGTGTACGGAAAGACGCGCATGGGACCGGCTTACCTGGCAGGCGCGCTCGCCTACGCCTTCCACGACTCCAGCACCGACCGCACAGTGACGATTGCTGGCACTGACCAGTTGGCGGCCGACTTCGACGTCGATGCGGTCGGCGCAAGGGTTGAGGGCGGCTATCGGCTCGACACGCCATGGTTGGTCCTTACGCCTTATGCCGCGGTTCAGGCGCAGGCTTTCCACACGCCGTCCTATAGCGAGTATGCCAAGTCCGGATCGGCGACGTTCGCGCTCGACTATGCCGCGGAAACAACAAGCACGATGCGCACCGAAATCGGCACGGGGCTGGACAGGGCATTCGCCCTGGCTGATGCCGGATCGCTGATCCTGCAGGGGCGCGCTGCCTGGGTGCATGACTTCAACAATGATCGCCGGATTTCAGCAGGGTTTCAGACGTTGCCTGGCGCAAGCTTTACGATTGACGGTGCCAAGCGCGCCAGCGACGGCGCTCTGCTCTCGGCTGGCGCGGAGGTCAAGTTGACAAGCGGGTTGTCGCTGGGCGGCAGGTTCGACGGCGAATTCTCCTCGAGTGGCAGTGCATATGCCGAAACTGTCAATCTGAGGTACGAATTGTAACTGGCGGGAAAGGCGAAACATTCTTGAACGCCGGTCCTCACGCAAGTTTACCGTCGACGATGATTGTCTGAATTCTGGCGACTGCGCTGCTGACATCTGGCTTTACCCAGCTCGTCATTGTCGTCGCACGAAGGATGGTCCACAGCGCCGAAACCCGTTGCCTGGTTTCGGCGCCGTCCGCCGTCAAGGCGGTGGCGTAGAGCCCGGTCCTGTTTGCCGGGCGCGCCCTTTCGTTACCGCTTCTCTGTTTGTTTCAGCTCAAGCACTGCTCATGCATCGCCAGCCGAGAAGGGCGATGAGCGTGCCAGTCATTTGACGGCGCTGCGCAGCACGCCGGCTGAAGCCGGGGCGCGACCGGCCCGGCGCGCAGCAGGCGCTCGGAGCCATCGACGCGATCGACGAGAACCTGCAACGGAACAAAAGCGAGCGAAGTTGAACGCATCGCCAGAAAAAACTTGAACGGCTGTCGAACGGATTGGCGTTGAACGCGCTAAGCCATTGAAAGCAGTGGTACGCCCTAGGGGAATCGAACCCCTCTTTCCAGAATGAAAATCTGGCGTCCTAACCGATAGACGAAGGGCGCACGCTGCGTTTCGAGCCTTGCGGCCCGCGCGAGATCCCAAACGGGTCCGCAGCCGGGCTTATAAGGGCAGGCGCGCCTCCTGACAAGTCCTTGCAGACAAAAGAGTTCAGGGTGTCGCATCCCGCGTCGGCACGGCATCCTCGATGGTGAACTGGACATCCCTCCGACCGCGCCAGTCATCCGCCTTGAGCCGACCGGCGACGTGGATCAGGCCGGCTCCCCGGTCGGTGAGAATGCGGCCCAGCGGCGTTTCCGATGCCCTGAAGGCAATGCCCTTGAGCCGCGCGCCGTCCTCCCCGGTCAGGATGCAGCGCACATGTCCCTGCCCCACAATATCGGCATGCGCAACGCGCATCGCGGGGACGGCAAATCGCGGCTCGGGATTGCCTGCGCCATAAGGTCCCGCCTGTTCGAGAAGGTCGAAAAGCTCGCGGCTCGCGCCCCGCGCGCTCAACGCGCCATCAAGCCTCAGCGCGCGTGATTCGGACGCAGCCGCCACCTGTTCCGAGAGCCTCGCATCGAGAAACGCGGTAAGCGCGTCGAGCCTCTCCTCGCGAAGGGTGAGCCCCGCCGCCATGGCGTGCCCGCCCCCATTGACGAGCAGCCCCGCTTCGAGCCCCGCGGTCACGGCGCGCCCGAGATCGACGCCCTGAATGGAGCGGCCCGAGCCCTTGCCTTCGCCCTTTTCGTCGAAGGCAATGACGATGGAAGGCCGCTCGTAGCGATCCTTGATGCGGCTCGCCACGATGCCGATGACGCCCGGATGCCAGCCCCGCGCGGCAGCCACGATGAGCGAAGGCAGGGAATTGCGTCGCGAGGCGCCGAGCGCCACATCGACCTGCGCCAGCGCCTCTTCCAGCACCTGCGCCTCGATCGCCTGCCGCTCCTTGTTGAGCACGTCGAGCTCCATCGCGATATCCGCGGCCTCGTCCGCGCTCTCGGTCGTCAGCAGTCGCGCGCCGAGATCAGAGCGACCCACGCGCCCGCCCGCATTGACGCGCGGCCCGAGCAGGAAGCCCAGATGATAGGTGCCCGGCATGCCGTCGAGCCGCGCCACATCGGCGAGCGCCTTGAGGCCGACATTGCCCCGCCGCGCGAGAACGCGAATGCCCTGCGCGACGAAGGCGCGATTGAGGCCGACGAGCGGCACCACGTCGCAAACCGTGCCGAGCGCCACGAGATCGAGAAAGCCGAGGAGATCGGGCTCGTCATGCGTTGCGAACCAGCCGCCCTCGCGCAGCCTGCGATTGATCGCGACGAGAAGGAGGAAGACGACGCCCACCGCCGCGAGCGTTCCCTGCCCGCTCGTGTCGTCGAGCCGGTTGGGATTGACGAGCGCAAAGGCGGGCGGCAGCGCGGGCTCGGCCTGATGATGATCGACGACGACGATCTCGAGCCCCGCATCGGCGGCAAGGCCAAGCGCGCGATGCGCCATCGTCCCGCAATCGACGGTGATGACGAGGCCAATGCCTTCTTCCTTCAGGCGCAGCAGCGCGGGCGCATTGGGCCCGTAGCCTTCGCGGAGACGGTCGGGAATATAGATGCGTATGTCGCGGCCGATCGCCTTGAAATAGCGCTTTAGGAGCGCGCTCGACGTGGCGCCGTCCACGTCATAGTCGCCGAACACGGCAACGCGCTCGCCGCTCATGATCGCATCGGCAATGCGGCCCGCCGCCCTGTCCATATCGGTGAGCGTGGAGGGATCGGGCAAGAGCGTCCTGAGGCTCGGCGCGAGATAGGCCGCGCATTCCTCGGGCGTCACGCCGCGCCCCGCAAGCACGCGGGCCACGATTTCCGGCAGGCCCTCGCGCTGCGAGATGGCGAGCGCCATGCGGTCGTCGGCGAGGCGGCTCACCCAGGCGCGGCCCGTCGCCGATCGCTCCACACCGAGAAAGGGTCTGGCGCCTGCGTTCAATTCTGCCGCCTCTCATTTCGGCGATCTGCCGCCGCCTGACGGAAGGACGGAAATCAGCCCCGCCTTACTTGAACTTCTCCATCGAGGGATGGAACGCCTTGACCCAGCGCACCGTGCCGGACGAAGAGCGCATCACGACCGAATGCGTGGTGATGCCGCCGCGCACATAGCGGATGCCTTCGAGCATGCTGCCATCGGTGACGCCCGTCGCGGCGAAGATCACGTCGCCCGACGCCATCTCCTCCATGCTGAACTTCTTGTTGAAGTCCTTGATGCCCATTTTTGCGGCCCGCGCCTTCTGCTCCTCGCTCGACGTCACGAGGCGGCCCTGCATCTGGCCGCCGATGCAGCGCAGCGCCGCAGCCGCGAGCACGCCCTCCGGCGCGCCGCCAACGCCCATATAGATGTCGATATGGGTGGCGGGATCGGTTGTGTTGATGACGCCCGCAATGTCGCCATCGGTGATGAGCGTCACGCGCGCACCCGTCGCGCGCACGGCGGCGATCAGCTCGGCATGGCGCGGACGGTCGAGGATGCACGCGGTGATCTGCGAGACATCGACCTTCTTCGCCTTGGCAAGCTCGCGGATGTTTTCGGCGGGCGGCGCATCGAGATCGACGAGGTGGTCGGGATAGCCGCCGCCAATGGCGATCTTGTCCATATAGGTGTCGGGCGCATGCAGCAGGCTTCCGCCTTCCGCCATGGCGAGCACGGCAAGCGAGTTCGGCATGGACTTGGCGCAGAGCGTCGTGCCCTCGAGCGGATCGAGCGCGATGTCCACCTTGGGGCCGTTTCCGGTGCCGACCTTCTCGCCGATATAGAGCATCGGCGCTTCGTCGCGCTCGCCCTCGCCGATGACGATGGTGCCATCGATGTCGAGGCGGTTGAGTTCCTTGCGCATGGCATCCACGGCAGCCTGGTCGGCCGCCTTCTCGTCTCCTCGCCCCGCCAGCAGGGATGAAAGCACCGCCGCCCGTTCGGTGACCCGCGTCACCTCAAGCGTCAGCATCCTGCTCAGGCCCTTTTTGACAGTCATCGCCCTATCCTTCATCGGCTCTTTTGAAATTGCTTAGCGTGATTCGCCTTCTTCGATACGGATCACGAGCGGGGTTCCCGCCACTTCCTGATGTTTTTCCAGATGCGCCAGCGCCTGGCGCATCGAACTCTCATCCGTCTTGTGCGTCACGAAGACGACGGGCATGCGCCCGGTATCGCCTTCCTTGCGCTCGCCGCGCTGCACGATGCGCTCGATCGAAACGGAGGCTTCGGCGAGCGCGCGCGTGATGTCGGCCATGCTGCCCGCGCGATCGACAGCGAGGAAGCGCAGATAATAGGCGCCCTGCACCCGGTCGATCCCGACCTTTTCCGGCTTCTTCAGATGGCTCGTCGGAACGATGAAGGGCGGCATGACGAGGCCGCGCGCGATGTCCACGAGATCGGAGAGCACGGCCGATGCCGTCGGCCCTTCGCCAGCGCCGCGGCCTTCAAGGATCAGGAGCCCGACGCGATCGCCGCGCACCGCGACGGCGTTGAAGACGCCCGAGACGGCCGCAAGCGGCGAGCCATCCGGCACCAGCGCCGGGTGGACGCGCTGCTCGATCCCGTCCGCCGTCTTTGTCGCGATGGCGAGCAGCTTGATCTTGTAGCCGAACTCCCGCGCGAACCTGATATCCGTGGCGGTGATCTTCTCGATGCCCTCGACATGAACGTTGTCGAAATCGACCTCGCGGCCGAAGGCGAGGCTCGCAAGGATCGCGAGCTTATGCGCGGCATCGATGCCGCCGACATCGAAGGACGGATCGGCCTCGGCATAGCCCAGCGCCTGCGCATCCTTCAGCACCTCGCCGAAGTCGCGGCCCGTCGCCTCCATCTCGGTGAGGATGTAGTTGCAGGTGCCGTTGAGAATGCCGATGACGCTGGTGATCTCGTTGGCGGCCAGCCCTTCGCGCAGCGCCTTGATGATCGGGATGCCGCCGGCGACCGCCGCCTCGTAATTGAGCGCTACGCCGTGCTGCTCGGCGCGCCGTGCAAGCGCGATCCCGTGATTGGCGATCAGCGCCTTGTTGGCGGTGACGACATGCTTGCCATTGGCGAGCGCCGTTTCGACTACCTCGCGCGCCACGCCTTCCGCGCCGCCGATCAGTTCGACAACCACGTCGATGTCGTCAGCGCTGGCGATCTTCCGCGCATCGTTTTCCCAGCGGACGTTCGACAGATCGACGCCGCGATCCTTTTTCGGGTCGCGCGCGCTCACCGCCACGAGGTCGATCGAGCGGCCGGCCGCGGCGGCGAGAAAATCCCTGCGCGCGGCCAGAATCTTGACCACGCCGACCCCGACGGTGCCGAGGCCCGCCACACCTATCCGAAGTGGTTTCGTCACGTCCGCCCCGCCCTCGTGCTTGGATGAGGAACAACATTGCCCTTGATACCCACCCGTTCCTCATATTCGGCAAGAATCTGGTCGGCGTTCTGCATCATGCGCTTCACGTTGCGCGCCGCCTGGCGGATGCGCTGCTCGTTCTCGACAAGGCCGATGCGGACATGGCCGTCGCCATATTCGCCGAAGCCGATGCCTGGCGCGACGGCGACGTCAGCCTGTTCCAGAAGTAGCGTCGCAAAACCGAGCGAGCCGATATGCCGGAACTTCTCCGGGATGGGCGACCAGGCGAACATGCTGGCCGGCGGGCTCGGAATGTTCCATCCCGCGCGAGACATGCTTTCGACGAGCACGTCGCGGCGGTGCTTGTAGGTCTGGCGGATTTCCTCCACGCAATCCTGCGGCCCGTTGAGCGCGGCCGTTGCCGCGACCTGGATCGGCGTGAAGGCGCCATAGTCGAGATAGGACTTCACGCGGCCGAGCGCGTTGATGAGGCGCTCGTTGCCGACGGCAAAGCCCATGCGCCAGCCGGGCATGGCGAAGGTCTTGGAGAGCGAGGTGAACTCGACCGTGCGCTCCTTCGCGCCCGGCACCTGCAGGATCGAGGGCGGCGGATTTCCGTCGAAATAGATTTCCGAATAGGCGAGATCCGAGATCACATAGATGTCGTGCTTGGCCGCGAAGGCGATGACCTCGCGGTAGAAGTCGAGATCGGCGACCTGCGCGGTCGGGTTCGACGGATAGGAAACGACGAGCGCCGTGGGCTTCGGCACGCTGTGCCTCACGCCGCGCTCGAGCATGTCGAAGAAGCCGGACTCGCTCTCGAAGGGAACGGAGCGGATGACCGCGCCCGAGATGATGAAGCCGAAAGCGTGGATCGGATAGCTCGGGTTCGGGCAGAGAATGACGTCGCCGGGCGCGGTGATCGCCTGGGCGAGGTTCGCGAGCCCTTCCTTCGAGCCGAGCGTCGCGATGACTTCGGTTTCCGGATTGAGGGTCACGCCGAAGCGCCGCTCGTAATAGGCGGCCTGTGCGCGCCTGAGCCCCGGAATGCCGCGCGAGGAGGAATAGCGATGCGTCTTCGGATCGCGCACCACCTCGATGAGCTTTTCAACGATATGGGGCGGCGTCGGCATGTCGGGATTGCCCATGCCGAAGTCGATGATGTCCTTGCCCTCGGCGCGGGCCTTGGCCTTGAGCTTGTTGACGCTCTCGAAGACATATGGCGGCAAGCGCTTGATGCGATGGAACTCTTCGCTCATGACCAGATCCTAAAACCGGCCTCCCGTTTCCATCGGAGGGAGGCTTTCCGATTCTCGTTCGAACCCTTTTGGGGCCCGTTTGCGGCCCGATTGTGGGAAGTGATGCTCGGGCGCCCTTATAACGCCAAAGCCCAGGCCGAGCCACGCCTAATGCCCGGATTCGAGGGCGGTTTCCCCAGCAAGCGAGGGACAGCCATCTGGCCCGTTTCCCAAGGCGGGATTATGGCGGAATCAGCGGCCGGAGAGATATTTATTCCCCGGCGGACAAACACAGTCGGCTCAGAGATTGGCCTTGCTGGCTGCCGTTGAGGGCTTCACCTCGACCGGGGTGGTCGGGGCGGCGTTGACCGGCTGCTCGGCATCGGCCGCGGGCTTGGCCTCGGCGGGCGCGGCGTCGCTCCTGGCGGTGTCGGCCTGCGCGGTCTTCACGCCTCGGGCGGCGGCAAGCGAGGCATGGCCGCCCGGCCCCGGCATGGGAAGCACCCGCTGCTCGTTCGAGGACTTCTTGGGAAGGGCCTCCGGCGGCACGTCCTTGAGCGGCTCGACGGGGGTGGGCGGCGTGAGCTGCGGTGTGGGCGCCGGCGGCTCCGTCCCCCCGCGCAGCACCTCGTCGGAATGTCTGGCGGCTGCCCGGTCGGCCGCGAGCCCGTTGGCGATGTCCTTTTGCTGGGCGGGCGAGGTCGTTGCCGGCTTTGCGTTCGGCACGTTCGCGAGCGCCGGGAAGCCTCCGGCGCCGGAGGGCGATTCGGCCGCCTGCCCGTCGCCAAACACATCGCCCGGCTTTGCCCAGTCGGGCACCGCCGAACAGCCGGCCAGTCCTGCGATCAGAAGGGCTGTCGCCCCGGCCCTGGCGAGAATGCGGCTCATCGAGCCGTCTCCGAACCTGTCGCCCGATCCATGAATGGACATCGTCTATCGCTCCCTACCCTTGCCGTTCCGGCTCCCTGCCGGGCGGCTCCGCGCGTAATGTCGCGCATGCTTACCGGCAGGCGCTGCCGAGCGTATAATATATGGGCGAAACAAAAAACCGTTTGTCGCGTCCGCCGGAGCCCGACCTTCGGCGGCCCGCGGGGAACCGCTGTCAAGGAAATGTCGTGACCCTCAGCGAAGATCGCCCCATGAGCCGGAAGTCGAGCCGCGGGAAGAAGCAGGCTGCCCCGAAACAGGCCGCCCCGAAACAGCCTGAAGACAAGGGCGGTGCCGCGCCCGGCGCCGCCGAGGTGAAGGCCCCCGCTTTTCCAACGCCCGACATCGCCGCCCTCGCCCTCAATTTCATTCAGGCGGCGACGCTCGGCCAGAAGGCCGCCCGGTTGATGGCAGACAATGATGGCAGGGAGGCGGTCGACACCGCGCTTCTCGACCTTCGCCGCATCGGCAAGACCATGCTCGACGTGACCGCGCAATATGTGCGCAACCCGCTCCGGCTGCTCGAAGCGCAGGCGCAGCTGTGGAACGGCTATGTCGGCCTCATGCAATCGGCGACGCGCCGCCTCATGGGCATGGAGGCCGCGCCCGTCATCGAGCCCTCGCGCGGGGACAAGCGCTTCAAGGACCCCGAATGGCAGAGCAATATCGTCTTTGATCTGATGAAACAGTCCTATCTGCTGGCGAGCCAGTGGCTCACCTCGCAGGTTCAGCAGACGGACGGCATCGACGAACACACGCGCAAGAAGGCTGAATTCTACGTCCGCCAGTTCGCCAACGCCTTCTCCCCCTCGAATTTCCTGCTCACCAATCCGGAAGTGCTCCGCACGACGCTTGCCACCAATGGCGAAAATCTCGTGCTCGGCATGCAGCATCTTCTGGAAGACGTGGAGCGCGGCAATGGCCGCCTGCAAATCCAGCAGACCGACATGAAAGCCTTCGAGGTCGGCCGCAACATCGCGCTGACGCCGGGCAAGGTCGTCTATCAGAATGATCTCATCCAGCTTCTGCAATACGAGCCGACGACGGAAAAGGTCCATGAGCGGCCGCTGCTCATCTTCCCGCCCTGGATCAACAAATATTACATTCTCGACCTCACGCCGGAAAAATCCTTCGTCAAATGGGCGACGGCACAGGGCTTCACAGTCTTCGTGGTGAGCTGGGTCAACCCCGATGCGCGCCTCGCCATGAAGAGCTTCGAGGATTACATGTTCGAGGGCGCCTATGCCGCGCTCGACGCGGTCGAAAAGGCGACGGGCGAGAGGGAAGTCAACGCCATCGGCTATTGCATCGGCGGAACGCTGCTCGCATCGAGCCTCGCGCATATGGCGGCCAAGGGCGATGGCCGCATCAAGTCGGCGACCTTCTTCGCGACGCAGGTCGACTTCACCGAGGCGGGCGATCTTCAGGTCTTCATCGACGAGGAACAGATTTCCGGCCTCGAACGGCAGATGGAAGCGACGGGCGGCGTTCTCGAAGGCTCTGCCATGGCGCAGACCTTCAACATGCTGCGCTCGAACGAACTCATCTGGTCCTACGTCGTCAACAATTACCTGCTCGGCCGCGAGCCCGTGCCCTTCGACCTCCTCTACTGGAACGCCGACGCGACGCGCATGCCCGCCAAGATGCACCTCTTCTATCTGCGCGAATGCTATCTCAGGAACCACCTCGCCGAAGGCAGGATGGAACTTGGCGGCGTGAAGCTCGACCTCCGCAAGGTCAAGGTGCCGATCTATCTCCAGTCGAGCCGCGAGGACCACATCGCGCCCTATAATTCTGTTTACAAGGCAACGCGGCTCTTCGGCGGTCCGGTGAAGTTCATCATCGCCGGCTCGGGCCATATCGCGGGCGTCATCAATCCGCCCGCCGCGCGCAAATATCAGTACTGGACGAGCGACGAGCGGCCCCTGACGGGCGACGAGTGGCTCGCCGGGGCGGCGGAGCATCCCGGCTCCTGGTGGCCGGACTGGGAGGCCTGGGTGAAGCCTCACTCGGGACCCCACGTCCCGGCGCGCAAGCCCGGCGACCGCGACCTCAAGGTTCTCGAAGAGGCGCCGGGTTCGTATGTGAAGGTGAAATCGGCCGAGTGATCCGTATTTCGCTGATGCCCCGCGCGAACCCTATGAAAGCCCGAGTGCCCGGATCACGGCCGCCTGATCGAAATAGGGGCGCTCACAGATGATCCTGTCTCCGCCGGACGGGAATTCGAACGTCGCCGCCATCCTTACACGGAATGTTTTTCCTGTCGGCTCGACCACGCGGTCCGCAAGCCTCAACGGCCCGAGATGGGTGCCGGTCAGCCAGAACTCGACCAGGACCGTGTCGCCGTCATGGGCGATGGCGATGATCTCGTTAGCCTGATCGGGAAAGGGTGTGCGCGAAGCCCTGAAATAGCCGCGCACGGCCTCTTCGCCGTCGAACACCGTGCCAGGCCCGTACATCTCGTAACGGGGATGCTCGAAAGTGGCGATGACGGCATCCCAGTCGCAGACGCATTCCAGCGCCATGTGATCGCGTACCGTCTTGAGGCGGCGTTCTGCAAGGTCGTTCATGTTGTCCTTCTCGTCGTTCATTTGATCAGGCGAATCGGATCGCTGCCATCCCAGCCTATGGCTGCCTGCCGGACATGCTCGAAGAACCGTCCCTTGCTGCCGCTGATATCGGACAGCTCGATCACGGTGCCGGGATGAAGCTCCGTATCGAAATAGGCGAAACGGCCCTGGGCCCCGCCGATCTGGCCCTCATGGCCGACCCTGTAGCCGAGCGACAGCGCGCGGTCATAGAGGCCCTGATAATCCGTCGTCCAGAAGGCCATGTGCTGAAGGCCTTCGCGACCGGAGTCGAGAAACTCCTTGTACATCGAGGGCGCATCGTTCCTTTGCTGGATGAGTTCGATCTGAAGGTCGCCGGAATTCGCAAGCGCGATGCTCATTTCGACATCCGAGTCCGCGCCGCGATGCCTGAAATAATCTGTCTTCACCCTTTCGACATAGAACCATGGGCCGATGCCGAGTACGTTGGCCCAATGGTCCATGGCAGCGCGGATATCCCGCACGACATATCCGTTCTGGCGCACCGCGCCGAAAAGACGGCTCATCCGGCCTTCCCTTTCCTCCCGCATCGCTCCGCGCGGGCAATGTTATATGGTATTACATTTCGCGGCATGTTCCCTTCGCGTCAAGCGGAATGTTATAAGGCTTAACATGAGCCGTTCCTCTCCAGCCGCAAAGGCGCCGAACGCCTACCATCACGGCGACCTCCGCGAGGCGCTGATCGATACCGCCATGAGCGAGGTCGAGCGCAACGGGGCGGAAGCCGTGAGTTTCAGCGCGCTGGCGAAGACGCTCGGCGTGTCCCAGGCCGCGCCCTACCGGCACTTCGCCGACCGCGAGGCGCTTCTCGCGGCCGTGGCGACCAAGGCGTTCCGCACCTTCGGCGCCTCGTTCCGGAAGACGGTCGCGCGCCGTTCGTCGAAATCCCGGCTCGCCCGGATCGCCCATGCCTATCTGGATTTCGGCCTCAGCCATGTCGAGCTTTATCGCCTGATGTACGCCTCGCGTCTCATCGAGCGGGCCCCCGTCGGAAGCGAACTCTATTCGGCAGCCGACGCGAATTTCGATCTGGTTCTCGAAGCAATCGATCCCGCGCTGGACGATCTCACGCGCCGGCGCTTTGCACTCCGATTCTGGACCTCGCTGCACGGCGTGGTGATGCTGGCGGAAAAGGGGCTGCTCCCGCCCAAGATCCGCAAGATCAGCATTGCGGACATTCTCGACGATCTCGTTCGGGACACAGAACTGGCCATCGCCTCGAAATTGTCCAATTGCTCCTCACAATGATGGATTTCGGCATCGTATCGCCCGCCATGGCACGGCGCTGACCGCGCCATGAAGACGAGGGGCGCGAGCCTTGATGTGCCCGTCAGCCACTCCCCCCATTCGAAGCAAACCCCTTGTCGCAAAAGCCGCCTAGGCTTTCTCCGCCCGCGCGCCTACTCTCCGTCGCGAAATCGACACATGCGCGCGGGAGACCATCCTGTCCCTCTCCATCACCTTGCTCATTCTTCTCGCCGCGCTGCTCCATGCGGCCTGG
This sequence comes from Parvibaculum sp., assembly GCF_049671045.1. Classification (GTDB taxonomy): domain Bacteria; phylum Pseudomonadota; class Alphaproteobacteria; order Parvibaculales; family Parvibaculaceae; genus Parvibaculum. The sequence continues at coordinate 9,092 of NZ_JBATUH010000052.1, read as the reverse complement.
AACGCGCTCATCAAATCGAACGAAGACCGGCTGTCGATGATGGCGTTCGTCGCCGGAAGCGGCAGCCTGATGGTGTTGCCGCTCCTGCCCTTCGTGCCTCTGCCGAGCTGGGAGGTGTGGAAAATCCTCATCCTCTCGCTCGTGCTGCATACCGGCTACAAGGTCTTTCTCATCAAGGCCTATACGCATGGCGACATGGGGCAGGTCTATCCGCTGGCGCGCGGCACGGCGCCCGCGATCGTGACGCTGGCGGGTTTTTTCTTCCTCGGGGAGGAACTGCCCGCGCTCTCGACCTTCGGCATCTTCCTCATCATTGCGGGCATCGTCAGCCTCGCCTGGCGCTCGAAGAACGGGCCTCGCGGCGCCTCCGATCCGCGCGCCGTTCTCTACGCGCTCGGCACCTCGGCCTTCATCGCCGCCTATACGCTGAATGACGGCCTTGGCGGCCGGACCGCCGAAACGGCAAGCGCCTATGTGATCTGGCTCTTCGCGCTCGACGGCATCTCGATCACATTGATCGCGCTGTGGCGGCGCGGGCCCTCGCTCCTGCGCCCGCAACGTGCATGGCTCGTCGGCGCGGCCGGCGGCGCGGCCTCGACCGTCGCCTACTGGCTCGTCATCTGGGCGATGTCGATCGCCCCTCTCGGCCCCGTCGCGGCGCTGCGCGAAACGAGCGTCGTCTTCGGCGCGCTCATCTCCGGCCTCATCCTAAAGGAAGGACTGGGCTGGCGCGCCGTCGTCGCCGCCGCGATCGTCGCGGCCGGCGTCATCCTGCTGAAGCTCTGACGCCTAAGCCGCCTCGATCAATCCGTTACGGAATGACTCCACCTTCTCGTTCGGGACGAAGAGATAGTCGGACTTACCCACATAGCCATCGACACAGTGGAAGCTGTATCCCGCTTTTTCGTCGGTCCGGAACACTGCGTATCCGAGCGGCATGATCGAATCGAAGATCTGGCCTGGCTCCGCACCGGCTCGAGCCAGCGCATCCTCTCGCACCTCCATCAGAATGGGGGGACGAAAACGGGACAGGATGTTCGACGCGCCGGACAAGAAGCGCGCCTCCCACCCTTCGATGTCCACTTTGACGAAATCAAGCCGCGTCAGACGTTCCTTCTCGGCAAAGCCATCCAGCGTGGTCAGATGGATCTGATGAGACTTCGCAGGCTGGGTGGCGCCGGCGGAAATATGCGCCAAGCCGAAGCTCAAGCTGCCGCTTGCCTTGATGGGCAGTTGAAGGACTTGCGTGCCTTCCGCATCGGACAGGCCGAAGGGAACGATCGTCACATTAGGGCGCCAGCGAACTGAATGCTTCAGAATCGACAGCGCATAAGCGCCCGGCTCGAACGCATAGACCCGTCCCTCCGGCGCCATGCCGCCAAACAGTTTTGCAAACTGACCGGCATGGGCCCCCACATCAACGACCACTCCATCATGCGGGATCAAGCTCCGCAGACTCCGCGCAAGCGGACGATGATATTGATACGCAACGGCCTTGAACAAATGCGCAACCCACGTCATCCGCTGTCGGATGGTCAGATCCATGATTTTTCCGGGCATGATTCCTCTCCGCACGGCAACATACCGGATTCAGGAGAAGAAAACAGCCTTATGGAACATATGGATCGGAAACCGGAACTGGCGTCCTGCTTCTAGGAGGCGAGTTCGACGCCGGTTCCCTCGTCGATGCCGAGCATGATGTTGAGGCACTGCACGGCCTGCGCCGAGGCGCCCTTGCCCAGATTGTCGAGCAGCGCGACGAGGCGCACCTGCTTCCTGTCCTCATTGCCGAAGACGAAGAGCTTGAGGTTGTTGGTGCCGTTGAGCCCTTCGGGATCGAGCGTCTTCAGAGCCGCGGCCTCTTCAGGCGCCGCCACCGACACGAACCGCTCGCCCGCATAGGCTTCCGCGATCGCCTCGTGAACCTGCGCGACCGTCACATCGCCCGGCAGCGCCCAGAGCTGGAGCGGCACTTCGACGATCATGCCTTGCGCGTAGCGGCCGACGGCCGGCGCAAAGAGCGGCCGGTGCGCAAGCTCGCCATGCACGCGGATTTCCTCGACATGCTTGTGCTCGAGGCCCATCGCATAGATGCGGTAAGGCACATGCGTATAGTTCGGCGAGGTCTCGTCCTCGAACTCGGCGATCATCTGCTTGCCGCCGCCCGAATAGCCGGAAATGGCGTTGACCGTCACCGGCCAGTCGGCGGGCAGCAGGCCACCGCGCACCAGCGGCCTGATGAGCGAGACGGCGCCCGTCGGGTAGCAGCCGGGATTGGTGACGCGCGATGCGCCCGAAATCTCCTGCCGCTGCCGCTCGGTCATTTCGGGAAGCCCATAGACCCAGCCCGGCGTGGTCCGGTGCGCGCTCGATGCGTCGATGACGCGCACGGCCGGGTTCTCGATCAGCCCCGCCGCCTCCTTTGCCGCGTCGTCCGGCAGGCAGAGGATGACGATGTCGGCGCTGTTGAGCGCAGCCTTGCGCGCCGCCGGGTCCTTGCGCACGTCGTCGCCCAGACGGATGAATTCGAGATCCTTGCGCTGGTCGAGCCTGGAGCGGATCTGAAGGCCGGTCGTGCCCGCCTCGCCGTCGATGAAGATTTTCGTGGCCATGCTGCGCTCCGTATCGGTTCGCATAAACAAAAAGGGCGCCTCGGAAAACCCGAAGCGCCCCTGATCGTAATCGCCTCGGGCGATCAGCGCTTCGAGAACTGGAAGCTGCGGCGGGCCTTCGCCTTGCCGTACTTCTTGCGTTCGACGGTGCGGCTGTCGCGCGTGAGGAAGCCGTCCTTCTTCAGCACCGAGCGCAGCGCCGGCTCATAATAGGTCAGCGCGCGCGAAATGCCGTGACGGATCGCACCGGCCTGACCGGACAGACCGCCACCCGCAACCGAGCAGGTGATGTCATACTGGTTGACGCGCTGCGCGGTCACCAGCGGCTGGTTGAGCAGCATGCGAAGCACGGGGCGCGCGAAATAGACGGCGACGTCGCGGCCGTTGATCGTGATCTTGCCGGAGCCCGGCTTGATCCACACGCGGGCCACCGCGTCCTTGCGCTTGCCGGTCGCATAGGCGCGGCCGAACTTGTCGAGCTTCTGCTGACGCTCTTCCGCGGCCTCGGCCTCGATGGCGCCCTTCAGATCTTCGAGCGAATGGGTCTCTTGCGCCATTATGCGATCCTCACATTCTTGCGGTTGAGCGCACCGAAATCGATCTTCTCAGGCTGCTGCGCCTCGTGCGGATGGCTCGGGCCGCCATAGATGTGAAGGTTGCCCATCTGCTTGCGGGCAAGCGGACCGCGCGAAATCATGCGCTTCACGGCGAGTTCGAGCACGCGCTCGGGGAAACGGCCTTCGAGAACCTTCTTGGGCGACGTTTCCTTGATGCCGCCCGGATAGCCCGTGTGGCGGTAGTAGCGCTTGTCTTCGTACTTCGCGCCGGTGAAAACCACCTTGTCGGCGTTCACGACGATGACATGGTCACCACAATCGAGATGAGGCGTGTAGGTCGGCTTGTGCTTGCCACGCAGCCGGTTCGCGATGAACGTCGCGAGACGACCGACGACGATGTTCTCGGCGTCGATCACGATCCACTTCTTCTCGATCTCGGCGGGCTTCGCGGAATAGGTCTTCATGCGAAAAATCCTGCGGAATCTGGAAAAGGGCCGGAAATCGGCCCTCGGACTGGCGCTGCTTCTAAGGGAAGGCGGCCCGCCTGTCAACGGAAAGGGGAGAAAGTGCCCGTCTGGCAGGCACTTTTCATACGCGGTATTTTGATACCGCTATTCCTGCCGGCGCGGCGGGATCGAATAGGTCGAGGTCACATGGGCGACCGCCCCCTCCCCGCCTTCCTGCCACATGGTGACGTCGCCAACCGCGAGCCGCTGACCGAGCTTCAGGAGCTTCGCCTCGGCCAGAATGTCCGCCGGCTCGGGCTTCCGCAGGAAATTGATGTTGAGATTGGTCGTCACCGCGAGTGCGACCGGCCCGATATGGGCGAGCACCACGGCATACATGGCGTAATCCGCCAGCGCCATCATGGCCGGGCCTGAAATCGTCCCGCCTGGCCTCAGGTTCCGGTCGGAATAGCGCAGGCGGAGCCGCGCCGTCATCGGCCCCACCTCTTCAATGACGTTGAGCCGGCCGCCCTCATGCATTTGCGGGAAGGCGGTATCCATGAACCGCTCGAGCTCCGCGACCGTCATGACGGGGTGAGTTTCGCCAGCCATTCCGCTTCTCCCTGCTGTGAGCCTCTCCGGGCCGTTGCCGTCTCACATACAGATGCGCCCTCGCATGGCCAACCGAAATCTGCCGCCCGAGGCCTTGCGCACTTCCCTCTTGCCTCACCCCGCATAATCGCCTGCAATCCTCCCTCGCGGCCATCCGGCCATTCCGTAACGATCGAGAGTGCGTCCCATGTCCCAGCCGGCCTCCCGGCCCGCCGAACCTGTCCTCATCCGCGAGGACCGCGACGGCATCGCAACCCTGACCCTCAATCGCGGCCCGCAGCGCAACTCGCTTTCCGAGGCGCTGATGACGGCGCTGATCGACGAGCTTGCCGCCATTGCGACCGATCCCGCCGTGCGCGTGGTGGTGCTGGCGGCAAACGGGCCCGCCTTCTCGGCCGGCCACGACCTGAAGGAGCTGACCGCGCATCGCGGTGACGCCGATCGCGGCCGCGCCTATTTCCGCAAGATCATGCAGCAATGCAGCACGCTCATGCAGGCGATCGTGCGGCTACCCAAGCCCGTCATCGCGCGCGTGCACGGCATCGCGACTGCGGCGGGCTGCCAGCTCGTCGCGAGCTGCGACCTCGCCGTCGCCGCCGAGGATGCGCGCTTTGCGACGCCCGGCGTCAATATCGGCCTTTTCTGCTCGACCCCCATGGTCGCGCTGTCGAGGAACCTCACGCGCAAGCATGCGATGGAGATGCTGCTCCTTGGCGAGATGATCGACGCGCATCGCGCGGCCGAATTCGGCCTCGTCAATCGCGTCGTGCCCGCGGGCGAACTCGATGCGGCGGTCGCGGAGTTCACGTCGAAGATCGCCGCGAAATCGGCGCTCACCGTTTCGATCGGCAAGGAGGCGTTCTACAACCAGCTCGAAAAGGGCCTCTCCGATGCCTATGACTACGCGGCCGAAGTCATGGTGACGAACATGCTCGCCCGCGACGCGGAAGAAGGCATCGGCGCCTTCATCGAGAAGCGCGATCCCAAATGGGAGGACCGCTGACGGGATGGACCAACGGACCTGCGACCCCGCCGGGCTGCGCGAGATCCTGACCTCGACCAGGGTCATTGCGCTGGTCGGCGCCAGCGCTAACCCCGCCCGCGACAGCAACGAGGTCATGCGCTACCTGCAGGGCCGGGGGTACCGCGTCATCCCGATCAATCCCGGCCTCGCCGGCAAGACGCTCCTTGGAGAGCGCGTTTATGCGACGCTTCGCGACGTTCCCGAACGGATCGACATGGTGGATATCTTTCGCAATTCGGAAGCGGCGGGCGCCGTCTGCGACGAGGCGATCGAGGTCGGGGCGAAGTTTGTCTGGATGCAACTGGGCGTGATAAACGCCGAGGCAGCAGCGAGGGCTGAAGCCGCCGGGCTCAAGGTGGTGATGGATCGCTGTCCGAAGATCGAAATCCCGCGACTGGGCCTCTGAGTTCGTCCGTCGGGCAATCAAAGGGAGAGCCACATGGCTGACTACGGTTTCAATACGCTTGCAGTTCACGCCGGCGCCAAGCCCGACCCGACAACGGGTGCGCGCGCAACACCGATTTACCAGACGACATCTTTCGTCTTCAACGATGTCGATCATGCGGCTTCGCTGTTCGGCCTTCAGGCCTTCGGCAATATCTACACACGCATCACCAACCCCACCACGGCAGTGCTCGAGGAGCGCGTCGCGGCCCTCGAAGGCGGCACGGCGGCGCTCGCCGTCGCGTCGGGCCACTCGGCGCAGTTCCTCTGCTTCCACACGCTGATGGAACCGGGCGACCACTTCGTCGCCGCGAGGCAGCTCTATGGCGGCTCCATCACGCAGTTCGGCCACTCGTTCAGGAAGTTCGACTGGACTGTCGACTGGGCGGATGTCACCGATCCCGCCAATGTGAAGAAGGCGATCGGCCCGAAGACCAAGGCCGTCTTCATCGAAAGCATCGCCAATCCGGGCGGCATCATTGTCGACATTGCGGCCATTGCGGCGATCGCGCATGAGGCGGGCATTCCGCTCATCGTCGACAACACCTTCGCCTCGCCCTATCTCATCCGTCCGATCGAGCATGGCGCCGATATCGTCGTTCACTCGGCGACGAAGTTCCTCGGCGGCCACGGCAACTCGATGGGCGGCATCATCGTCGATGCCGGCAAGTTCGACTGGTCGAAGAGCGGCCGGTACAAGACGCTTTCCGAGCCCTGCGAGTCCTATCACGGCCTCAAGATCCACGAGACCTTCGGCAACATTGCGTTTGCGATCGCCTGCCGCGTGCTCGGCCTGCGCGATCTGGGACCGTCGATCTCGCCTTTCAACGCCTTCCAGATCCTGACCGGCATCGAAACCCTGCCGCTGCGCATGCAGCGTCATTCGGACTCGGCGCTCAAGGTCGCGAAGTTCCTCAAGAACCATCCGAAGGTGACCTGGGTCAATTATGCCGGTCTCGAAGACGACCCCTGCTACCGCCTTCAGCAGAAATATTCCCCGAAAGGCGCGGGCGCCGTCTTCACTTTCGGCGTCAAGGGCGGGTATGAAGCGGGCGTGAAGCTCGTCGATTCCGTGAAGCTCTTCTCGCATCTCGCCAATGTCGGCGACACGCGGAGCCTCATCATTCACCCCTCATCGACCACGCATCGCCAGCTCACCGAGCAGCAGCAGATCGCGGCGGGCGCGGCCCCCGATGTCGTGCGTCTCTCGGTCGGCCTCGAGGACGTCGAAGACATCATCGCCGATCTCGATCAGGCGCTGAACGCCTGATCCGCAACTCGCAAGACGAGCCGATCCCTGGGCAGTTTCATCGTTTCTGAAAACGGTGAAGCTGCCCAAATCTTTTGAGCAGTGCGCTTGAGGCTGTCAGCCCTGCTGGCGGATCTCGCGCAGCCTGTGCGCGTGAACGAGCGCAAGCGTGAGCACGATGAGCGCGCCGGCCTGATGCGCCGCGCCGAGCGGTATCGGCACCGCCCAGAGCAGCGTCCAGATGCCGAGCCCGATCTGCGCCATGACGGCGAGGGCAAGCCATGTCGCGCTGCGCCGGGCCTCGGGGAAGGGCCGCGCCGCATGCCAGTGCCAGAGTGCGAGGATGGCGACGAGATAGGCGACCATGCGGTGATCGAACTGCACGGTGAGCATGCTCTCGAAGAAATTGATCCACCACGGCTCATGCGCGAAAAGACCTGAAGGGATGAAGCGTCCCTCCATGAGCGGCCAGGTGTTGTAGATATAGCCGGCCTTGAGCCCCGCCACGAAGCCGCCAAGAAGCATCTGCACAAAGACGAGCGCCGCAAGGCCGTTCGCCGCGCGCCTGAGGCCCGTGCTCACGACAATAGGCGCGCGATCGCGCCAGAGTCCGAGGGCCGTCCAGAACATGTAGGCATAGATCAGCGTCGCAAGGCCGAGATGCGCGGTCAGCCGGTACTGGCTCACATCGACCCTATGCGTGAGGCCGCTCTTCACCATCCACCATCCGAGCGCGCCCTGAAGGCCGCCCAGAACGAACATGATGGCGAGCCGCGGCGCGAGCGCGCGCTCGACGCGGCGCGTCGCGATGAACCAGAGAAACGGCAGGAGGAATGCAAAGCCGATCAGCCGTCCGAGAAGCCTGTGGCCCCACTCCCACCAGAAGATCGTCTTGAACTCGTCGAGCGTCATGCCCTTGTTGACGAATTCATATTGCGGGATCTGCTGATATTTCTGGAAGGCGTCGGCCCAGGCCGCGTCGCTCATCGGCGGCAGCGCGCCCATGACGGGCTTCCATTCGGTGATGGAGAGGCCCGATTCGGTGAGCCGAGTAAGCCCGCCGACGATCACCATCGCGAAAATGAGCCCCGCAACGCCGAAGAGCCACCAGGCGATCTGGCGCCGGGCCGCGATCTGCCGATCGGAGGCGCTGCCCAATCCCTGATCCGGAGTTCCGGTCTGAACGCTCACCGCCATCTGCGCCCCCTTTGCCGATCGAAGCGGAATGCCTTATCAGAGCACCACACGCCCAGCGACCGGAGATCGAGATGCCCCGCCTGCCCATTCGCGTTCGCAAGCTCATCGGCACCGTGGTGCTTTTGGTCTTTCTTACGCTCTACTCGTTCCTGATCATGACGATCGCCGTCAGCGGCCATCTGCCCGATCACGGTCTGGTACAGTTCTTCTACTATCTGATTGCGGGCGTCGCCTGGGCGTTCCCGGCCCGCTACCTCATGATCTGGATGCTGCGTCCCGACGAGTGAACGCCGGCGTCACGCTCAGAAGAAGTGGCCGGTCTGCGCCTTGTTCAGAGCCGCGATGACGACGAGCATGATGAGGATGGGAAGGATGGTCAGCATGGCACTCTCCATTGACGCCATTATGCGGCCGCTCGACTGCGCCCCGCCGGGGGCATCGGTCGCCACGACGGGCCGCCAGGTAAATGGTCGGAGCGGCCGGATTTGAACCGACGACCCCTTGTCCCCCAGACAAGTGCGCTACCGGGCTGCGCTACGCTCCGACTGAACCGGTATGGAAAGGCCGAGCCCTTCCGAAGGCGCGCGGAATATAGACGTCACTTCCCGAACGGGCAACGCCTCAATCTCGCTTTTTCAAAGGCTTTTTCGTCCTGCGCGGATCGCGCGCGGCGCGGAGGCTCAGTTCTCCCCCTCGTCGCTCTCCCACAGCGTCTCGTCGACCTCATCCTTGAGCGCGATGAGTTCGTTGAGAATGGCGTCGAGCGCCTGGCGCGCGCCCGCGTCGAGCAGGGCGCCGCCTTCCTCTTCGCGCTCCCGCCGCTCGCCGCGCTTCACGGCCTCGCGCGCGCGCTCGGCAAGCGAGGCATCGACCGTGCCCTTGCCCGTTTCGCTCACGAACTTCACGCCCTGTTCGCGAAAGACCTTCTGCACGCCCTTGATGGTGTAGCCG
>NZ_JBATUH010000051.1:0-47919 GCF_049671045.1 Parvibaculum sp. | reverse complement strand
TTTCGATACATGCGGCCCCGATACATGCCCCTACCTCACGCGAACCGTTCTTTCGGCGCCGTAGCGCACCACGCGCACGACCGACCCTTCCGACTTCGCCACGTCCTCGTCGGGCGTGTCCTGATCGGCACTTGCGAACCCCCTGAGCGCGAGGCTGACGGAGCCCTGAGCCTGAGCGAGCGCGATCACCTCCGCCTGGCGGGAGCTCAGCTCGAGCGTCGCCGTCTTGCCGATGGCGACCTGCTCGCTGCTATCGTCCTTGAAGCGCTGGTCGATCGCGAGAACCCGCACATTGCGCAGGATCGTCTCGCTGCGGTTCGTATCCTGGCCCGCCTGCTCGTCGCGCTGGCGGGATGTGAGAATGACGTCGACACGATCGTTCGGCAGGATGAAGCCGCCCGCGCTCGTTTCCGGCGCAATCGGGATCGCCACCGCGCGCATGCCGGGGTTGATGAGCGCCGACAGGAAGCCGCCATTCTTGAGATCGACGAGCTTCGCTTCCGTGATCGGCTCGCCATTCGCGATCGGCGCGCGCGCAAGCCGGCCGGCCAGCGCCTCGGCTGCGTTGGGCATCTGGGCGCGCGTGATCAGGTTCGCGCCGAGCGAGCTCTGCGGCCATGACTGCCAGCGAAAATCACCGCCCGAAAGTTTCGAGCCTCTTTGCACATCGGTCGCGGCGACCAGTATCTCCGTCGTCGGCGCCTGCGCGACCTGCTCGGCAGGCGCCTGCTTGTTTGAGGAAACAAGACCGCGCGCAAGCAGCGCCGCAAGCCCAGCGGCCACGACTGCCAAGACCAAGACCCCTATTCGAGCGGCGTTCACTTGTCGGTTCCTTTCCTCGGGCGCGGGCCTCTTGCCCTTGCCCCATCGTCCTTACGCGGATGACGGATAAATCAACTCAACACGGAGACCAGTCTGAAGATTTCCGTTTGTGGAAAAATGAAGAGCCCGGCGACCGCGAGCGCGATGCCATAGGGAACTCCCTCTTTCCGGTCGTGCAGCCGCAGAAGCCACCCCTGGCGGTAGAGAAACATCGGCAGAGGCAGCGTCCTGTAAAACAGGATGAACAATGTGAGCCCGCCGCCGAAGATGCTGGCGAGCAGCAGATAAGGCAGCGCATCGCCCCAGCCGAGCCAGAGCGAGGCCGCAGCGACGAGCTTTGCGTCGCCGCCGCCGATCCATCCCCTGGCGAAGAGGCCCATTCCGATCAGCAGCAGCGCGAATCCCGCCGACGCATGCCGCGCGATGTCCGCAAGCGGCATGCCGAGAGAAACGGCGCTGATGAAAAAGGCGATGGTCAATCCGAGCGTCAGCCAGTTCGGGATCGTCATGGTCGTGAGGTCGCGAACGGCGGCGAAGATCATCGCGGCCGAGAAGATCACGATTGGCAAGGTGTTCAAAACGGACATGCCCGGACTCTGCCAAAGGGCCGGCAACGGACCGGCCTGAATTCTTCCTCGTTGTGCTGATTTTGGCCGGAGGACTGTAAATTTGGCGTAAACGGCGGGCTCTAATGGTGAAAAGATTATTAAAATGCAAGGAAGCGCGGGCGATGCCCCCGAGCGGCGTCAGCCCTGACGCGCTTCGCAGAGGCGGCGCATGGCAGCCTCGTCCTTGATCGCAAGGCCCGGATATTCGCGCTCGGCGAGGTCGAGCCGCACCAACTCCGCGATGGCGCTCGCTACCACTTCCTCGCTCGTCGAAAGCCGGTCGGCGAGTTCGCGGTGACGCGGAAGACGGGAGACGAAAAGCTGCGCCGCCACGCCCGCGCCGGTGTTGCGGGGCTCCGCGAGAGCGAGAAGCTCGGCATAGACGCGCTGTGCGCCGGTTAGGCCGGGGCGGCTCTCCGAGGCGCTGTTCGACGCCGCCTCGCGGGTACGGAGCAGGCGCGCATACTGACAGAGAAGCGCGCGCGAAACCGATTCCTCGCGCGACAGAAGGTCGATGAAGCGCTCCTCATGCATCGTCGCAAGGATCGTTTCATCGCGCGCGATCGCCGTCAGGTCATCGTCGCTCACACCAAAAATGGACATTTCACCGAATTGTCCGCCTGCGTCCATATCTGTATAGGCGATGCGGCCATTGGGCCCCGTGGGGCGGGCGAGGCGGACCGAACCCGACACGACGAAATGCACATCGCCCCGCGTGCCGCCCTGCCCCGCCGACAGAATGACGTCATTGCGAACGAAGCGACGCCAGCTGCACTCCGCTGCCAGGAGCGTCAGCTCGCGCGGTTCTAGATCGCGGAAGATCAGGATGCCGCGCAGATTGCGCGCCTTCGCCGCCGCGGGCTGGCCGAGCCTTTCCGTTCCGAACATGTCGCCTCCGAAGTTCGCACGGAGATGAATCTAGCCCCCCGGCTTTAAGCGGGCGTAAATGCGCGCGCTGCCGCTACGGTCAACAAATCGTTCATTCCTTCGGCTTAGTCTCGGGCTCAAGGAACTTATGGGGGCGACCCACGTCGCCCGAAAGAGACGGGCTCATCCGCATGTCCCAGAATCGTATTCGCCTCCTCCGTTCGCTCAAGGGCGCGGCCAGCATCGCCGTCCTGCTCGGCCTCTTCACCGCCGGCGCAGAAGCGGGCGGCCTCCAGGTCGAACTCAATCATTCGCGCGCGCTCCAGCTTGCCGCGCCGGCCGCGACCGTCATGGTCACCAATCCGGCCATCGCCGATGTCAGCATTCAGGGCGCGCAGCTCGTCTATGTTCTCGCCCGCAGTTACGGCAGGACGGATCTCATCGCTCTCGACGCCACGGGAAAGCAGATCGCCCAATATGAGATCGACGTCGTCGCGCCGCGGAGCTCGGCCGTCACGCTGATGCGCGGCACGGAACAGCTCACCTACAACTGCACGCCGCGCTGCGAGCCCGTGGTGAACCCTTCGGACAGCAGCAACGCCTTCAGCACCGCGCTGAGCCAGGCCAGTGCGGCGCGCGCGCTCGGCGCAGGCGCCGCCACCACGAACGGCGCCAACGAGCGCCAGTAATCACATTCCGCGCAGGAAACAAAAAAGCCGGCAGAGTTTCCTCTGCCGGCTTTTTTCGTGCCGTCGTTCCAATCATTTACTGATGCGGAGATTGGAGAGCGCCTGCGCAATCGAGTTGAAGACATCGGTGAGCTGGCTTGCCGCCGTCACGCTGTAATACATGCTCGGATCGCTCGCGCAGTTTCTCAGCAGCGTCGCGTTCCCGTCCATCACGCGGATCGTATAGATCAAGATACCCGTCGCCTTGATGTTCGTGCACAGCGCCGCCGTCCGGTTGTCGATGCTCGACTGGCTCGTCGTGAAGCGGTTTTCCGTGTTGTCGCCATCCGTCAGAAAGACGATCGCCTTGTTGAGCTTCTTCGCGTCGGCTTCGGCGGCCGTCGACAGCGTCGCGCCCGATGTGAGCATGGTCCAGCCCCAGACGAGCCCGATGGTCGTGTTCGTATTGCCGGAAGCCACGAGGTCGTTGATCTTGTTGTTGAGCGCCGTCCAGTCATAGCTGAGCGGCATCAGGGGCACGGGCTTGCAGTCGTCATTGTCGGCCGGATAGAGCGTCGCCGCGTTAGAGGTGACCGGCACATCGACGCCGATGTCGTAATTCTGATCGCGGTCGATCACGCAGCCGAGCCAGTTATTCGGACTTATGTTGTAGGCTTTGTCAGTACAGGTCCTGTTTCTACCGGAGCCCGAGCATGTCTGCGTCTTGGATGTGGTCCACTGCCACTTGATCCAGCTCGCGGTCTTGTTGGCGGTGCCCACATTCACGTCGACGGCGAAGGGCACGATCGAGACCTTGACGTCGCCCGGCGTCGCGGCGGCGGCTGACACGGTTGCGATGAGGTTCTTGGCCGCGGTCTTCAGCGTCGTGAGCTTGCTGTTCTGCGCCATCGAGCCCGTCGTGTCGAGCACCAGAACCACTTCGAGCTTCTTGCCCATCTTCGTGATCTGGGATGACGCCTCGATATTCATCTCGTCGATGCCGACGATCCCCATCACGCTCGTCTTCATCGACGCATTCGCGGTCAGCGACACGATCTGGCCGCTCTGCGAAACCTTGACCTCGCCGGGCACGCCGATCTTGTTCGCCGGATAATTCGCGTCGAAGTAGCTCTGCGCCATGGCCTGAAGCTGGGCGTTGCTGAGCCCGACGGTGCCGCCGATGGCGAGGCCTGCCGCATCGAGCGCCTTCGTCATGCGCTGCTTCACGAAGTAGGCCTGAGATATGTCGATCGCCGCGCCGATCGCGACCAGCATCGGCACGATGGCGATGGCGAAGATGACGGCATAGCTGCCGCGTCGATCCGCAGCGAAGCGGCGGAAAATCATGCGAAGCGTCGTCATGCTCTTTTGCCCAACGTTCAGGATTTAAACTAAATCTTCAGAACTTAGACGCTCAATGCGGGAGATAGTCTGCACACACATCGCCCGAACTGGTCGCGCGAGCATTCTCGCGCGCCGACAGTTAACGGCTCGTCAACACACATGACCGCAGAATGGTGGTAGGCGCTGTCCTTCCGCTCATGCGCGGCGTTCACGGCACCACAGCGCCTCCAGTGGCTCAGAGGATGCAGCCGATGACGCGAGTTTGGAAACCGCTGACGAAGAAGCCCCGCAGACGCTTTCTCCGCTCCGAGCGCGGCAGCGTCGCCATCGAATTCGCGCTGACCGCCATTCCCTTCTTCGCCCTCATGTTCGCGATCTTCGAGGCAGGCATGGTGTTCTTCGTGAACGCCGAACTCGACAATGCGCTGAACGATGCGGGGCGCCTCATACGCACGGGCCAGGCGCAGACCGCGAACATGACGGCGGAGCAGCTCCTGCAGCGGGTCTGCGACGACATCGTCATGGTCTCGAACTGCACCGAGAACGTGAAGATCGACGTGCGCACCTATTCGAATTTCGGAAGCGTCACCTTTCCCTCGCCCGTCGACGCAAACGGCAATCTCACCAACTCGTTCCAGTTCAACATGGGCAATGCGGGCGACATCGTGCTGATCCGGATCTTCTATGTCTGGGACATCATGAGCCCGCTGCCGACCGGTCTTTCTGGTGCGAATGGCGGCTCTCGCCTCATCCAGTCGAGCGTCGCCTTCCGCAACGAGCCTTACACCTCCTGATGCGGAGGAGAGAGATGATCTCCATGAAGATCGCGCCCCGCCTCCACCGCTTTGTCCGCCATGCGGGCGGCCTCGCCGCAGTCGAGTTCGCGCTCATCGTGCCGGTTCTCATCACGCTTTACTTCGGCACGCTCGAAACCACCAACGCGCTCACCGCTTCGCGGCGCGTGACCAATGTCGCCGAGACGGCAGCCGACCTCGTCGCGCAGGCCACGAGCGTCAGCACCGCCGATCTCAACGACATCTTCGCCGCGAGCACGGCGATCCTCTCGCCCTTCAGCGCCCAGAGCGTCCAGATCGTCATTTCGAGCGTCGTCGCGGATACGAACAACAAGACGACGATTGCATGGAGCGCGGCCTATGGCGGCGCGACGACACGGGCGACAAACTCCGCCTTCACGCTTCCCCCGGGCCTCACCACGCCGAATACGAGCGTGGTCATGGCCGAGGTCACCTACACCTACACCTCGCCGCTCGGCACGTTCATCACCGGCCCGATCACCATGTCGGAGATCGCCTATCTGCGGCCGCGCCGGTCCATAACGGTTGCAAAAACCTCATAACGCCCTCATGCAACCCTGCAGATCGCTCAGACGGCCCGACGATCGGCGCGCGGCTTAAACCTATCTTTACATCCAACGAATTAGGTCTGAGAACGCTTCATTCCACAACATGCGGAGAGACAGGGCTTGGCTCGCTCATTCAGCTTGAAAGTATTACTCACGGTACTGACGTTTGCCGTGCCCTCGCTTGCCAACGCCGGGCAGGATGAGACACGATACAGATGGGGCGAGGCCGCTGTCGTCGAGACAGAAGGCGGAAAGGTCGCAGGCTTCATCCGCAATGGTGCGCTCGAATTTCGTGGCGTCCCCTTTGGGGCCCCGGTCGGCGGCGACAATCGCTGGGAGATGCCGAAACCTGCCGAGCCCTGGACTGGCGTCCTGCCCGCCATGAATTTCAAAGCCGCCTGCGCGCAGGCAGCACGCTACGGCCTGACCGAGCGCAGCGATAGTGAAGACTGCCTCCATCTCAACGTCTCGCTCCCCTACTCCGGCGGAAAGTTCGCAGCGAAGAAGCGGCCCGTGATCGTCTGGATACATGGCGGCGCCTTCGTCGGCGGTTCAAGTTCGCTCTATCGTCTCGACCGCCTGGCAATGAAGGCCGATGCGGTTGTCGTGACGATGAATTACCGCCTTGGCGTCTTCGGCTTCATGCCGCATCCCGCCTTCGGCGCCGATCGGAATGGCGGATACGCGCTCGAGGACCAGCGGCTGGCGATGCGCTGGGTAAAGCAGAACATCTCTGCTTTCGGCGGCGATCCCGACAATATCACGCTTGCGGGCGAATCGGCGGGCGCCGCCTCGGTCTGCATGCATATGATCGCGCCGGAAGAAAGTTCGGGCCTCTTCAACAAGGCCATCGTGCAGAGCGGCGCCTGTGTGTTCCAGCTCCGCAATGTCGAGGACCGCAAGAGCTTCGGCGAGGCGGTCGCCAAGGAGGCCGGCTGCTCCGATCCGGCGACCGCACTTCAGTGCCTGCGCAGCAAGGACCCCGAGGTGCTGATCGCGGCGGGCGATGCGGCCAGCGCTGGCGATCTCATGGCCTTCGTGCCGCCCTATGGCACGAAGACGCTTCCTCTCTCCGGGCTCGAGGCGATCGATAGCGGCCGTTTCGTGAAGGTGCCCGTGCTCAACGGCGGCACGCGAGACGAGCTGCGCCTCTATCTCGCATATGACGTTCAGGCCGGCAGGAGCTATACGGCAGAGAACTATGACGCCGTTCTGAAGGCGAGCTATGGCGAACATGCCGCCGAGGTGAAGAAGCAATATCCGCTGAGCGCCTCATCATCCTTCCCGGCGGAACTCGGCTCGATGATGACGGATTTCAGGCCCGATATCGGCATCAACCACTGCCTCTACCTCGAGACGGCGCGGCTCATGTCGCGGCATGTGCCCGTCTATCAGTGGGAGTTCGCCGATCGGGAGACGCCCGTGCTCGGCGTCGGCATGCCGGCCCTGCCCGATCCCGGCTTCGAGCTTGGGGCTGCCCATTCCTCCGAGCTCAATGCCTTTTTCCCCAACTTCTCCAACACGACCGCGATTTCCGCTCCGGATCTTTCTCCACGCTCGGAGAAGATGGCCGAGCAGATGCTCGCGACCTGGGCGAGCTTCATCCACACGGGCCGGCCAGCGGCCAAAGGCGTGCCCGCATGGAAGCCCTATGGCGAGGGGGCCACGGCCATACGCTTCGAACCCGGTAACATCCGCGTGTTCGATCCTTCCTCCGACCATAAATGTGCGTTCTGGAAGTCTCTCTACCCGGACCATTTCGCCAAGAACTAGGCCCGGACGAACGATCGGCTCGCGCGCGGCACAAACCGCGCGCGAGCTTCTTTTCGCGGTCCCTCGTCCATGGGCGGCAATCAAAGCGTAACGCTGGATCGTTGACCGGAGGGCAGGCGCGGGGAGAGTGCCCTGCGACCAACTCTCCCAATAATGCCGCCGGAATCGTCCGGCAGGGGCGCGAAAACCCAGGTGGTGCCGTTTATAGGATCTTCACTCCGGCACTGGCGTGCTACAGACAACCTGACCCCTCAGAATCCGGCACGATCGCCGCGACGAGGATATTCTGTTTGCATTCGGGCCAGCGCCGGTGAAGTCGATCACATGACACGGCAGCAATTGGAGCGCGATCAAGTCTGGATTTACCTGGTCGCGATCCTCGCCGGGCTCGCGCTTGGAAGCAGCGCGCCAAGCGTCTCCGCCCCCTTCGAGGCCGTGCTCTGGCCGCTGCTCGGATTGCTGCTCTTCACCACATTCACCCAGGTGCCGCTGACCCATCTGCCCGACGCCTTTCGCGATAGGCGTTTCATTGGTGCTGTCCTGGTCGGCAACTTCATCCTCATCCCGCTGGCGGTGTGGGGCCTGCTTGCCTTCCTGCCCGACGATCCTGCTATCCGGCTCGGGGTGTTGCTCGTTCTGCTCGTGCCATGCACCGACTGGTACATCACCTTTACGCATCTCGGCGGTGGCGACGCGCGCCGGGCGATTGCGGCCACTCCTGTAAATCTGCTGGTGCAGCTTGGGCTCCTGCCCATCTACCTCTGGCTCTTCATGGGCAATGCGTTCCTCGAACTGTTGGCGGCTGATCGCGTCGCGCTTGCGTTCGTCACGCTGATCGCTCTGCCGCTGTTCGGCGCATGGCTTACCGAGCACTGGGCTGAACGGTCGCCCAAGGGAGGCAGGCTGGTCGAGCAGATCGGGTGGCTGCCGGTCCCGTTGCTCGCTACGGTGGTTTTCCTGATCGCGGCGTCGCAAGTTCAGGCCGCTTTCGCGGCGCTGCCGGTGCTTGGCCATGTGCTGGGGGTTTTCGTCGCATTCCTGATTTTGGCGGCACTCATCGGCGCGTTCCTCGGCCGGGTGCTGAATCTTGCCGTGGAGAGCGCCCGAGCCCTCATCTTCAGCCTTGGGACCCGCAATTCGTTCGTGATGCTGCCGCTCGCGCTTGCGCTTCTGCCCCAATGGCAGACGGCAACCGTCGTGATCGTGTTCCAATCGCTCGTCGAACTGTTCGGGATGGTTGCCTATCTCTGGCTCGTGCCAAGGCTGCTCGCGCCTTCGCCTGTTCAGGGCGCGCGATAGTCTCGTTCAGGGAACGGCGCTTTTACCTTGAAATGTGAGGCGCGACGCAGGTTTGCGGACGGCCCCCTGCAAAACCCGGAGTATCGCAGCGAGCTTCTGCGTAGTGGCGGAGGGAGAGGATCGGAAATCAAACGTTCTCTGGTCCGACCACGAGGCTACTCCGCAGCTGCCCTGGTCGCGAGCTATCCACTTGCCGGCTGCGAGTTTGGGATCAGTAACATTTCAGACCAGGAGACAGGCCTGTGAAGCGTTGGCGCATGCAAGGAGAGATCGGCGTCAAATGCCTTCTTTAGGCGTTCAACCGTGGGACCGGCATCCAGATCGACAGTTGCGCCACCTGGAGAGCTCTTGGGCAAATGTGCGTTGAGCACCTGAAGCAGTTCCCAATCACGAAGCACTTCCGCCTTCCCCTCCTTCTCCGTTACGCCAAATATCAATCGATGGACGAGCGCTCCCGTCCCGGTGACCTCATCCTCAACAGTCACGACTAGCAAAGGAGCAACAAGACCGTCGACGCAGGCGAAGCTCGATGGAAGGTTTCGGGCTTCTTCAAGAGCGATGTCGAAGAGTAGGTGGCCGACCCCTAGCACACGAGATGCCGCATTGGGCCCGCGGAGGTTGCGGTCGAATACAAGCCCTTCATATTTGTCTCGGAGCGCATAGCTGCGCGCTTTCCACTCATCGGGAGTCTTAATCTCCAAACCCTCGTCGCGTCTGAAAATGCGGCGCCCGTGGCGGCTGACGGTATGAGTGAAGAATCGTTCGAGATCTGGAAGATCCACCTTCGGCAGGTCCTTACCCACCTGTTGAAAGTCGAACCTTGAAACGTTGCCAAGGAGTTCGCGAACCGTCTCGACGACGTCGCGCCCCCCGAGCGTCGCAGTCGCTTGATCAAACCATGCCCCTAGGCGATCGTTGGAGAGTCCCTGGCCTCCGGAGAACAGTTCGTTGAAAAGCGAATTCCCGGCCATCCCGATGACCAGCTGAGAGATGTCCTCCTGCTCCTCCATCACCGAGGAAAGGGCCAGCTGAATTCGCTCAAGCTTCTCGTTCAGAAGATCCCATATACGAGCCTCAACCGTTTGGGGATTCCGCAGAATGTAGACCGAAACCGGTCGCGTCTGCCCATAGCGAGACAATCGCCCAACCCGTTGGTGAAGGCGCATCGGGTTCCACGGCATATCGACGTGAACCAGCACGGCACAGCGTTCCTGAAGGTCGATGCCTTCGCCACCCGCCTCCGTCGATACAAGAAAGCGCACCTTTCCGGCGTTGAAAGCGTCCGCGGCGTGCTCACGCGGCTGGGTGATGGTCTTGATTACCTCTGGGGCCTGCTCCAGCCCATCAAGCCTCTCATCACCGTTGATGAATGTGGCCGAGCCGAAACCGAACTTGCGGTGAAGGGCGTTCACGACCAGTGCTTGAGTCGCCTTGTACTCTGTGAACAGCAAAATTGGTTCGCCGGGAGTAAAATCCTCGCCAATCATCTCAAGCAGTCGCTCGATCTTCGTTTCTTTGGCGACGCCTTGACTGAGAGCGATCAGTTCATCCAACCGTTGTATTTCACCTTCCATTAGCATGACCGCTGCGGAAGTAGGGAGTGCCTCTTCCGCTTCGGCCAAATCGTCTAACGTCGTCTGCTCATCGTCGGGCAGCGCGATTGTTGGGGCGCCATTCGAACGTTCCAGGGCCTCCGCCAGCATCAACCGCCGCCTTTGAAGCGCGTTTCGAATTGCAGCTATCGAGCTGGCCGCTAGCTTCTGAAGGGTGACCAGAACAAGCATCCGAGCAGTCTGCGCACGGCCATCCAGAGTTGCGGCATACGCACGACCATCGAGAATGAACTCGCTTAGTGTTCGGTAGAATTGCGCTTCGTCCGCGTTGTATCCGTACTCACGACTGCACACATTGACCGGCTTGAAAAGCTTCTGACCTTGTAGGTCTGTGACGGTCGCCTTGTTGTTACGGATCATCACCTTCGGCAGATGAGAGAGCTGCTCAATCTTGTCGCCATCCGGATCGAAGAGGTCCGGCCGCACCAGATGCATTAGGCCGAAAAATCCGTAGTCCTTGCCACGATGTGGAGTTCCCGTGAAGAACAGTAGAGAGTTGATCTTGCCCCGCTCCTCAAGGTCTGAGACGAGGCTATAGGCAAGCGTTTCTCCGGCTCGGTCATCGACGCTCAGGTGATGAGCCTCATCAACGATGACCAAATCCCATGAGTCCGCGTCGAGGAGTCTTTGGCGAGCGCCGCGGCGGTCGTCCCTCAGTGTGTGGAAGGAAGCGACCACCATTGAGGCGGTCGCCCAAAAATCCCCGCGCTGCGTGTCTGCCTCCGTCACGTAACGCTGGAGTCGGATATCGAACATATCCTTGAGGCGGAACTGCCACTGCGGAACGAGCTTTGCAGGGGCGAGTATGAGCACCCTGCGCACTCGCCCGGAGGCGATCAAAGGCATAAGAACCAGGCCGCACTCGATCGTCTTTCCGAGCCCCACATCGTCTGCGACCAGCCATCGGAAGGGCCACTCCTGATTGACCTTCCGGCAAACCCATAACTGGTGAGGCAACAGCTGCACGCGGGACCTCGAGAACACCCCCCACTGATCATTAACCGACCCAATGGCGAGCGCCTGTGCCCTAATGATTGCGTCGGCGGGATCACTAAGCGAGCCACTTCGAAGCGCTGAACTTAGTGAAGCGATCTCGATGATCTCGGCTACGAGGACTTGTTCAACCGCTCCGCCGAACCGCACGATCGACGTGGCACCCATGTCCACTACCACGCGCCCGTTTCCATGGCGCGGATGGTGAACAGGAGTGCCTGCCTCAAATCGTCTTGCTGCTGTCATCGTCCTGCCACCTCAAATGCAGGTGTGTCTTCTGCATGCTCTTCGGCTTCTGCGAAATCCGGAGCATCGCGGCCGGCTGCTCCAAAGCATTCATCCAAGGCCGCCCGATGCTCATCACGGGTGATTAGTTGGAGGGGAAGGTCGAAGTCGCCGTTGAAGCGAGCGCTATCAGCGCCGATCTGTTCTACAATGAACTCGTAGATCGTCCTGCTCGCTTCTTTGTCCGCTGTTTCACCGACGTCGGCGCCAAGCTCGTTCAACAGGTCGCGGACGCGCAGAGAGGGTGCCCAACTGTAGGGAGCCATAAGGTTGCTATCGCGCGAATCGTACGCGCCGTGGCGGAGCATCTCACGAATCATCCAGTTCATGCCGATTCCAAGGGAACGGTTGATTGGCGCGGCATCGATGCAGAGGCGCATGGCTGGTGCCCAGTAGCTCGGTTGCAGTGCGCCGTTTAGTGAGATGACCCCATGGTCCTCGATAATGCGGGGGAGCTTTAGCGTGATCTCTCGATATTCGTCGAGCCACCGGCCGATCGTATACAGATCAACAAATGCCCTGCGCCACGGTAAGAATCGCTGGTCGAATTGTTCCGGCGCACTCCAACGCTCTAGCCGGTCAAGCCACGATTGGACGTCGTCGGGCGGGCGCGACTCAGCGAGTTCCGGCCACCAGCCTTCTCGATGACCAGCCTCGATGAAGCTCCTGTGCTGCCCGTCCTGCGTCCGGCCGAATGAGTGAAAACAGCCAAGCGCGAACATGGTGAACCACGTCACCCGATCGGTTGCCTCTCGTAGCTGAGACGGTGAGAGCAAGTCCGGATAGGTTCGGCGCGAATACGAGGCCCGAAGATTAGCTCCCTCGGAGCTCCACCACTCATGGATGGCGCGAAGAACCGTTTTGGGTTCGGGTTGCGGTGGCGAGACGATTTGCGGAGGCTCGAATGCTGCGCGTCCTTGAAGGGCGTAGAGCAGATCGTCTTTTTCCTTCTCGGTCCAGTTCGACAGCAACTGACTGGCCCGCAGCCGCGAAGCAGGTCAAGGCAGCCAACTCGGTCGGTGACGACCAATCTCAACACCTAATTCTCGACCCTGGCGGCCTTCGATGATGTATCTGAGCGCTGCCGCCTGACGTGCATTATCCTCGGCAAAAATCTCCGAGGCCCACAACGCGAGGTCGCGCACTTGCGCGCCGAAGCCGGATCGTTCGCGGGCGACCCGAAAGAACTCGAGTGCCGGGCCGCTGTATCGCTCGTCGAGCATATGCGTTGCAGGCGCAAACCCACACAATCTGCGCTCTTCGCTATCGTCCGCTGCATCAGGATGAGGAAGCTGCGCCACCCGCCAAGCTCCGTCCTGTGCAAGGAACAACCCGTGCCTGGCGATATCGAGAATCTCGCTGAGCTCATTGTCGAGGGGCGATTCCCGAACAGCATGGGGCGTAACAGTGCGTCCAAGGGCCACGGCCAAATCCGGATCGATACGCTTTCCTTCGCCAATCTGGCGACGAAGGAGGCTCGAGAAGCGAAGCGGACGGGCATTTCCGAAGCCCAGCTTTCTCAGTTGGCCAGCTATCTCTGATGCGATGACCCGATTTCGCAAGCCTGCAAGCGCGGGCCAGTCTCGAACCTTCGCAAGCACAGTGGGGTCAGACAACGCGCCATCCGTGTAATGGTCTGCTTCCGGTGCTCGGATTAGAGAAGCGAAAGGAGTCGGCAAGCCGGTAGGCACGACTGGGCGTTGCCCGGCGAGACGCCCGTATCCTCGGCCGTCGATATGCAGATGTCGGGCAAGGTCGTCGTCGAGATCCGGCGCAAAAACATCGAACAAGCGGGACCAAAAGATATCTCTCGCTATTTGCGTTGACGCATCGAGGTCCAGGCTTTCTGCGAGAGCCGGCCAGTCGGAATCCACGAGATCGTGCAACCCCACAAGGCGGTCTCCGAGCGCCGCCCCCAGCTCTCGGAATTTCTGCTGCCGATCGACAATCGAGCCGGCCAGCCCTGTTCGCCCGGGATCGACCGCGAAAGGTCCGTTGAGCAACCACCCGGAGCGGAGCTCCTCTTCAAGTGGAGCGAGATTCCATAGGTTCCTTAGGCCACCGGGAAATGGGCTGGGACCAGCAGCGTCGATGCGGAGCAGGAGGCTATATCCGTCGGAAAGACGGAACCGTACCGCTCGCTCCCTGTTCCGGCCAGAAACGGACACGAGGGAGATTGCCGTATTGTTGAGGAGCGGTGAGAAGGTGCAATCGACGCTCTCCGACGCATCACCCTCAATCTCGACACGTCGGATGGTACGCGTAAACGCAGGCAACCAGATCATGGCAGCCCTGAATGCGGAAATAGCTTCGGCGCCTTTCTCGGCGGTCTCTGCCGAAAACGGAACTTCAATGACGGTAGCCTTTCGGCCGTTCAGGCTCTTTCGATCCTCTCCAACCTCAATACCACCCGGCCACGGTGTGGGCAGAAAGCCGCCAACCGTGCGCAATGCTATGAATCCGCTTGCTATGCCGACATTGTCCGACAGCGCATGGGCACTCTTAAAGCCCAGGCCAAATTTGCCGGTCAGATCATCTCCGGGGCGCTTCTCCGAAAAGCTCATCAGAAGCATGTTGAGCAAGTCACGGTCGTGACCGAGTCGGCGCCCCTCATCAGCGTCGCGCCCCAGATGATTGATCGGGCGTCCCCAATGGACGACCCGAAACCCGTCTGAACCGTTCGACGGCAGCTCGACCCGAAAGCATGCATCCGTTGCAGCTCCTTCGTGCTGTCGGTAGGCGTCGTCGGCATTTTGGAAAAGCTCGAAAAGAACCCGGCTCGCCGAATATCCGAAGTCTTCAATCTTGCTGCGAACGGCTGATAACAGTTCGGTCGCCAGATCGTTATCGGACACCTTTCGCCAAAGCTCTGCCTTCAGCTCCTCCATCTTATGCGCCGGCGCGGAAAGATGATGAAGGCGGCTTTCCTCGGCCTGATACTCGCGAAGCGCTTTCTGCGACCGGTACTCGGTGGGAAGCTTCAGTTCGGCGAGTATTGTGGGCAACCGGTCCCGGAGGAGGCGTTCGGTTTCTTCAATCGTCGATTGATCGACCTCAACCGCCTTGTCCAGCATTCCTTGCAATGCTGCCCGCTGGCCTTCCATATTGAGCCATAGGCAGTCCGCTGCGATCGTCTCGACGAACCGGCGGAAGATCCTACTGGCTTCCCTTTGACTGTATCCGCTCGGATCGGTCGGCCGGATCGGCAGCGTGATCAGTGATCGCACTTTGCCGCCAGCATCCCGAATGCCCTCGCTGGTTCTATGCAGGTTCCCGATGAGGATTCCTTTGTCGGGACCGCCCAGTAGCGCTTCAAACTCGTCGCCCGACAGTGCAATGGCTTGTACGCGCTCGCCGGCGATCGGCTCGACGAGGAAACGTCGTTGATCGACTTCAGCCGCCAGCGGATTCGGGTAAAGGACTTCCTTCGGAAAGTGGTTGTCGAGATCGGCCCAAAGGGTGTCGACCTCGGCTGTCGCGTCGGTCGCCCACTCTCGCGCAAGGTGTCGGAAGAGTTCGCCTCGGCCAATGAGCCCGAGATATACGATCACCAGGTCAGACGGGATATGTCCCTTCCAGGCGCCGAGAAACGATCGCTGCTGATCTGCAGACTGGGCTTCCAATGCGGCGAGGTCGACGTCCTTGATCTCTCCCCGGCGAGGACTGGCGGCGAAAGGATCCAGGGGGACATCTTCAGCGTTGGCAATCTTCGTATGCTGCGGTCCTTCTTCGTTGAACATGGATGCGAAATCTCGCGCCAACACATGTGTAGGGTCGAGACCGTCCCCGTCTTGAACTACCTCTCGGCCGCTGCGCCAGGTTCCGGCCTCTGTGGGGACCCGGGTTCGACCGAATACTTCACGCCGCGCACTCTCTGGCCATCCTGCGACGACACTAAATGCATGCCGATACGCTCGACGCGCGGCCTCTCCTTTTCGCCCTTGTTCCGCTGCGAGCGCCGCCAGACAGTCGAGATGGGCTCCCGCCAGTCTTGGATTGGTGGAGTCGAGACCCGTGAACGCCGCGAGCGTCTTCGTGGCGTCCTCACGACTATCCCCGACAGATGTCAGAACCGCCGCAAGCAGAGGCCAGCCCGGCAATTCGAGGCTGCTGCCGGCGTTGGCAAGGGTCGTGAAATCGTCGATCGGATAATCGTCGGCCGGTCCGAGGCGTCCAATGACCCTCGCGTCCTCGATCATCAACGCGAGCGCCTCAAAGGACGAGCGTCTGTTCGGCAGAATCCACTTTTCTAGGTAGGGGAACCCCCGATGCTCGCGCACCGCGATGGCCAGTTTGGCTACAGGAAGAAAAGGAGGCGTTTCTCCGTGCTTAAGAAGGAGCGCTCGCGCCGCTTCGTCGACTGTTGAAGGGAGAGCGAGCACATCCTGAGGCCTGAATTGCTGTTGGTCCGCAAGGAGCCACGGCTGGGCGCTAAGCTCTTCGCGCAAATTCCCGTCTGGCGGGGAATCCAACTCGGCCAGGGCATTGAGTATCTCGCTGCAGAAACGGTGCGGCTCAGGCTGAGCCAGCGCGATCCTGATCTGACTTTGCGGCGACCATGCCTCAATGAGTTGGTTCTGCCGTTGGCGAGCCTGCTTGCTGTTACAAGGCCAGATCGTGTGGACATGCGGTCTCAATACTCCGGGGATCGGCCAAATGGCCTCACGAAACACACCCTCAGCGCTGCCTATTTTCCCATCGGATCGAGCGTGAATAGGCAGACGACGCAACAACTGGTCTGAGAGCTGCGTCAGCAAGAACGCTTCACATTCTGTGGGCGTTGGCTGAGCACAGGCGATTGCACTCGTATCTTGTTCGAGCAACGCCTCTAATCCCGGCGTATCCAGTGCCTTGATCCCGATATGCTGTCTCAGCCTGGGCGGGAGCTCGTCGGCTATCTCGATAGGAACCAGGTAGGCGTTTGCGGTAGAGTGCAGAATTGCCTCGACAACTCGCTCCAATCCTTTCGGCACTCCTTCAAGCAAATGGAGCGTGGCGCCGGTATCTCCAGCTCCGTGCTCACCCACACACAGGTGTCGAAGGGCGGCTCGGTCGTCATTGTCGGTGGGCCTCAATCTCTCCAGTAGTCTGCGTCTAGCCTCTGTAGTTCCGAAGCGCCACGCGTTTTTGACAAGCTCAAGAATTGAGTCATTTCCGGCGCTGTGGAGCCTAAGGACAGAATTGGAGATGTCCCGGAGGAACTCCCCCG
This sequence comes from Parvibaculum sp., assembly GCF_049671045.1. Lineage (GTDB taxonomy): Bacteria > Pseudomonadota > Alphaproteobacteria > Parvibaculales > Parvibaculaceae > Parvibaculum. The sequence goes on along the minus strand of NZ_JBATUH010000051.1, from coordinate 31,075 downwards.
TCTTTCCCTCCACGATCAGCGGGGCTGCATCCGGCAAGGCGTTCGCTAGAAGCGGCAGCAGTGAGTTGGCCTGAGGCGAGGATGTAAACAGAAGGCCCTGCTGGGATCGCTCGACGAGAGTCTGGAGCGACAGGGCGACCGGGCCGGCGATGCGGATATCCCGCGCCCGGAGAACCCTTACGGACGCGAACTCAGGGTCGCGCGCCAGCTCGGAGACACTCCGCTCCGTCCGAGCGAGCAGCGCTAACGCAGCTGTCGCTGCTTGATCCGCATAGTCGCCGTCAATCAGCGGTTCGAGCGCCTCGAGCAGCGCCTTGAGGTCAGAGTTGGATAACTGGGGTGGGCGTCGACCATCGTCGAGCCACTCGCTGCGGACCGGCAGGATATCACTTGATGCGGATGCCAGCGCACGGAGGACTTGCCGGTTTTCGACGGATGTCGGCAGCGGAAACAGCGCGGCGGGCGGCACACGAGCGAGGATCGACTTGATGAGTTCGGACGATGCAAGCGCCGGCGTTTCTTTCATCGCCATGCGCAAAGCCGCAACTAGGTGCGGTCCGAAAGCTGAACTTTCAGCGTCGCCAGGTGTCACTGCGTCGAGGAAATCGACAAGAAGCCGCGCGAGATCGCGTGACTGGAACGCGCGAGGTGACAACCCGGAGAATAACGAGTCCAATTCCGCAGCGGCCCAGCGTAACGGCTCGGCACTGAGCGCGGCACTGTCGTCTACGATGAGCCGCACATTGCTCGCCTCAGCCCACGCACTAATGGAGCCGAACAGTTCTTCGATCCGTCGGGGAGCATCGGCCACCGATGCAGGGAGTGGACGCAGAGCTTCTCCCGACGAAACAGTACGCCAGACGATGCCGCCCGATGGTTCGAACAACCGCGCCAAGGCACTTTCGCGGCAGATGGCCTTCCGATTTTCCCGAAACCATTCATGCCTTGCGAGCGCGGAGACGAGTTGCCCGAGTTCCGCTGATGTCACGATCGCGGAATCGAGCGCGTCTCTGAGCAGAGTCGGTAGGAGAGGAAGCACGACGGAGTCGCGAAGCTCGGCGTTCCACGCACGACGCAACGCCGAAGCGTCGGCAGGGTCACCATGTTCCGCGGGAGTATCCAAGCCCTCAATGCGGCGTCGACCGCTATCCAGGAAGAAATAGCCGTGCAGCAACAGATGGAACCGGGCGAGCGCGCCCCCGTCCACCGGAATGGAAACGTCGGAGGCATCGGAGATCGGCAGGAACACGGCCCAGGAAATACGCAGCTGCCCAGCTTCGGATCGATCGGGCGCGTTCCAAGGAACGCGAATGAGTGTCGCGGCCCCGTGTGGTTCGCCCTTTTCCGGTTCGGGTCTTGGGCTGAGGACGCTGATGGATTGCGGCCAGTGCGATGTAAGTTTCAGGTTGGCGAGGCGGCCATCCAGGATCATCCCCTCACGCCCGACAAATGGCGCCGTTGGGCCGTCTCCCACGGCTCGGATTGCACCGCCGAAGGATCGCACACCGTTACTCAAACGGCTGGGTCCGAGCAGGCGGCCTTGTGTGTCATCGAGTTCGAGGGCACAGCGGGACTCGCCCCTTTCTCGTATCTCAATCGACTTCAGATGGCGAAGCGCGGTTAGAAGAACGCGCAGATCATCGGGTCTGTTGAGATCCCTGATTGTTCCCGAAATCGATGGGATGTTGCTGGAGAAGCCGACTCCTGGGGCAGGTTGTATCTCGTACCGGCGAAACGGGAGCCAGAGAATGAGGTGACGATCGGGGAGATCTGAAGCAACCGCGCGCCTGAGTAACTCCAGATCAGCGGGATCGAGACCTTCGCCGCCTGGTTCCCAGTTACGGCTGATGTTTCCGTTGACCTCGACACCGAGGAATGGGTTCACCACCGTACTGAAGGAATGGTCACCTCCATGTGCATAGACAACGAACGCGTCGCAGAGATGAAAGACGGCCTTCTGGCCGAAGCCGAATTTTCCAATAGCAGCGCTGTCCGTGGCCTTACTGCTCTCCCCGAATGAGGTGATTCCGCGCTCATCCTCTCCACGGAAAACCCCGTCATTGGCGACCAGCAATCCTGGACCCCGCAGCAACGGATTGGATGCTGTTGGCCACCCCACCAGTCCGTCAAGCCAGAAGCGGCTGGCTCCCGCGTCGTCCGCATTCTGGAGCAGCTCTTTGAGAACGGGGTAGCCCGAGTCGTACCGATCCTGCAGATTGCTCTTGATCTGATTGACGATCGAGATCGGGGAGACGCGAAAATCAGGCATCAGGGTAACCCGCCGTCACCCGCGCGGCCGAGGCAGCCACCCAGTTCATTGGCCGGAGATCGACGCTGTATCCGCCGTTTGTGCCGTTTTCCCGCTCCATGCCTCCCCCACAGAATAGTCGGCCTATTCGCTCGCCCCCGGCGCTTGTTCGACCGCATCTCTCCCCTTGGAGCCTTGTATCGCCAGATAGCGGTCTACAGCCTGGCGCAATACCCATGCGATGGAGACATCATGCTCGCGTGCTAGCTCCCGCACCTGCTTGAATTGCGTTTCGGTCAGAATGACCGATGTTCGGAACTCTTTCTTGCTGGACCTGGACGCCACGGCCCGGCCTCCCGCTATGGTTTTCGCATCATATGCAAAATGCACCACTTATGTCACTATCATATCTGAACGGGTAGAAGTTCCAAAAAGCTGGCGCTGGGGGAGATCGACGGGATGATTAGAGGTGCGAGACAGCTACCGACCATGCACGTGTCCGTTCGCGTCCCATGGCATGACAGCCGTTGGGCGGGGAAGATCTGCGCCAATCCGCGGGGAAACACATCCTGCCTAATCCTGCCTAGAGTGGCAGAAACCAAGGACGACGATTTCGAGACGAGTCTCGCTGGGACCGCTTGGGATCCCGACGGCGCTCGGCTACCGGCATGCGCCGCCGAACGCGGAGCATTCATGGCGCCCTTCGGTTATGCCCGGAGGGTCCGCCACCCCTATAGCCATGACCCCAGATACAAACATTTCCGGGAAGGCTACTTCCACCATGTGGCCTTTTCGGCTGCGGCTGTTCCTTTCGCCTGGATGATGAAGAATTCGGACGACGGCATCCCTGACCGGGCCAAGGCCTACAAGATCGACTTCCGACCCGAACTCGAGCCCGATCTCGAATTCGATAAACTCTGGGTTCAGGAACGCCGGAACCAGCTGGCAATGCTCGATACGTTCTTCGGTGCCATCACACCGGAGGAGTCTCTTGTCTTCTTCTACGCCAAGCGCACTCCGCTGACGGATGACGGACGGCGAGTCATCGTCGGCGTAGGTCGAGTTCTCAAGGTCGACCCTTCCGTCGAATACATCTACGAGAAGGGCGCGCCGTCGGATGCCATGCGCTGCGTACTGTGGGAGCGCAATCTGCATCACTCGATCCGGCCGGAGATCAAGGACGGCTTTCTCCTTCCCTACCACGACCTGATTGACCTAGCCGCAAAAGACCCGAGTATTGATTTGTCGAGTCTTGTGCTCCACGCGCCCCAGGAACACTGGGACGCGTTTTCGATGGGCACTGAGCATGTGACACATGACCAGGCGATCACGGTTCTGCTCGCCTGCGCGTCACTATTGGAGCGGCTCGAAAAGGTGGTGCCTGGCAACTGGTCCGCCGCTCGGGGCTGGGTTGACACTCAGCTCAACCGAATTTGGCGCCTCCGAGGTGCCTTTCCCGGTCTTGGCTCAGCGCTAACAGCGTTCGGATTGACTCACGGCACGCTGGTCGCCCACGCCATTGGTCAACAGCTGCACGCTGACGGATCTCAGGAGGTGCGGGATCCTTGGCCGCTTGTTGAGAAGGTGCTTCACGAGCCGACACTTCTTGCTCCCGATTTGGCAGCGACAATTGGTTCGACGTCGGCCAAACTCTGGGACAGCCTAAAACCAGAACGGCGGGCGCTGCTGAAGCTGCTCGCCAGATTCGAGATCACTTCCGATCAGGCGACCCGATGGTTTGTAACCGAGGAACGCAAGCGGGCAGCCATCACAGCTTCCGACGCAGAAATTCTGGCAAATCCGTATCTTTGCTTCGAAGATGACCGCGGACGCAGCGATCCGATTTCTGCAGCAGTGATTGATCGGGGACTGTTCCCCGACGCGACGGTTGCTGCAGCGGCACCCGTACCTGATCCCTCCCGCTGTGCGGAGGCGATTGATCCCCGTCGCGGCCGCGCACTGATGATCACCACGCTCGATCGAGCAGCTGGCGAGGGGCATACGTTGCTTCCCCAGTCTTGGCTCGTGCAACGCGTCCGCGACCTCGACGTCTCGCCCCAATGCGCAATCGGTGCCGACTGGATCGAGGCATTTGGCGCGTTCTTGAAGGCGAGGACCGCCGTCGCCCGTATGGCGGATGGCACCCCCGCATGGCAGCTCCAGGAGTATGCAGAGTCGCGCGACCTCATCTCGGCTCGTGTGAAACGGCGCCTCGCAGGCAAACGCCATGCTGCTGAGCATGATTGGCGAGCCCTCATCGACCAGCAGCTTCCGCCTTTTGCCGACGCGAGCGACCCCGAGACGGAAGAGCTTGCGCGCCTCGAAAAGGCCAAAGCCCTAGAGGAGATTTATCGTTCCCGGTTTTCGGTTCTGATTGGGCCCGCGGGCACGGGCAAAACGAGCCTATTGACGGCCCTCCTGTCGTTGCCGTCGGTTGCCGCCGGGGGTGTCCTCCTGCTCGCCCCGACCGGCAAAGCGCGGGTTCAGATGCAGAAGCGGGCCAACAATGCGCAAGCCTACACACTCGCGCAGTTCTTGTTGGCACTTGGACGTTATGACCCGCTGACCGGGGCCTACCGCGTTACCGATGACGCGAACCGCGAGCGCGGCTTCAAGACTGTCGTTATCGACGAGTGCTCCATGCTGACCGAGGACCAATTGGCGGCAACCCTTGATGCTATCGAGACAACGGCCGTCGAGCGATTGATTTTGGTGGGCGATCCGAGGCAGCTCCCACCGATTGGCGCTGGTCGCCCCTTTGTCGACATCGTCCGCTACCTAAACGACAACCATGCCATCGCAGATCGCAAGGTGACGGCCGGGTATGCGGAACTCAAGATCGTGCGCCGGCAGACCGAGCAATCGGAAGCGGTGGGGCAGCCGCCAGCGGCTCGCGACGACATCATCTTGTCGAGGTGGTTCGGGGGAGAGGCTCCCGATCCCGGTGCTGATGAAGCCTGGGATCGTCTAGCCAGCGGCAAATCGATCGGCATTCGAGCTGTTCGCTGGGAAGGCGACACCGACCTCCAAGCAAAGCTTCTTGCCGAGATCAAGGCGGCGACGCGCAGCATTTCGCACAAGCAAGGCTTCGACGACGAGCGGGACGACGCCACCTTCGAAATCAGCCTTGGCGGACGTCCATTCAATGAGGTCGTCTACTTCAACCCGTCTCGCCCAGAGAAAGATGCCTCGGGCGTCGAAAGCCGTCGTGGAGGAGGCGCCGACGTTGAGGCATGGCAGATTCTTTCGCCTGTTCGGGCCGGCGAGACCGGCGTGGATGGCTTGAATCGATGGCTTCAGAAGTCCTTCCGCCGCCAAGCGCGTGCTTGGGCCGAGCCTGACAAATATTGGGAGCGCAAGACCTGCAAGCCGTTGGGCGCACAGGGGGTGCTGTATGGCGACAAAGTGATCAATGTCGCCAATGCGAGGCGGTACGACGTCGTTGATGACGCCTTTCGAAGAGTGGAAAAGGCCTACTTGGCCAACGGCGAGATTGGCCTTGTCGTAGGGCAATTCAAATCCAAAAAGTGGGAACAAAACCCTAAGTTGGGCAAGAAATTACCTTGGAAGATTGATGTCGAATTCTCTTCGCAGCTCGGCTTCAAGTTTGGATTTGGAGGTAGTGATTTCGGCGATGAAGGCGAAGCGCCTTTGGAGCTCGCCTATGCGTTGACGATCCACAAAGCCCAAGGCAGCGAATTCGGGATGACCTTCATCGTGATCCCAAATCCCTGCCGTCTTCTGTCACGTGAACTGCTCTACACCGCGTTGACGCGCCAACGTGAACAAGTGGTCCTATTCCACCAGGGCGACCTTCGGGCTCTCCTAAAGCTGTCTTTATCCGAGCATTCCGAGACCGCCCGTCGCCTCACAAATTTGTTCTCCGATCCCAAGCCTGTCGAGTATGTCGGGGCGTTCCTCGAAGAAGGCCTCATTCATCGCACTACCCGGGGGGAGCTGGTCCGCTCGAAATCGGAGGTGATTATTGCCAATCTGCTTCACGGCCTTGGCATTACTTACGCCTACGAACAACCCTTCACTGGGAGGGACGGCAGCGTCCGATATCCTGACTTTACGATTGAAGATGCAGAAACTGGGCGGCGCGTCTTCTTGGAACATCTGGGGCTGCTGTCTGAGCCAGCTTATCGCCGCCGGTGGCTGGCGAAACTGGATTGGTATCGCTCCCAGGGGGTGATGCCGGAAGATGAGGGGGAAGGCGACGAGGGAATCCTGGTGATGACCACCGAAGAGAACGGTATCGATTCCGCCGGCATTGAGCAGAAACTGCGGTCGCTCTTGGGACTATAATGAATGCGGCCATTGTCCGCACGCCCGCGCCTGCTCCCGCATGACGGCGTAGTCGCTGAGCATTTCGGCGATCGCCGATTGCTCTGGCAGACCCCCGAATTCCTCGGCCGCGCGCGCCTGGAACTCGCGGCTGTACTCCACGACCGGTGGGCAGACCGTGACGATCCTCGGTTCAGAACCGCCCGTCGCGCAGCCGCTCAGCAAGCTCGTCGCGATCACGAGGACGGCGAGCCGCCGCGTGGAGCATCTGGCGATGGACATCATTGACCTTCTCCGTGGTTTCGAGGCGCTCTGCCAACCGTCCGGCGCGCTCGCCTGAGCGCCGGAATGCGAGCAGGAACAGGACAAGGGCGAGGGCAATGGCGCCATATCGCAGCGTAGCCCGCGCCCATGCACTGGTGGCGATGGCGCCAAGCAGGGAGGCGATCATCGCTGCCCCCGCTTCCAGTCATCGATGCGGGCGTAGATCGCGACCGCGATGCCAGCGAGGGCCAAGGCGATGAATACCCAGCGGAGCGTGTCGAGGTGGGGCACGAGCGGCAGGACAGCGGACTGCGTCTCGGCCAGGACATTCTGCACCACCTCGACGCCGGCCGCCCCCACTGTCGCAACACCGGCTGCACCGCTGCCCTTCAACGTGCGGCTTTCGGCCAGCACCTCGCGCGCGGGCGGCGTCTCCATGGCGAAAGCCGCCTCACGCACCGGGAAGCGCTCGCCCCACACGCGCGCCGGCCCGAGATCGATGTGCATGAAGCCGGAGCGCGGATAGAAGCCGAAGCCCTTGAAGCCGACCGCGCGGGCCGCCTCCTCGAAGGCGACCGGGTCGTGGTTGGCCATGGCGATGTCGAAGGCGGTGCCATCGAGGTGCTTGGAGAGCGGCGCGCCACCGACTGCGCGGTTGTGCGCCGGGCTGCGGTAGGCCGACCGGACGATCAGTGGCTTGCCCAGCCGGTCGCGTAGGGCTTGCAGCTTGTCGAGCGCCTCCTCGTGGATGCGCAAGCTACCGCTGCCGCGGCAGGCGATCTCGGCGGGCGAGAAATTGTTCCAGCGCCAGGGTACGGTCGGCACATCGCGCCAATGATTATAGAAGGTCGTGGTCATGGGTGGTCTCCAGGCACAAAAAACCCGCTCCTCGGCGAGGGCGGGCGGCGGGATTTTCGGATGTGGCTGAGACTTACGGTGACGGGCCGAACAGCTTCAGCTTGATGGCGATGCCGGCCATGAGGGCGAGCAGGATGCCGGTGGTGAGGATGCGAACGGCAGTCTGTACGGCGGTCTGTTTCGCGAGGCGGAAACCCGCGAGCAACGAGCGAAGGTCGCGGATGTCCTCGGCGGCATCCTGGCCATCGAGACCGACCTCATGCAGGGCGCGCCGCGCACCCGTCGCGGCCGCCCGCTCCAGCAGGGCTTCAAACTCGGCGGCCGGCAGCGCGATCAGCGCGCTGCTATCTGGTTCCTTGTCCATGACGCAACCCGGCAGAGAGAACCAGCGAGCCGGCGAGCGTAAAACCAATTCCTGCGAGCGTGGCGTCGGGCGTCGATGGCGCGACCACCGTGAACACTTGGCCGGGCTCCAGCACGGTCTCGCTGGCGGCGATGAAGGTGGCGCTCGTGGCTGCGGCAGCGAAGCGCATGGTGGCCGTGCTCACGCCGTCGACCCGGATGTCGAAATCCGTCTGGGCGGTTGCTGCGGCCTCGGCGCTGGCATGGCTGCCCGCAAGATCGACCTTCAGCCGGGTGCGTCGCGCCACCGGGACCCGTGCGATCACCTCGTCCGCTGCCGGCTGCCCGGCCTTGTAGCTGCTGATGTCGGCCGGGGGATCGGCCGCATCCGCGGTCTCGACAACCTCGATCGCAAGCCACGTGCGCTCGAGGCCACGCAGCTCCCCGGCCGTGCCGACATAGACGGCCAGCTCGAACCAGTCGCCCGCCGATACCGGAAGAACCGCGCTCGACAGGTTACGCATCTGGTTGGAGTAGCCGCTGTCGCCGCGCACGATGAAGGACCCGCCGCCCAGCACGCTGTTGCCGTTCTTCCGCACCTCGACCAGCTGACTGGTCGGCGAGGTCTGCCACTCGATGTTGCTGATGATCCGGACCTTCGTCACTCCGGCGGGAATGGTCAGGCGGGAGGGCTGGCCCGCATCCCAGAATGCGTCGCTGTCGTACTCAGCGCTTCGCCAGGGCACGGCGACGTAGACGCCGGTCGTCGCGACGCTGAAATTGGTCGAGCGTCGCAGCAGCGCGCCCCGGAATGGCAGCAGGGCGCGGTTGAAGATGCCGACGCCTGTGGCGCCCCACGCGGCTCCATCGAACTGGAGGACGTCGCCATTGGCGGCGCCGGCGATGGAGACGTCGGTGAGATCACCCAGCGCGCCAGCGCCGCCGCCGACCCCGTAGAGATCGCCGCCATTGCCCTGAACCAGCACCGTCGCGCCCGGAACGATGACGACCTCCGCACCGGAGCCCGCATATTTGGCGCGGACGTCCTGGCCGCCGCTGGTGGCATTTCGGATCGCGAGCCGCCGGTGATTGGCGGGCAGTGTCAGGGTCCGGGGCGCCGTCAGCGTGCCGGTGAGGATGATCAGGCCGTTCCCGTTGGCTTGGGTGCCAGTCAGTGTCAGGTTGGCGTCGGCCATCGCCACCGACAGTGCCTGATTCATGGCGTTGTCGAGGGCATCGACCGCGTCGTTGATCGTGACCTCTTTCTGGTTCTGGGCAGCCGCGACATGGGTCACGGCCAGATTGGGGCTGGGCATCAGTTGATCTCCAAAGTGACGGTGCGCGGGAAGCCGCGGCCCGCGACGGCGCTGATCTGGAAGACGGCGACGGTCAGGGACGACGGGACCGCAAGCTGGTGATCAATGATGCCGAGGCCGCGACGGTCCGGATGATCTTCGAGCGCTTCGTCGAGGTGGGTTCGGCGACCGTGTTGGCCCGGGCGCTCGCGGCCGAGGGCGTGCGGACGCGGCGCGGACGACTCGTCGACAAGGGCTTCCTCTACAAGCTGCTCAACAAACGGGTTTATATCGGTGACGCCGTGCACAAGGGGACGGCCTATCCCGGCGAGCACGAAGCCATTATCACGCGCGCTTTGTGGGACAAGGTGCACGGAATCCTGCGCGAGAGCCCAAGGGTGCGCGCGGGCCGGACACGCGCCGCGACCCCGGCCCTGCTGAAGGGCCTCATTTTCGGGCCGACCGGCTGCGCCATGACGCCCACTCACACGCGGCGCGGCGACAAGCTCTACCGCTACTATGTCAGCCAGAGCGTGCTGAAGCGCGGCGCCGATGCCTGCCCCGTGGGGCGCGTGCCCGCCGCCGAGATCGGGGGCGGGGGTCGACGAGCTGCGCGGTCTCCTTCGCGCGCCGGAGGTGATCGTCGGCACATGGCGGTCGGCGCGACCCGAGATAGATGGTCTCTCTGAGGTTGAGGTCAGGGAAGCCTTGGAAGGGCTCGACCCGCTCTGGGACGAGCTGTTCCCCGCCGAGCAGGCGCGCATCGTCCAGCTCCTCGTCGAGCGCGTCGAGGTCGGACAGGAGGGCGTCGATATCCGCCTCCGTGTCGACGGGCTGGCTCGTCTGGTTCATGAGCTTGGAGGCATGGCCGACGATCCGCGGAGGGCAGCATGAGAGCCGGCACCACCACCACCGATGCCGGGCGCACGCTGACGGTCCGCGTGCCCCTGACCGTCCGGAAGCGCGGCGGGCGCAAGCACGTGGTGACGCCCGAGGGTGCGTGTTGGGGCCAGCCCCGCCCGCGCGTCGACAACACCATGGTCAAGGCGATCGCCCGGGCCCACCGCTGGAAGCGCCTCATGGAGAGCGGCCGATTCGCCTCGGTTACCGAGCTGGCCGAAGCGGAGAAGATCAACCAGTCCTATCTATGCCGGGTTCTGCGCCTGACGCTACTGGCCCCGGACATCGTCGAGGCGATTCTCGACGGAAGGCAGCCGGCCGGCCTTCAATTGGACGCACTACTGAGGCCCTTCCCCAGCGAGTGGATGGCACAGCGGCAGCACATCCTCGACCGATAATTCCCTCCTCGAAGCCACTTTCTCTGGCGCCCCCCGGCAATGTCTGGCATTCTTTGCCATCGATTCCATGAGGGGCTGGTCCATGCCGGACGAGATTCTGACGCTGCCGGAGGTGGCCCAATTGCTCAAGGTCGCCGAAAAGACCGTCTACACGATGGCTCAACGCGGGGAGATCCCGGCGTTCAAGGTGCGTGGGCAATGGCGATTCAAGCGCCTGGACCTCGACCAATGGATCGAGCATCAGAAGGCCTCTTATCACGACGGTCCGATACCCTCGCCATCTGATTCGGACGACGCCTCCAAGAAGCGACGGAGGCCTGATGATCACTGATTATCACGCGAAATATTTCGCGCACGAACTGACCAAAAGATGCGCTCCGGACAGCGTCGAGAAGCTTGCAGGGGCCGTTGCCGGTGCGCAGGTTGATCTCAATCCGCATCAGGTGGACGCAGCCCTCTTCGCGTTCTCATCTCCCCTCTCCAAAGGCGCATTGCTCGCTGATGAAGTGGGGCTCGGAAAGACGATCGAGGCTGGCCTCGTCATCTCTCAGAGGTGGGCGGAGCGGAAGCGACGGATCCTGATCATCACACCTTCCAATCTGCGCAAGCAATGGCACCAGGAACTCAATGAGAAATTCTTTCTTCCGTGCGTGATCCTCGAATCGCGTTCCTATAATGAGGCCATCAAAGCCGGATCATTCCGCCCTTTCGATGCGGCCGACTCGATCGTCATTTGCTCGTATCAGTTTGCCCGGAACAAGGCTGCAGACGTCCATGCGATGCCTTGGGATCTCGTAGTGATCGACGAAGCCCACAGGCTGAGGAACGTCTACAAGCCGTCGAATGTAATCGCGAACACGCTCAAGCGAGCGCTGGAGCACAAGCAGAAACTGCTTCTGACCGCGACCCCCCTTCAGAACACTCTCCTTGAACTCTACGGCCTCGTGAGTTTTATCGATGAGCATACATTTGGGGATCTGAAGAGCTTTCGGGAACAGTTCGCCAACCTCAGTCGAGAACGGACGTTCCACGTCCTTCGTGAGCGGCTGAAACCGATTTGTCATCGCACATTGCGCCGGCAGGTGACCGCCTACATCCCCTACACGCGCCGTTTGCCGATCGTCGAGGAATTCACGCCTGCCGAAGGCGAGGATCGGCTGTATCAGCTGGTCTCGGATTACCTTAGGCGCGACAACCTTCAGGCTTTGCCGTCGGGTCAGCGGTCGCTGATGACGTTGGTCCTGCGCAAATTGCTCGCGTCTTCAACGTTCGCTATCGCGGGCGCTCTATCGTCAATTTCTGCTCGATTGCAGGAAAAGTTGCGCAAGCACGAGGCCGCGACTTCCCTCGAAGACGACCTCGGTGAGGATTACGAAGCGCTCGACGCCACGGCGGAGGAATGGACGGACGAGGAAGAGCTCGAACCCCTGACAGAGGCAGACCGCAAGGCGATCGAAGCGGAAATTGCCGACCTCGACGAGTTCGCCAGGCTCGCCACATCCATTGAACACAATGCCAAGGGCCTGGCGTTGCTGAAGGCGCTGGGCGTCGCCTTCGCAAAAGCCGAAGAGCTTGGGGCGGCGCAGAAGGCCATCATCTTCACGGAATCGCGCCGCACTCAAGCCTATCTGCTGCGGGTCCTGGCAGATAGCCCGTATGCGGACGGTATCGTCCTCTTCAACGGCACGAACACCGATCAGCGTTCCAGAGAGATATACGCGCGCTGGATCGAGAGACATAAGGGTTCCGACCGGGTCACCGGATCGCGAACGGCCGACATGCGGTCCGCCCTCGTGGATTATTTCCGCGAGGAGGGGCGCATCATGATCGCGACCGAAGCGGGCGCCGAAGGCATCAACCTGCAATTCTGCTCGCTGGTCGTGAACTACGACCTGCCCTGGAATCCGCAGCGGGTGGAGCAGCGTATTGGGCGTTGTCACCGCTACGGTCAGAAGCATGACGTCGTTGTGGTGAATTTTATCAATCGGCGGAACGAGGCTGATCAGCGCGTCTATCAGCTACTCTCCGAAAAGTTCAAGTTGTTTGAAGGCGTATTCGGAGCTAGCGATGAGGTTCTGGGCGTCATCGAGTCGGGGGTCGACTTCGAGAAGCGCATTGCCGCCATTTATCAGCAATGCCGCCAAACCGATGAGATCCGAACCGCCTTTGATCAGCTGCAGCTGGAACTAAGCCTCGAAATCAATGAGGCGATGAGCCAGACGAGGCAGAAGCTCCTGGAGAACTTCGACGACGAAGTTCGCGAGAAGCTGAAGGTGCGTGACGAGGATGCGAAAGTCTACCTGGACCGCTTCGAGCAACTGCTGATGCGTGTGACCAGCCACGAGCTCAACGGCGTGGCCGACTTCCACAACACGTCCTCGTTCACGCTCGCCGAGCGGCCGCCATGGGCAAACGGCAAGGAAATCCCACTCGGCCTCTACGAACTGCCGCGCCGTTCCGGCGAGGCCCACCTCTACCGGGTCAATCATCCGCTTGGTTCAGCCGTGGTGGCGCGGGCGCAGAGCCGCGACTTGCCGCCTGCCGAGATCACGTTCGATTACTCCAACCACTCCGGCAAGATCAGCATTCTGGAACCTTTCAGCGGGCAGGCTGGATGGCTCAAGGTCTGCGTACTTACGATCGAGGCCCTCGATCAAGCCGAAGATCACATTCTTTTGGCCGCCGAGACAGACGATGGAGAAGGCTTGAGCGCAGAAGCATGCGAGCGCCTCCTCACTCTCAATGGGCACAACAAAGCGCCGATCGACGTTCCTGCAGAGCCGATCACGCGGCTGGACGCCACGATCCGCGAGCAGCAGCGCTTGATCCAGCGCGCCGTCTCGGAGCGGAATGCACGCTTCTTCGAGCTGGAAGCGGACAAGCTCGACGGCTGGGCCGACGACCTCAAGGTAGGCCTTGAGCGGGAAATCAAGGAGATCGATCGGCAGATCAAGGAGGCGCGACGGGCCGCGACCGCGGCTCTGACTCTGGAAGAAAAGCTGACCGGCCAGAAGCAGATCAAGTCACTCGAGGCGCTTCGCAATCAGAAGCGCCGGTCGCTGTTTGACGCGCAGGACGAGATCGACAAGCAGAGGTCCGAACTCATCGCCCAGATCGAGGGAAAGTTGGAGCAGAAGGTCGATCTCGCTCCGCTTTTCACGATTCGCTGGCGCCTTCACTGACGGAGAGATGCAGACCATGGCTCCGCTCAGTGCAGACTATATGGCTCTTCTGGAAACAGCCCTCACACGGGATTTCGTGCCGAATCTCCCCCCTTTGCAGGATCAGACAAAGCCGGCTGATCAGCAGGCGAAGAAGAACTTATCGCGCGCCTTCAGCGCATTCGCGCTTCATAAGTTGTGCGAAATTTCTCCGAAGGATGCTGCAGCGGCTGTCGTCGACGATTTCGACGATTTCGGCATCGACGCGATTTACTATCAGGGCAGTTCGGAAACACTTTTCCTTGTCCAAGGCAAATTGAAGGCCTCGGAAACCTTCAGCCAGGACGAGGCCAATGCGTTTTGCCAGGGTGCGAGACGGCTCATCAAGCAGGATTTTACCGGCTTCAACGGGCACGTCACGAACAGGCAGGCCGAGATCGAGGGGGCGCTGGAGGCCTGCTCGCATATTCAACTTGTCATCGCCCATACCGGCGCCGGGATCAGCAACCACGCCGAAACTGCGATCAACGACCTCCTGAACGACGAAGATCACGGCGAGGAACGTCTAACTAAGGCGGCCGTCGACTACGGCTCGGATCGAGTTGCCGCGGATCTCCAGGCGGGTCAGGCTTATCCGCGGGTGGACGCCAATCTGACGTTGCACGATTGGGCGTCCTCCATGGCGCCCCGAAAGACCTACTTCGGCCTGGCCAAGGTCGCTGATCTGGTCGGCCTGCACGAAAAGCACGGCAAGGCGCTCTACGCCAAGAACATCCGGGTATTCCTTGGCCAGACCACGGAAGTGAACCGTTCGATCCGGGAAACGCTCGCGACCAATCCAGCCGACTTCATGTACCTTAACAACGGCGTCACAGCCCTATGCGAGCAGATCGAGCCGAAGAATGGCTCTCGCGCCGAGAAAAAGTTCAAGGTGACCGGTCTCTCCGTGATCAACGGAGCACAAACCATCGCGTCATCGGCTCGCTATGCGGCGGAAAACAAAACGGCCGACATCTCAGCCGCCTCCGTCCTGGTCACGCTGATCAAGTCTGATTCCGACGAGGCGTTTGGTAAATCCGTCACCCGGGCGCGCAATCACCAGAATCCCGTTCTCCTCGCCAATTTCGCTGCCCTGGACGATCAGCAAGAACGGCTGCGGCGTGAACTCGCCTATCTCGATATCCACTACGCCTACAAGGCGGAGGGGCCCGATAATGCGCAGGATCCAAAGCGTATCCGCATCGACGAGGCGGCGCAGGCGTTGGCGCTTCTTCAGCCGGACCCTCGATATGTCGTTTGGCTGAAGAAGGAGCCGGCCCAGCTTCTCGATACCGAGTCCGCCGCATATCAGAACCTCTTCAACGCGACCCTCACGGGCATCGAACTGGCGAACGCGGTACGAGCGCTGCGTTACATCCAATCCAGGATTCTTGCCGAGGCCAGGGCGGCCAATGGCCCGGAACGGCTCACCTACAAGCATGGGGGATATGGCCTCGGGTTCGTCCTGGTGAAGCGCATCAGACAGGCGATTGCCGGGGCCACGCTCATTGACGAGGCGAAGCTGAAGACCGAGCTGGGCGCGGCGTTTGATCTTGCCCGTCAGACGCTATGGGGCGCTGTCCAGCCGAAGACAGCACTCAAGGGGCCCCTGGCAATCTTCCGCAATCAGACGGACGCCATTCCCCTGCTTCGCGACGTCATGATCGACCACTACGGCTTGGGCGCTGATCCTGCGATCGCGCCCCTTAAGGCCAAGATGGTCTTGACAGATCCATACCCTCAAAAAGCCCTTTTCGACTTTCTGTCGGCGAAGGCGCCGCAGATCAGGAATATCACATGAGCAAGAAACAAAAACTTGAATTGACATGGGTCGGCAAGGAAAACCGGCCGCGGCTGGAGCCGCGCATCCTGCTCGAAGATCCCGAGAAATCCTACCATGCCGCGCACCGGATCGGTGAGAACGACATCTTCGACAACCGGCTGATCTTTGGCGACAACCTGCTCGCGCTGAAGGCGCTGGAACAGGAGTTCTCTGGCAAGGTGAAGTGCGTCTTCATTGACCCGCCGTACAACACGGGAAGTGCGTTTGAGCATTATGATGACGGGCTGGAGCACTCGATTTGGCTTGGGTTGATGCGCGATCGGCTGGAAATTTTCCGACGTTTGCTTACAGATGACGGTTCTATTTGGATAACGCTGGATGACAATGAGGCCCACTATCTAAAAGTGATGGCCGATGAAATATTTGGCAGGCCAAACTTCTTGGCGGATGTGACATGGGAAAAGGCCGACAGCCCCAGAATGGACGCGCGCTATTTTTCGTCACGACACGACCATCTCATTGTCTTCGCCAAGAACATAAACGAGCTGAAAATCAAACATGTTTTCTCCGACGATGCTGAAGTTCCTTCTCACTATAACAAAGTCGACGATGCAGGTAGACGTTACTATCTAAAGCCTTTGCGAGCGATGGGGGCTGAAGGCACACGAGAAGCGCGACCAACAATGTTCTTCTCGATAACTGCGCCAGATGGAACTGAAGTCTTTCCCAAGAATCCGGATGGCAGCGATAGTCGGTGGCGCTGGAGCCCGGAGCGGGTCGAGAAGGAAAGCTGGCGCATCGAGTGGGTAAAGGGGCGGTCGGGATGGAGCGCGAACTTCCGCATCTATGCCGATGAGAATAGCTCTAGACCGCCTGAAACAATTTGGACCCATTCGTTTGCGGGAAGCAACCGAAACGCAAAAGCAGAGGCGAAAGGCTTTATTGATGGGGTGCGCCCATTTGATACACCAAAGCCAGAGAAGTTGCTCAGACGGGTATTGGAGATTGCTACGGAAACCGGCGATCTCGTTCTCGACTCTTTCGCCGGGTCCGGCACAACCGGCGCCGTCGCCCACAAGATGGGTCGCCGCTGGATCATGGTGGAGCTGGGCGAGCACTGCCATACCCACATCATCCCGCGACTGAAGAAGGTCATCGACGGCGATGACAAGGGCGGCATCACCGAGGCCGTCGGGTGGCAGGGCGGCGGCGGCTTCCGCTACTTCAAGCTAGCGCCATCGCTGCTCGAAACCGACAAATGGGGCCGCGAGGTCATCAGCAGGGCCTACAACGCTGAAATGCTGGCTGAAGCCCTGTGCAAGCTGGAGGGCTTCACCTATGCGCCGAGCGACGCCGTCTATTGGCAACAGGGGCATTCGACCGAGCGTGACTTCATCTATGTAACGACCCAGACGCTCGGCCCCGAGCAGCTCCAGCAGTTGAGCGAGGAGGTCGGGCCGGATCAGACGCTGCTCGTCCTGTGCTCGGCTTTCCGCGGCAACGTCGATCGCTGGCCCAACCTGACGGTGAAAAAGATTCCCAATCACATTCGTGCGCGCTGCGAGTGGGGCCATGACGATTACAGCCTGAACGTCGAGAACCTGCCGAAGGCGCCGCCGAAGCCCGCGGCCGACGAGAGTGCGCCGAGCAAAGCGAAGTCGAAGCAGCCCGACCTGTTCGGCGCGAATAAGGGGGGCGGCAAATGAACCGTCATGTGAACTCCATCGCCGGCCGCCTCAGCCTGCGTCCCCCGCAGCGGCAGTCTCTTGAAATCCTGGACCGGATCACCGAGATCGTGCCGCCCCGTAAAGGCGCGGAGCTGGATGCGGCCCTTGCCGCCATTCAAAGCGAATTTCCCGGCGTAACGGACTTCGAGCGGGAATTCCCCAGCCTGTGCTTTGCGCTGGCGACGGGTGTCGGCAAGACGCGGCTGATGGGTGCCTTCATCGGTTATCTCCACCTGGCGCACGGGCTGAACAATTTCTTCGTCCTCGCGCCGAACCTGACGATCTACAAAAAGCTGATCACCGACTTCACGCCCAACACCCCGAAATACGTTCTGAAGGGCATCTCGGAGTTCGCCGTTGCCCCGCCCGTCATCACCACGGGCGAAAACTACGAGCGGCAGATCGCGAGCGGTGGCCAGCTGTTCCCGACGACGATCAACATCTTCAACATCTCGAAGATCAATTCCGAGGTTCGGGGCGGGCGCAGCCCGCGCATCCGCAGCTTTCGCGAGGAGATCGGGGAGAGCTACTTCGACTACCTCTCCGGGCTCGACGATCTCGTGCTGATCATGGACGAGTCGCATCGGTATCGCGCCTCGGCCGGCATTCGCGCGATCAACGAGCTGAAGCCCGTTCTCGGACTGGAGCTCACGGCCACACCCTTCGTCGAGACAAATCGCGGCCCCAGCCCGTTCAAGAACGTCATCTTCGACTATCCGCTCGGCCGCGCCATGGCGGATGGCTTTGTGAAGGAACCCGCCGTCGTCACCCGGAAGAACTTCAACCCGGCTGGCATGTCGATGGAGCAGATCGAGCGCTTGAAGCTCGAAGACGGCGTGCGGCTCCATGAGAGCGTGAAGGTCGAGCTGGAGACCTATGCGCGCGAAACGATGAACCCGATCGTCAAGCCGTTCTTGCTGGTCATCGCGCGGGACACGACGCACGCGGGCCAGCTGATGCAGCTGATCCAGTCGGAGGGCTTCTTCGAAGGGCGTTATGCGGAGAGGGTGATCCAAGTCGATTCCAGCAAGACCGGCGCCGAGGAGGACGAAATGGTCGAGCGGTTGCTCCGTGTCGAGCTGACGTCCGAACCGACCGAGATCGTCATCCACGTCAACATGCTGAAGGAAGGCTGGGACGTCACCAACCTCTACACGATCGTGCCGCTCCGCGCGGCGAACGCGCGCACGCTGATCGAGCAATCCATCGGTCGTGGTCTTCGGCTTCCCTATGGCAAGCGGACCGGCGTTACGGCTGTCGATCGACTCAACATCGTCGCGCATGACCGCTTCCAGGAGATCGTGGAGGAGGCGAACAATCCCAACTCCACGATCCGCCTGCAGCAGGTGATACTCAATCCCGACCAGCTTCAGCAAAAGACGGTCACGATCGTCTCGCAGCCGCAGCTTGCTGCGAAACTGGGGCTTCAGCCCGAGCATCCGACGGCGACCACTTATGAGTCGGAGCCCAATAGGGCATCGCCGGTGTTCGGTCCCGAGGAGCAGAGGATTGCCCAGATCACCTACGACGTGATCCGCAGATTCGAAAGCCAGCCCGATAAGCTACCGAGCGTCTCCTATCTTCAGCAGCCCGATGTCCAGGCCGCGGTGCTGAGGGAGGTGACGACGCAGTATCGCCCGGCCCAGATGGAACTGACCGGCATCACGGAACAGCCCGACCTGGCGGCGGTCGTGGCGCGCACCACCGAGATTGTCGTTCAGCAAACGATCGACATCCCACGCATTCTGGTGGTGCCGAAGGGCGAGGTGAAATCAGGCTTTAAGCCCTTCACGCTCGATCTGTCCTCGATCAAGTATCCGGCGCCAGATGACGAGCTATGGATCAGACATTTGCGGACAGAGCAGGTCGACGTGATCGGGCTCGGTCGAGGCAGCATCGACGAGCAGAGGCTTGAGGATTACGTCGTCAGCGGTCTTATCGACTTCGACGACGTGGCCTATGACGAGCATGCCGATCTTCTTTACGATCTCGCGGAGCAGGTCGTCTCTCATCTGTGCTCCTACCTCTCGGCTGATGATGCACGCAAGGTCCTGCGTCTTCATCAGCGCGAGATCGCACGTTTCGTCCATGCCCAGATGCAGAAGCACTTCTGGCAGGACACGGACGTCGACTATGAGGTCGTCATCACGCGCGGCTTCACCGCGTTGAGGCCCAGCGCCTACACGGCCGCGGCGGGCGAGCAGCCGCTGGACTTCCGCACCTCTCCCACCGACAAGAGTAACATGTCGAAGTACCTCTTCGGCGGGTTCAGCCGGTGCCTTTACCCGGTTCAGAAATTCCAGTCCGATTCTGAACGCAAACTCGCGGTGATCCTCGAACGCGAGGCGCTGAAGTGGTTCAAGCCGGCTAAGGGGCAGTTCCAGATCTATTACAAGTGGGGAGCGGATAATCCCGAGTACCAGCCGGATTTCGTCGCCGAAACGGGAGATCGGATCTTCATGCTGGAGCCCAAGGCGTCGAACCAGATGACCGACGGCGAAGTGCTGGCCAAGAAGGAAGTCGCTGTCCGATGGTGCCAGCAGGCCAGCGCGCACGCGCGCAATTTTGGCGGCAAGCCGTGGACCTACGTGCTGATCCCGCACGACGCCATAGCCGAGAACATGACGCTTGAGGGGTTGGCCAGACAGTATGGGGATGGGAAATGAGCATCCCCGACTATCAATCCCTCATGCTCCCGGTCCTGGAGGTAGCCGCCAAGGCCGAAACCTCCGTGCCACTGGCCGAAGCTGAGATTGCGACGAAATTCAGTCTCTCGGATGAAGAGCGCGAGCAGATGCTGCCGAGCGGCAAACAGCGCGTTCTCCACAACCGCATCCATTGGGCAAAATTCTATCTGACGAAGGCTGGACTGCTCGAAAGCCCTAGGCGCGGACGCTTTGCAATAACTCCGGCTGGGCAGCAGGTGCTGGCCAATCCGCCCGCGAGCCTCGATACCAAGTATCTGCTTGCGATCCCGGCGTTTCGCGACTTCTACCGGGGTGGGGACGATTCCGAGGCGGTCACCGCGGCTGCTGAAGTAGAGCCTCCGTCCGCGACGCCTGAGGAGGTGGTCGAAGCCGCATACAAAGCTGTCCACGCTGCACTTCGCGCAGACCTGCTGGACCGCATCCTTCAAAACAGCCCGAGCTTCTTCGAACAGGTCATCGTCGATCTTCTGGTGGCGATGGGCTACGGGGGCTCTCATCGAAATGCGTCCGAGCAACTTGGCAAATCGGGCGACGGGGGCGTTGACGGCGTGATCAACGAGGATGTTCTCGGTCTCGATCGCGTCTACGTCCAAGCGAAACGATACTCCCCGGGAAGCGCGGTCGGGCGGCCCGAGATCCAGGCATTCACCGGAAGTCTGGTCGGCCTCGGCGCGTCAAAGGGCGTCTTCGTGACGACCTCGACGTTCTCTGCCCAGGCCGTCGAGTTCGCATCACGCATTCCGCAGCGTGTGATCCTGATTGACGGACGCCGCCTGACGGAGCTGATGGTCGAGCACGGTGTCGGGGTGCGTTCCAGCCGTGTGCTGGAGTTCAAGCGCCTGGACGAGGATTTCTTCTCGGAGGACTGACGCCGGGCGAAGGGGATATCAATTCGGGTGGTAGGTCGGCGGCAGTTTCTTGTTTGATTTCTGAGCCTTAGAATTCCGTACTGGCGCCGGTTCAGTCCAGAGGTCGAGAGAAAAAGGGCGGAGAGAGAACGCTCGAAGCCGAGTGTGCCGACGTCGCAGTCCAGAGGTTCGCGCCCCAACCGCGCGGTTCCTTGGCGTTTCAGCGTCGCGTCCGCGTGCGGAGAACGTTCGACAGGGTAGAAATGGCGGAGGGGACGGGACTGCCATCCAACCTTCTCTGGCGCGGCTCTACTCCGAATTGCACAGGCTCCGCAACCTGGCTCGTGCGTAGATCCGGCGATAGTCCCTCACCGGATTGCCCGCGGCAATCCTAATCTCGACTTATTGCGCTGACAGGAATAGCTTGACCTTATGAGCAAGCTCGTCCGCATACTCGCGTTCATCTTTCTCGCAGCCTTCGCTGCGGGCACGGCGGCGAATGCGGCGGCTTCCACCGAAATGTCCCTGATGATGTCCATGTCGAGCATGGACGATGGAGGCATGGCGGACTGTCAGGACTGTCCCGGCGATGACGCTCAGGCGTCGGAATGCGACCAGTTCTGCGTGACAAGCTTAGCCGCGATCTGCACGCCTGCGGGGACCGATCTGCCGAATGTCACCGATGTCGTGGTGATCGGCACCCCGACACCGACCAGCGACCTTTCGGGTCCGCCCGATCTCCATCCTCCCCGAACTATACGCTTGGGCTGAACGGCCGCGGCGATATCGCTCGCAGCCGACCCGTCGACGCGCCTGGCTACGCCGCGCGTCCCCTCAGGCTGTTCCAGGATTGATCCATGTCCTATCCACGTCTGCCGGCGCTGACGCGTCGGACCTTTCTCGCATCGGCAGCCGCCCTTTCGGCCGGTGCGATGCTTCCACCGCAATCGAACGCCCGTGCCGCAGGCTTGCGGGAGTTCCGGCTTCGCGCCGGCCCGGGCCGCGCCCAGATCGCGCCCGAGCCGTACGGCGATACAGCGGTCTGGTGCTACGGCGGCAGGCTGCCCGGCCCGGAAATCCGTGTCCGCCAGGGAGAACGCCTGCGGATCGCGGTCGAGAACGCGCTTGACGAAGAGACGACCGTGCACTGGCACGGCCTGCGCGTCCCGAACGCCATGGACGGAGTGCCTCACCTAACGCAGGCGCCGATCGCGCCCGGCGAGACCTTCACCTATGAGTTCGACGCCGTCGATGCGGGGACCTTCTGGTATCACCCCCACCAGCGCAGCTTTGAACAGGTCGGCCGCGGCCTCTACGGCCCGCTGATCGTGGAGGAAGCCGATCCGGTCCGGGTCGACCGCGACCTGACCTGGGTGCTCTCCGACTGGCGGCTGACAGAAACCGCCGAGATGCGGGACGACTTCGGCAACCGCCACGACATGATGCATAACGGCCGGGTCGGCAACACGGTGACGATCAACGGCCGCGTGCCGGATATCTTTCCTGTGCGCAAGGGGGAGCGCATTCGCCTGCGCCTGATCAACGCCGCCAACGCACGGATATTCGGCCTAGATTTCGGGAGCCACGGACCCGTCGTGATCGCGCTGGACGGGCAGCCCGTCGAGCCGCATGCGCCGCAGGACGGACTCGTCGTGCTCGGACCCGCCATGCGCGCGGATATCATCCTCGACATGACGGCGGACGCCGGAAGCCGGGTATCGGTGACCGACCGCTTCTACAAGGACCTCGAATATCGCCTGGTCGATCTCGCCTATGACGATCGGCCGCTTCGGGAGACCGCCCCCGACTGGCCTGTCGCCCTTCCGCCCAATCCGCTGCTAGAGCCGGATCTCATATCAGCCGCCCGCCACAAGGTCACCTTCAACGGCGGCATGATGGGCGCCATGGTCATGCAGGAGATGGGCGGCAGCATGGGCGAGGGTTCGTCAGGCGCGATGGGCGGGATGATGGGCAACATGGGCGCGATGGTGGACATGATGCATTCCGGCGGCATCTGGTTCATCAACGGCGTCGCCGCGGAAGGCCATGTCATGGACCCGATGCTGACGCTGGCGCGGGACAAGAGCCATGTCATCGCGATGACCAACGCGACGGCTTGGCATCACCCGATCCACCTGCACGGCCATTCCTTCCGCGTGATCTCGCGTAACGGCGAACCGACTCCCCACCGCGAATGGCAGGACACGGTGCTGATGTCGCCGCGCGAGCGCATCGAGATCGCCTTCGTCGCCGACAACCCCGGCGACTGGATGCTCCACTGCCACATTCTCGAACACCAGGCCGCCGGGATGATGGGCGTTTTCCGCGTCGCCTGACCTCAATTCTCGCCGAAAGAAGAACCGAAAATGCGAACCATTCTTAACACCCTCGTCCTCGCTTGCTTCGTCTGGGGCGCTGTCCCGGCGCTTGCGGGCGACAAGGACGTCACCCTCTACAAGAACCCGCAATGCGGGTGCTGCGAGGGCTATGCCGACTACTTGCGGGAGAACGGCTTCACCGTCACGACGAAGCCCACGCATGACCTTGCCGAGATGAGCCGTCAGGCGGGCATTCCGGACGAGTTCCAGGGCTGCCATCTCTCGTTCATCGACGGTTACGTCGTCAGCGGCCACGTCCCCATAGGCACGGTCGAGAAGCTGCTGACGGAGCGGCCCGACATCAAGGGCGTGACGCTGCCTGGCATGCCGATGGGCTCGCCCGGTATGAGCGGCGCGAAGGAGGCGCCCTTCGAGATGCTGGAGATCACGGAATCCGGCGCCATCGGCGGGGTCTACGCGCGCGAATAGGACAGCGGACACCCGGAACCGGAAAGGAGCCGACGATGATGGACGGCGGAATGATGGATGGAATGGGCGGCATGATGCTGGGCATGGGACTGGGTTGGCTCCTGCTCGTCATCGTGCTCGTCCTCGCGGCCGCGGCGCTGGTGAAGTACCTCTTCTTCAGCGGTCGGAAATGAGAAGCACTCCGATCTTGGTAACCGTCGCCGTGCTTGCGGGAGCCGCTGTGGTGGCGTGGAGCTGGCCATTCGGAGCAGGTTCGGGTGAGGCCGCGGTGATTGCGCAGGGGCGGCAGCTCTATGCCGAACACTGCGCGGCCTGCCATGGCGCCACCTTGGAAGGCCAACCGGAGTGGAAGAGGCCACTTCCTTCGGGTCGCATGCCCGCCCCGCCGCATGACGCCTCAGGGCACACTTGGCACCATCCCGATGGCGTCCTCTTCCGAATCACCAAGGAGGGTCCGGCAGCCGTGGTTGGAAACGGGTACGAGAGCGACATGCCGGGATTCGGGAACATAATGAGCGACGAGGAGATCCACGCCATCCTGGCCTTCATCAAAAGCACGTGGCCGGAACGGGAGCGCGCATATCAGGCGGAGATGAGCCGACGCGAGAGGGACGAGACGCATTGAAAGGCGCCCCTATCGACGTGGGGATTGGCGTCTTGACGGCCGCTGCCGCTTCGGCTCAAGGGCCGACGGCCATCGCGTTGCACGTTACAATGAACAATCCGGGACTGTCAGATCCAGCGTCGCACCTCACGGCAGTACGTTTGGTATTCGGCACCGAGATCGCGATTCAAGACCTGTTCCTCGATCCGGACCTGAAGGTGCACAGCCGCGATTAGCACGAAGGTCAGGGCGAGTTGGATGAGGTTCGGCAGCGCAAAAGCCAAGCCGACGAACAGCATCACCTGGCCAACGAACACAGGGTTGCGCGACAAGCCAAATGGTCCCGTTCGCACGATGGTGCCGAGCTCTCCCGACGCTGCCCCGATCCTCCAGGATAGACCCATATAGATCTGCGAATAGAGCGCCAAGCCTGCTCCGGCTAAGGCGAGGACGCCGCCGACCAGATCGCCGAAACGGCCATCGACCACTTCGTGCACCGGGTCGGCCAGCGCGTCGCTCAGAACCAGCGCTGCCAGCGCGTAGACGGCGACGCCGGCGAACGCGAGACGGAACAGGAGCGCCGGGAGTGCCTGCCTCTCCGATCCTTCGCCGAACAGCCAAAGGGATCGCCCCGACGTCCGTGCCGCGCGGGCTGTTAGCATCAGGAATAGCGCCATATAGGCCAATACAATTGCGGAGCAGACGGTCTCGATAGGTGTCATGTTGCGTCTTAAGGCCGGCCGATCAGGGATAGCTCGCGTAGAGTTCGGTCAATCCGTCGCGGCGCACCGGTAGCACGCCGTAAGGGTCGGCATCCGGTCCCAGTTCGCCCAATGGCATCTTCCTCTTTGTTCACGCGGCCGTGTTGGCCAACCGGCGGAGCTTCTGAAGCTGGTTTTCCTTCGGCTCGTGCAAGTCGAGCGTGCCCATGAACTCACCCTCAGCGTCGATCAGGTAGACGCCGGCGGTGTGGTCCATCGTGTAGTTACCGCCTTCCAGCGGCACCTTCTCGTAGTAGGCGGCGAACGCCTTCGCGGCCTGATCCGTCTGTTCCTTCGTGCCGCGCAGGGCAAGGATGCGGGGGTCGAACGACGACATGTAGCTTGCGAGCAGCTCCTGCGTGTCGCGTTCGGGATCGACGGTGATGAACAGCGGCGTGATCTTGTCGGCATCCGGCCCGAGGTCTGCCAGCAGGCCTGTCAACTCGAACAGCGTCGTTGGGCAGACGTCCGGGCAACGGGTGAAGCCGAAGAAGACGAGATATGGAGTGTCCTCCAGGTCCTCGTTGGTCAGCATCTCGCCCCTATGCGTTGTCAGCTCGAACTGACCGCCGATCGCGGCAACGCCCGTGGCCGTGCTCGAAGTGACCGCTCCGGGTCTCTCGACGCCCGGCAGGAGGCCGCTGAAGGCCAAAAGCACACCCCCAACGATCGCCACCGCGCCCCAGGCGGCGATGCGGATGATCTTCAACGCTTTCATTGTGATACGGGCGCTCCGTGGCCTTCGTGGTTCTGAGGCGCTTCCGGCGTTGCGCCCATCGGCATGATCGCAAACTCGACCGCGACATCGCCGGCCTTCTCGAAGATGAGCGTTGCCGGAAAACGCTCGCCGTCCTTCAGCGGCTTTGCCGGATCGACGAACATGATGTGGACGGCACCGGGCTCTAGCCTGAGGGTTTCGCCGGGCGCGATTGCAATCCCGTCTTCGGCTGAGCGCATCCGCGCCACGCCATCAGTTATTGTCGACTCGTGGATCTCCACGGCCTCGGCGGCATCCGAGGAGCCGCCGAGCAGGCGATCGGGCTCGGTCCCGGTGTTGGTAATGGTGAGATAGCCGCCGGCGACTGGCGCTCCGGGCGGCGTTGCCCGCGCCCAGGGATGGTCGATCGCGAGTGGCCCGGCCTCGTAGTCATGGGCGAGCACACCCTGCGCCGCCGCGTTCAGTATCAGGCCGAGTGCGAGGGTCTTCACCAGTTTCATCCTGTCACTCCGATCCTCTCGTTGGCTGCGCTCGCACCCGTGCCACTCGTCGAGGCGCGATCGGCACGGAAGCGAAGGAGCCGCAGCGCATTGATCGTGACGAGCACGGTGGCGCCGGTATCGGCGAGGATCGCCATCCAGAGCGTCGTCGTGCCGGTGAGCGTCGTAATCAGGAAAACGGCCTTGAGGCCGAGCGCCAGAGCGATGTTCTGCCAGATATTGCCCAGCGTCGCACGCGACAGTTCCACCAACTCGGCCACACCCGTGACCCGGTTCTTCAGAAGCGCCGCGTCGGCTGTTTCCAGCGCGACGTCGGTGCCACCGCCCATGGCGATGCCCACCGAGGCGGCTGCCAGTGCCGGCGCATCGTTGATGCCGTCGCCCACCATGGCGATGCCACCATGCGCTCTCAGCGCGCCAATCTCGGCGAGCTTGGCGTCGGGCAGCAGCTCCGCTTTGGCTTCCAAGCCGAGGTTGCCGGCGATCGCAGCAGCCGTGCGAGCGTTGTCACCGGTCAGCATGACAGTCCGGACGCCGAGCTCGTTGAGGCGTGCCACGCCGGCGGCGGCATCCTCGCGCGGCTCTTCGCGCAGGGCGATGATGCCGAGGATCCTCTTGCCGCTCAGCAGCACAACGGCGGTCTTGCCTTCGGACTCCAGCGATCTTAGGCGGGCAGCGATCTCTTCGGGCACCTCGGCTTGCTCAGCCGCGTAACGTGGTGAGCCAACCGAAACGAAGCCCTCGCGAAGGCGTGCCGTCACGGCCTTGCCGGGAACCGCCATCGCCCCGCCGAACGTCTTCGGCAGCTCCAGGCCGCGTGCCTCGGCCGCCTCGACGATGGCGGCGCCGAGCGGGTGGCTGGACCCGCTTTCGACTGCGGCGGCCTTGGCCAGGATTTCGGCATCGTCGCCCTCGACGGCAATTACATCCGTCACGCGCGGCCGCCCGACCGTGAGCGTTCCGGTCTTGTCAAAGGCGACCGTGCGAACTTTGCCCAACGTCTCAAGCGCGGCGCCGCCTTTCACGAGAAGCCCGCGCCGGGCACCTGCGGCCAGTCCGGAAGCGATCGCCGCCGGCGTCGAGATGACGAGCGCACATGGACAGGCGATGAGCAGCGTCGCCAGGCCGCGATAGACCCAGGTCGACCATTCCGCCCCGAACAGCAGCGGCGGCACGACCATGATCAGGGCGGCAGCGGCCATGGCGGCGGGTGTGTAATAGGTGCTGAAGCGGTCGATGAAGCGCGCCGTGGGGGCTTTCGAGCCTTGCGCCTCCTCGACGAGATGAATGATGCGGGCAATCGTGTTGTCGGCGGCCGTCCGCGTGATCCGCACCCGCAGCACGCCATTGGCGTTGATGCTGCCGGCAAAGACGGCGCCGCCCGGCTCCTTCAGGACCGGCACGGACTCGCCCGTGACGGGCGCCTCGTCCAGCTCGGACGTACCCTCGATAACTTCTCCATCGGAAGGCACGCGATCGCCGGGGCGGACTACGACGATATTGCCGATGCCGAGCCGTTCGACTGGAACTTCCAACACGGCTCCGTCCCGCTCCAGCCGCGCGACGCGCGGCACAAGGTTCATCAGCGCAGCGATCCCGGAGCGCGCCCGTCCTGCGGCGACGTTCTCGAGCAGCTCGCCTACCGCGAACAGGAAGACCACGACCGCGGCCTCTGCGCCCTCGCCAATCGCGATGGCGCCGATCGCGGCAACGGACATCAGAGTTTCGATGCTGAAGGGCGTACCATGGCGAGCCCCGGCGATTGCACGCCGGGCGATCGGCACGAGGCCGAGACCCGCCGCCGCCACGTAGGCCCAGTCGGCCACATTCGGCGCAATTGTCGCGACAACGAAGGCCAGGACAAGGAGCGCGCCGGTGCCGAGGACGAGCTGACCTTTGCGGGTGCGCCACCAGGTTCGATCGACGGTCTCAGGTCGGCTAGGTGGGACATTTGCGTCGGCCATAGGCTCGCCGTCCACGGGATGCGGTGTGTAGCCCAGCGAGCGGATGCGCTCCTCGATCGCCGTGCGCGACGTGCGGTCCTCGTCCAGAACGAGCGAGAGCATCTCCAGTCCGACATTCACATTGATGTCGCTGACGCCGGGCAGACGTTTCAGTCCGTTCTCGATTTTGAGCCCGCAGGCCCCGCAATCCATGCCTTCGACGCGGAGCTTAAGCGCACTGGCTAGCGCACCTGCCATGATGTCACCTCGACTTCTTCGATGTGACATCGCATATAGACCCTGTAGCAACTACAGGGTCAAGACGATGACGCGCGATAAGTTCTCAATCGGCGATTTGGCCAAGGCGACCGACACGAAGGTAGAGACGATCCGGTATTACGAGCGCATCGGGCTCTTGCCGGAGCCCGAGCGCACTGGCGGCAATTACCGGAGCTATTCGGCCGCGCATCTCGGTCGTCTCAGCTTCATTCGCCGCGCGCGCGATCTCGGCTTCTCGATCGAGCAGGTGCGCAACCTCCTCGGACTTTCTGATCAGCGCGATCGACCTTGTGAGGCTGTTGACGCGATCGCGCGCGAGCATCTCGGCGAGGTGGAGCGCAAGATCCGGGATCTTCAGGCCCTGCGCCGCGAGCTGGACAGCATTCTCAGCCAGTGCGGCTGCGGCACAATCGCCGAATGCCGGATCATCGAGGCGCTGTCGCCTAACGATCAACGCTGAGCTGAACGACGCCCGGCGGCAGGAGCATATGTGCGTCACCTTACCCGGCTGATGATGAACCGGCTTTGGGGTAATGCGGGCAGCCGTGAGTAGTCGATCCGCAAATCTTGCTCCGGCACATGGTATCTGATCCGTCTGGTCAGAAAGTCTGATGCCTGCTTCATCAGTTCGATTGTGATCCACTCGCCAGCGCAGCGGTGGTTGGCGTTGTGATCCCCGCCGCCTTGAGGAACGAAGTTGAACGGGCTGCCGTCCCATTCACGAAACCGCTCGGGCTGAAACGCCTCAGGCGAGTCCCACGTCCTGGCGTCGTGGTTCGTCCCGTAAAGATCCAGGATAACGCGTCGCCCGCTAGGGAAGCGGTATCCCATCCAATCGAAATCTGATCGCACCAGCGCCGCGACAGCGGGAAAGAAGGGGTAGAAGCGCCGAACCTCCTGCACGAAGAATTCTGGGTAAGAACCGTCGTCACCGGCTTCCAGCTTGCTCCTGCAATCAGGATGGTGATGAAGGGCGTGGGCGACGAAGGTGATGTAGACACCGACGGCAACGATCGGTCTAATCACGTTGAGGACTTCCACAGCGGCGACGTGAGGGCTCAGCAGCTCACCGTTCAGGCCCCGGTGCTCTGCGATGACGTAAGCAGCCGATTCTACCGGCGGGCAGATTTGCCCTGAACGGATCTCCGCGACAACGTTCTCAATCCAGTGGTTGGCCCGCTTCCGCGCCCAACGAGCTCGCCAGTGCTTGAGGCCGACTGAACCCGCGGCGTCGAAAAGCGCAGTGATCTCCCGCGTCCGCTGTCGCACCTGAGCCTCGGGTAACGGAACACCGGCCCAAGCGCACGCGGCTCGCGTCAGAAGTTCGTGGAGCTCATCGTACAAGACGATCTCGTCCTTCTGCGCCCATAGGCGAGCACGGGCCTGCCACTCCTCCGCGGTAGTTGCTATCAGTCCTTCGATCCGCCCAGGCATCATCAGGGACATGAACATCTGCTTGCGATGTCGGTGAGCCGCGTCATCCAGCCCTTGCACACCACCTCTTCCGAGCAGCGTTTTCTGAATGCGCCCGATCATAGCGCCATGCCGCACAAACCGGCTTTGGTCATAGAAGAGTCGGGCCGCCTCCGGCCCCGTCATACAGATTGTCTTGCGGAACATAAGCCGGGTCTCGAACAGGTCCGCTCCATAGGCGCGGCACTGCTTCGAGATGAACCTATAAGGGTCCTTGAGTAGCGCGAGCGTCGCATCGAGCCCGTTGTCACGAGGGAACTGAGGCATCAAGGCGCCTTCATCGGATCAACATCGGCTGCTTTTTCGGACCCTTCGCCTCGTCTCTGGGCAAGATGCTTTCGAGCAACAGAAGGCCGACGCCGCTCACGATCGCAACATCGGCGAGATTGAAAGCCGGCCAGTGATAGGTGGCGAGGTAGAAATCCAGAAAGTCCGTCACGGCGCCATGCCGCAGCCGGTCGATGAGGTTGCCCAGCGCGCCCCCGGCGATGAGCCCGAGCGAAACGGCCGTCAGGCGGTGTTCGGCCCGCTGCAACCAGACAAGGAGCCCGGCCACAATCGCCAGCGTGAGAGCGATCAGTGCCCAAGGCGAGGCGTCGCCAAACAACCCGAAACTCACGCCCGTGTTGCGGCCGAGGACCAGGTTGAAGAAGCCGGTGACCGGAATCACCTGGGGCGGGGCCATGACGTGGTTGAGGATCAGCCACTTCGATACCTGATCGACCGTGAAAGCGAGGAGTGCGATGGGGAACCCAAATTTCAGCATGCCTGTCCTTTCCGTTGTTGGGCTCAACCGATCTGGCCGAGAACTGGGAAGGTCTGCAGGAGCCAGATCGCGAAGCTACTTAGTTGGCCGGTAATCATCGCGATACCCATTACTACCATAATCCCGCCGGCAACGATCTTCAGGACGCGTCCGGTTCGCCGCATGGCCGTCATTCGCGCCATGAAACCGCGCATGAACAGGGCGGCAAGGATGAAGGGCAGACCAAGTCCGAGCGAATAGACTGCCACTCGCGATGAGGCCGCAAACTGGACCCCGGCCCGATAGCCGACCACTCCCCGTGGGAGCGGGGAGACGTGCATGCCGAAGACCATCGTCGGCTCGATCCCCTGAAATGCGCCGGCATCG
>NZ_JBATUH010000050.1:0-5797 GCF_049671045.1 Parvibaculum sp. | reverse complement strand
CTGCGGCGAGCCCCGTGCCTGAGATGGTGGAAGCGGGTGCCGAAGAGGTCGCCGAAGAAATCGCCGAGCCGGAGCCCATTGCAGCCCCGGTCGCGAAGCCCGCCGCCGCGAAGAGCGCTGCCCGCTCCGCGCCGGCCGAGCAGCAGGGGGATCATCCGGCGGCCTCCGCCGCGCTGGCCGCCGCTCAGGCGCAGTCGCAGACGCTGCGGGTCAACATCAATGTTCTCGAAAACCTGATGAACATGGTCAGCGAGCTGGTGCTGACGCGCAACCAGCTCCTGCAGATCCTGCGCGGCGTGGGCGACAGCCCCTTCTCCGCGCCCCTGCAGCGGCTCAATCAGGTCACGACCGAGCTGCAGGAAAGCGTGATGATGACGCGCATGCAGCCGATCGGCAATGCGTGGTCGAAGCTGCCGCGCGTCGTGCGCGATCTCGCGCAGGAACTCGGCAAGAAGATCGACCTCGTCATGTCGGGCGCCGATACGGAACTCGACCGTCAGATCCTCGAATCGATCCGCGATCCGCTCACGCATATGGTCCGCAACTCGGCCGATCACGGTATCGAGGAGCCGGATGAGCGTCGCGCTTCCGGCAAGTCCGAGCATGGCACGATCCATCTGAGCGCGCGCCATGAAGGCGGGCACATCATCGTTCAGGTGAGCGATGACGGCCGCGGCCTCGCCACGGCGCGCATCCGCGCCAAGGTGATCCAGAACGGGCTTGCCACCGAGGCGCAGCTCGAGGGCATGAGCGAACAGCAGATCCAGCAGTTCATCTTCCGCCCGGGCTTCTCGACCGCGAGCCAGGTGACGAGCGTTTCCGGACGCGGCGTCGGCATGGATGTCGTCCGCACCAATATCGAAAAGATCGGCGGCGCCATCGAGTTCTCCTCGACCGAGGGGCAGGGCTCGCGCTTCGTCATCAAGATTCCGCTCACGCTCGCCATTGTTTCGGCGCTCATCGTCGAATGCCGCGGCGAGCGCTTCGCCATGCCGCAGAGCAGCGTTATCGAGCTCGTGCGGATCAGCAAGAATTCGCAGCAGGGCGTCGAACTCATCAATGGCAGGCCGGTCTATCGCCTGCGCGACAGGCTCCTGCCGCTCGTGGGGCTGAGCGAACTTCTCGGCCTCGATGAGGCTGGCGATGCGGCGGCCGACGCGGCGGAACTCTATGTCGTCGTCGCGCAGGTCGGCAGCTTCGTCTTCGGCATCATCGTCGACCGCGTCTTCGACACGGAAGAAATCGTGGTGAAGCCCACCTCGCGGACGCTGCGCCACATCACGCTCTTCTCGGGCACGACCATTCTCGGCGACGGGCGGGTAATCATGATCCTCGATCCGAACGGCATCGCCGCCGCGACGAGCGGTTCGGCCCAGTCGGAAGCGAAGGCGGACGACGACGCGCATGGCGAACGCCGTGATCAGCGCGAGACTGTTTCCATGCTCGTCTTCAAGGCGGGCGGGGACAGCACCAAGGCCGTTCCGCTCTCGCTCATCGCGCGCCTCGAGGAGGCGGATCTCGCGACGGCCGAGGAAGCCGGCCACCGCACGGTTCTCCAGTATCGCGGCGGGCTCATGCCGCTGGTCGGCATCGACGGCACGCCCGCGCCGCGCGAGGGCAAGCATCCGATCCTCGTCTTCGCGGAAGGCGAGCGCATGCTCGGCCTCGTCGTCGACGAGGTGGTCGATATCGTCGAAGGCTCGCTCGATCTGCAGCTTGTCGGCAGCGCCCAGCCGGGCGTGCTCGGCAGCTCGATCATCGCCGGCCGCTCCACCGATGTCATCGACACGGTCTATTATCTGCGCCAGAGCGACGATGCCTGGTTCGAGCTTCAGACGCGCGAGCCCTTCGGCAACGAGCGCGAGCGCAAGGTTCTGCTCGTGGAGGATTCGAGCTTCTTCCGCAATCTGCTGATGCCGATGCTGAAGATGGCCGGCTACCGGGTGACGACGGCGGAGGATGGCGAGACGGCGCTCTCGATCTGCCGCGGCGGTGACGCCTTCGACATCATCATCTCGGATATCGAGATGCCGGGTCTGTCGGGCTTCGATCTCGCCCGCACGCTCCGCCAGGACGAGCGCTGGAAGAAGGTGCCGATGGTGGCGCTCTCCTCCCACGCCAATCCGCAGGACTTCGAGCGCGGACGAAACGCGGGCTTCAACGACTATGTGACCAAGCTCGACCCGAAGGCGCTGCTGGCGGCGCTGTCGCGGGTGCTCTCGGTCGACGGAACAGGCGAGGGGAATGTGCGTGAGGAGACAGCGGCATGAGTGTGCAGCAGGCTGATGCGGTGCTCGATCGCGAGCGCTCCGAAGACTTCGTGACCATGTCGGTCGCGGGCCAGACTTTCGGTATTCCGGTTCTTCACGTCCGCGATGTGTTGGGGCCGCAGCGGATCACGCGGGTGCCGCTGGCCCCGCCGGAAATCGCCGGTTCGCTCAATCTGCGCGGCCGCATCGTCACCGCGGTGAACATGCGCCAGCGTCTGTCCCTGCCGTCGGAGGACTTCGTGGAGAAGGCCATGGCGGTCGTCGTCGAACATGAGGACGAGCCCTACAGCCTTCTCGTCGATGAAGTCGGCGAGGTTCTGAGCCTTTCGGAAAGTCAGCGCGAGCCGAACCCTGCGACGCTCGACGCGAAGTGGCGCCAGATCGCCGACGGGCTCTATCGCCTCGACGGAACCCTTCTCATCGTTCTCAACATCGGCGCCGTGCTGGGCGCAATCCGCGCTGACGCCTAGGGCGCGCGACGGGTCACTGCCAAGGAGACCAGGTAATGGCTGTAGATATGGGTATGCCCATCCTCATCGTGGACGACTACCGAACCATGCTCCGGATCGTCCGCAACCTTCTCTCGAAACTCGGCTTTACGGATATCGACGAGGCTTCGGACGGAAGCCAGGCCCTGGCGATGATGAAGGCCCGCAATTACGGCCTCGTCATTTCCGACTGGAACATGCAGCCGATGACGGGCTTCGAGCTTCTGAAGACGGTGCGGGCGGATGAGGGACTGAAGGCGACCCCCTTCATCATGGTGACGGCGGAATCGAAAGTCGAAAACGTCGTGGCCGCGCGGCAGGCGGGCGTCAACAACTACATCATTAAGCCTTTCAGCGCGGCCGTGCTCAAAGCCAAACTCAAGGCCGTGCTGGGGGAGTTCTGATGAACAGTGATGAATCCTCGGAGCGGATCAAGAAGCTCACACAGGAATGCGTGGATATCGTGCGGACGATCCTCGTCGCCCGGCGCGAAATGTCGAAGCTGCACGACCCGTCGCTGCGCGACGTGCATCTTCCCCGCGCGACGGAAGAGATCGGTGCCATTCTGAGCCTGACCGAGTCGGCGACGAACGACATCATGCTCGCGGCCGAAGACATGATGGCGGCCGACTTCTCCGATCCCGAACGCGCGCAGGAACTGGTGAACGATTCCTGCATGCGCATCTTCGAGGCGTGCTCCTTTCAGGACATTACCGGGCAGCGCATCTCCAACGTCCTGAAGACGCTGCAACTCGTCGAGGCGAAGGTCGAGCAGATCGAGACGGCCTGGTCGAACACTTCCGCGCTCCAATCCGAACAGCAGCCCGCCACCGGAGACGCCGCCCTGCTCAACGGGCCGGCGCTCGAGGGCGAAGGCATCGCGCAGGATGACATCGATCAGCTCTTTGCCTGATCTCGCGCACTTTTTCGGGCCGGGCCACATCGCTCGCGCCCCGCACATATCGGCCGGTTGAAGCGGAAGAACAATGATGCGCGTGGACAGGCGCGAGAATGGGCGCGAGGATGATTGACGATCGAGCCAAGGCCCCGGCCGCAACGGACAGAGCGCCGGCTCCCTCAGCGGCCGACGATCACTACCGGGTCATGGTGGTGGACGATTCGTCCGTCGTGCGCGGCATCATCACCAAGTCTCTCGAAGCCGATCCGGCCATTCGCGTCGTCGCCTCCTGTCCCAATGGCGCCGTAGCGGTCAGGATGCTGCCATCGACGCCGGTCGATGTGATCGTCCTCGATATCGAGATGCCGGAAATGGACGGCATGACGGCGCTGCCCCGGCTTCTGGAGATCAGCCCCGGCGTCAAGATCATCATGGTTTCCTCGCTCACGCGCCGGAACGCCGAGATCAGTCTTCGCGCGCTCTCGCTGGGGGCGGCCGACTATCTGCCGAAGCCCGCCACCGGGCTTGGCAGCGCCGATCAGTTCAGACTGGAGCTCGTCACCAAGGTCAAGGCATATGCCGCGCGCGCGCCTCGCGGCCGGCAGGTGCGGCCCACGACGGTGGCGAGCGCGGCGCAGCCCGCGCGCATGCAGGCGCCGGCCCGCCCGGTCGTGCTGCGCAAGGCGGCGATCGAAAGGCCCTCCGTCATCGCGATCGGAAGCTCGACGGGCGGACCGCAGGCTCTAGCCGAAGTGCTGAAGAGCATCGGGCCCGGCGTCACCCAGCCCATCGTCATCACGCAGCACATGCCGCCGACCTTCACGGCGATCCTCGCCGAGCATATGACGCGCTATGCGGGCCGGACCGCGGCCGAGGCGGTCGATGGCGAACTCCTTCAGCCCGGCCGCATCTATGTCGCGCCGGGCGGCTTCCACATGATCATGGAGCCGGGCGCGACCGGCACCATCGTCAGGCTGAGCGACGCGCCGCCGGAAAACTCCTGCCGGCCCGCGGTCGATCCCATGCTGCGGAGCCTTTCGGCCATTTACAGGCAGAAGCTCCTCGTCGTGATCCTCACAGGCATGGGTTATGACGGCCTCAAGGGGGCAAAGGTCGCGGTCGAGGCGGGCGCGGCGCTGATCGCGCAGGACCAGGCATCGAGCGTCGTCTGGGGAATGCCGGGAGCGGTGGCGCAGGCAGGCATCTGCAATGCGGTGCTGCCGCTTTCAGAGATCGGCAAGGCCATAGGGCGGATTGCGCGCGGGGAAGCGTTATGAATACGAACGATTTCGAATTCCTGCGCCAGTTTCTCTATCAGCGATCCGGGCTCGCGCTGACGCCCGACAAAAGCTATCTCCTTGAAAGCAGGCTCGCGCCCATCGCACGCAAGCTCAAGATGAAGTCGCTTCCCGAACTCGTCGCGCATCTGCGCAAGGGCGGCGACGAGGCGCTGACCGTCTCGGTCGTCGAGGCCATGACGACGAACGAGACGCTCTTCTTCCGCGACCGCTGGCCGTTCGATCGCTTCGCCGCCATGATCCTCCCGGCACTGATGGAGCTGAACAAGAATACGCGGCGGATCAGGATCTGGTGCGCGGCCTGTTCGAGCGGTCAGGAGCCCTATTCGCTCGCCATGCTGCTCGCCGAAGCCGGCGCCAAGCTCGCGGGCTGGCAGATCGAGATCATCGCCACCGATATTTCCGACGAAATGCTCGAGCGCTGCCGCAAGGGCTGGTACTCGACCTTCGAGGTGCAGCGCGGATTGCCGCCGGACCTGCTGAAAAAATACTTTACTAAGGATGGCGACGGCTGGCTCATCAGCGAGAAGCTGCGCGCCATGGTCAAGTTTCGCAATTTCAACCTGCTGCACGATCCGGCGGCGGCCGGGCTCACGGGGCTCGATCTCATCTTCTGCCGCAACGTCCTCATCTATTTCGACGAGGCGACGCGCCGCAAGGTCTTTGCCAGCATGGCGCGGGTGATGAAGCCGGGCGGATATCTCTGCCTCGGCGGCGCCGAGACGGTCATCGGCATATCGGATGCCTTCCGCATCCTGCCGGGCGAGCGCGGGCTCTTCGGGCTTGGCGAGGTGCCGTCCGCGCAGGCCGCTGGTCAGCCTGCCGCCGCGCCGAGGCCCGCCG
>NZ_JBATUH010000049.1:0-36150 GCF_049671045.1 Parvibaculum sp. | reverse complement strand
CCGATGTGCTTCTGGTGGCGCGCGGCGTCGCGGCGAGAGGCGTCCTCGGCGCGGGCGCCGCGGGGCCCGCTCCCGCTGGTGTGGCTGTCCGGCCGATCGCCACCATCGACGATGGCTCGAGCGCGGGCGAGACATGCAGCGCTTTTGCCGAAATGCTGGCGCAGCGGGCGGGCGTGCCCTTTGTCCGTATCCATCTGCGCGAACGCGGAGCGGCCGAGATCGCCGCCGCCGCCAGAAAGGCCGGCGCCGGATTGATCGTCGTCAATGCGGACTGGCTGGCCGACGACAATGATGCAGCGAGGCTCTCCGCCGCGGCGGGCTGCCCTCTGCTTTTGCTTGGCGGCGAGCGCACTCTCCGCCCGGCACCGGAAAAGCAAACCAAAGGAGTTTGAATCATGCTCGTCCGAAAGGTCCTTGTACCTCTCTCCGGTGCGGCGGCCGAGGGGCCCGTGATCGTGACGGCGATGACGGTGGCCCGAACATTCGGCGCACAGACGGTGGGGCTCTTCGTCAGGGCCGATCCGACCGAGGCGCTGCCCTATCTCGGCGACGGCGTGTCGGGCCAGGTGATCGAGGACCTGCTTCGGGCGGCGAAGGAAAGCTCCGACCGCGCCTCGGCGAGCGCACGCGCGATGTTCTCGGAAGCGGCCGCGAAAGTGGGCGTGCCGCTCGCCAGCAAGGGCGGCGGCGTGGAGCTGCCTTCAGCGCGGTTTCTCGATGTGACCGGCCATCGCGACGATATCGTCGCCGCTCACAGCAGGCTCTCCGACATCGTGATTTTCGGAGAGGGTAATGTCGGCATTGCAGGCGGCAGCACGCTCGAGGCGGCGATGATGAACGCCGGACGCCCCGTTCTCATTGCGCCCCAGGCGGCGGCGCTGGAGATCGGCGGCTCGGTCGCGATCGGCTGGGACGAAAGCGCGGAAGCCGCTCACGCGGTCACGGCCGCGATCCCGTTTCTCGAGCGGGCGAAGAAGGTGACGATCTTCCGCATCGGCGGCAAGGAGCCCGATCCCGCCTCGACCGCCATGCTCGCGGATTATCTCGCCCTTCACGGTATCGACGCCGATGCCCGCCTCGTCGATGCGCAAGGCAGGCCCGTCGGCGAGGTGCTGCTGGAACAATGCGAAAAGACGGGTGCGGATCTTCTTGTCGTCGGCGGTTACGGGCACAGCCGCCTGCGCGAATACATCATCGGCGGCGCGACGCACCATATCCGTTCGCATGCGACGATCCCCGTTCTCATGGCGCACTGAACCCGCATTTCATCAGGGGTGAAAAGGAAAATGACACTTTACCGCGTTCATATGGTCCTTGCCCGCAACGATGAATTCCCTGAAGGCTCGTCGCGGCATGGCTATGACTTCGTCGTGCCGCTCGATGAGGAGGGGAGGCTCGACCCGATATCCTGGAAGAGCCATGCGAAGGACTGCGTCGTCCGCCGCTTCTGGGGCGGGCAGGAGGACCAGAGGGGCCGCCTGCGCCATGCGGGCACTAACTGGTTCATCGATTATGACGAGACGATCGTGGGCGACGAGGAGCCCTTCTTCAAGCTCGATCGCCACGCGGTGAAGACCGGCGAATATCTCTCCGTGAACGAACGGGATGGCGAGGCGCGTGCCTTCCGTATCGTCAGCGTCGAGCCCTATGTGAAGGGATAGGCCGGGGGCTCGGCACCGCTTGCGGGCCGTTTCTCGGGAAACGGCCCGGCGCTTTCGCGGCCGCTCTTCAGGCGCGCTTTCTCACCAGCACGTTGCCCGCCGAATAGCCGGCGCCGAAGCTGCAGATGAGGCCCAGATCGCCGGGCTTCAGGTCCTCGCTGTACTGGCTGAAGGCGATGATGGAGCCGGCCGAACTCGTATTCGCATAGGTATTGAGAATGTTCGGCTGCTCGCCGGGCTCCGGGTCGCGCCCCAGCACCTTCTTGCCGATCAGGTCGTTCATGTTCTTGTTGGCCTGATGGAGCCACATGCGCTTCAGGTCTTTCGGATCGAGCCCTTCATCGGCCATGTGGTCGAGAATGAGCTTGGAGACCATCGGCACGACTTCCTTGAAGACCTTGCGGCCCTCCTGCACGAAGAGCTTGTCCTTGGCGCCGATGCCCTCGGGCGTCGCGCGATTGAGGAAGCCGAAATTGTTGCGGATGTTGTTGGAGAATTTGGTGAGGAGCCGCGTGCCGAGGATTTCCCAGGCGCCCTGCGCGGTGCATGTCTCGGCGCGTTCGAGAATGATGGCGGTGCACACGTCGCCGAAAATGAAGTGGCTGTCGCGGTCGCGGAAATTGAGATGACCCGAGCAGATTTCGGGGTCGACGATGAGGACGCAATTGACCGAGCCCGAACGCAGCATGTCATAGGCGGTCTGGATGCCGAACGTCGCCGACGAACAGGCGACGTTCATGTCGAAGCCGAAGCCCTCGATGCCGAGAAGGTCCTGCACCTCGACCGCGATGGCGGGGTAGGGGCGCTCGAGGTTCGAGCAGGCGACGATGACGGCGTCGATATCGGCGGCGGTCTTGTTCGCCCGCGCCATCGCCTTCTTCGCCGCGTCGACGGCCATTTCCGCGAGGATGGAGGGCTCCTCGTTGGAGCGCTGGCGCAGG
This sequence comes from Parvibaculum sp., assembly GCF_049671045.1. Taxonomy (GTDB): domain Bacteria; phylum Pseudomonadota; class Alphaproteobacteria; order Parvibaculales; family Parvibaculaceae; genus Parvibaculum. The sequence goes on along the minus strand of NZ_JBATUH010000049.1, from coordinate 33,548 downwards.
CGCGGCGCCATGATCTCGGGGTCGATGATGCCCGACTTGTTCATCACGAAGCGCGACTCGATGCCCGAAGCCTTGACGATGAATTCGACGCTCGACTCGTTCAGAGCCTCCACCTCGCCCCTTGCGATGGCTTCGGCATTGTCGCTGTTGAATTTCCGGACATATGTGTTGAAGGCTTCGACCAGTTCCTGATTGCTGATCGAGTAGGGCGGCGTGAAAACGCCGGTCCCGCTGATGACGACTTGAGTCAATTTCTCACCTGATTGTTTCGCGCGCGGCTCCGGACGCGCCGGCTCGATGGCCTTCGCGTGTTCCCGGCACCGGCGATCCTCCCCCTATACGCGACCCGCAAGCACGCAAGCGCCTTGGGGTGGATCGCGCTCAGACTGTTGAATCTTGAGCGTGATTGTCCGGAAAGTCCGCGACCTTCCGGATCACGCCTTGGCCAGGGTCAATCTAGAACACTGTCAGGAGGGTTTCCACTGCCTATAGGCAAAGGGTACTTCTGCCCCTATGGCGAGGCCCGTCCGCCGATGGTGGAAACGTCGTTAACGCAGGGGCCGCCTGCACCGGCCTGCACGCAATCTCCGGAGAGCACCGGGAGACGCGCGCATGCCGGCGGGGCCGGCCGGGCGCGGCCTCAGGCCTGCGCCGCCGGGCTGATCGCCGCGCTTTTCGGCTCGGGCCGGGAAAGGGGGCTGCTTGCGGCACCGGCCTCGGTCGACTCGATCTCGCCCGTGATCTTGCCGCCTTGCTCCACCTTGAGTTCGCCATAACGAACCGTTCCGGTGATCCTGCCGGTCGAATTGATGGTGAGGCACTTCCTCACGATGAGCGTGCCGTCGAACTTGCCGTTGATCTCGGCTTGATCGACGGTCGCTTCGCCGCGCACTTCGCCGGTTTCGCTGATGGTGAGCGAGCCGCTTTCGATCGTCGCCTGCACGTCGCCCTCGATGACGAGCGTGTCGCAGGACTGGATCTTGCCTTCGAGCTTCAATCCGCGCCCCACATGAAGGTTTGCGGGCGTCGCGCTCGACGAAGAGGGCGTCGGAGAATTGCTCTGAAGTGTGCGCACGGCTGCTTTCCTCACCTCATAGGCTGGGGTTACCACCCGATTTGTGGATGTGTCGCTTTCGCTCTGGGAGGTTTTCTCGACGATGCGGGTGCCGCTCTGGGCGAGCGGCTCGGCGGACCCCCCCGCAGGTTTGGAATCCGAAGTGTCCTTCGGGCGTTTGAACATCGTCCCTGGCCTCCCTACGCTACATTGAAACGAGCAATGACCGTATCGCCACAAATTGGTCGGGATGCGTCCACAATGTGGCGAAAGCGTGAGGCAGCGAAAAGGAATTGCGTTCAGCGTGATCGCGATTGCACGACGCGGGCGCATTCCTTGTGTCGCGGGCAGGTGACGATGTGATCGTTGACCATGCCGACGGCCTGCGCGAAGGCATAGACGATGGTCGGGCCGCAGAAGCGAAAACCCGCTGATTTCAATGCTTTCGAGAGCTTGCGGCTCATATCGGTCTCGGCGGGAACGGCGCTCATCTTCGGCCAGGCGTTCTGCACCGGAGCGCCGCCGACGAAATCCCAGACGAAGCCGGAGAAACCTCCATCCCGATCCATAATGTCGAGCCACGCGCGCGCATTGCCGATTGTCGCCTCGATTTTGCCGCGATGGCGGATGATGCCTTCATTCCTGAGGAGCTTTTCCACCTTCGCCGGCGTGTAGCGCACGATGCGCGCGGGCTCGAAGCCGTCGAACGCTTCGCGAAAATTTTCCCGTTTGCGAAGGATCGTGATCCATGAGAGCCCGGCCTGAAAGCCGTCGAGAACGAGCTTCTCGAAGAGCGCCCGGTCATCGAATTCCGGCACGCCCCATTCCTCGTCGTGATAGGCGCGATAGAGCGGATCGTCGCCCGGCCATGGGCAGCCTTGCGGAGCTTCAGATTTCATCGCTCTCCTCTGCGAGTGAAAACGCCGCCCAGTCGGGCCGTTCCGGCGTGAGGGTCGCTTCGCCCGCTTCGAGGACGGCGCCTTCGATGAGATCGAGCCGCAGAAGCGCGAGTACGCGGCCCGTTTCCGCATCGCCCGAAAAGACGGTTCCGGCTTCGCGGCCCGAGGCGCGCACGGGCGTGCGCGGTTTCGGAAGGTCGCCCTGGACGCGGCAGGGGATGAGACGCTTTCTCACGCTGCCACGCCGCTTCGTGCGCGAGGTGACTTCCTGGCCGACGAAGCAGCCCTTGTGGAAATCGACGCCATGGAGCTCGTCGAAATTGACCTCGAGAGGAAAGCTGCGATCGGGCTCGAAGTCCTGCGCCGCATCGCCGACGCCAAGCGCAATGCGATGGCGGTGATAGTCAGCGGGCGTGGCCGACCTCGCGCCCGCCGCGGCGATCGCTGCTTCCGGCGCGCTCGAGATCGCGCGGTGCCCCAGCGCCGCGAGGCGCGGATCGGAATAAACGAGCGCCGCGAGGCGCGGATCGGAATACATGAGCGCCGCGAGGCGCGGATCGGTGGAAGCGGGATCGGGGAACGCCGCCTGCGCGCCGCCCCAGAAAGCGATGACCGAGCGTTCCGCGCTCAGGTCTTCAAGCGTGATGTTCGCGCGCAGCTTGTAGAAGGTGAGGCGCTTTTGCAGCTCGCCAACGCGTCCTCCATCGCAATCGAGGATGAAGCCGCCGTCCTCGCTCGTGATGAAGAAGTCGAAGAGGAATTTTCCCTGCGGCGTCAGAAGGCCCGCATAGATCGCCTCGCCCGGCTTCACCAGATCGACATTATTCGTCACGAGCCCTTGAAGAAACTCGCGGGCATCCGCGCCTCCGACGCGCAGAACCCCCCGGTCGGGCAGGATTGCAGCCTTCAGCTCACTCATGCTCACATCTCATCCCTTCAGCAACGGCGCCCGAGGCCTCATTTAGGCAACCGCCTAATCAGGCGCAAGTCCAGCCGATTTTGCTGCGGGATCGCGTTCGCGCGGCCGGGATTGACTTCGGGGCGGCCCCGCCGCCGCCGCAGGCGCACATATGCTCCGGGTCCGGCCTTGGCAGCATGGAGCGGCGCACCTATACTCCGCACCGCTTTCCTTACCCCACGCCAGGATCGGCCCTCCGCCGGAATGCGCATTCTTTTCATCACATCGAACCGGATCGGCGACGGCGTGCTTTCGACGGGCCTTCTCGCCGGGCTGATGGAGCGCTATCCGGGCGCGCTTTTCTGGGTGGCCTGCGGGCCCCTCGCGGCGCCACTCTTCAGGCATGCGCCGGGCGTCGAAAAGGTCATCGAGCTCAGGAAAGAGCCCTATGCCGGCCACTGGCGCAAACTTCTCTCGGCCACCATGTTCCGCCGCTTCGAGGCGGTGGTCGATCTGAGAGGGTCGGCGACGGCCTTTCTGCTCTGGGCGAAGAAGCGCCATGTGCTGCGTTCGAACCATACGCTGCACCGAGTGATCCACAATGCGAGCGTGGCGGGCTTCGATCCGGCGCCTTCGCCCCGCGTCTGGCCGGGTGCGCAGGCCCGCGCCCGCGCGCGCGAACTCATCCCCGAGGGCCGCACCGTGCTTGCCGTCGGTCCCTCGGCCGCCTGGCCCCGCAAGATGTGGCCGGTGGAATATCACGCCGAGCTGATCGGTCGGCTGACGGGACCGGGAGCGCCGCTCGCTGGCGCCCATGTGCTCATCGCCGCCGCGCCGGGCGAGCGCGATCTCGTGCGCCCGATCCTAGAGGCCGTGCCCGACGAGCGCCGGATCGAACTCATCGGCGAGGATCTCAACCTAGTCGCGGCCTCTCTCGAGCGTGTGCGGCTCTATGTCGGGAACGATTCCGGCCTGATGCATCTGGCGGCCGCGGCTGGCGCGCCGACGCTCGGCCTCTTCGGCCCGACGCCCGACGGGCGCTACGATCCCTGGGGCGAAAACACGGCGCAGGTGCGCGGGCCCCGCTCTCACGAACAGATCATCGCGGAAGAAGGCAGCCAGTTCTCCGGGCCGAGCGCCATGCACGACCTCACCGTCGACAAGGTATATGAGGCGGCAGTGGCACTTCTCGCCCGCACCGCTTCCTCGCAAACAAAGGAAATCGCGTGAACGCATCTTTCGATCTCATTCTCCGCGGCGGCACCCTCGTCAATCATGATGGCGTCGGCAGGGCCGACATCGCCATTCGCGACGGGCGCATAGCGGCCATCGGCGACCTCGCCACCGCGAGCGCAGGCGAGATCGTGGATGTGACGGGCCTTCACGTTCTCCCGGGCGTGGTCGACAGTCAGGTTCATCTGCGCGAGCCCGGCAACGAGCACAAGGAAGACCTCGAAACGGGTGGTCGCGCCGCCGTGCTTGGCGGCGTCACGACCGTCTTCGAGATGCCGAACACCAAGCCGCCGACGACGACGCCGGAGCTTCTCGCCGACAAGGTCGCGCGCGCGCGCCATCGCATGTATTGCGACTTCGCCTTTTATGGCGGCGCGACGACGGAGAATGTCGATCTCCTGCCCGAGCTGGAGCGCTCGCCCGGCTGCTGCGGCATCAAGATCTTCATGGGCTCCTCCACGGGCACGCTTCTCGTGGCGAGCGACGAGGATGTGCGCCGCGTGCTGAAGGCGATCAACCGCCGCGCCGCCGTCCATTCCGAGGATGAATTCCGCCTGCGCGATCGCCGGCCGCTGGCCGAGACGGGCAAGATCGAGACGCATCCCGTCTGGCGCGATGCGGAGGCGGCCGTCCTCTGCACGACGCGGCTCCTGAAGCTCGCGCGCGAGGCGGGCAAGCGCATCCATGTGCTGCATGTCTCGACCGCCGACGAGATGCCGCTGCTCGCCGCCGCGAAGGACATTGCGAGCGTCGAGGTGACGCCGCAGCATCTGACACTCGCCGCGCCCGAATGTTACGAGGAACTCGGCTCCTATGCGGTGATGAACCCGCCCATCCGCGATGCCCGTCATCGCGAAGGGCTCTGGCAGGGTCTCGCCGCCGGCATCGTCGACGTGCTCGGCTCCGACCATGCGCCGCACACGCGCGAGGAAAAGGCCGAAACCTATCCGAAATGCCCCTCTGGCATGCCCGGTGTGCAGACGCTGGTGCCGATCATGCTCGACCATGTGAATGCCGGGCGCCTCAGCATCGAGCGCTTCGCAGATCTGACCTCGCATGGCCCCCAGCGCGTCTTCGGCATGGCGCGCAAGGGTCGCGTGGCGGTCGGATATGACGCCGACCTCACCATCGTCGATCTGAAGGCGCGCCGCACCATCACCAATGACTGGATCGCGAGCCGGTGCGGCTGGACGCCCTTCGACGGCAAGACCGTGACGGGCTGGCCCATCGGCACCGTCATTCGCGGACGCCGCGTCATGTGGGACGACGAGATCATCGGCGCGGCGGCGGGCGAGCCCGTCACCTTTCTCGAGGCGCTGCCAAGGGGATAGCCCGTCCTTCTTCGATGCGCGGCCGCGAAGTCGTGGATGCCCCGCATGACGCGGGGCATGAGGAGAGCTCTGCCTAGTGCAGTGTCACCATATAATTCGCATACGGAAATTCGGACGGGCTGATGACGCGCCGGGTGGCGATCCGCACCGAATAGAGCGGCCCTTCGAGATTTTTCTCCCAGAACCGGAGAAAGTCCGTCAGCACGGGGTAGCGGGGCTCGAGATCGTACTCCTGCCAGATATAGGTCTGGATGAGATCGGGATGATCCGGCATGCGATAGAGGATCTCGGCGGTCACCAGCCGGTAGCCGTCGAGCATCTTCTGGAATTCGGACGCTGTCGTCACTTCGGCACCTCTGTCTCTGGGCGAGCGAAAGCCTCGCCGTCTCGATGGGCTTATGCCGATGAAGGAGTCTAGCGAAGAGAAAGCGGCGCCGTCGATGATCCTCGCCGCGCGAGCGCATTTTTCTCCGATATGTGGCCGAATTCCTGGCACTCGCTCAAGGAGAGCGCTGCTCGTCGGCATCGGGCCCGAGCGGCTGGCCATAGCTGAACTCGACGACATTTCCATCGGGGTCGGCAAGGCCGCAGAAATGCCCGACGGGATAGGGCAGCGTCTTGGGCGGCCAGACGAGATGGTCCGCGCCGCGCCGCGCGATCTCGTCCACCGCCTCGCGGCTCGCGAGCGCGAAACCGAGATGCGTGAAGTCGTCGCCTCGCTGCGCCGGGCGGTTGCCGCCCTCGATCATGACGATGACGAAGGCGTGCTCCTTGCCATCTTCCGCGATCCAGGCCACGCGCTCGCCCTTGTCCCCGCGCTCATGCACCGTCTTCATGCCGCAGAACTTCGCATAGAACGCCTTGGACGCATCGAGATCGCGGACATGGAGCGCGATATGGGTGAGAGCGGGTTTCATGGGCATTTTCCTCCTGTCTCAAGCCCATATGGGTAGCGGCGCGGATGAAATGAACAGGGCAGGAAGTCTAGCCCGCCCGGTCCCCGCGGGCAGCCCCGGCCTTGACCGGCGCCCGGATTTGGGTTCGTTTGTGCGCCGAGGGGATTGCAAGAAGCCCCGTTTGATTTCCAGGAAACGACAGGGAAACCCATGACCGAGCCATTTCGCGCCATTCGCGTCTCGAAAACCGATTCCGGCCAGAAGGCGGAACTCGTGCAGATCGGCCTCGATGACCTCATGGAAGGCGATGTGACGGTGGCGGTCGAATATTCGACGGTCAATTACAAGGACGGGCTAGCCCTCACCGGCAAGGCGCCCGTCATCCGCACCTGGCCGCTCATTCCGGGTATCGACTTTGCGGGCCGGGTCGAGACATCGACGCATGAAGGCTTCAAGCCCGGCGACCGGGTGGTGCTCAATGGCTGGGGCGTGGGCGAGACGCATCATGGCGGCTATGCCGAGAAGGCGCGGGTCAAGGGCGACTGGCTGGTGAAGCTGCCGGATTCGATTTCCACCGCTCATGCCATGGCGATCGGCACGGCGGGCTACACCGCCATGCTTTGCGTCATGGCGCTCGAATTCCACGGCGTGACGCCTGACAAGGGCGATGTGCTCGTCACCGGCGCTGCGGGCGGCGTGGGCTCGGTTGCGATCGCGCTTCTGGCGAAGCTCGGCTACCGCGTCATCGCATCGACGGGCCGCGCATCGGAAGCCGATTATCTGAAGGGCCTGGGCGCCGCCGACATCATCGACCGCAACGAGCTTTCGGGCCCCGCGCGGCCGCTCGGCAAGGAGCGCTGGGCAGGTGCCGTCGATGCGGTCGGCAGCCACACGCTCGCCAATGTGCTCTCGATGACGCGCTATGGCGGCACGGTCGCCGCTTGCGGGCTTGCGCAGGGCATGGACCTGCCGGGCTCGGTCGCGCCGTTCATCCTGCGCGGCGTGACGCTTGCGGGCATCGACAGCGTCATGGCGCCGAAGGCGAAGCGGGTGGAAGCCTGGTCGCGTCTGGCGAAGGATCTCGATCTCGCGGCGCTCGACAGGATGACGAGCCGCGCGACGCTTGGCAATGTGCCGGCGCTTGGCGAGGAGATCATTGCGGGGCGGGTGCGCGGCCGCGTCGTCGTCGATGTGAAGGCGTGAGCCGCGTCCGGGGGGAGAAGAAATGAACGTGCAGATGACGAAGCCGCCCTTCCGCAAGGCGAACTATGTCGAGCCCCGCGTGGAGGTCGAGCATCGCGCCGATGGCTCGATCCTGCTGCGCAATCCGCATCCGCTACATGAGGTGCCGGCCAATCTGGTCGCCCCCATCCGCAAATGGGCGGCCGAGGCGCCGGATCGCGTCTGGCTCGGCAAGCGCAAGCCCGCCACGCAAGGCTTCGGCGAGTGGGACCTGCTCACCTATACCGATGCCGAGCGGAAGACGAACGCCATCGCCCAGGCTTTTCTCGATCGCGGCTTCGATCAGTCGACGCCCCTGATGATCCTCTCGGGCAATTCGATCGAGCATGCGCTCATGACCTATGGCGCCATTCTCGCCGGCGTGCCGGTGGCGCCCGTCTCGCCGTCCTACAGCACGATCAGCTCCGATTTCGAGAAGCTGAAATATGTCTTCGACCTCATCGAGCCGAAGATGATCTTCATGCAGGAGGCGGCTCCCTTCGCGCGCGCACTGAAGGCGCTTCCTCTCGATGGTGTCGAGCTCGTCACCGTCGACGGGTCGGAAGGCACGGCCTATGCCGATCTCGTCGCCACGGCGCCGGGCGCGGCGGTGGAGGAAAGCTACGCGAGGCTCGGCCACGATCAGGTCGCCAAATATCTCTTCACCTCCGGCTCCACCGGCATGCCCAAGGCCGTCATCATGACGAGCGGCATGATGTGCGTGAACTCGGTCATGCCGAAAAGCGTGACGGTGGTCGAGGAAGGCGACGAGCCGCCGGTCTTTCTCAACTGGCTGCCGTGGAACCACTGCTTTGGCGGCAATGCGATCCTGAACAATCTGCTCGTCGCGGGCGGCACGCTCTATATCGATGGCGGGCGTCCGGTGCCTGGCGGCTTTGCCGAGACGGTGCAGAACCTGCGGGAGATCGCGCCGACCAACTATTCCAATGTGCCCGCCGCCTACACGCTTCTCGTCGAGGAACTGGAGAAGGACGAGGCGCTTGCCCGCAACTTCTTCTCGCGGCTGAAAACGCTCGCCTATGGCGGCGCGGCGCTGAGCCAGAACCTTTACGAGCGCATTCAGGAAATCGCCATCCGCACGGTCGGCGAGCGCATCATCTTTTCGTCCGGCTACGGCGCGACGGAAACGGCGCCGACCATCATGAACGTCCATTGGGCGACGGAGCGCATGGGACTCATCGGCCTGCCGCTGCCGGGGATCGAGCTGAAGCTCGCGCCGGTCGGACGCAAGATGGAAGTGCGCGTGCGCGGCGCCTGCATCACGCCGGGCTATTACAAGAACCCGGAGAAGACCCGCGAGGCCTATGACGAGGAAGGCTTCTACCGCCTCGGCGACGGCGCGCGCTTCGTCGATCCCGACAATCCGCTGGAAGGTCTCGTCTTCGACGGCCGCGTGGCGGAGGATTTCAAGCTCTCGACCGGAACATGGGTCAGCGCCGGCAAGCTGCGCGTCGATGTGCTGGCGGCGACGGGCGGTCTGCTTCAGGACGCGCTCGTGGCGGGCCTCGACCGCGCCTATATCGGCGTGCTCGGCTTCCCCAACATTCCCGCCTGCCGCAATGTCGCTGGCGATCAGGATCTCGCCATCGAAGACCTCGTGCGTCATCCCGCCGTGCTGGAGCGGCTCGCGGAGGGGCTGCGCGGCCACAACAAGACCAATCCAGGCTCGAGCACGCGCGTCGAGCGCGCGCTTCTCATGGTCGAGCCGCCGAGCATCGATGCGGGCGAACTGACCGACAAGGGGTACATCAACCAGTCTGTGGCACTCGGCCGCCGCGCCGGGCTCGTGGAAAAGCTCTATACGGACCCGCCCGGCAATGATGTCGTGGTCGCGTGACCGGGAAGACGGGTTGACGAATGCTGGATCTGGGGCTTGTGGCAAGCGGTGCGGCGATCGGAGTGGCGGTCGCCGCGCCGATTGGGCCGGTCAATCTCATCGTCATCCGGCGGACGCTGCGCTTCGGAACGCTCACGGGCTTTCTGTCCGGCATGGGGGCCGCGACGGGTGACGGCATCTTCGCGACGATCTCCGCCTTCGGACTGACAGCTGCGATCGATTTCGTCATTCGCTACGAACTGGTGATGCAGCTCATCGGCGGAATTTTTCTGCTCGCGCTCGGTGCGCGAACTTTTGTCGCGCATCCGCATCTCGAGAACGGGCCGCAGGAAAATCTGTCCGGCGCGCTTGCCCGCGTCTTCGTGACGACTTTCGCGCTCACCATCACAAATCCGGCGACGATGCTCGGCTTCCTCGCCATTTTCGGCGGCGTGGCAGGATTGACCGCACAGGATGCCGGTTACGGCCGCGCGGTGACGCTGGTAATTTCCGTCTTCATCGGCTCGGCGCTCTGGTGGGCGGCGCTTTCCGGCTTCGTCAGCATGTTCCGCCAGCGCATGAGCGACCGGTTGCTCGTCGTCGTCAATCGCGTCTCGGGCGGCCTTATCGTGCTCTTCGGTCTGGTCGTTCTCGGCCGTGTGCTCTATCGTTACCTCGGCTAATCTGCCGCCTCTTTAAATATAAAAATTCCGGGGAGATCATGGAGAAGATGAACGGCGCTGAAAGCCTGGTGCGGACACTGGTCGCCTCGGGTGTGGAGGTCTGCTTCACCAATCCAGGCACTTCCGAAATGCATTTCGTCGCAGCCCTCGACAAGGTCGATGGCATGCGCGCGGTGCTCGGCCTCTTCGAGGGCGCGGTCACAGGCATGGCGGATGGCTATGGCCGCATGGCGGAGAAGCCGGCGGCGACGCTCCTCCATCTCGGGCCCGGCCTCTCGAACGGTCTTGCCAATCTCCACAATGCGCGCCGCGCCGCCACGCCCATCGTCAACATCGTCGGCGATCACGCGACCTATCACGCGCAATATGATGCGCCGCTCGCATCCGACATTCAGGGCTTCGCGCGCCCGGTCTCGGGCTGGATCCATTCGAGCCCGAGCCCGAAAACGGTCGCGGCTGATGGCGCGCGCGCCGTGCAGGCCGCGCGTGCCGCGCCCGGCCAGATCGCGACGCTGATCCTTCCGGCCGATACCGCCTGGCTCGATGCCGACGGGCCAGCGCCCGCGCTTCCCGTTCAGGGGCCGGCGCCCGTCTCATCGCAGGCCATCGATGGCGCCGCGGAGGCGCTGAAGAGCGGCCGCAGATCGGTCATCCTCATTCGCGGCGAGGCGCTGAAGAAGCGTGGGCTTGTCGCTGCCGGGCGCATCGCGGCCAAGACCGGCGTGCGCATCATGTGCGACACCTTCGCGCCCCGGCTTCAGCGCGGCGCGGGGGTCGTCGCGGTCGAGCGCATTCCCTATTTCGCCGAGCAGATCGTCGATACGTTCAAGGATGTGGAGACGCTCATTCTCGTCGGCGCGAAGCCGCCCGTTTCCTTCTTCGCCTATCCCGGCAAGCCGAGCTGGTGCACGCCCGAGGGCTGCGACATTCGCTATCTCGCCCATGCGCATGAGGACGGCGTGGCGGCGCTGGAGGCGCTGGCCGATGCGCTCGGCGCGCCGAAGGAGCCGGCCCTGGTCGCCCCGCTCAACAAGCCCGAGCTTCCGACCGGCAGGCTCGACCAGTTCTCCGCCGGACAGATCATCGCGCATTATCTGCCCGAGCACGCGATCATTTCCGATGAGGCGGCTACCTCCGGCCTCGGCGCGCAGATCGCCACCGCCACGGCGAACCCTCATGACCATCTCTCCCTGACCGGCGGTTCGATCGGGCAGGGCTTGCCGCTCGCGACGGGCGCGGCCATCGCCTGCCCGGATCGCAAGATCGTCTGCCTGCATGGCGATGGCGGCGCGATGTACACGCTTCAGGCGCTCTGGACGCAGGCGCGCGAGAAGCTCGATGTGGTGAATGTGATCTACGCCAATCGCTCCTATGCGATCCTGAACATCGAGCTTGCCCGTGTGGGTGCCGGAAATCCGGGCCCCAAGGCGCTCTCTATGCTCGATCTGCACAATCCGGAGCTGAACTGGACGAGCCTCGCCCATGGCATGGGCGTCGAGGCCGTCCGTGTAGAGACGGTCGAGGACTTCGCGGACGCCTTCGCTTCGGCCGTGAAGGCGAAGGGGCCGCGGCTCATCGAGGTGATGATCTAGGAGCGTCCCGGAAGCGCAAACGCGGTTCGGAAACGCGACAAATTGAAAAATTGAAGAGCGAGGGGCGCGGCCGGCTGAGGCCGCGCGAGGGACGAATTCAGTTCATCACTCGATTGAGAGTGAATTCCCCCTGCCGGACCCGGTCCGCAAGGCCGGTCGCCATCTCGGCGACGGCCTCTTCGCCATAGGCTTCCACCATGTCCGAGAGAGCGGCGAAGATCGCCGTGGTCGCGAGGATGTCCGCTGAGACGCCTTCGGCCAGCGCCTCGTCCCACGCATCGAGAATGTTCTGAAGCGCCATGCGGCGCTGCTCGGCCTCGTCAGGCGCGGACGGATCGAGCCCTTCCTCGTCGAAGGCATTGAACATGGTATCGCTGGATGAGTCTTCGGCCATCACGCCCTCTGTGTCGCGCCTCTTGTAGAGCGCCGCCCGTAAGGCGCGAACGATCGGCCCTGAGGCCGCTCGTAAAGCACCGGTTTCGTACACCTGCAATCGCCTTTGTAGCACAAGCGCAGGAAAAGTCCCGTTTCTCGTGAAGGAGAGGTTAACGCAAAGAGGCAAGCGACGACGCCGGCCTTCTTACGGAAAAAATTGCCAGTTCAAAAGGCGCGGGCGCTCCTGTCGGGCCCTGAAAGCCGGGCGGCGAGTGCGCGTCCTTCGTCGAAAATGGTTCTGGTTTCCGTAGCGGCAGCCTCGGTGCAGTGCGGAAATTTCTCCTGCGCCTCGTGATAGGCGCTGTTGAAATGCGAGATCAGGACCTGGCGCTGCAATGCGTCCTGATTGGCGGCTTCGAGGAGGTCGATCATCTTGTTGCGCCAGAGCGCGCCCTCATTGGCGCCGCAAACGGCACGGAGATGATGCGCCGCGCCGAGAATCTCGGACAGGCGTTCCAGTCCTTCGGCCATCGGATCGGCCCGGGCCGGGGCGGGGACGAGCGCCAGGGATGCCGCCAGCAACCCGCCTGCAAGCATCCGTCTCGTCCCGAAACTGAACAGGGAGCGTGCCATTCCACTCCGCCAGGGCTCCACCGGCCCCGCAAAGCCGGGGCGCGATGGAACACCTGCAGGAGTTGCGCCGCGGGCGGCTCAGAAGATCGCGTAGCCGCCGTCGATGATGAAGGTATCGCCGGAATGATAGGAGGATGCGTTCGACGTCAGGTAGACGGCGACGCCGCCGAAATCCTCCGGCTCGCCCCAGCGCCGCGCCGGGACGCGCGGGATGACCTTTTCGGCGAAAGCCTTGTTGGCCTGCGCGCCCGCCGTCATGTCGGTTGCGATCCAGCCCGGGAGAATGGCGTTGGCGCGGATGCCGAAGCGGGCGAATTCGACGGCGCAGGACTTGATCATCGAGATCACGCCGCCCTTCGTCGCCGCATAGGCCTGATTGCGCGCCGCGCCTTCGATGGCGGCGAGGCTCGCAACGCCGACGAGCGATCCGCCCGCATCGCCCGATTTCGCGCGGTCGACCATGTGGCGCGAGGCTTCGCGCAGCGTCCAGAACACGCCGTCGAGATTGACGGCGAGCGTCTTGCGATAGATCTCCGTCGACATTTCGAGGAAGGAGGGCGCGCCATAGCCGACGCCGGCATTGGCGAACACGCTGTCGATGCGTCCGAGCTCCTGCACCGTGGCGCCGATGCCGTCGATGACTTCCTGCTCGTTGGCGACGTTCACCTTGCGCGTATAGACCTTGACGCCATGGGCCTTGAGCTGCGCTGCGGCCTTGGCGTTCTTGTCTTCATTCGTGCCCCAGATGGCGATGTTGGCGCCGGCCTGCGCCATAGCGTCGGCCATGCCGAGCCCGATGCCGCCATTGCCGCCGGTGACGAGTGCGACCTTGCCGGTCAGATCGAAAGGTTTGTAAGCCATGATGGTTCCCCGGATTGGTGAATATCGATGGGGATAGTTTATGCCTGTCCGCGCGCTTCTACTCAATGGTTTGGGTAGATGGAGGGTGGGGCAGACGGGAGGCGGGCAGGCTCAGGGCCGCTCCGCCGAATCGGCGGCGCAGGGCGCGCAGAGCCCGGCGATCTCGACGACCTTGTGCTCGACGATGAAGCGGACATGCCTTGCCGCAGCGTCGAGCGCCTTGTCGAGCTTCGGATCGACGATCTCCTCAGCCGTGCCGCATTTGCGGCAGATGAGGAACTGGCTCGTATGCGGCGCGCCCGCCTCGACGCAGCCGAGATAGGCGTTGAGCGATTCGATCTTGTGAATGAGCCCTTCCGCCATCAGGAAATCCAGCGCGCGATAGACCGTCGGCGGCCGCGCCGCCTTGTGCGTTCGCGACAACTCGTCGAGCACCTCATAGGCGCCCACCGGCTTGTGCGAGCGCCAGACGATCTGAAGCACCTTCTCGCGGATGGGCGTGAGCGCGACCGCTCGCTCCTCGCAAAGCGCGCGCGCGACATTCATGGCTTCGTCCACGCAGATATCGTGATCGTGGAGCCGGTGTTCCCGGGATTTGCCGCCCTGGGGCTTTTGACCGGGCGCCTTTCGCGCCGCTTTCCTCTCTTCCGCCATGGTGGCGATGTTACAACATATCGGGAGGACTTGTCCCGCCGCGGCGGCTAAGCTCGCAAGCCATGTGCGGACGCTATGTCATCACCATGCCTCCCGAGGCGATGCGGACCCTCTTCGAGTTCGACGAGCGGCCGAATTTTCCTGCGCGCTACAACATTGCGCCGACGCAGCCCGTGCCCATCATCCGCCTCGAGGGAGGGCGCCGGCATTTCGTTCTCGTGCGCTGGGGCCTCATTCCTTCCTGGGCGAAGGAGGAGCCGAAAACCCTTCTCATCAATGCGCGCGCGGAGACGATCGCGGAGAAACCCTCATTCCGCGCCGCCTTTCGCCATCGCCGCGCCCTGATGCCGGCCGATGGGTTCTACGAGTGGAAGGTGATGCCGAAGGGGCCGAAACAGCCCTACTACATTCGCCGCCGCGACGGCAGGCCCTTCGCCATGGCCGCCCTCTGGGACAACTGGATGTCCGCCGATGGAAGCGAGATCGAAAGCTGCACGGTTGCCACGACCGATGCGAACGCCACTCTCGCGCCGATCCATGATCGCATGCCGGTGATCCTCGAGGAGAAGGACTGGGCGCGATGGCTCGACCCCGCAACGCCGGGGAAGGAACTCTCGGCGCTGATGAAACCGGCGTCGGACGACATGCTGGAAGCGGTGCCCGTCGGCGAGGGGGTCAACCGCGTCGCCAACGATAATCCCGGCCTGATCGTGAGGGCGCATGTCCGCCCGAAGGCAGCGCCCGAGGCACCGGCTCCGAGAAAACGGAAGTCCACGGACGATCGGCAAGGCGATCTTTTCTAGGTGCCTGCCTCGATATGCGGCATCGGCCGCGGCCGTCTCTGCCTGTCTGCGGCGGGCTCCTGCACATAACGCAAGAGTCCTGAAGCGCCTGTCAACATCGCCAGCGCGGCGCATGGTGAGACTTTCGTGCATGAGGGCGGAGGGGCGCCTTCATTCGAGGCGCCCTATCCTGCCCGGAAAAGCGCGGAGCGCAGGCGTCGCCATGGCGGCAGGGGTGACGGAATTTCACAAGTCGCGAAGGTGCTAAGGCGTCTCGCGCCGGACACCCCTCTGCCTGTATAATCCCCGGGCGCCGTGGCCAGCCGGGGACCAAATGTTATCCGACATCATCATCCTGCTCGTCCTCATTTTGCTGAACGGCTATTTCTCGCTCGCGGAAATGGCGATCGTCTCCGCCAAAAGGCAGAGGCTTCAGGCGCTCATGTCCGCGCGCATGCGCGCGCAGGGCGCGGTCGGCGGCTATGAGGCGGCGCTGGCGCTCCATGCCGAGCCCGGCCGTTTTCTCTCCGCCCAGCAGATCGGCATCACGCTTGTCGGCGTCTTCAGCGGCGCTTTCGGCGGCGCGACCTTGTCCGAGCCCATCGCGGCGACGATCGTGCAACTGCCTCATGTCGGGCCTTACGCGCACCAGATCAGCCTCGGCGCCGTCGTCATTGTCATCACCTATCTGACGCTCATCCTCGGCGAGTTGGTGCCGAAGCGTCTCGCGCTCGCCAACCCGGAAGCGATCGCCGCGACCATCGCGAGGCCCATGACGACGCTGACGCGCATATTCGGCCCCGCCGTCGATCTCCTTTCCTGGTCGACCGAGACGGTGCTGAAGCTTGCCGGCCTGACGGGCCAGCAGGTCGCGCATGTGACCGAGGAGGAGATCAAGCATCTTGTGGAGGAGGGTGCTGCCGCTGGCGCCATCGACAGCGTCGAGCGCGACATCGTCAATCGCGTGTTCCGCCTTGGCGACATGCGTGTCAGCGAGATCATGACGCCGCGTGTCCAGATGGCGTGGCTCGATACGGACTTCACGGTGGAGGAAAATCTGAGGGTCATTCGCTCCGAACAGAAAATGCGCTATCCGGTGCGGCGGGGCATGAACGGCGCGCCGATAGGCATGATCCGGCTTGAGGATCTCTTCCTTTCGCCCCGGACGAATGACGAGCTGCTGCGCAAGATGTCGCCGCCGATCTATATCCCGCGCACCGCGTCCGTTCTCAAGGCGCTGAGCATCCTCCAGTCGGAGAGCATGTTCATGGGCTTCATCATCGATGAATATGGCGATGTCGTCGGCACATTGACCATGGCGGAAATCTTCTTCGCCATCATCGGCGATATTTCCGAGCACGCGGTCGATGCGAACCCGGCCGTGGTGTCGCGCGACGACGGGTCCTTCATCATTGACGGCGTCGTCTCGGTGGACGAGGTGCGCCGCCTTCTGAAGCTGACGAAGTTGCCGGGCGACGAACAGGCGGAGGTCAACACGCTTGCCGGCGTCATGTTCAACTGGTTCGGACGCCTGCCGCGCGAGGGCGATTATTTCGGCTGGAACGGCTATCGCTTCGAGGTGGTGGATATGGACGGCCCCCGCATCGACAAGATCCTCGTCGTTCCGGCGCAGAACCTGCCGATCGGCGGCCCGCTCGCCCGCACGGCCGATTAGGAAAAGGCGCGACGATCGACGCCCGCTAGTCGAGCGAAACGACCTTGCCCGGATTGAGAATGTTCTTCGGGTCGAGCGCGCGCTTCAGCGTCCGCATCAGTTCGATCTCGACGGGCGATTTCGTCGCCGCGATCTCGTCGCGCTTCATGCGCCCCACGCCGTGCTCGGCGCTGATAGAGCCGCCATATTCGCGAACGATGCCATGCACGATGGCGCTCATCTCGTCCCAGCGGGCGAGATAGGCGAGCTTGTCCATGCCTTCTGGCTGACTCAGATTGAAATGGATGTTGCCGTCCCCGACATGCCCGAACGGCACTGGACGAATGCCTGGAAGCGCCTTCTCCACCGCGCGGCTCGCACGCGCGATGAAACCCGCGACGGCCGAAACCGGCACCGATACATCATGCTTGATGCTGCCGCCTTCGAGGCGCTGCACATCGGACATGCTTTCGCGCAGACGCCAGAATTCGGCGCGCTGCGCGCCCGATTGGGCGATGGCGGCGTCGGTGACGAGGCCCTTTTCCATGGCGGTTTCGAGCATCGCCTCGAGCGCCTGCGAGAGCGCATCGCCTTCACCGCCCGAGGCAAGCTCGATGAGAACGTACCATGGCGAGGGCGCCGCGAGAGGGTCGCTCGCGCCCGGGAGATGCCTCGTCACGAATTCGATGCCGATGCGCGGCATAAGCTCGAAGCCGGTGACGAGCCCGCCCGTCGCCTCGTCCGCGAGACGCAGAAGGCTCACCGCCGCCTCGACGTCCGGCACGGCGACAAAGGAGGTTTCGACCGCGCGGGGGCGGGGAAAGAGCTTCAGAACGGCGCCGGTGATGACGCCGAGCGTTCCCTCCGCACCGAGAAAAATCTGCTTGAGGTCATAGCCCGTATTGTCCTTGCGCAAGCCGCGCATGCCGTTCCAGACGCGGCCATCCGCGAGCACGACTTCAAGGCCGAGCACGAGATCGCGCGCATTGCCGTAGCGGAGAACCGCCGTGCCGCCTGCATTGGTCGAGAGGTTGCCGCCGATCTCGCAGCTTCCTTCGGAGGCAAGGCTCAGAGGGAAAAGCCGGCCGGCCGCCTGCGCCGCGTCCTGCGCGGCGGCAAGCGTCACCCCCGCTTCGACCGTCAGCGTGTTGTTCTCCGCATCGAGCGCGATGACGCGGTTCATCCGTGCGAGCGAAAGCACAACCTCCTCGCCCGTCTCGAAAGGCACCTGCCCGCCAACGAGGCCGGTATTGCCCCCCTGCGGCACGATGCGGGTTTCCGTATCATGCGCGATCTTCATCAGGGCCGAGACTTCGGCGGTTGATGCGGGCCGCAGCACCGCCGCCGCGCGCCCCTTGTAGAGATCGCGCCGCTCGACGAGATAGGGCGCCATGTCGTCCGCGGCGTCGATGAAGCCCGACGGCCCGACAACGGCCTTCATACGTGACAGCGTTTCCGGCGACGGTTTCAC
Source organism: Parvibaculum sp. (assembly GCF_049671045.1). Taxonomy (GTDB): domain Bacteria; phylum Pseudomonadota; class Alphaproteobacteria; order Parvibaculales; family Parvibaculaceae; genus Parvibaculum. The sequence continues at coordinate 15,474 of NZ_JBATUH010000049.1, read as the reverse complement.
GATGCGATCCTCCGATGCGCGCGGACGCCCGTATGGAGAATGAGCGGACGGCCTTCTTCGTCCGCTTCGAGGAAATGATAGGTCGCCGGAAGCGTCATGCCGGGAGGCGTGCCGACGAACAGCGAGGGTTCGACCGGCGCGAGCGCGACGCGCTTGCCGCCGCCGGAAATGACGGCGAAATCGGGCGAGGAGATTGTCGTGGCGATGAGCTGTCCGCCTTCCACCGCGACCTCCACCGTCTCCATGACATTGGCATAGCGCCCTGCATAGCGCGCGAGATCGAGAGCGAGCCCTGGCGTGGGGGCGGGCGGCGCGGGCGGAGCGATCCCCGCATGGGTCGAGAAGATCTCGCCGATGATGGCTTGCGCGAGCCCCTTGCCGTTGCCGCCATTGGTGAGGAGGGCCATGGCCGTTCCGCTTGCCGGATGGTAGCGCAGCCATGCCGCCTGGCCGATGGTCGAGCCGTCATGCCCGAAGGTTTCGTAGCGTCCGTCGCCGTCCCAGTCCCACAGGAAGGTCGCAAGTCCTATGGCGTCGATATTCATGCGCGGCGGGCATGTGACGTTCATCTCATGCATGGCGCGAACGCTTTCAGGCGACAGGATGCGGGTGCCGTCCTGCGCGGCGCCGCCATTCATCAGCATGCGTGCAAAGGCGATGACATCGCGCGCCCTCGCCATCGGCATCGAGCCTGCGGGCGCGTTCGATTGCGCGAGATAGGCGATGGGCGACACGAAAAGCCGGTCGCCTGTGCTGAGATGGCCGATCGCGGTTAGGTAGCGCATGGCCTGTTCGGGCAGGGTCGAGAAGGCGGGCGTGCCGAGAGGCTTGACGATGCGCCTGCGCACGGCCTTGTCCCAGGGCTCGCCGCCCGCGACCTCGATGAGGCGCCCGGCAATGACGAAGCCCGTATTGCAATAGGAAAACATGGCGCCGGGAGCATGGACCTGCCCGAGCGTGCCGAGCATGCCGACGAAGCGCGCGATGCGGTCCTCGCCGCGCCCGGCATCCTTGAAGAAATCGCCCTCGATGCCGCTCCTGTGAGTGAGAAGATCGCGCAACGTGATGCGCGCGCTGGCACCGGCATCGGCGACGCTGAACTCCGGCAGCCACGTTCTGACGGGCTCGTCGAGCGCGAGCCTTCCTTCCTCGACGAGCTGAAGGCAGATGGCGGCCGTGTAGAGCTTCGTGATCGAGCCGATCTGGAACAGCGTGTCCGGCGTTGCGGGCACGTGCGTCTCGATATTGACCACGCCCGATGCCGCCTCTGAGAGCTCGCCCCGCGCCCAGACGGCGAGCGCCGCGCCGGGCACGCCAAAGGCGCGCGTCAGATCGTCGAGACGGGAAGAGATGCCTGACATTTCTGGAATCATGAAAAGGCCGGTGCGGGCTTCGCAATTTCGCGGACGGAGTTTAGCATGGCGCCCATCCTAGCAGGTACAGAGTCGAATGATGCCCGAAGAGATGCCCGGAAGAACGCCCGAAGCGACGATAGTCGACGCCGTGGAGCGCGTCATAGTCGTCGTGAAGAACCTCGCCGAAGCCGAGGAGGTCTATACGCGCATACTCGGCCGTTCGCCCTCCTGGCGCCACAACGATCCGGGAGGCGGCACCGCGCACGTCATTTTTCGGCTCGACAACATGGCCCTTGAACTGGTGGAGCCGGTCAATGGAGGCCCGTGGGGAAAGGTGATCACCCGCTACCTTGACTGGAGAGGCGAGGGGGTGATGACCCTCGTTCTCAGGACGCCGGATGCGGAAGGGGCGGCGCGGGCGCTCACCGCAAGCGGCCTCGCCGCCGTCGCGCTGCCCCAGGGCGAGGCGCGGGACGGCGCCAGGGCCCGCAGCTGGCGCAACGTACTCATCCCCACCGGCCTGACAAGGGGCATCAGCATTCTTCTGACCGAGGAGACGAGCCGGCGCGAAAATCTCCCGCCGGCGGAGCTTCGCGACGGCGTGGCCGCCGAGGATGCGATTTCCGCGCTCGATCACATCGTCATCATGACGGCCGATGCCGAAGCGCTGAAGGTGCTTCTCGGCGACAAGCTCGGCATCCGCCTCGCCCTCGATCAGTCGAAGCCGGAATGGGGCGTCCGCCAGCTCTTCTTCCGGCTCGGCGGCGTGACCATCGAGGTGGTCGAACCGCTCGACAAGGCGAAGGCGCCTGCCGACGATCATTACTGGGGCCTCGCATGGAAGGCTGGCGACGTCAGCGCCATGCGCGAGCGGCTGCTGCGGGACGGCGTCGAGGTGTCGGAGGTGCGCCGCGGCCGCAAGAAGGGCACCGAGGTCGCGACGCTGAGGCCGCCGACCATGGGGATACCGACCCTGCTCGTCGGGCCTGTTCCGGCTGCCGACTAGCGCTGGAAATTTTCGATCGCGATGCCATATTGAGGCAGCATCAATCGAGGACCCGTATGAAGTCAGCCGAGCTTTTTGTTGAGCGCGTCATCCTCTCCGCGCGCTGGATTCTGGTCATTTTCTATATCGGTCTCGGGCTCGCCCTTGCGGCCTATGCCGGTTCCTACGTCGTCAAGCTTCTCAAGGTCATCAAGGGCGTGCTGACCTATGACGAGGCCGACATGATCCTCGCCATGCTGAGCCTGATAGACGCGGCCCTGGTCGCAAGCCTCGTGCTCATGGTGATGATCTCGAGCTATGAGAATTTCGTCAGCCGTTTCGATGAGTCGAAAACCGATCTCAACTGGCTGGGCAAGCTCGATTCCGGCAGCCTGAAGGTCAAGGTCGCGTCGGCCATCGTCGCGATCTCGTCCATTCATCTGCTGCAGATCTTTCTCAATGCGAGCCAGTACGACAATGGAAAGATCATGTGGATGACGATCATGCACATGGCCTTCGTCGTTTCCGCCGTATCTCTGGGCCTGCTCGAGCGCATTTCTGCGAAGAAATAGCCCGCGCGCTCCGCGGCTCAGTCGCGCGGCGCTGCGGCTCGCCTCAGGCGGTCGTTGATCGCCTCGCCAAGACCCCTTGCCGGAACGGGCATGACCGCGATGGCGCGGCCTTCCGCAAGCTGGTCGAGCGAGCGCAGCATGGCGAAGAGGTTGGCCGCCGCCTCTTGCAGGTCGCCGGTGGCCGAAAGGTTCATGACCGGCCGGGAACAATCCGGCACATGCGGCCCGAAGGCGAGGAGCAGTTCGTCCTCGCGCGGATTTTCGACATCGAGGCGCAGGGGCGCGCGCGGCGCATAATGGCTTGCAAGCTGGCCGGGCGACGAGCGGCCCGCCTCGCCGGATGCAGCGTCGGCGGCGGCGAGCTTTCGTCCTAGCACTTTTTCGATCTCGTCGCGCGCGATGGCGCCGGGGCGGAGAAGGGTGGGGGCGCCTCTTTCCGGGAAACCGATGACGGTCGATTCGAGGCCGAGCGGGCACGAGCCCCCGTCGAGGATGAGGGCGAGCGCCTCGCGCGTGCCGAGCGATGCCATCACATGCTGCGCCCGTGTCGGGCTCACCTCGCCCGACGCATTGGCGGACGGAGCGGCGATCGGGCGGCCTGCCGCGCGGATGAGCGCCTGCGCGATCGGGTGGCCGGGCGCGCGGAGCGCAACGGTGTCGAGCCCGGCGCTCACGAGAAGCGAGATCGGCGTCGTGGCGAGGCGCGGAAGTACAAGCGTGATGCCGCCGGGCCAGAAGGCGCGGGCGAGCGCATCGGCCTCCGGCGTGAAGCGGGCGTGGCGCGCCGCTTCCTCTCGGCCCGACACATGCACGATGAGCGGATTGAAGGTCGGTCTTCCCTTCGTCTCGAAGATCGAGGCGACGGCCCTGTCATTCGTCGCATCCGCGCCGAGGCCATAGACCGTCTCGGTCGGAAAGGCGACGAGCCGTCCCTCGCGCAGCAGGGCGCCGGCATGGGCGATGGCTTCTTCGTTGGCGGGCAGGAGTTCAGGCGGCACGGGGTTTCGCTTTCGCATTGCGCTGGTTGCGCGCCATCAGCGCATGGACGAGGCGCTGGGGCAGAAGCCGCGCCAGAAGCGCGATGAAATTGTTGAGCCTGCCATTGATGATGACGGGCCTTCCCGCCATCACGGCCTCATAGGCTTCGCGCGCCACGGCGTCGCCGTTCATCCACATGAATTTCGGCAGCTTGTTCATCTCGGCGCGATTGCCCGCGACGTCATGGAACTCCGAATAGGTGAAGCCCGGGCAGAGCGCCGTCACATGCACATTGCGGCCCTGATATTCGAGAGCGAGGCTCTCCGACAGCTTGATGACAAAAGCCTTGCTCGCGGCATAGAGCGTGCCGCCCGCCGCGCCCGGCAGATGCCCGGCCAGCGAGGCGACATTGATGATGCGGCCATATTGCCGCGCCGCCATGCCGGGGCCGAACAGGTGGCAAAGCTCCGCCACCGCCGTCACCATCACCTGAATGAGAGCCCTCTGGTCATCCCATTGCGTATCGCGGAAATGGCCGGGCACGGTATAGCCCGCATTGTTGACGAGAGCGTCGATCATGATGTGGCGTGCCGCCATCTCGTCGAAGAGGCGTCTGGGCGCGGCGGGATCTGCAAGGTCGAGCGCCAGCACATGCGCCCTGACGCCATGCTCCCTGCCGATGCGCTCCGCGAGATCCTTCAGCCGGTCCTCGCGCCTTGCCACCAGCACAACATCGAAGCCGTGGCTTGCGAAGACGAGCGCGAGCTCGCGGCCGATACCCGCCGACGCGCCGGTGACGAGCGCCGTCCGCCTCTTTGCTTCGCCGCTGGCCATGCTGCTTCCTTTCGACAGGTTCATTCGGCGGCGAGAATAGGATAAAAAGCCCGCGCCTGTCAGAATCCAGTTTTCGAGGATGATCCCATGAGCTACCGCGCCCCCGTCCGCGACATGGCTTTCGTGCTTCAGGAGGTTGCCGGCCTCGGCGGCCTGTCCGCCGGAGGCGGGTTCGCGGAACTGACGCCCGATCTCGTCGATGCGGTGCTCGAAGAGGGCGCGAAGCTCGCGGGCGAGGTGCTGGCGCCGCTCAACCAGTCGGCCGACCGGGAAGGTGCGCGGCTCGAGGCCGATGGCGTCAGGACGCCCAAGGGGTTCGCCGAAGCCTATCGGCGCTGGGTCGATGGCGGCTGGGGCGCGCTTGCGGCTGCGCCGGAATATGGCGGGCAGGGCCTGCCGCTGGCGCTCGCCACGGCCATGCAGGAGATGTGGAACGCGGCCAACATGTCCTTCGGCCTCTGCCCCATCCTCTCGCAGGGCGCGATCGAGGCGCTGACCGCTCATGGCACGGAAGAGCAGAAGCGGCTCTATCTCGCCAGGCTCGTCTCGGGCGAGTGGACCGGCACCATGAACCTCACCGAGCCACAGGCGGGCTCCGATCTCAACGCGCTCAAGGCGAAGGCCGTGCCGCAGGGTGACGGCACCTACCGCATCACCGGCACCAAGATCTTCATCACCTATGGCGATCACGACATGGCCGACAACATCGTCCATCTCGTGCTGGCGCGCCTGCCGGACGCGCCTGCTGGCACGCGCGGCATCTCGCTCTTCCTCGTGCCGAAATTCCTCGTCAATCCGGACGGCTCGCTCGGCGCGCGCAATGATGTCAAATGCGTCGGGCTCGAGGAAAAGCTCGGCATTCACGGCAGCCCCACCTGCGTCATGTCATATGGCGACGAGGGCGGCGCCATCGGCACGCTGATCGGCGAGGAGAACAGGGGCCTCGCCTGCATGTTCACGATGATGAACAATGCCCGGCTTCTCGTCGGCACGCAGGGCGTGGCCATCGCCGAGCGCGCCTATCAGCATGCGCTCGCCTATGCGAATGAGCGCAGGCAGGGAAGGCCCGCAGGCTCCGATCTGCCTCCGGGCGAAATGGCGCCCATCGTCGCCCATCCCGATGTGCGGCGGATGCTTCTCACCATGAAGTCGCTCACCGAGGCGGCGCGCGCCATCTGCTACGCGAATGCGGTCGCCATCGACAGCGCCCATCACGGCGCGGATGAAGCGGCGCGCGAGGCGGGCCGCGCGCGCGCCGATCTTCTGACGCCGATCGCCAAGAGCTTCTCGACCGATATCGGCGTCGAGGTCGCTTCCATCGGCGTGCAGATCCATGGCGGCATGGGCTTCATCGAGGAGACGGGCGCGGCGCAGTATTATCGCGATGCGCGCATCCTGCCGATCTATGAAGGCACCAACGGCATTCAGGCGATCGACCTCGTCACGCGCAAATTGCCGCTCGGCAATGGCGCGGTGGTGCGAGCCTTCATCGACGAAATGCGCGAGACGGTGGCGCGTACCCAGCGCTCCAACCGCGACGACCTCGCGGCCATCGGCTCCGCGCTCGACAAGGGGCTCGACGCGCTCGATGAAGCGACGGCATGGATGCTGGCGCGGCTCAAATCCTCGTCCGACGACTGCCTTGCCGGCGCGGCCCCCTATCTGCGCCTTTTCGGCACGGTCGCGGGCGGGCATTTCCTCGCGCTCGGCGCTCTCGCGGCGGCGGCCAGCGACGGCGACGGCTTCATGCAGGCGCGGCTCGCCACGGCGGGCTTCTATGCCGCCCAGCAGCTTCCGCTCGCGGCGGGGCTCGTCGCGCCTTCCACGGCCGGCGCGGGCATGCTCTACGCGCTCGACGCCGAAGGGCTCGGCAACTGACTTTCCCCAGCGTTCGCCGGGAAAATTCTACCCTGATTTGACGTTTGCTCCGTGCCTCCCTATCACGGAAGGACAGTTGGAGAGTTCAAATGTCAGATGCTTCGCTCGCGGAACGTGAGGTGAGCCCCCTCCGCTATCCGCTGGGGCGCATCCCCGCCCATGGGGAAATGATGGAGGCGGCGCCCGGTATCTATTGGGTGCGAATGCCGCTGCCCTTTCAGCTCGACCATATCAATCTCTGGCTCCTCGAGGATGAAGACGGCTGGACGGTGGTCGACACCGGCGTCTCGAGCGAGGAGGTTATCGGCCTCTGGCGGCAGGTCTTTGCGAGCGGCCTGAAGGGCAAGCCGGTCAAGGACCTCGTCGTCACCCATCTCCATCCCGACCATGTGGGGCTCGCCGGCTGGTTCACGCGCGAATGGGGCGTCGAGCTTCAGATGTCGCGCACCGATTTCCTGATGTGCCGCAACCTCGTTCTCGATACGGGCCGCGAGGCGCCGAGGGAAGCACTCGATTTCTATCGTGCCGCAGGCTTCAGCCAGCGCGGGCTCGACAGCTATGCCAAGCGCTTCGGCCATTTCGGCGAGCGCGTCTCGCCCCTGCCGGACATATTCCGCAGGCTGAAGGAAGGCGACGAGCTGCGCATCGCCGGCCGCAGCTGGCGCGTAGTTATCGGCTCGGGCCATGCGCCGGAGCATGTCTGCCTCTATTGCGAGGAAGCGAAAATCCTCATCTCCGGCGATCAGGTCCTGCCGCGCATCTCGTCGAATGTCAGCGTGCATCCGACCGAAGCCTATGAGAATCCCTTGCAGGACTGGATCGATAGCTGTCACCGGCTTCGCGCCGGCCTGCCGGACAATGTGCTTGTCCTTCCCGCGCATAACGAGCCCTTTTACGGGCTCCATGCGCGCCTGACCCAGCTCATCGACGGCCATAAGGAAGGGCTGTCGAAGCTCCATGAGCTTCTGGCGGAGCCGAAGCGGGCGATCGACGTCTTTCCGGCGCTCTTCAAGCGCAAGATCGGGCCCGACGTCTTCTTCATGGCGACGGGCGAAAGCCTCGCCCATCTGAATTGCCTGATCGGCCGGGGCGAGGCGGTGGTGAGCCGCGACGAGAAGGGCGTGAACTGGTATCGCCGCGCCTGAAGGCGCCGCCCCGGCATCGAGCCGGGGCGAAGCCGTGAGGTGAGGGTGTCGCTCAGACCGCCTTGCGCATCGGCGTGGAGTTCGCGGCCGCTTGCGGGCTCAGATCCGCGAGAATGGCGGCGACGTTGTGGCGCAGGGTTTCCGCGGACAGGTTGACCCGCTCCGAAACGCTGCGCAGCTCCGCGCAGAGCGCCATGGCGTTGCGCGTCTGCTCCGCCACTTCGCTGATCTTCGACGAAACGTCGCGCGTGCCTGCCGCGGCCTCGCCGACATTGCGCGAAATATGGGTGGCGGCCGCCGTCTGCTCGCCGACCGTCGCCGAGATGCCGGACGAGATGCCGTTGATTTCGGCAATCGTTTCATTGATGGCCTGGATCGCCGACACGGCATCCGCCATGGCCGCCTGGATATTGGCGACCTGGGCCGTGATGCCGTCCGTCGCGCGCGCTGTCTGGTTCGCGAGCGATTTCACCTCGGAGGCGACGACAGCAAAGCCCTTGCCCGCCTCGCCTGCCCGTGCTGCCTCGATCGTCGCGTTCAGCGCGAGGAGATTTGTCTGGCTGGCAATTTCGGCGATGAGGCGCACCGTCTCGGAAATGTTCTGGCTGGCGCCTGCGAGCTGTTCGATGCTGACGCCTGCGCGCTGCGCGCGATTGACCGCCTCCTGCGTGATCGCGACGGAATGGCCCGCCTGCATTTCGACGTCGCGCACCGCGTCCGACAGCTCGCGCGTTGCCTCCGCGCTCGTCTGGACGTTCTCGGTCGCCTGCTGCGAGGCGGCGGCCACGTCGCTGGTATGTGTCTCGATGGTGGTCATGAAGCGCCTGATCTCGTCGGCGCCCTCATTGACATCGGCGCTGCGGGCGACGACCGCATCGAGCGCCGCGCCGATCTCCATCTCGAGCCGCTTGGCGACCGCGGCAAGCTCTTCCTCGCGCTTTTCCTCGCCCCTGTCGTTATAGACGGAGATGGCGATATCCATATCGAGGAAGATGGCCTTCATCGCCGCTACGAGCACGGCCGAGAGCCGCTCGGGCTTGCGCCTGTATTCGGCGACGAGTTCGGGGATGAGTTCGGACACGATGAAAGCGTAGCCGCCGATATACCAGCGCGGCGGCAGGCCGATGCGCTCATGCGTCTCGCCGATCCTCTGCGCCTGCTGAAGAAAGGATGCGCTGAAGGTGCCGTCGAAAAGCGAAGTCCAGTGCTGGCGCTGCGCCGCCTTCAGCCGGTCGACCTTGCCGGCGCCGCGCATGAGGGGCGCCGTTTCGGGCTGCCTGTCGATGTGCAGGTAGAAGCTGTCGAGAATGCCGCTGATCTTCTTGGCGAGAACCTGCGAAAGGTCTCTGTAGGCGTCGCTGGTCCGGGAATCCGTTCCGATACGCAGGAAGGCGAGGCGTTCCTCGCGGGAGAACTCTGTGCTCAATTTTCGACTGCCTTATGTGCGCGGCTGGGCGCGTGGATAAAACTGAACTTGGGTTTATCTGCTGGCGGGAGTTAAGAAGCCCTCACCGTCATTCGTGGCCGTACGAATTTTATTCGCCGCTCGGGGGAGGCCGATTAGGAGCGGGCCAGCCTTCCGGCTAGACTCGCCATTCGTCCTGTCGAGTATGAAGCGTCATAATTATGGAAACTTTGCTCCTCACCCATCCGGCCTGTTTCCGCCATGAGACCCCGCCCGGCCATCCCGAATGTCCGGAGAGGCTTCGCGCTGTCCTCCAGGCCCTCGAGGCGGAGGAATTCGCGCTGCTTCAGCGTGTCGAGGCTCCGGAAGCGACCATCGAGGCGATCGAGCGGGTGCATCCGCCGATCCATGTCGAGACGATCCTGAACGGGGCGCCGGAGCAGGGCTTTCGCAGGATCGACGCGGACACCACCATGTCGCCGGGCTCGGTCGAGGCGGCGTTCCGCGCGGCGGGCGCGGTCATCCACGCTGTCGACGAGGTGATGGCGGGGCGCGCGCGCAATGCCTTCTGCGCCGTCCGTCCGCCGGGCCATCACGCCGAGCCCGATCAGGCCATGGGATTCTGCCTGTTCAACAACGTCGCCATTGGCGCGCTTCATGCCCGCGACGTTCACGGGCTCTCGCGCGTCGCGGTCGTCGATTTCGACGTGCATCACGGCAATGGCACGCAAGCCTGCTTCGAGACGGATGGGAGCCTTTTCTACGCCTCGACGCATCAATGGCCGCTTTATCCCGGCACGGGGCGGGCAGGGGAGCGCGGCATCGGCAATATTCTGAACAGAACCCTGCCTCCCGGCGCGGGCTCGGCGGAATTCCGCGAAGCCATCAGTGACGCCGTTCTGCCCGCGCTCGAGCGGTTTCAGCCGGAATTTCTGTTCATCTCGGCCGGATTCGACGCTCATGCGGCCGATCCCCTCGCCAATCTGCGGCTGACGGAGGATGATTATGGCTGGGTCACCACGGAACTTGTCCGTTTCGCCAATCGCCACTGTGGCGGCCGCGTTGTCTCGACGCTTGAGGGCGGGTATGACTTGGCCGCGCTTGCCGCCAGCGCCCGGGCGCATGTAAGGGCGCTCATGCTCGCGGCCTGATCTGAAGGAGAACCACATGGCGACGCCCAATGCCGATATCGAGAAGCTGAGCTTCGAGGACGCGCTCGCCCAGCTCGAAAAGATCGTGAGCCAGCTCGAATCGGGCAATGTCGAACTCGAGAAGTCGATCGAGCTTTACGAGCGCGGCAACCGGCTCAAGGCGCATTGCGAGGCGCGCCTCAAGGCGGCCGAAGCCAAGGTCGAAAAAATCACCCTGTCGGCCGGCGGCGAGCCCACGGGCACGGAGCCGCTGGACGTCGAATGACTGGACGCGTGAGGAGGTTCGACGAAGCGCTCGCCGCCGCGAACCTGAAGGTCGAGGCGGCGCTCAAGGCGCTGCTGCCACAGGCGGAGGGCCCCGAATCCCGCCTGTTCGATGCCATGAGCTATGCGGTTTTCGCGGGCGGCAAGCGCTTTCGTCCATTTCTCGTCTGCGAGAGCGCCCGGCTCTTCGATGTGCGCGAGGAATCGGCGCTGCGGGCCGCGGCCGCAGTCGAGTGCGTGCATACCTATTCGCTCATCCATGACGATCTGCCCTGCATGGACGATGACGATCTGAGGCGCGGGCAGCCGACCGTGCATCGCAAGTTCGACGAGGCGACGGCGGTGCTCGCGGGCGATGCGCTGCTGACGCTCGCCTTCGAGCTTCTGGCCGATACCGACACGCATGAGCGCGCCCGCGTTCGCGTCGAGCTTGTCCGCCGTCTCGCCGAGGCGGCGGGCGGCCGGGGCATGGTGGGCGGCCAGATGATCGACCTCGCAAGCGAAGGGGTGGCGCTCGATATCGGCTCCATCACGAGGCTCCAGCGGCTGAAAACCGGGGCTCTCATCGCCTTTTCCTGCGAGGCGGGCGCCGTGCTCGGCCGTGCCTCGGAAGAGGCGCACCACGCCCTTCACGCCTACGCACACGATATGGGGCTCGCCTATCAGATCGCCGACGACCTGCTCGATGCCGAGGGTGAGGCGGCCGTGGTCGGCAAGGCCACCGGCAAGGATGCCGAGGCCGGAAAGGCGACCTTCGTGTCGATCCTCGGCGCCGAACGGGCCCGCGCCCAGGCAGAAATGCTTTCCGAACAGGCCATCCAACACCTTGATTTGTTTGATGAAAAGGCTGACCTTTTGCGTGAGGCCGCGCGTTTCGTTATAAACCGCCGAAATTGAGGCCCGGGCCGTCCGGGCCATGACCGGCTCCGGCCGAGGTATGACTTGAGCAATAAACTTGTGACCCCGTTGCTAGATCGCATTCGCACTCCTGCGGATGTGCGAATGCTGCCCGAATCCGATCTTCGTCAGCTTGCGGATGAACTGCGGGCTGAAACGATCGACGCCGTCTCGGTAACAGGCGGACATCTGGGCGCGGGGCTTGGCGTGGTCGAACTGACCGTCGCGCTCCATTACGTCTTCAACACGCCGGACGACCGCCTCATCTGGGACGTCGGCCACCAGGCCTATCCGCACAAGATTCTCACCGGCCGCCGCGACCGCATCCGCACGCTCCGCATGGCAGGCGGGCTGTCGGGCTTCACCAAGCGCGCGGAGAGCGAATACGACCCCTTCGGCGCCGCCCATTCCTCGACCTCGATTTCCGCCGGCCTCGGCATGGCGGTCGCCCGCGATCTCAAGGGCGGCAAGAACAACGTCATCGCGGTCATCGGCGACGGCGCCATGTCGGCCGGCATGGCCTATGAGGCGATGAACAATGCCGGCTCCATGGACAGCCGGCTCATCATCATCCTCAACGACAACGACATGTCGATCGCGCCGCCCGTCGGCGGCATGAGCGCCTATCTCGCGCGCCTGATTTCTGGCAGCGCCTATCGCTCCATGCGCAATCTCGCCAAGGAGATCGCGCAGATATTCCCCAAGAGCATCGAGGAGCGCGCGCGCCGCGCGGAGGAATATGCGCGCGGGCTCGCCACCGGCGGCGGCACGCTCTTCGAGGAACTGGGCCTTTTCTATGTCGGCCCGATCGACGGCCACAATCTCGACCACCTGCTGCCCGTGCTCAAGAATGTGCGCGATGCGGGCGAGGGGCCGATCCTCGTCCATGTGGTGACGCAGAAGGGCAAGGGCTACGCGCCCGCCGAAGCGGCGGAAGACAAATATCACGGCGTCTCCAAATTCGACGTCATCACCGGGGCGCAGGCGAAGGCGGTGTCGAACGCGCCGTCCTACACCAAGGTTTTCGCCGAAAGCCTCGTCGCTCATGCGGAGAAGGACGACAAGATCGTCGCCATCACGGCGGCCATGCCCTCGGGAACCGGGCTCGATCTCTTCGGCACCCGCTTCCCGGAGCGGACATTCGATGTCGGCATCGCCGAGCAGCATGCCGTGACCTTCGCGGCCGGACTCGCGACCGAAGGCTACAAGCCCTTCTGCGCCATCTACTCGACCTTCCTCCAGCGCGCCTATGATCAGGTCGTGCATGACGTGGCGATCCAGCGCCTCCCCGTGCGCTTCGCCATCGACCGGGCCGGGCTCGTCGGCGCGGACGGGCCGACCCATGCCGGTTCCTTCGACATCACCTATCTGTCCTGCCTGCCAGATTTCGTCGTCATGGCGGCGGCCGACGAGGCGGAACTGCGCCACATGGTTGCTACCGCCGTAGAAATCGACGACCGGCCTTCCGCCTTCCGCTATCCGCGCGGCGAGGGTGTCGGCGTCGAATTGCCCGCCATCGGAACGCCGCTCGAAATCGGCAAGGGCCGCATCGTCCGCGAAGGCACGAAGGTCGCGATCCTCTCGCTCGGAACGCGCCTTTCCGAAGCGCTGAAGGCGGCGGACCAGCTTGCCGCGCTCGGCCTTTCGACCACGGTGGCCGATGCGCGTTTCGCAAAGCCTCTCGATGAGGAACTCGTCGCGCGGCTCGCCCGCGAGCATGAGGTGCTCATCACCGTCGAGGAGGGCGCGATCGGCGGCTTCGCCTCGCATGTTCTCGATTTCCTCGCCCGCTCCGGCGCGCTCGATCACGGCCTGCGAATCCGGCCTCTCGCTTTCCCGGATTGCTTCATCGATCAGGACAAGCCGGAGAAGATGAACGAGGTCGCGGGCCTCAATGCGGCCTCGATCGTGGAGGCCACGCTTTCCGCGCTCGGACGGCAGAACGAAATCGGCGAGCTTGCCGCGCTCGGCGTGCAGGCGGCGCCCACGCCCGCCTGACCGCATCATGGCGGAAGCACGCATGCGCCTCGATCAGCTTCTGGTCGAGCGCGGATTGTTCCAGTCCCGTGCGAGGGCGCGCGCCGCCATTCTCGGCAATCTGGTGCATGTCGATGGAAAGCCTGCTGTCAGGGCATCGCAAGCGGTGGACATGCATGCGGAAATCGAAATCGATCCCCATGCGCATCTCTATGTCTCGCGCGGCGCGCTGAAGCTTGCCCATGCGCTCGACAGCTTCGCCATCGACCCGGCGGGCCTTTACTGCCTCGATATCGGCGCCTCGACGGGGGGCTTCACGGAGGTGCTTCTGGCGCGCGGCGCAAGCCACGTCACCGCGATCGATGTCGGCCATAGCCAGCTTGCGGCCGAGCTTGCCGCCGACCCCCGCGTGACCTCGCTCGAAAATCTCAACGCGAAGGAGCTGACGCCTGCGCATCTATCGCATCCGGTGGAACTCATCGTTTGCGATGTGAGCTTCATCAGCCTCAAGAAGGCGCTACCGGCGGCGCTTGCGCTGGCGGCGCCCGGCGCGCGGCTCATCGCGCTCATCAAGCCGCAATTCGAGGTCGGTCCGGCCAGGGTCGGAAAGGGCGGCATCGTGCGCGATGCGGCGCTTCATGCCGAAGTCTGCGCGGATGTTTCCGCATGGCTCGCCGCGATGCCGGGCTGGCGCGTCATCGGCGTGACCGAAAGCCCCATCGCGGGCGGCGACGGCAACAGGGAGTTCCTCGTCGCCGCAATCTTTGAGGGGCATGTGCATGGCTGAGACCGGCATGAACGAGGCGGGCGAAGCCGAGGTCGTCATCGGCGCGCTCGGGCATCTGGGCGACGGGATCGCGGAGACGCCTGACGGCACCCTCTTCGTGCCCTTCGCGCTTCCCGGCGAGCGCGTGCGAGTGCGCAATATTGGCGAGGGACGCGCCGAACTCCTCGGCGTTCTCACGGCCGCGCCGGAGCGCGCGTTGCCCGCATGCAGGCATTTCGGCGCTTGCGGCGGCTGCGCGCTTCAGCACATCGAGACGTCCGCCTATCGCGACTGGAAGCGCGAGCAGGTCGCGGCCGCGCTCGCCGCCCGCGGGCTCGAGATCGAGGTCGATCCGCTCATCCCCGCCGAGCCGCGGAGCCGGCGCCGCGCGACGCTCGCCGCGACGCGGACGAAAAAGGGCGTCACCATCGGCTATTACGGCCGCGCCAGCCACACCATCGTCGCCATTGCGGAATGCCCGCTCGTGGTGCCGGAGATAGAGCGCGCGCTTGAAGGGCTCGCGGATCTTGTCGAGCCCGGCCTGTCGCGCAAGGGTCGCGCCGCGCTCGCCGTCACCGCGACGGAAACGGGGCTCGATGTCGCCGTCTCGGGCGGCAAGGAGATCGACGGCCCGCTTCGCGCCGAGCTTGCCCGGCGCGCCACCGCCATCGACCTTGCGCGTCTTGCCTGGAATGGCGAACTCATTGCCGAGCGCCGGGCGCCCCAGGTGACGCTTTCCGGTCTTCGCGTATCACCGCCGCCCGGCGCCTTCCTTCAGGCGACGGCAGAAGGCGAGGCGGCGCTTGTCCGCCTCGTTCTCGAAGCGGTGGGTGGGTCAAAGCGCGTTGCCGATCTCTTCGCCGGTTGCGGCACGTTCACCGCCGCGCTTGCAAGGCGGGCCGCCGTTCTCGCCGTCGAGGGCGAGAAGCCGCAGCTCGCGGCGCTCGATCGCGCCCTGCGCGCGCAGGGGCCAGCGCTCGGCCTCAAGCCGGTCGAGCTTCTCACCCGCGATCTTTTCCGCCGCCCGATGCTTCCGTCCGACCTCGAAAAGATCGACGCCGTCGTCTTTGATCCGCCGCGGGCGGGCGCGGCAGCGCAGGCGGAAATGCTCGCGCGTTCCTCCGTGCCGCTCATTCTCGCCGTCTCCTGCAATCCGGCCACTTTCGCGCGGGATGCGCGCCTCCTCGTCGATGGCGGTTACAGGCTTTTGCGTGTAACGCCGGTGGACCAATTCCTCTGGTCGCCCCATATTGAACTCGTCGGTCTG
>NZ_JBATUH010000048.1:0-4453 GCF_049671045.1 Parvibaculum sp. | reverse complement strand
CCTTCATCCCTGCGCGGCGGTGCGCGTGCGGGGCCGGCGTCTGCGCCGCCGCTGCGTCGCCTCCGATGGCGTGCGCGCGATCCTGCCCGCCTTCGGCGCCTATGCGGGCGGGCTCAACGTGCTCGACGGGGCATATGACGCGCTCTTTCCGTCATCCGCCTTCCATGCCTGGATGATGGGCGCGCGCACCGTCGTTCCCGTCGCCGCCCATCGCCTCGAAGGCGATTAGCCGAGGCGGCCGAGGATCGGGAAATTGGTGATGAGGAAGATGGCTATCTGCTCGAAGGAGCCGAGCGCCATCAGGAGTCCCGTTCCGGCGAGCAGAACGCCAGACGCGATCTCGATCTTGCGCATATGGCGGCGGATGCGGCTGGCGAAGGCGAGAAAGGCGCGCACGGCGAAGGCCGCCGTGAGAAACGGAATGCCGAGCCCGAGCGAATAGGTGGCGAGGAGAAGCACGCCTGCCTGCAGGCTTTCCTGCGATGCGGCGATGGCGAGGATCGTTGCCAGAATGGGACCGATGCAGGGCGTCCAGCCGAAGGCGAAGGCAAGCCCGATCACATAGGGGCTCAGAAACTGCACCCACAGGCTTTTCGTGACGTCGCCGATCTGGTCCGGCTGGAAGCGCGCCTCGCGATTGAGAAAGGCGATGCGCAGAAGCCCCATATAGTGAAGGCCGAAAACGATGATGATGACGCCCGCGATGCGGCCGAGAATATCCTTGTGCGAAAGGATGATCGGGCTGATCGCCGAGGCGCTGGCGCCGAGTGCGACGAAGACGGTGCTGAAGCCGAGAACGAAGCCGACAGCGCCAAGCGCGACGCGGCGCGTCAGCCCCTCCGAGCCGAGAGCGGCGCCCTTCGTGTCCTCGCGCGTCAGTTCCTCGAAGGATGTGCCGGCGATGAAGCAGAGATAGGCCGGCACGAGCGGCAGCACGCAAGGCGAAAGGAAACTCAGAAGCCCACCGGCCGCAGCCGCGAAATAGGAGATGCTGAGATCGGTCATCGGTCGGGTCCGTCAAACGCATGCATCGGGATTGCCGGAGGGCAGGGGAAAAATGACGGCGGGGAGCCGGAAACGCACTCTAGCCATGATGGCCGGCCCGCGCCATGCGTCACCTTTCCCTCAGCACCGCCGAGGCGAGCCAGCCGGCAAGCGCGGCGCCGATCACGGCGATGAGGCCGTAGAAGAGCGGCCGCGTATGGGCGAGGCGATAGATGAAGCGCTCGAGCCCGCCCTTGTCGATATAAAGCGGGGAGGCGATAGCATCGACGACTTCGCCATCGCGGATGAGATAGACAGTCGCCGTATAGAGCCCGACCGGCACGGTCGCGGGAATTTCGAGCGTGGCGCGGAAGAGCGTCTGCCCGAGAAAGGTCACGCCTCCCGGATCGCTGATATAGAGCCGCTCGCGCTTTTTGTTGCGGATGAGCGCCTTGACGAAGGCCTGCACTTCTTCGGACGGCAGCACTTCCGCGCTTCCATCCATCGCCTGCGCCGATGGCGGGCCGAGATCGACATTCTCGACCCCGATCTGTTCGCGCTTCAGCACATCGGCGCCCGCCGTCACTTCGAGCGGCCGCGTGCTTGCGACCGCGTAGTAGCCGGGCACCCTGGGGAAGGTGATGGAATCGTGATTGACCCAGATGCCCGCGACGCGCGCCTTGCGCCGCACCGTCATCGGGCGCTGGGGGCCCGACACCACGACAACGATGTCGCGGGCGAGGCCGCGCGTCTCCGGTGCGTTCGCCTCGACGGCGCCGAAGAGAAGGATCTGCGTGCCCGTGAAGTTGGAGTGGATCGAAATCTTGTGCGAGGAAAGATCAGTGACGAGCTGATCAGCCTTGGCTCGCGCGGCGGCGAAAAGGCAGGCCGCGAGCACGATCGGAACGAGCAGGACTGCGATATGGTGCGGACGGGATGTCATGAATGCGGCGCCACATCGACAACGGAATAAAGGTCGGGCGGCGTCGTCACGAGATCCCAGCCGAGCCTCATGCCCATGAGAAGCACGATGCCCGCAAGGAGCGCGCGCAGATGCTCGCCCCTGAGGCGCGCCGCCGTGCGTACGCCATATTGCGCGCCGACCACCGCGCCGACGACGAGAAGCAGAGCCAGCATCGCATCGACCGCCTGGTTCTCGACCGCATGCATGACGCCGGTGATCGCCGTCACGAAGACGATCTGGAAGAGCGAGGTGCCGATGACCATCATGGTCGGCATCCGCAAGAGATAGATCATGGCCGGGATGATGATGAAGCCGCCGCCAACACCCATGATCGCCGAGAGCATGCCGACGAAGAAGCCGATGAGCACGGGCGGGATCACGCTGATATAGAGCTTCGAGCGCCGGAAGCGCATCTTGAAGGGCAGGCCGTGGATCCAGCTATGGTGCCCGCCCTGCCCCGTGGCGGGCGCATCGCCCCGCCGCGCCGCATTCATGGCCCGCAGGCTCTCCGCCATCATCATCGCGCCGATGATGGAGAGGAAAACGACATAGACGACCGAGATGGTGAGGTCGATCTGCCCGATCTCCTTCAGCAGCCGGAAAAGGAAGATGCCGAAGACGGAGCCGACGATGCCGCCCGCAAGCAGCACGCCGCCCATCTTGAAGTCGATGGTGCCGCGCCGCCAATGGGCGAGCGCGCCGGTCACGGAGGAGGCGACGACCTGCGTCGATTGGGTGCCGACCGCGACGGCGGGCGGGATGCCGAGAAAGATCAGAAGCGGCGTCATCAGGAAGCCGCCGCCGACGCCGAACATGCCCGAGAGGAAGCCGACCGCCCCGCCCATGGCGAGGATCAGCAGCGCATTGATCGGAAGTTCGGCAATCGGCAGGTAGATCTGCATGCGGCCTGGGCTCCGGCGGCGGTCGCGCCGCCCGTTCTGTCCGCGGAAACATCGAAACGGGCAGACATGCCGCCGTCAGGATGCCTCGGGCGCGGAGGCCCTCAGCGCGTCGCGAGTTCGAGCGACTTCAGCAGCGCCGGATTGACGCTGCCGGTCTGGTCGAGGCCCGCGGACCGCTGATAGGCGAGGATTGCATCGCGTGTGCGCGGACCCATGACGCCGTCCGACGTGCCCGGATCGTAGCCGAGCTGCATCAGCATCGCCTGAGCACGGGCCGTGTCGCTCACTGTGGTCGAGATACTGCCGGTGATGTCGTCTGCGTTTCCGGCGGCGCTGCCGCTGTGGAACGTGCCGAGATCGCCATTGGCGGCAGGGTCGGGGCGCTTCGCGGTCCATGTCTCGGCCGCGACCTTGGCCTGCGCCAGCGCGGCCGCGTCGAGCTTGCCTTCGAGCTCGTCGCGCTTCTGGGCAGCGCCCCTGTCGCCCGCCTTCGCGGCGATGGTGAGCCACTTGTATGCGGAACCGAGATCCTGCTTCACGCCGAGCCCGCGCTCCTCGAGGATCGCGAGATTGTACTGGCTGTCGCCGAGGCCGAAAGCGGCCGCCTCGCCGAACCAGCGCGCGGCCGTGGTGAAATCCTGCCGCGTGCCACGGCCTTCCGCATAGATGACGGCGAGATTGTGCATGGCCTTTACATTGCCCTGAAGGGCGGCCTTCTCGTAAAAGCCGCGCGCCATCGAATCGTTCTGGGCCACGCCCCGGCCCTTTTCGTAAAGCGTGGCCAGGCGGTATTGCGCGATCGCAAGCCCCTGATCGGCGGCCTTGCCATACCAGATCGCGGCCTGAGCCGGATCGGCGTCCACGCCGTCGCCATTGGCATAGCGCTGCGCCAGCTCATATTGCGCCACCGCGTCGCCGTTCCGCGCCGCCTCGCCGAGCGCGCGCTGGCCGGCGGGAAGCTGGCCGAGCGTGCCCATGGCAGAAGATCTGGTCGCGGGCGCGAGAGGCTCGGTCTCGACCGGCTTGGCGGGAGCGGGTGTCGCCGAGGGCGCAGGCTCGCCCGAGCGGGGCATGGTCGTTGTCTGCGGCCGCGCGGCCTTCTTGGGCGCGGGCACGATGGGCGATTCAGCTTCGCTCGTCGTGGCAGGCGCCGGAGCCGCCGCCTCCCCGGGCGCCGCTTGCCCTTGAGGAGCGGTTGCATTGGCCCCGGCGCCTTCCGGACTGACCTCCGCCGGATTGCTCTCTGGATCTACAGATGCGGCGCTCGCCTTGGCGGCATTCGCGGCCTCGTCGCCAGGCTTGTCAGCAGGCTCGGCGGTCTTCGGCGAGGCGCCGTTTGCGGGCCCAGCATCGACGATCACGGGCTGCGGGATCGCTGGCTCGTTGTTGAGAACGCGCGTGGCGGCAAGGCCCGCCGCGAGAACGAGGAGAGCAGCAATGCCCCCGACAAGGATCTTCTTCCGCCGGCCTTCGCGTTCGGAGGCGAGCGCGGTGAAGCGCGCGGGATGCGGAGGAAGCTCCCGAGAGCGCCGGCGAACCGGAAATGAGCAACCCCGCCGCCGAGACGGCGCGGGCCGCCAATGATTTCCTCGCCGCCGCCCGC
>NZ_JBATUH010000047.1:0-19535 GCF_049671045.1 Parvibaculum sp. | reverse complement strand
CGTTGCCGATGGCGAGCATGGCGACCACCGCGCCGACGCCGATGATGACGCCGAGAAGCGTGAGCGCCGTGCGGAAGATGTTGGTCCTGAGCGAGCGGAAGGCCATGCGCACCGCCTCGCCGAAATCACCGCGAAAGAAGGAGCCGGCGCCGGGGCTCGCCGCGATGGAGGGGTGGGAATGTTCCTCGGGTCTTTCGAGCTGGCGGTCCTCGACCACGCGGCCGTCGCTGAGCCTGATGAGGCGCCGGGCATGCTGGGCGACCGTCGCATCATGGGTGATGAGGATGACCGTCCGCCCCTCCTGATTGAGCTGCGCGAGCAATGCCAGAACTTCCGTGCCGCTCTGGCTGTCGAGCGCGCCGGTCGGCTCGTCGGCGAGAATGACAGCGGCGTCGTTCATCAGCGCGCGAGCGATGGACACGCGCTGTTGCTGGCCGCCCGAGAGCTGTGTCGGCCGGTGCTCGCTCCGGTCGCCGAGGCCGAGCCGGCCGAGGAGCGCGCGCGCCCGGGAGACGCGCTCGCCATGGGACTTGCCCGCATAGATGGCCGGCAGCTCCACATTCTCCGTCGCCGTCATGTTCGGAAGGAGATTGTAGCGCTGGAAGATGAAGCCGAACGTGTCGCGCCGTAATGCCGCCAGCTCGTCCGATGAAAGCGTCGCCACATCGACGCCGTTCACGAGATAGGCGCCGCTCGACGGCCGGTCGAGGCAACCGATGATGTTCATGAGCGTCGATTTGCCCGAGCCGGACTGGCCCATGATGGCGACGAACTCGCCCGCCTCGATGGTGAGCAGCACATCGTCGAGTGCGCGCACTTCCGTCTCGCCGGTCCGGTAGACCTTGGCGACGTCCCTGATCTCGATCAGCGGTTTCGATGCGGGCGCGGTCATAGCACGGGCGGCCTTCTGCTGGCGCCGCTGCTGCCGCTGCGCTGCGTGGCCGGCGCTGCCTCGGTGCCGGTGACGACGACATCGCCCACTTCGAGGCCGGACAGCACCTGCGCGGAAATGCGGTTCGCGAGGCCGACCTTCACCTTCCTCGGCTCGAACTTCTTTCCGTTCTGAACGAGGACGCGATATTCGCCGCTGTCGCCGCCTCGCGCGGGCCGGAGCGCCGACACCGGAACCAGAGGCACGTTCTGCGCGCTTCCGAGCACGAAGAACACCTGGGCGGTCATGCTCGTCATCAGCAGCTTGTCGGAATTGTCCACGTCGATGAGCGCGTCATAGAGAATGACGTCATTCACCGTTTCGGGCGTTGGCAGGATCTGGCGCAGCGTCGCGTGCCATTTGTGATCCGGCATTCCGAGCGTGGTGAAGTAGACCGGCATGCCTGGCTTGAGCTTGCCGACATCGGCCTCGGCCACCTGCGCCTTGACCGTCATGGTCGAGAGGTCGGCGATCTGCACGATGACGGGGGCGGACTGCTTGTTGTTCAGCGTCTGGCCCTGCAGCGTTGTCTGCGAAACGATGGTGCCCGACATCGGCGCGTAGATCTTGCAGTAGCCGAGATTGGCCTCGTCGCCCGCCAGCGTCGATTGCGCCATGTCGACCTGCGCCTTGAGCGCGGCGATGGCGGCCTTGAACTGCTTGACCTGCGCGGCGCTCGTATCGGCCACATCCTTGCTGACGGCGTCGATCTTCAGCAGCGCCTGATTGCGCCGGTTCTGGATTTCGGCGAGGGCGAGTTGCGCTTCCTGCCCGGCGATCTGCGCTTCGAGGTCGCGCAGCTTCGCCCTGTCGGCATTGACGGTCGCCTCATAGACGGTCGGGTCGACCTCGGCGAGCAGCTGGCCCTTCTCCACCGTGTCGCCAATATTCACATGGACCGTCTGCAGGACGCCGGAGACCTGCGCGCCGACATCGACATAGTTCTTCGGCTGCAGCGAGCCGAGCGCCGTGACCGTCTGCTCGATGTCGCCCACCGTGACGCCTTCGGTCTTGTATCTGGGCTGGCCGTCGGCGCTGCTCTGGAGGTACCAGAGGCCGAGAAAGGCGAGGACCGCGACGGCGGCCGCTATCGCCCAGCGGCCGCCGGGCGACAGGTTACGATATGAGGCAGGGAGAAGGTTCCAGAGTCTGGTCCTGCTTGCTTCAAGGTTCATGGGGCCGCGTCTCGCTTTCTCGCCGGTCGTTATGCCTCTCAAACGCCGCAGTTCGGAAACTCCGTCGGCCGGTTTGCGAGAGGGCGGGGCGGGGGCGGCGGGCCCGCCCCCTTTTGCGGTTCAGCTCACCCTGACCATGCGCTTGCCGATATTCTCGCCGGCGAGAAGGCCGATGAGCGCCTGCGGCGTGTTTTCAAGGCCGCTCAGAATGTCTTCCCGAACCTTGATCTTGCCTTGCGCGACCCAGCTCTGGAGATCGGCGAGCGCCTGTTCGCGGCGGTCGTTGAAATCGGTGAGGATGAAGCCCTGCATGGTGAGGCGCTTCACCACGATGAGGCCAGGAATGCCGCGCGGCCCATGGGCGGGCGCCGCGCCGTCATATTGCGAGACGGCGCCGCAGCAGGCGATGCGGCCGTAATTGTTCATGCCGAAAAGGCAGGCTTCGAGAATATCGCCGCCGACATTGTCGAAATAGACGTCGATGCCCTTGGGCGCCGCGGCGCGGAGCGCCTTGCCCAGGGCTTCCTTCTTGTAGTTGATGGCATGGTCGAAGCCGAGTTCGCTGACGAGAAGCTGGCATTTCGCGTCGCCGCCCGCGATGCCGATGACCGTGCATCCCTTGAGCTTGGCGATCTGGCCGACGATCGAGCCGACCGAGCCCGCCGCCGCCGAGACGACCACCGTGTCGCCGGCCTTCGGGCGGCCCACATCGAGAAGCCCGTGATAGGCGGTGAGGCCCGCAATGCCATAAACGCTGAGGAGATGGCTCATCGGCTCCATTCGCGGGAGCTTCTGGGCCGACGCAGCGGGAAGGGCCGCATAGTCCTGCCAGCCCGTATCCGCGAAGACGAGATCTCCCGGCTCGAAGCCCGGCGCCTTCGATTCGACGACCTCGGAGATCGAGCCTCCGGCCATGACCGTTCCCGCCTCGACGGCCGAACGATAGGTCGCGCCCTGCATCCAGGCCCGGTTCGCCGCGTCGAGTGAGATGAGCTTCACCCGGACGAGGATCTCGCCTTCCTTCGGGGTCGGAATGCGGGCCTCCGACAGTTTGAAATGCGAGGGCGAGAGTTTGCCCTTCGGAATCTCGGTCAGCAGGATCTGCCTGTTCACGCCCGTGCCCATGTCTTACCTCCGCGCCCCTTGGGGCCTGATGATTGCCATTGGCCCGACCTTATCCGCATTGGAGCGGCCACGCATCTACCCCGGAATCGGGCCGGCCCGGCCGCTGCTATTGTTCGGGAAGCGGCCAAAGGATAGAAACCCGGTAGTTGAAATCAGGAGCGCGCTCCCGGCACCCGCCCCATCGGACACCCTTTTCCCCAGGCAAAATGACCGACAAACTCCGCATCGCGCTGGCCCAGCTCAATCCCACCGTGGGTGACATCGCCGGCAATCTCGGCAAGGCCATCGAGGCAAGGCGCATCGCGGCGCTGGAAGGGGCCGATCTCGTCGTCTTCAGCGAACTCTTCCTCACGGGCTACCCGCCCGAAGACCTCGTGCTGAAGCCCTCCTTTCAGCGCGCGGCAATGGCGGCGGCGACCGACCTTGCCCGGCAGACGGCGGATGGCGGCCCGGCCGTTCTCATCGGCACGCCTTGGGTCGAGGATGGCAGGCTTTACAACGCCGTCCTCTATCTCGATGAAGGCGCGATCAAGGGGCACCGCTTCAAGGTGCATCTGCCGAACTATGGCGTCTTCGACGAGCCGCGCACCTTCGTGCCGGGGCCGATGCCCGGCCCGCTCAACATTCGCGGCGTGCGCATCGGCGTTCCCATCTGCGAGGACATCTGGTCGTCCGACGTCGTTGAGTGTCTTCAGGAGACGGGCGCTGAACTCCTGCTGGTGCCGAACGGCTCGCCCTATGATGCGGGCAAGTTCGATGTCCGCATCGAGCGCGTCGCCGCGCGCATCGGCGAATGCGGTCTGCCGCTCGCCTATGTGAACCAGATGGGCGGGCAGGACGAGCTTGTCTTCGACGGCGCGTCCTTCGTCATCAACACCGACCTTGAGGTCGCGGTTCAGATGCCCGCCTGGGAGGAGCGCATCACCGTCACCGACTGGCGCCGCGCCGGCAATGGCTGGGTGTGCGACGAGGGCGAGAAGGTGGCGGTCGAGGAGGATCTGGAATCGATCTATCTCGCCGTGGTGCAGGGGCTTCGCGACTATGTGCGCAAGAACCGCTTTCCCGGCGTGGTGCTCGGGCTCTCGGGCGGCATCGACTCGGCGCTCGTCGCCGCCATCGCGGCCGACGCGCTCGGACCCGACAAGGTCCATTGCATCATGCTGCCCTATCGCTACACCACGCAGGAGAGCATCAAGGACGCGGCCGACTGCGCGACGCTTCTCGGCGTGCGCTACGACGTGGTGGCGATCGAGGAGCCCGTTCAGAAGTTCACCGAGGCGCTGGCCCCGATCTTCGAGGGCCGTCAGGCCGACACGACCGAGGAAAATCTCCAGTCGCGCGCGCGTGGCGTGATCCTTATGGCGGTGTCGAACAAGATGGGTTCGATGCTGCTCACCACCGGCAACAAGTCGGAAGTGTCGGCGGGCTATGCGACGCTCTATGGCGACATGAATGGCGGTTTCAATCCGATCAAGGACCTTTACAAGCTGAAGGTCTTTGCGCTGGCGCGCTGGCGCAACGAGAACCGGCCGAAGAACTGCCTCGGCCCCGTGGGCCGCGTCATTCCCGAGGACATCATCATGCGTCCGCCCTCGGCCGAACTCCGGCCCGACCAGAAGGACGAGGACTCGCTGCCGCCCTATGCGGAACTCGACGCCATTCTCGAATGTCTCGTCGAGAAGGAAATGGCGATCCGCGATATCGTCGCGCTCGGCCATGACCGCGCGGTGGTGAAGCGCGTTGAACATCTTCTCTATATTTCCGAGTACAAGCGCCGGCAGGCGGCGCCCGGCGTCAAGATCACCTCGCGCAATTTCGGCCGCGATCGCCGCTATCCGATCGTCAACGGGTTCCGCGATGCCGATTGAGATGCAGGCCGCGCTCGCCCATGCCGCCGGCCGTTGGGCGGGCGTGCTGAAACCGGAGTGATGTTCGATGTCTGATCGCGTCATCGTCCGCTTCGCGCCGAGCCCGACCGGCAGGCTCCATGTCGGCAATGTCCGCGCCGCGCTCTTCAACTATCTTTTTGCGAAGAAGGCGGGCGGAAAGTTCATGCTCCGCCTCGATGATACGGACACGGAGCGTTCGACCGAGGAGTTCGCGCGCGCCATCGAAACCGATCTCGCATGGCTCGGGCTTCATCACGACATTTTCGCCAGGCAGTCCGACCGCATCGCGGACTATGAAGCGGCCGCCGAAAGGCTGAAATCATCCGGCCATCTCTATCCCTGCTACGAGACCGCGGAAGAGCTGGACCGCAAGCGCAAGCGCCAGCTCGCGCAGAAGAAGCCGCCCGTTTACGACCGCGCTGCCCTCGCTCTCAGCGAGGAGGAGAAGCGCGCGCTCGAAGCGTCGGGCCGCCGCCCGCATTGGCGCTTCAGGCTCGATGGGGAGCAGACCGCCTTCGACGATCTCATTCAGGGGCACATCGCGATCGACGCGAGGTCGCTTTCCGATCCCGTGCTCATCCGCGAGGATGGCCGCTTTCTCTACACGCTTCCAAGCGTCGTCGACGACATCGACTTCGCGATCAGCCATGTCATTCGCGGCGCCGACCACATCACCAATACGGGCGTGCAGATCCAGATCGCCCGCGCGCTCGGCGCCGTGCCTCCTGCCTATGCGCATTACTCGCTTCTTCAGGGGCCGGAGGGCCGCCCTCTCTCCAAGCGCGAGGACGCTGCCTTTTCGCTCGGAGCGCTGCGCGAGGAGGGCTACGAGCCGATGGCGGTCAATTCGCTGCTCGCGCGTCTCGGCACCTCTGATGCGGTCGAGCCGCGTCTGACGCTTGGCGAGCTTGCGGCCGGCTTCGACATTTCTCACTTCGGCCGCGCCGACATCCGCTTCGACCCGGCCGATCTCGACAAGGTGAACGCCGCGCTCCTTCACATGCTGCCCTATGAGGCGGTGATGGGCCGACTCGCCGCGGCGAAATGCGATCTCGGCCCCGCCTTCTGGGACGCCGTGAAGCCCAATCTCGCCCGCTTCGCCGATGTGGCCGTCTGGGCGCGCGTCGTCGAGGGGCCGGTCGAACCCGTGATCGAGGACGGGGAATTTGCCGCCGAGGCCGCCGCCATGCTGCCGCCCGAGTCCTGGGGGACGGAGACCTGGGGCCTCTGGACGGAGGCGCTGAAGGGTCGGACCGGGCGCAAGGGCAGGTCGCTTTTCATGCCGCTCAGGCTGGCGCTCACCGGGCTCGACCATGGACCGGAGCTGAAAAACCTGCTACCTCTGATCGGCAGAAATCGGGCAGAGGCCCGGCTTCGCGGCCTAACCCTTTGACGGGTTTGAGCTTTTTTGCGGTGAAACGAGACATGAGGACAACCGGAATGAATCCGGTTCTCAGGCAAGCGGCGTCGAATCGCCCGGCCATCATTCGGGGTCTCATTATTAGCGGCTGACATCCGTCTGCCGCCGCCGTACAAGCTCGCTTTAATTCCTTGTGAGATACAACGGTCCGGCCGCGGCAGGCGGGGTCGTCCGCGCTATTCGGAACGGTAGCGATGACCAGAGAGCGCCTATACCTCTTCGATACCACGCTGCGCGACGGCGCGCAGACGCAGGGCGTCGACTTCAATGTCGAGGACAAGCGGCTGATCGCCGGACTGCTCGATGAGCTTGGCATCGACTACATCGAGGGCGGTTATCCCGGCGCCAATCCCACCGACACGTCCTTCTTCGGCGACCGTCCGGTCCTCAAGCGCGCCAAATTCACCGCCTTCGGCATGACGAAGCGCGCCGGCCGCAGCGCGGCGAACGATCCGGGGCTTGCGGCCGTTCTGGAGCCCGACACCGACGCCGTCTGCCTCGTCGCCAAGTCGTGGGACTTTCACGTCGCCGTGGCGCTTGGCATCACGAATGAGGAAAATCTCGAATCGATCGCCGACAGCGTAGGTGCCATCGCCGCGAAGCGCCGCGAGCCGATGATCGATTGCGAACATTTCTTCGATGGCTACAAGGCGAACCCGGCCTATGCGCTCGCCTGTGTGAAGACGGCGCTCGATGCGGGCGCGCGCTGGGCCGTGCTCTGCGACACCAATGGCGGCACGCTGCCGGACGAGGTGGAGCGCATCGTCCGCGAGGTCATCGCGTCGGGCGTGCCGGGCGAGCGGCTCGGCATCCACGCGCATAACGACACGGAGAATGCGGTGGCGAACTCGCTCGCCGCCATCCGCGCAGGTGTCCGCCAGGTGCAGGGCACGCTCAACGGGCTCGGCGAGCGCTGCGGCAACGCCAATATGGTGTCGCTGATCCCGACGCTCCTTCTGAAGAAGGAATATGCCGACCGCTTCGAGATCGGCGTCGGCCGCGACGATCTCAAGCGGCTCACGCATGTCTCGCGCACGCTCGACGAGGTGCTGAACCGCGCGCCGAACCGCTATGCGCCCTATGTGGGCGAGGCGGCCTTTGCCTCCAAGGCGGGCATCCATGTTTCGGCGATCCTCAAGGACCCGAAGACTTATGAGCATGTGCCGCCGGAAAGTGTCGGCAATCAGCGCATCATCGCCGTGTCGGCGCAGGCCGGCCGCTCGAACATCCTCGCCACGCTCGAAGCCGCGGGCATCGAGATTGACCCCAAGGATGCGCGCGTGCAGCGCCTTCTCGATGAGGTGAAGGAGCGCGAGTTTCTGGGCTATTCCTACGATGGCGCGGGCGCCTCGTTCGAGCTGCTCGCGCGGCGCCTTCTCGGCCAGGTGCCGGAATATTTCCTCATCGAATCCTTCCGCGTCCTCGTCGAGCGTCGCTACAACGCGGTGGGCGATCTCGTCACCGTGTCGGAAGCGACGGTGAAGATCAATGTCGATGGCGAGAAGCTGATCTCGGTGGGCGAGGGCAACGGCCCCGTCAATGCGCTCGATCAGGCGCTGCGCAAGGACCTCGGCAAATATTCGCCTTTCATCGACGATCTGCGGCTCGCCGACTTCAAGGTCCGCATCCTGACGAGCGGCACCGAGGCCGTCACCCGCGTGCTCATCGAGAGCATGGACGGCCAGGGCAATCGCTGGTTCACGGTCGGCGTATCGCCGAACATCGTGGATGCGTCCTTCCAGGCGCTGCTCGATTCCATCACCTACAAGCTGCTCCGCGACGGCGCGCCCGCGCCCGAGAGGCCCAAGTCGAAATCCGCACGGAAGACCGAAATTCGCGTCTGACCGCACGGAGCGCGTGTCCCGCAGGCGGTTCCTGCGGGCCGGCTTGGCGGGAGGAGCGAACGGAACTCTGCATCATGTCCGAGATTGCGCAGACCGAGAACGATGCCCGGCGCGAGGTGACGCTGGGCGTTCTCGCGACCGGCGCGGGCTATGTGATCTGGGGGCTCTCCGTCATCTTCTACAAGCAGCTCGAGCATGTGGTGCCGTTTGAAATCCTCGCGCACCGCACGCTCTGGAGCGTGGGCCTCATCGCGCTCCTGATCTTCGGCTTGCGCCGGAGCGCGCATTTCGCGGAACTGCTGCGCGACCGGCGCAAGCTCGCGACGCTCGCCATGACGGGTTTCATTCTCGGCTCGAACTGGTTTCTCTTCATCTGGGCCGTGAATTCCGGCCGCATCCTCGAAACGAGCCTCGGCTATTTCATCAATCCGCTGATGAGCGTTCTCGCAGGCGTCGTGCTTCTCGGCGAGCGGCTGACGCGCCCACAAATCGTCGCCATGGCGCTTGCGACGCTCGGCGTCATCTACTTCACCTTCTCGCTCGGTTTCCTGCCGTGGATCTCGATCTATCTCGCTGTGAGTTTCGCGGGCTATGGCTATCTGCGGAAGATCACCCGCGTCGAGGCGCTGGCCGGGCTCTTCATCGAGGTGCTGGCGCTGGCGCCCATTGCCGCCGCCTATCTCTTCTACGTTTCCGCGCATGGCGGATCGGGCTTCGGCAATGGCGACTGGCTCACCGATCTTCTGCTGGCGGCGACGGGGCCCATGACGACCGTGCCTCTGCTGCTCTTCACCTTCGGCGCGCAGCGCATCCGCCTGACGACGCTCGGCCTGCTGCAATATCTCGTGCCGACCATGTCCTTCGCGATCGCCGTCTGGCTTTATGACGAACCTCTCGGGCAGGGACAGATGGTGACCTTCGCCTTGATCTGGGCGGGGCTTGCGATCTTCAGCGCCGATACGTGGCGGCGCGAGCGCGAATTGCGCCGCGTGGGCGCCGTGGCCTGATCCAACACTCAGGGTTCGATCGGCGTCATCCATTCGGCGGTGATACCGGCTGGGTATTCGAAGCCGAGGCCGGGTGCGAGCCATCCCTTCGGCGAAACGATGGGGAGCTTGCGGCCGCAGAAATATCCGCCCCACCATGAAAGCGTGCTGTTCGAGACGATGCCGCCGTCGCAAAGCGTCATGAGCCCGAAATCCTCATAGACACTGGCGCCATGGAAAACATGTATGCCGGGAAACTGCGGCGAGACGGACGCGATCTCGTCGCTGAGGAGAATGAATTGCGTGTCCGGCGCCGCATTGCGGATGAGAGAGACGCCACGCCGGAAATAGTCGAGATCGAGCAGCGGCGATCGGCCGAATATGCGCCAGCTCTTGTAGTCGCCGCGCCTGACATGGACGAAGGCGCGGGGGCCTGGCGGCAAGGCAGCCATGAAGGTGCGCGGCCTCGCAAGATGCGGCTCCGCGAGGCGGAAGGTCGCGTGGCTCGCATAGGCAGCGCTCTGGAAATATCCCTTGTCGATATAGACGAGCGGGTCGAAGAGGCCCTGTCGCCGCTCGACCTTGTCGCCCGCGAGGCGATAGGCCTCTCCCGCCGCCTCGAAGCGTTGCTTCCTTTGCCGGTAGCCGGTAACGAGGTGAAGGTTCACGGCAGCGCGGCCGAGCAGGCGCAACAGCCTCTTGAAGTGACGCCGGGCGCGCGTGTTGCGGATGTTCGTAAGCCGGTAGCGATCCCAGACAAAGCCTGCGAGCAGGTCTTCCATGCCGAGGGTCAGGAGCCGGTCGCCTTCCTTGAGCACGCTGTCGAGAAACGCAGCCTGAAAGAGCTGGTTGCCCAGGCGTCCATCCGCGGTGAAGAGGGCAGCCCTGCCGGGTCGCATCGAGGTCATAGGGCCGCCTCGATGCGCGGCAGAATATCTTCCACCTTGTCGACCACGGCATAGATGCCGCGAATGTTCGAGCGCGCGAAGCCCGACTTGATGATGTGGTCGAAAAGTTCGACCAGCGGGTCCCAGAAGCCGTTGAGATTGGCGAGGATGATCGGCCGGGTATGGCGGCCGAGTTGCGCCCAGGTCAGCATCTCCACAACTTCCTCCAGCGTGCCGATGCCGCCAGGCAGCGCGACGAAAGCATCCGAGCGCTCGAACATGACCCGCTTGCGGCTGTGCATGCTGTCGGTGACGATGAGTTCGCTCACAGTGCCGAGCTGCACCTCGACCTTGGTGAGGAATTCGGGGATGACGCCGGTCACCCGCCCGCCATCGGCGAGGACGGCCTTGGCGACGGCGCCCATGATGCCGATGCTCGCGCCGCCATAGACAAGCTCGACGCCCTGCCTGGCGAGAATGCTGCCGAACGCGGCCGCCGCCTCCAGAAGCGCCGGGTCGTTGCCGGCGCTCGATCCGCAATAGACGCAGACGCTTGCGAGCTTGCCGGTGGAACGCCCGGCCGGGGGAAGAGAGGGCTTCACAGTGGTGCCTTATTTGCAGGGTAGGGGCTAATCTTGCGGTCGCGCCGGTAAAACGTCCCGGCACGGTACGAAATTTACCATGCCTTTTTTCGCGCGATGCGAAAAGGGCTCGGCTGATCAGGGAAGGGGCTGAGGTCGATGCGTAATACCGGATTGGTGGGGGCGGCCATTGCCGTCGTGCTGGCGCTTCTCGTCGGGGGATACTTCTATTTCTTTCACAAGGGCGGGGAAACACCTCCCGCGCCTGTGGAGCAGACCGAGCAGACCCGGCCGGAGACGGGCGCCGCCGTCGAGGACAAGGCCGTTCCGACATTCGACATCGTTCGCGTCGAGCGCGATGGCTCGACCGTCGTGGCCGGCCGCGCGCTGCCCGGCGCCGAAGTCGAGATCAAGGCGAATGGCGCGGTGGTTGGCACCGCGACGGCCGATGCCAATGGCGAGTGGGTCGCCGTTCTCGACAAGCCGCTTCAGCCCGGCGACATCGTCATCACGCTCACGGCCCGGAACCCCGACGACTCCACGCGTGACAGCGTCCAGTCCGTGGCCGTCAATGTGCCCGAGCAGAAGGACAAGCCCGCGCTCGTCGTCATGTCGGAACCGGGTAAGGCGAGCCGCGTCCTGCAGGGCCCCGGCGTTCCCTCCGATGCGGGCAATCTCGTCCTCGAAGCCGTCGACTATGACGAGCGCGGCAATCTCATCATCTCCGGCAAGGCGGATCCCGGCGCCTCGATCCGCGTCTATATTGGCGGCAAGCCGGTGGGCGATGCGGTGGCCAATGCGCAGGGCCATTGGGAGCTGAGGCCGTCGGCCACGATCGAGCCCGGACAATATGCGCTTCGCATCGACCAGATCGATCAGGCGGGCAAGGTCGTCGCCCGCGTCGAGCTGCCCTTCGAGCGCGGCGAGCCGGGCAAGGTTCTGGAGGCGCTCAGTAAGGGCCAGGTCGTCATTCAGCCCGGCAACAATCTGTGGAACATCGCTCGCGATCTCTACGGCTCGGGTTTCCGCTACACGGTGATCTACGAGGCCAACAAGGAGCAGATCCGCGATCCGGACCTCATCTATCCAGGCCAGGTTTTCACCACGCCGACGAGGTGAGGGAGCCTCCCGCGGGCTTGCCTTAATCGCCGAAGGTCCTATTTAAAGGGTATCCATCAGGACGCCCCGTCCCGGCAACATGGCCGGGGCGGGGCGTCTCATTGGCGGCCGGACAGCATGGGGCCGCCCGCATCCAGCTCCGGGAACCTCGAGGATGAGGCATCTGAAATCATCGGCCGGCGAAGGCGGGGCCCATCCCGTGACCGGCGGAGCTGCGCCTGCGACGCATCGCCAATGGGAGACGCTCCGCACCTTTCTTCCCTATCTGTGGCCCGTGGGCAGGGTCGATCTCAAGGCGCGCGTCATCATCGCCATGGTGCTGCTGATCGCCTCCAAGGTGGTCACGGTCTACGTGCCTTTCCTCTACCGCGACGCGACGAACCTGCTCTCGCCGAAATCGGCGGCGGGCGCCGTCATCGCCGTGCCGGTCATGCTGATCATCGCCTATGGCGTCGGCCGCATCCTCATGGTGCTGCTCGGCCAGATACGCGACGGCGTTTTCGCCAAGGTGAGCCAGAACGCGGTGCGCGCCCTCGCGCTCAAGACCTTCCGCCATCTTCACGCGCTCTCGCTGCGCTTTCATCTGGAGCGGCGCACGGGCGGGCTCTCGCGCGTCATCGAGCGCGGCACGAAGGCGATCGACCTTCTGCTGCGCTTCTCGCTCTTCAACATCATTCCGACGATCATCGAGCTTGCGCTCGTCGCCGTGATCTTCACCTGGGCGTTCAACATCTGGTTCACGCTCGTCACGGCCATCACGATCCTCGTCTATATCGCCTTCACATTTTCGGTCACGGAGTGGCGCACACGCTTTCATCGCCAGATGAACACGCTCGACACGGAGGCCAACACCAAGGCGATCGACAGCCTCCTCAATTTCGAGACGGTCAAATATTTCGGCAATGAGGAGCATGAGGCACGCCGCTTCGACCGCTCGATGGAGGGCTATGAGCGCGCCGCGGTGAAGACCACGACCTCGCTCTCGATCCTGAATGCCGGACAGACGGCGATCTTCACCACCGGCCTCACCATCCTCATGCTCATGGCGGGGCAGGGCGTTGCGGACGGCACCATGACCATCGGCGATTTCGTCATGGTCAACGCCTATCTCATCCAGCTTTACCAGCCGCTCAACCTGCTCGGCACGGTCTATCGCGAAATCCGTCAGGCGCTGATCGACATGGAGACGATGTTCGATCTCCTGGAGGTCCCGGGCGAGGTGCGCGATGCGCCGGATGCGCGCCCGCTCGGCGTGCGGGGAGGCGAGATCGTCTTCGAGAACGTCTCCTTCGCCTATGACAAGGATCGCGGCATTCTCGACAATGTCTCTTTCCGTGTGCCGGCCGGGCGAACGCTCGCCATCGTCGGGCCTTCAGGCGCCGGAAAGTCCACCATCTCGCGCATCCTGTTCCGCTTCTACGACATCGCCGCCGGGCGCGTGCTGGTCGACGGGCAGGACATTCGCGAGGTGACGCAGGCCTCGCTTCGCGCCGCTGTCGGCATGGTTCCGCAGGACACGGTGCTCTTCAACGACACAATCCGCTACAACATCCGCTATGGCCGGCCGGATGCGACGGATGCCGATGTCGCGGCCGCCGCCGAGCAGGCCCAGATCGCCGCCTTCATCGCGCGGCTGCCCAAGGGCTACGACACGGCGGTCGGCGAGCGCGGCCTCAAGCTTTCGGGCGGCGAGAAGCAGCGTGTCGCCATCGCCCGGACGATCCTCAAGAATCCTCCGATCCTCATTCTCGACGAGGCGACCTCCGCGCTCGACACGCATACGGAGAAGGAAATCCAGGCGGCGCTGAAGCGCGTTTCGCAGGACCGCACGACGCTCATCATCGCCCATCGTCTTTCGACCGTCATCGACGCCGACGAGATCATCGTCCTCGATCACGGGCGGATCGCGGAGCGCGGCCGCCACGAGGAACTGCTTGCGCTGGGTGGCAGATACGCCGCCATGTGGAACAGGCAGCGCGAGGCCGACGCCGCCCGCGAAAAGCTCAAGGAGACGCTGGAGGACGCCTCTCCGGCCGAGCGGGCCTCCGGCTCCTTCGAGATGGCCGGAAAGGGCTGAGCCCGCGCCCGCACCCCGCGGCAAGCCAGCTTTCCCCCGAATTCCAGAAAAATTCATGACGGTTTTCCGTTCGGAAGGGCGTCATGCTAGAAAGCTCGGCGGTTCCATCGTTTCCGTAAGACGGCGGAACTTACTAGACTGGCGACTTCCCAACGCGATCCGAGACCGGAAAAGGACATATGGACAGCCTGACCTCGATACTGGTGCCGATTCACCGCGAAGGCCACCGCTTCGTCATCATCTTCGCGGCGATCACGGTCGTGCTCTTCCTGATCTGGCAGCCGCTTGGCTGGATCGGGGTCGTGCTGACAATCTGGTGCCTCTATTTCTTCCGCGATCCCGACCGGGTGACGCCGACGCGCGAAGGGCTCGTCATCAGCCCGGCCGACGGCGTCGTGAACATGATTACCGAAGCCTCGCCCCCGCCGGAGCTTGGCCTTGGCGACATGCGCCGCACGCGCGTCAGCATTTTCATGAACGTCTTCAACTGCCATGTGAACCGCTCGCCTATCAGCGGCAAGGTGAAGCGCGTCGCCTATCGTCCCGGCCAATTCCTCAATGCGAGCCTCGACAAGGCCAGCGACGACAATGAGCGCAACTCGCTCGTCATCGAGCGGGCGGACGGCCAGCAGATCGTCGTGGTGCAGATCGCGGGCCTCGTTGCCCGGCGCATCGTCTGCGACGCGACGGAGGGCCGCGAGCTTCGCGCGGGCGAGCGCTATGGCATCATCCGTTTCGGCAGCCGTCTCGACGTCTATCTGCCCGAGGGCGCCGTGCCGCTCGTCGCGGTGGGGCAGACGGCGATTTCCGGCGAAACCGTGCTTGCGGATTCCATTTCCGTGGAGCCGCATCACAAGTAACGAGGCGTTAAAGGACAAAAGCCCATGGCAAATGTTCCGCCCTTCGGCTCGCGGCCCGATGGCCGCCGGACGATCCGCGAGCGACGCGCGCGCCCCTTCGGGCCCGTGCATGTCCGCACGCTGGTGCCGAACGCGCTGACGGTGCTCGCGCTTTGCGCGGGGCTCACCGCCATTCGCTTCGCGCTTGAAGGGCGCTTCGAGGCGTCGGTCGTTGCCATCATCGTCGCGTCGGTCTTCGATGGCCTCGATGGCCGCGTCGCGCGTCTGCTGCATGGCTCCACGCGCTTCGGCGCCGAACTCGATTCGCTGACGGATTTCGTCAATTTCGGCGTGGCGCCGGTGATCGTTCTCTATGTCTGGTCGCTGAATGCGATCGGCGGCATCGGCTGGATTGCGGTGCTGGGCTACGCAGTCTGCTGCGCGCTGCGCCTCGCGCGCTTCAACGTGGCGCTTGAGGACCCCGACAAACCGGTCTGGACCGGCAATTATTTCGTTGGCGTGCCGGCGCCGGCCGGAGCCCTGATCGTCATGCTGCCGCTCTATCTCACCTTCATCGACGTTCCGGGCATCAAGGCGCTGCCCATCGTCGTCGCGCTGCATTGCTTCTTCGTGGCGTTTCTGATGGTGAGCCGCATCCCCACCTTCTCCGGCAAGAGAATGGGCATCCGCATCAAGCGTGAAATGGTCCTCCCGATCCTCCTGCTCGTCGGATTATCGGCGGCCGTGATTCTCAATTATCCGTGGATTGCGTTTTCGGGCATTGCGCTTGGCTATCTCGCCTTGATCCCGGTCAGTGTTTCGCGCTATCGCAAGCATCTCGCGCGCACATCGTCCGCCTGGTCGCCGGAGAACGACGATCTGCCGATCGGCTGAAGGGCAGGCTGCCGTCGTTCTGGTCCGGCGATTGGTGCAGGAAGGCTCAGCCGCGATCCGCCGATTGCGGGCGATGGGTGCCTTCGTTGGATGTGCCCCGGTCGACCCGGACACGGCGAAGCGTGCCGGAAGCATCGAAAATGGGCTCGATGCGCCGCGGCTTGGACATGGCCGCGGGTTGGTCGGGCATCTGGATTTCCGGTGTTGGTCTTTTGTGCTTCAAGGCCGGCCTCCCGATTACTCGATCGTCATGGAATCGCTCAATGCGCGCTTGGGTGCCCGGCGCATCAGTGCATGTATGTGGAGGAGTTTCAGTCGTCCGCTTTCCAGTGCACGGCTGCGCGCGAGCCAGAGGTTTCCCTCTTTCATCAACATGCCCGCTCTTTCGGGCGAAAGTTGGGCACTTTGCAGATGCGCGAGCAGTTGCCGCCATCCGGCCTGAATGAGTGGCACATATGACGCAGTCAGGTCGTCGCAAACCTTGATCTCGTAGCGAAGCTCCTGCAGCAGTTCGGCGTAATCCTCGCGCGTGGCAGGGGCGGGCTTGCGCGGTTCGGCCGCGCGCCAGTTCGCCAGCGTTTCATCCTTGTGCAGCCGATCGGCGAGCACGAAATCGGTGAGAACGAGCGAGCCGCCATCGGCGAGCGCGCGCGACGCCGAAACGAGAAACGCCTTGCGGTCGGCAAAGCAGTAGAGCGCCTCGCGCGCGATGATCGCGGCGTATCGCCCCTCGGGCAGCCTTTCGGCCTCGGGGTCTCCGAATCGGATCGGCGCTTCCTCGCTCATGCCGAGATGATCGGACGCATGAGCGCCAGCCGCCGCGAAAAGCGGATCGCGCTCGATCCCCTCGACCGTGACCTTGCGGGCGAGCGCGATGGCGCGCATGGCGCCTCCGAGCCCCGGCGATACGTCGAGGCAGGGGCGGTCGGCGGGAAAATTCACGTTCCTGACGAGGCCGAGCGTAAATTCGGCGCCGCCTGGCAGGTTGAACCCTTCGCCCCAGAGCATCTGGTTGATATCCACCAGTTCGGGCTGTGGAACGTCGGCGTCTGCCGCGGCCTCGGGCTCTGCGCCTTCCGCGCCCGGCTTCGCTTCGCGCCGGACATGCTGGGCGCCGCTCTGCTTCTTGCTACCCTTGGCCCTTGCCGCATCGAGAAGGGGAAGGTCCTCGACCCCGACGCCTTCCCACCAGGCGCGCAGGCGCAGCTTGAGTTGCGGCAGGAGAGGCTGTTTTGCCGTTTTGGCGCCGGCCGTCTTCGCCGCCTTCACGGTCTTGGCCGGTTTGGCGGGCAGTGCGGGCTTCGCGGCTTTTGCCGGCCTGGAGGGCGCTGCCGCGAGTTCCTCATCATCCGGCGAGCGCTTTTCCGGATGTTCGATCAGATATTGCTCGAGCGCCTGACGATGATGATTGCTGAGGCGGCGCATCCTGCGGAAGCGAGCAATCGCTTCGCCGGACATCGCCTCGAGCGACGCGGTGAAGACCTGAACGGACATCGCTTCGAGCTCGGCAGTGCCGACGGTCGCCAGATTGATGGTTGGATTTCCGCTCATGGGCCTTCTGCCGTATTCGCGCCTTTCATCCTGGAAGACGGGTAGGAGGAAAACAGCGCGAACGGCGCATGGACACCGGCACACGGACAGGCTTCCCCCACGCTCATTGTTCGCAGCACTGTCTTAACGCCGGGTTTCCATAAAATTCCGCTTTCCTCCGCTCGCTGCCTGTCGTGTGAATTGTCACAAGGTGGGACATGGCTCTAGAGTGTGCGCGCTTGTCCGCTACGTGCCGGGGCGCCTCGTCCC
This sequence comes from Parvibaculum sp., assembly GCF_049671045.1. GTDB lineage: Bacteria > Pseudomonadota > Alphaproteobacteria > Parvibaculales > Parvibaculaceae > Parvibaculum. The sequence goes on along the minus strand of NZ_JBATUH010000047.1, from coordinate 1,968 downwards.
GCGCGGGCGGAAGCCGGGGGTGGGGGCACGGGGGCAAACGTCATCAATGGTGATTCTCTATCGCGTGGTGTTTGGGGCGCCGCGAACAGTCATGGCCTTGTGCCTTCTTCTCTGCCTCCTCGCGGTGTCGGGACTGCCCCGGCTGACGCTTTCTTCCGATACGCGCGTCTTCTTCGACCCGAAGGCCGAAGAACTTGCCGAATTCCAGAAATTCGAGCGGAAATACGGTCAGAACAACAATGTCCTCATGGTTGTCTGGGCCGGAGGCAAGAAGATCACGGACCCGGCGGCGCTCGCCGCCATCGGCGATCTGACGAAGCAGGCATGGAAGCTGCCCCATTCGACGCGCGTCGAATCCCTCACCAACTTTCCCCATGTCACGTCCGATGCGGATAGTTTCGCCGTCAACGAACTGGTCCCCGACCCGTTCAACGCGACGCCGGAGGAAGGCGCGAAGGTCGAGAGCATCGCGCTCGCCGATCCGCTGGTGCGCAACCGGCTGATCGCCGCCGACGGCAAGGCGGCGGGCGTCATCATAGATTTCAACCTTCCCGCCGAGGCGTCGCGCGAGGTGCGCGAGATCATCGCCTCCACCCGCGCGCTTGCCGCCTCCATCGAGACCGCGCATCCGGGCATCGAGGTCAAGACCACCGGCAATGTGATCCTGATGGGCACCTTCTCGGAGGCATCCGTCAGCGACGCGACCTTCCTTATTCCGGTGAGCCTCGTCGTCACCGGCCTCGTGATGCTGTTCTTCGTGCGCTCGATCAAGCCGAGCCTGGCCATTCTGACCTTGCTCGCGCTTTCGGCGGCCTCGGCCATGGGCGTTGCGGGCTGGCTCGGCTTCGTCATCAACCCGGCGAGCATCGCCGCACCCATCATCATCATGACGGTCAACATGGCCGCCGCCGTCCGCATCGTGACCACGGCCATGCAATCGCTCGATCAGGGCATGAGCAAGGACGAGGCGCTCAGGGACACGCTGCGCGTCCATATCAAGCCCGTCAGCCTCATCGCGCTGACAGGGTCGATCGGCTTCCTGTCGATGAACTTCGCCGAGGCGCCGCCCTTCCGCGATCTCGGCAACACGGTCACCATGGGCATCGGCATCGCCTATGTCTTTACCTTCACATGGCTGCCTGCCTTCCTGTCGCTGATGAACCTCAAGCCCGCCCGCAGCCAGTCGGAACGGGCCATGATCGCGCTCGGCCGCTTCGTGAACCGCTACTATCTGGGGCTGTTCGTCTTCTGCGGCATCGTCGTGGTCGCATCGAGCTTCTGGCTCCAGAAGATCACGCTCGACGACGACTTCACGCATTATTTCGACAACCGCTTCGAATATCGCCGCGCCTCGGATTTCGCGGAGGCGCATCTGACCGGGCTCAATCTGGTCGAGTTCGATGTCGGGGCAGGGCGCGACAGCGGCGTCTATGATCCCGCCTATCAGCGCAAGCTCTCCGACTTCGTCGCCTGGATACGCACCCAGCCGCATGTCGTCAGCGTACTGTCCGTCCCCGACATCACCCGGCGCATCAACCAGCAGATCAATGCGGGCAAGCCCGGCGATCACGACACCATTCCCGACAGCGCCGACGCGATCGCGCAATATTTCCTGCTCTATGAGCTTTCGCTGCCTTATGGCGCCTCGCTCAACGATCAGATCAACGTCTCGCGCTCATCGAGCCGCGTCACAGTCATTCTCTCGCATGTGAAATCGAGCGATATCCGCGATTTCAACGAGGCCGCGCAGGGCTGGCTCGCCGCCAATGCGCCACCTGCCATGCAGGCGAAGGGCGAGAGCATCAACGTGCTCTTCTCGCATGTCTCGTGGCTCAACATCCGTTCGATGATCGCCGGCACCATCATGACGATGTTCGGCATCGGCATCGTCATCGCGCTGGCGCTGCGAAGCGTCACCTACGGCCTTCTCAGCATATTGATGAACGTGCTGCCCAGCATTCTGGGTTT
>NZ_JBATUH010000046.1:0-40320 GCF_049671045.1 Parvibaculum sp. | reverse complement strand
TCCAGTCATGGAATTTGATGTGGCCTTCGGTCGTGTCGGCCTCGAAATCGGGGGCGGTGTCGCCCAGCTGAACGGACATGGAAGGTTCTCCTTCTGCTATTGCCGTCGAGGCCAACACGGTAATTCGACGCCGGATTGACAGGAAGAAGAATATTTAACGGCAAAGTGTCGCATGAACCCATATTCACATATTCGTTCTGCACAAAAGAGGATGCGCCGGCTTCAGTCCGAATAGCGCTCGATGCCCACGAAGCTCAGGCGCTCGACGCCCATCCCCTGCGCCGAGGCAAGCAGCTTCGCAACGGGCTCGTATCTCGCAAGCGGGTCGGCCTTGATATGCAGTTCGGGCTGGGGCTCCCGGCGCGAGGCGGCGCGAAGGAGATCGTCGAGCGCGCTCTCCGTCGGCACGGCCGCGCCGTTCCATGACACGGCTCCATCGGCACCGATGACGAGATCGACCACCACCGGCTTTTCCGCCGATGCCGCGCTTTGCGGCTCGGGCAGATCAAGCCTCACGGCATGGGTCTGAATAGGTATCGTGATGATGAGCATGATGAGGAGAACCAGCATGACGTCGATAAGCGGCGTCGTGTTGATCTCGACCATGAAGTCTTCATCGTCGTTGCGAGGCCCCATCGCCATCAGCGCGCCTCCTCACCGGCGCCTGGCTCGGGCGCGGTGATGAAGGCGACCTTGCCGATGCCCGCGCGCGCGCAGGCGGCCATGATGCGGCCCATGAACTCGAAGCGCGTATCCCTGTCGCCGCGAACGTGAATCTCGGGTTGCGGCTTTCGCGCCGCAACCTCGCCGAGCCGCCGCAGAAGCATGTCGCGGTCAGTCATCTTCTCGCTGTTCCAGAAGACGCTCCCGTCCCGATCGACGGCGAGAATGACATTCTCGGGCTTCGTCTGTGTTGCGACGTTCGACGCTCTGGGCAGCCTCACCGGCACGGTTTCAATCGCGACCGGGATCGCGATCAGAAAGACGATGAGGAGCACGAGCATCACATCGACGAGCGGCGTCGTGTTGATCGCCGACATGAGTTCGTCGTCGTCCGCGCCTTCCGAACCGATCCCGAGCGCCATCAGAAGCCCTCCGCTCCCGCTTCCCCGTCAATGCCCGATGAGAATGCGCGTCTGGATTTCGGCGGCGAAGCGGCGCACCTCGTCGAACGCGGCCTTGTTGCGGCGGATGAGCCAGTTATAGGCAAGCACTGCCGGCACGGCCACGGCGAGGCCGATCGCCGTCATGATGAGCGCCTCGCCCACGGGGCCCGCCACCTTGTCGATCGATGCTTGCCCCGCAATGCCGATCGCGATCAGCGCATGATAGATGCCCCATACCGTGCCGAAGAGACCGACGAAAGGCGCGGTGGAACCGACCGTCGCGAGAAAGGCGAGCCCGCGTTGAAGCTCCGCCTGCACGCCGTCGACCGCGCGGCCGAGCGCGGAGCCGGTCCAGTCGATCAGGCTCACCTCGGCGGAAAGCCCGCGAGCGTGCTGCTCCGAGGCGGCGATACCCGCCTCGGCGAGCGAACGGAAGACGCCGCCTTCAGGCAGGCCCTGCAGCGTCTCGGCCATGCTTGCGGATCGCGCGAGCCGCTTCATGGCCTTGCGCGCCTCGGCGAGAAGGGCGCGCTGCTCGGCGAGCTTCACGAAAAGAATGTACCAGCTCCCGGCCGACATGATGGCGAGGATGAGGAGCGTCACCCGCGCGATGAGATCGCCCTGCTGCCACAGGGAGCGAAGCCCGTAAGGATTTTCGGCTGAAGGAGCGGCGGGTTCGTTCATCGCCGCAGCGGGCGCCGATGTGGCGAAGGCTGGCGGCGCCTCATTCGCGGCCGAAGCGCCGCTGCCCGCCATGAGGAAGAATGCCAGCGCCGCCATGAGGAACAGCGCCTGCGCCTTCATCATGACGCGCCCGGTCCGGGCACATGTCGCCTTCACCCCGCGCTTCAAGGCTCCGCTCGTCATCACACTTCCCCCACTTCCCTTCATCACATCTCCGGCGCACGCGAGACGGGCGCCCCTCATTCCTCATCCAGCCGGAAAGTTACCAGATAGCGGTGCCAGACCGCGATTGGCGATCCGCCCTTCATCGCGGGCGTGAAGCGCCAGGATTTCATCGCCTCGCTCGCCACCGCCTTGTCGAGCCGCGCATAGCCGCTCGATTTCTCGATCCGCGCCTCATCGACATCGCCCGACGCCGTCACATGGAGAAGAAGGGCGACGGTGCCCTCCTCGCCCAAGCGGCGCGACATGGCGGGATAAGGCGGCCTGCGGTTCGGCCGCGTCGCATCGCCCTGCGGCGGCGTGATTTCGGGAGCGGACATGGAAGCGGACGGCGCGCTCTCTGCGGCCGCCTTCGCCGGAGGCGCAACCGTCGTGATCGTAGCGCGGGGCGCTTCCTTCTTCGGCGCGCGGGCCACGGCGCGCGGCTTCTGCGCGACGGGCGGCACGGGCTTCGGCGGCGGTGCGATTTCACGCGGCGGTGGCGCGGGAGAGACGCTGCGCGGCGCTTCCGGCGCGGCGATAATCCTCACTTCCACCGGGCTCGAGACCATCTCGAGGGGCGTTTCGGTGAGGCCGTTCGCGAAAGCCCAGATGAACGCCGCATGGAGGAGCAGAACGCCGCCGAGCCCGGCCGCTCGCCGGGCGCTACGCGGCCCTCTCCAATCCCCGCCCGGCATGGTCTCGGCTTTCAGCGCATTGCTCCGTCTTCAACACGGTATCGATGGCGCCAAGCGAGCGGGCCCCTGTCAAGAAAATTCGGGGCCCGGCATGGAACCGCTGGGCCACGCAGCGCCCGGCGCCTCAGAGAGGCTTGTCGTCATCGTCGAGAAGAATGCGCTCGGCCGCGCCGTCGAGATCCTCATATTGCGAGGTCTTGAGCGACCAGAGAAAACCGGCAAGGCCCAGCGCGCCAAGCAGAAGCGCAGCCGGAATGAGATAGACGAGAACGCTCATATGCGCACCTCCGCCTTCTGCCCCCGGTTCAGACGCAACGAATTCAGCGTCACGGTGATCGAGGACGCCGACATCGCGATGGCCGCGATGAGCGGCGTCACGAAGCCCGCAAAGGCGAGCGGGATCGCGACCGCATTATAGGCGAGAGAAAGCCCGAAATTCTCGAAAACGAGACGGCGGGATTTCCGCGCCACCTCGATCGCCTCGACGACGGGCGCGAGCTTCGCGCCCTGGAAGATGAAATCGGCGGCGACCTGGCTCACATCGGCGGCGCTTGCGGGCGAGATCGAGACATGCGCGACGCGGAGCGCCGGCGCATCGTTGAGCCCGTCGCCCACCATCAGAACCTTGCGGCCCTGATCCGCGAGTTCCTTCAGGCGCGCGATCTTCGCATCGGGCCTGGCGCCCGCCCGCCAGACAGAAATGCCGAGCGCATCGGCGGCGCTGCGGGCCGCGGGCTCGCGGTCGCCGGAAAGCAGTTCGATGGCGAAACCGCGCGCCTTCAGCGCCGCGATGGTTTCGACCGCGTCTGCGCGGAGCGTGTCGTTGAAGCGGAAGCAGACGGGCTCGCCCTGTCCGCGTTTCAGCCAGATCTCGGAGCCGCCATGTTCCTCGTCGCCCGCCGCCGCAACGCCGATCCAATCACGGTTGCCGAGCCTGATCGTCCGGCCGTCAAGCGTGCCTTCGAGCCCCTGCCCCGGCTCCTCATGCACGTCGGTGAGCACGGGGAGCGGCACGGCGCCGACGCTTTCGGCAAGCGCGCGGGAAAGCGGATGACGGCTCGTCCGCGCAAGTGCTGCCGCCATGGAAAGGTCGGTGGCGCTGTGGCTCTCCGCATTCACGAGCTCGGGGCGTCCCAGCGTCAGAGTGCCGGTCTTGTCGAAGACGATGGTGTCGATCTCCGCCAGACGCTCGAGCCCGTCGGCCGCCTTCACAAGGACGCCGCGCCGCAGGAGCCGTCCCGTCGCCACCACCTGCACCACGGGCACCGCAAGCCCGAGCGCGCAGGGGCAGGTGACGATCAGCACCGCAATCGCATTGGTGAGCGCGGCCGCATAGCCCGCGCCCATGGAGAGCCAGAAGATGACGGTCGTCAGCGCGAGAACATGGACGCAAGGCGCGTAGATGCGCGCGGCGCGGTCCGCGATGCGGACATAGGCGGAGCGCCCCTGCTCGGCCGTCTCCATGAGGCGGACGATCTCGGACAGCAGCGAGTTTTCATCACGCGCCGTCACCGTCACGCTGAGCGGCGCGGTCATGTTGAGGGTACCCGCGAAAACGGGCGTACCCTGGCGGACCGCCTCCGGCACGCTCTCGCCCGTCACAAGGCTCGTATCGACGTCGCTCTTGCCGCTGGCGACGAGGCCGTCGGCGGGGATGCGGGCGCCCGCGGCAACCGCGACGACCATGCCCGGCTCCAGTGTTTCGACCGCGACGGAGCGTTGCGTGCCGTCCGCCTCTATGACGGTCGCGGCGACCGCGCGAAGGCCCAGCAGGTTCTGCGCCACGGAGCAGGCGCGATTGCGCGCCTGAATGTCGAGATAGCGGCCGATCAGCAGGAAGAAGATGAGCGTGATGCTGGCGTCGAAATAGACATGCTCCGAATTGACGATGGTCTGGACGAGGCTCATCGCGGTCGCGAGCGTGATCGCGAGCGAGATCGGCACGTCCATGTTCATCTGCCGCTTCTTCAGGCTCGCCCAGGCGGAGCGGAAGAAGGGCTGGCCCGAATAGACGATGGCCGGCAGCGCGATGAGCGCGGACACCCAATGAAAGAAGGCCCGCATCTCCGGTTCCATGTCGGTGACGAGCCCTGACCAGACCGACACCGACAGGGTCATCACGTTCATCGAGGCGAAGGCCGCGACGCCCAAGGCGCGAAGAAGTCTCTTCGCCTCGGTCTCATCGAGCACGCCCATGAGCTTCGTATCGAAGGGAACCGCCTCGAAGCCGATGGAGGCGAGCTTGTCGACAATGGCGGAAGCCTTGAGCGCCGCCGCGTCCCAGCGCACCGAAACGCGCTTCGTCGAAAGATTGGCGCGCGCGAAGGTGACGCCATCGAGTTCCTTGAGCGCGCGCTCGATGCGGCCGATGCAGCCGGCGCAATGCATCGACTGCACCACGAGATCGAGCCGCGCCTCGCCGCCGCCCTCGGCGACACGCACGAAGACGCCGGGATCGACCCTCGGCGCCGCGACGGGTTGCTCGTGTCTCGCTCTGTCCGCCATGCCTCTTTCCCTAACGGGCCTTGATGAAGACGCGCTTTTCCTCGACGAAGGTTTCGCCCTTGTCGTCGAGCGCGGCAACGCGGATGGCCCATATGCCGTCATAGGGGAGCAGGAACTGCGCCTCGTAGCGGCCGGGTGCCGTTTCCGCGAGCGGCTTCGCCTGATCGGCGCCGGCCACGACCGGCCGCCAGAAGGTTGCCCGCACCTTGAGCCCCTTGAGCGGCGCGCCGGCGCGATCGGCGAGCGTGAGCACGAGTTGCGTGCCCTGCGGCGCGCTGCCCGGCTTCACATCGAGCGACGACTGCCAGCCGCGCGCCTTCTGCACCTCCATGGCCTCGATGACCTGATTATAGGCCCGACCCTTCTGATAGGCGTCATTGACCTCAAGACCGTCGAAGGTCGCCACCGCCTTGAAGATGAAGTAGCCATTGACCGCGAAGACGATGCCGAAACTCGCAAGGCAGATCGCGAGAAAATGCCAGCCGGTGAACCGGCCGGGACCGGAGGAGGTTGCGTTGTTCGCTGTCATTGCTCAGGCCCTCTGAAGCTCGTCTCCACCTGCGCCGTCTTGCCGGTTTCGGGAATCGTGGCGACAAAACGGATCAGCGCCTCGCCGTCCTGAAGCTGGCCGAGCCGGTCCTTGGGAAGGCTCACGAAGAGCTTCACCGATTTCAGCGTGTCCGCACCGACATCCACGCGCGAGGGATCGCCATTTTCGGCGGTGGTGATGAGATGAGCGCCATCGAGACCCTCAACGCTGACGCGCACGGTGTGCGGATAGGCTTCCTTGTTGATGATCTTGACGTTGTAGCCATTGCGGATGCTGCCATCCGACAGCGTCACGAAAAGCGGGTTGCGGTCGCGCAGAACGCTGACCTCGAGCGTGTGGCGCGTCACCAGCGCGACGAGCATGACGGCGGCGACCACCGCCAGCGCCACCGAATAGACGATCGTGCGGGGGCGCACGAGGTTGAGCTTCGGCGGCAGGCCGGCCTTGCGGCGCTGCTCGTTGCCGAGCGTGTCATAGGCGATGAGGCCCCTCGGGCGGCCGACGCGATCCATGACGTCATCGCAGGCGTCGATGCAGAGCGCGCACTGGATGCATTCGAGCTGCATGCCGTCGCGAATGTCGATGCCCATGGGGCACGCGGCCACGCATTGCGCGCAGTCGATGCAATCGCCGCGGCCTTCCCAGCTCGTGCCCTTCTTGTGCGCGCCGCGCGGCTCGCCGCGGTCGACCTTGTAGCTCACAAGGAAGGAGTGCTCATCGAACATTGCGCCCTGGATGCGCGGCCAGGGGCACATATAGATGCAGACCTGCTCGCGCGCGATGCCGCCGAGCGTATAGGTCGTGAAGGTGAAGAGCGCGATGAAGACATAGGCGAGATAGGGCGCCTCGAAGGTGAAGAGGCTCACCGCCAGTGCCGGCGCATCGGCGAAATAGAAAATCCAGGCGCCGCCCGTCGCCACCGCGACCGCCATCCAGAGCGTGTGCTTGACGCCCTTGCGCCAGAACTTGTTGAAGCTCCAGGGGCTCCGGTCGAGGCGGATGCGCGCCGAGCGATCGCCTTCGATCATGCGTTCGATCAGGATGAAGAGATCGGTCCAGACCGTCTGCGGACAGGTATAGCCGCACCAGACGCGCCCGGCGAGGCTCGTCACCAGGAAGAGCCCGATGGCGGCGAGGATCAGCAGGCCGGTGATGTAATAGAATTCCTGCGGCCAGATCTCGAGGAAGAAGAAATAGAAGCGCCGGCCCGGGAAATCGAGCAGCACCGCCTGATCGGGGAGATGCGGTCCCCGATCCCAGCGCAGCCAGGGCGTGAGGTAATAGATCGACAGCGTCACCGCCATCACGATCCATTTGATACGGCGGAACGTGCCCCGGACGAGTTTCGGCTGAACCTTGACCCGGCTTTCATAGAGCGGGATGACGTTCGGCGAATTCACCGCCTCGATGGGCTCCTCCCCCTCGCGGTGCTGCGCACCGGAAAGAGCGGGCTTCACTTCCGCCACCGCTTCATCGGCAAGAGCCTGAAGCTTCAACTTCTCCTGGGGCATTTTACGCTGCCTTACTTGCCTCCGCCGAGGGAGTGGACATAGAGAGCGAGTTCCTTGACCGTGCCGGTGCCGAGGCGAGCGCCCCAGGCCGGCATCACGCCATTGCGGCCATGCGCGATCGTCGCCACGAGCGAGGCCTTGTCGCCGCCATAGAGCCAGATCGCATCGGTCAGGTTCGGCGCGCCAAGCTCCTGATTGCCCTTCGCGTCGGCGCCGTGGCACGACGCACAGTTCTGGGCATAGACTTCGGCGCCCCGCCCGGCCGCCTTCGCATCGGTCGCGGCATCGTTGAGCGAGAGCACATATTCGGCGACGTCGTTCACCTGCTCGCGCTTGAGCATGCCGTCATCGAGGAAGCGCGGCATCTGGTTCTGGCGCGTGTTCTCGTCGGCATCCCAGCGGATGCCATGGGCGATGGTCGTCTGAATGTCGGCAAGCGTGCCGCCCCAGAGCCAGTCGTCATCGTTGAGATTGGGGAAGCCGTTGCCGCCCTGCGCGCCCGAGCCGTGGCAGCCCGCGCAGTTGTCGCCGAAGGCCGCCTTGCCGCCAGCGAGCGCCACTTCCAGCAGGTTTTCGTTCTTCGCGATCTCCTCGATGGGCGTCTCCTCGATCACCTTGAGCGTTTCGGCGCGGCTCGCGGCGATGGCCTTGAGCTGAGCCGCGACGTCATTGCGTTCGGTGTAGCCGGCGACGCCCTTCGTGTAGGTCCAGCCCTCTCCCGTGAGATAAGGCCAGGCCGGATAGACGACCCAGTAGCCCACCGCCCACACGATGCACGCGAAGAAGAGATAGGCCCACCACTTCGGCAGAGGGTTGTTGAGCTCGCGAATACCGTCCCACTCATGGCCGGTCGTCGTCGTTCCCGACACCTCGTCCACATGCACCTTCTCACTCATGGCCGGGGGCCCCCTTCATCGTCGTTCAACGGCAAGCGTGCAAGATGTTCAAAAGTCCGCGCGTTGCTCGGCCAGAGCGCATAGCCGAGCGCCGCCACGAACAGGGTGATGAAGATCGCCAGGCCGGCCATACCCGCCCATGCCGATGCGAATCCGTGTGCCATCATGGTGTCACCTCACTGATTGAAGTCGGCATTCTCGTAGGCATTGAAGTCCACGAGTGTGCCAAGCATCTGGAGGTAGGCGATCATCGCGTCGAGCTCCGTGATCTCCTTCGGATTGCCGTCGAAGTCGCGCGCGACGGCCTTCGGATAGCGCGCCATCAGCCCTTCGGTGTCGGCCTCGCTCGAAGCCTGCGCCTCGAGGTCGGCCTTGGCATTCGCGATGTCCTCATCCGTATAGGGAACGCCTGTGACGCGAAGCGCCTTCATGTCGTTCTCGATCTGCCTGTAATTGAGCGGCGTCGTGGCGAGGAACGGGTAGCCAGGCATGATCGATTCCGGCACGATCTTGCGCGGGCTCGCCATATGAAGGCGATGCCACTCGTCCGAATACTTCCCGCCGATACGGGCGAGATCCGGACCGTTGCGCTTCGAGCCCCACTGGAAGGGGTGGTCGTACTTGCTCTCGGCCGCGAGCGAATAGTGGCCGTAGCGCTCAACCTCGGCCCGCAGCGAGCGGACCATCTGGCTGTGGCAGAGATAGCAGCCCTCGCGGATATAGATGTTTCGACCCGCCAGTTCGAGTGGCGAGTAAGGCCGCACGCCCTTCACATCCTCGATCGTCGTCTTGATGAGGAAGGTGGGGACGATCTCGACGATGCCGCCGATCGACACCGCCATGAGCGAGAGCAGAAGCAGGAGGATCGAGTTCTTTTCGATCGTGGCGTGAGTGAATCTGGACATGCGATCCTCCTCACTCAGCCGGCTGCGCGGCGAGCTGCGGCGTTGCCACAGGCTCGGCGACAGGCTCGCTCTCGCGGATGTCACCGCGGATCGTGCGCCAGCAATTATAGACCATGATCAGGGCTCCAGCGAGATAGAGGGCACCGCCCAATGCGCGGATGACGAAGAAGGGATGCATCGCCGCGACCGTCTCCACGAAGGAGTAGACGAGGAAGCCCTGCGCGTCATAGGCGCGCCACATCAGACCCTGCAGGATGCCCGACACCCACATGGAGGTGATGTAGAGCACGATGCCGAGGGTCGCGATCCAGAAGTGCCAGTTCACGAGCGCGAGCGAATAGAGGCGCTTACGCTTCCAGAGCCAGGGCACGAGGCAGTAGACGGAGCCGAAGGTCACGAAGCCGACCCAGCCCATCGCGCCGGAATGGACGTGTCCGATCGTCCAGTCGGTGTAGTGCGAGAGCGAGTTCACAGCCTTGATCGACATGACTGGACCTTCGAAGGTCGACATGCCGTAGAAGGCGACCGAGACGACGAGCATGCGGATGACGGGATCGGTCCTGAGCTTGTCCCATGCGCCCGAGAGCGTCATCAGGCCGTTGATCATGCCGCCCCAGCTCGGCATCCAGAGGATGATCGAGAAGGTCATGCCGAGGGTCTGCGCCCAGTCGGGCAGCGCCGTGTAGTGCAGATGGTGGGGACCGGCCCAGATATAGGTGAAGATCAGCGCCCAGAAATGGACGATCGAAAGCCGGTAGGAATAGACGGGACGCTCGGCGCGCTTCGGCACGAAGTAGTACATCATGCCGAGGAAGCCCGCTGTCAGGAAGAAACCCACCGCATTGTGGCCGTACCACCACTGGATCAGCGCATCCTGCACACCCGAGAAGAGGGCATGGCTCTTGCTGCCGAAGACGGTCGCCGGAATCGACAAGTTATTGCCGAGATGCAGCATCGCGATGGTGACGATGAAGGCGAGGTAGAACCAGTTCGCCACATAGATGTGCGGCTCCTTGCGCCGCATCAACGTGCCGAGGAAAACGAGCAGATAGGTGACCCAGACGAGCGTCAGCCAGATGTCGGCGTACCACTCGGGCTCGGCATATTCGCGGCTCTCCGTCACGCCCATCAGATAGCCCGTGGCGGCGATGACGATGAAGAGGTTGTAGCCCCAGAAGACGAACCAGGGCGCAAGATTGCCCGCGAGCCGGGCGCGGCAGGTTCGCTGCACGACATAGAAGGAGGTCGCAATGAGCGCGTTGCCGCCCATCGCGAAAATCACGCCGGATGTGTGGACAGGACGAAGCCTGCCGAAATTCAGAAAGGCGAGATCGAAGTTCAGCGCCGGAAAGGCCAGCTCGCTCGCGATATAGACGCCCGCAAGCATGCCCGCCACGCCCCAGAAGAGGGTCGCAATCACGCCCGCCTTGACGACGTTGTCGTTGTAACCGACGCCGTCATCGGCATCCGGGCGACGCTCGAGCGCCCGGAAATGGCGCACGCCGATCGCCATGATGGCGGTTGCGAAAGAGAGAGTGAAAACCCAGGCGTGAATCGCCATCGGGATGTCGACGGCCTTCGCCGCGACGATCAAACCCATGACAGCCCCAGCCGCCAACAACAGAATGGCGACATAGGATGAGGTTGTCATTGTTCCGTAGAGACGCTGTGCCGCCCCGCCCGAAACCGCCATGTGACGATCTCCTTCAGTTTATCCGTGGCATTCACCATGCCGACCGGCCTTCTACGATAAAATCCGGTAATGTACGTAGGGCGGTTCGCCGCTGCGGGACATTGACGCAGCCACGAGATATTCAGCGCAGGGGGCATGGAACTTGCTTCACGCGAAAAATTCGGCGCTTCAAGCAAGAAATTAAAGCGTCAGAGCTGAAGCTTCGCGCCGTTGTCCGACAGGGCCCGATCAATCGTGCTCATCAACTGATCCTCGTCGACCGGCTTGTCGAGAAAGGCGAGCGCGCCGGACCTTTGCGCGCGCGCGCGGAGGCCCGCATCGCTGCGGCCGGTCATCACGATCGTCGGAATGTCGTTGTGCTTCTCGCGAAGCGTCTCGAGCAGCTCGAGGCCGCTCATGCCCGGCATGTGAAGGTCGAGAAGGAGACAGCCTCCTTCCTCGCCATCGGCCGAGAGAAACGCGCCCGCGGAATCATATTCGCGGACGGTCAGGCCATGTGCCTCCAGCAAACTACGCATGGAATCGCGCACCGCGTCGTCATCATCGACGACATGCACCATACGCTGCGAACCCATTCCTACCCATCCCTCAAAGGCGACCCCGCTTCTTATGGACAGATATAGGTGCGCGACATCGCCCCGGATATACGGATTTTTCCCTAGAATCGGGCCATTTCACGCCAATCGACCGACAATTAGGGGGATTCCGGCTCGCAGCACGCCGGCCGCCTTTGATATTTCAGGCCGGCAGGACGCCGGCTGTCATGGCGATACGAACGAGGTCGGAAAGGCTGCGCGCCTGCATCTTCTCCATCAGATGCGCGCGGTGGATCTCGACGGTGCGTGGCGAAATGCCCAGCTCATGCGCGATGACCTTGTTGGGCTGGCCGGCGACGAGATGAACGAGAACCTCCCGCTCGCGCGGCGTGAGTACGGCGATGCGCTCTCCGGCGAGCTGCGCGCTCGCGGCTTCGGCCCGCTGGCTGTCGCTCATTGCGCGGGCACGGTCCACGCTCGCCAGCAATTGCTCGTCGTCATAGGGCTTTTCGATGAAGTCTATGGCACCGGCCTTCATCGCCCTGACGGCAAGCGGAACGTCGCCATGTCCAGTCACGATGATAACGGGCAAACCGATCTTGCGCCTTCCCAGCTCCTCTTGAAGCGCCAGACCGTCCATATCCGGCATGCGTATATCGGCGACGAGGCAGGCCCCGCGCCCCGGCGCCACGACGGAGAGAAAGGAGGCGGCGGAATCGTAATCTTCGACATCGTATTTCGCCGATTCGAGCAGCGCGCGCAGCGAATCGCGCACGTCGGCGTCATCGTCGACAATGAAGATGGTCGGCTCAGTCTTCATCGCTCTCGTCCCCGGAAGCTCCGACCGGCAGGCGGAACGAGAATGTCACGCCATGCGGTTCATGCGGCACCGCCCAGATTTCTCCCCCATGCGCCTCGATGATCGAACGGCATATAGAAAGGCCGATGCCCATGCCATGTTCCTTGGTCGTCGTGAAGGGTCTGAAGAGATTTTCCGCCACTTCGGGAGCAAGGCCGGGCCCCGTATCGGAAACGGAGACGGTCACTGTATCCGGCGTTTCCAGCCGGGTTTCGATCGCAAGCTCGCGGCGGGGAACGGCCTGCATGGCCTCGACGCTGTTGCGGATCAGGTTGAGAGTGACCTGCTGGATCTGGATCTTGTCCATGAGAACGAAAGGGAGCGCGGGATCGAGCTTGACGCTCACGCGCACATTCGCCTCCGCAACGCCGACAAGGCCGAGCGCGATCGCCTCATCCATGACCTGATTCAGATTCTCGAAGGCGCGGATCGTCTTGCCCTTCTCGATGAACTCGCGAAGACGCCGGATGATCTGGCCCGCGCGCGCGGTCTGCGCGCCCGCCTTCTCAATCAGCTCGGCCGCGCGCGCCACCTGCGGATCGTCGAGATCGTCGATCGTGCGGCGCGCCGCCTTCACATAGTTCATGATGGCCGAGAGCGGCTGGTTCAGCTCATGCGCAAGCGCGGAAGCCATCTGGCCCATGGCGCTCAGCCGGGAGACGTGCAGAAGCTCGGACTGCAGGTCCTGAAGCCTGCGCTCGGTGCTGCGCCGCTCCGTGATGTCGTGCAGAAAGCCCGTGAAGAGACGGCGCTGGCCGACGAGAATCTCGCCGACGGCAAGCTCCATCGGAAATGTGCTGCCGTCGCGGCGCAGCCCGACGACGACCCGGCCGATGCCGATGATGCGTTTTTCCCCGGTCCTGAGATAACGCTCCAGATAGCCGTCATGCTGCTCGCGATAGGGCGAGGGCATGAGCATCTTCACGTTCTTGCCGATGACCTCGGCGAAGGCATAGCCGAACAGCCGCTCGGCGGCGGGGCTGAAGGATTCGATCTGCCCGCGCTCGTCGATGATGACGATCGCATCGGGCACCGTTTCCAGAATGGAACTCAGCCGCGCCTCGCGCTCCCTCAGCGCGTGCTCCTGCACGCGGCGCGCCGTGATGTCGTGGATGATGCCGACGAACATGCTCTGGCCGCCGACGCTGCCCTCTCCCACCGAGAGATACATCGGGAAGGTCGTGCCGTCCTTGCGCCGGGCCACGACCTCGCGGCCAATGCCGATGATGCGCTTCTCGCGCGTCGAGCGGTAATGGGCGAGATACCCGTCATGCTCCTCGCGATAGGGCGAAGGCATGAGCATCTTCACGTTGCGGCCGACCACCTCGTCGGCGCGATAGCCGAACAGCCGTTCGCAGGCCACGTTGAATACCTGCACGGTGCCGACATCGTCGATGATGACGATGCCGTCGACGGCCGTCGCCAGCAATGCTTCGAGGCGCGCGCGGCTTTCATCTTCATTGGCGCCGGCGACAGAAAAATCCGACATCGGTAACGGACACCTCCGGGCCTGAAACGCCCAAATTCAATTTACCCAGACAGGCCGCGTTTGACTACCGGTTGCCCGCTACCCCTCATGCACAAAACCCTTCATTTTATGGCACTATTCCGGGGCAGGCGAAGGCGGCTCCCCGTTGAGGAAAGGGCTGCCCGGCCCCTGCCAATTCGAGGCATGGGAGTTCGGTAATGCGCGCAATGGTGCTGGAGGAGGCGGGCCGGCCGCTCGTCATGAAGGAGCTTCCCGACCCGCTTCCGGGCCCGGGCGAAATCCGCGTCCGCGTCGCGGCCTGCGGCGTTTGCAGAACCGATCTTCACGTCGTCGATGGCGACCTGCCGCAGCCTTCGCTACCGCTCATCCCCGGCCATGAGATCGTCGGCCATGTGGACATGATCGGGGCGGGCGTCACGGGCTTCCACATGGGCGAGCGCGTCGGCATCCCCTGGCTCGGGCATACATGCGGCGCCTGCGACTATTGCCGGGCCGGGCGCGAGAACCTTTGCGACCATCCGCTCTTCACCGGCTATACGCGCAATGGCGGCTATGCGACCCATGCGGTCGCGGACGCGTCCTACGCCTTTCCACTCGGCGCGCTCGGCGAGGACGGCGCCATCGCTCCCCTGCTCTGCGCGGGACTGATCGGATGGCGCTCGCTCGTGCTGGCGGGCGAGGGAAAGGCGCTCGGCATTTACGGCTTCGGCGCGGCCGGGCACATCGTGCTTCAGGTCGCCCGCGCGCAGGGCCGCAAGGTATTCACCTTCAGCCGTCCTGGCGACCGGGAAGCGGAGGCCTTCGCGCGGCAGCTCGGCGCCGACTGGGCGGGAGGCTCCGACGAGATGCCGCCCGAAGCGCTCGACGCCGCCATCATCTATGCGCCGGTCGGCAGCCTCGTTCCCGCCGCGCTCCGCGCCACGCGCAAGGGCGGCAGGGTCGTCTGCGCGGGCATCCATATGAGCGATATTCCGAGTTTCCCATACCGCATCCTCTGGGAGGAGCGACAGCTTCTCTCCGTCGCCAATCTGACACGGCAGGACGCGAGGGACTTTCTGCGCGTCGCGGACGAGGCGGGCATCCGCACGACGACGACGCTCTATCCGCTCGCCCGCGCGAACGAGGCCCTCGACGATTTGCGCGCGGGCAGGCTTCAGGGGGCTGCCGTCCTCATTCCCTGAGGGCCTCGCCGGCTCGCTCGCAAGACCGGCTCTCGCGCAACACCTCGCCCGCGCAGCGGCACGGACCATCCGATTTCTGACCTCAATCAAGGACCGGCGGGCGGGCCGACGCTAGAAGTAATGGCATCGTCCGGATACAGGCGAAGCGCGCGCGGCGGACGTCCGGTGTGCAAGCAAAGCGGTGGACTCAATGCTCAGATCGATTCTCGTCCCGACCATGGGCTTTTCTGGCGACCCGGCGGCCATGGAGACGGCGGCGCTCATCGCGAGACATTTCGACGGGCATCTCGAATGTGTGCATGTGCGCCCCGATCCGCAGCAAATCCTCATTCAGGCGGCGGGCTACGACATGGGGCTCGGCATGGGAACGCAAATGGTCATCGGCGATCTCATCGACGTTCTGCAGAAGGAGGATGCGAAACGCGCCGAGCAAAGCCGGAAGGTCTTTGAAGCCTTCTGCGCGCGCGAGAAACTGCCCGTCGCGCCGACACCTCCCGGCGGGCAGAAGGGCGTGACGGCCGGATGGCAGGAACTCACCGGCCGGGAAATCGACATTCTCGTCGATGTGGCGCGCGTTCACGACGTGGCGGTGGTCGGCCACGCGACGCCCGCGGGCGGCCTCGCCCGAGAGACGAGTGGAACGATGCTCGTCAAGTCCGGGCGGCCGCTTCTCCTCTCTCCCTCCCGGGCGCCGAAGCAGCTTGGCCGCAGGATCGCGATCGCCTGGAAGAACACGCCGGAAGCGGCGCGCGCCGTCGGCGCGGCGATGCCCTTCATCGACAAGGCCGAACGCGTCACCGTCGTTTCCGTGGCCGAAAGGGAGGAAGAGACCATCACCTCCGCCGAGGCGCTCGCAAAGAGCCTGCGCTGGCACGGGATCGATGTCGACATCTCCTATATGGCGCATCCGGCCGGCTCCATTCACGACACCATCATGCGCGCGGCGGAGGATGCGAAAGCGGACCTGCTGGTGATGGGCGGATATGGGCATGGCCGCCTCAGCGAATATATTTTCGGCGGCTTCACGCGGCACGTGCTCGCGGGCGTGGGCCTGCCCGTCTTTCTGGTTCATTGAACGGACGCAAGAAAAAGGCGCTTCCCGCCGAGACCGGCCGGAAGCGCCCGTGATCGCCCGTGCGGAACGAGCCTCTCAGGCTTCGCCCTTGATCGCGATCTTCTTTGTCTGTGTCTTCGCTTCCGCGGGCTTCGGCACGGTGACGGTCAGCACGCCTTTCTTGAAGGACGCCTGCACCTTGTCCGGCTCGGCGTGAAAGGGAACTTCGATGCGCCGCTCGAACGCGCCCCAGGAGCGCTCGCGAAGGTGATAATCCTTCTTCTTCTCCTCGCGTGCTTCCTGCTTCTCGCCCTTGATGGTCAGCATGTCGCCGGAGAGCGTCACATCGACGTTCTTCTCGTCCATGCCGGGAAGTTCGGCCGTGACGATGAGCGCGTCGTCGGTCTCGGCGACATCGAGCCTCGCCGCCACGCCGAAAGGAGGGCTTATTTCCTGAAGCCCGGCGCCGGCCGAAAACTCTTCGAAGAGCCGGTCCATCTCCTGACGCAAGCTATGGAAGATGTCCATATCGCCACCGGCCTTGCGATATGGGAACTTTTGCAGAGCCCATGCCATTCTCAATCTCCCTGATTGTTTTTTCTCAGGCGGCATCGCGCCTTGGAAGGCGCGTATTCTGCCCCCCGCACGCCATGGCGGCCTTGATTCCGATCAATGGATAACGGCAAGCGGAACGGCAGCGCGGCTGCGGCGTTGCACGCCTCGCCTCTCATCCCGGTCGCGTCTAATTCTCGCCTTCCGCCACGGCACGCAGCGTATCGACATCGTTGATGAGGATCTGATGCGTGTTCGGCACGCCGATGGTGCCGGCGCGTTTCAGCTCGCCAAGCGAGCGGCACACCGTTTCGATCGTGAGAGCGAGATAATCCGCGATGTCCTGCCTGCCCATCGGCAGGTCGATGCAGCCGCCATGAGCCGCGCCGTTGCGCTCGGCCATCTGCAGAAGGAAGGAGGCGATCCGTTCCTTGACGGTCTGGCGGCCCAGCATGACGAGGTGATTCTGGATGTGCGAGACGCGTTCATGGAGCACCATGGTCAGCTTGCGGCGGAAGAGCATGTTTTCATCGCCCAGCCGGTCGACATGGCTGCGCGCATACCGGATCAGAACCACATGCGTGATCGCTTCCGCGCTGAAGGCATGCAAGCCGAATTCGGTGAAGCCGAAGAGATCGTCCGGCATGAAGAAGTCGGTGACCTGACGCCTGCCGTCCGAAAGCAGCTTGCACTGGCGCACCGCGCCGCTCACGACCTTGTAGGCGTATTTCGTCGCATCGCCTTCGCTGAAGATCGTTTCGTTGCGGCCGAAGGATATCGTCGTGCCGATGTCCTTCAGCACACGCAGCTCGTCATCGGGCCGCGCCTCGCGGCGGATGATCGCGGCACCGGCGACAACCGGCCAGGCAGGCCGGCCAAGCGCGGGGCGCGTCGCAACGGTTCGTGCGAGATTGCCTGTCATAACCCGTCCCTGTCCTCCAACGGCCTCAATCTCATTGTGAAACCATGACGGGAACCGAGTGGCGCGGAAATCCGTTAATCCCCCTAGGGGTATTTACGTATGCCGCGATGCGCGGCAATGCCCGGCAAAATCGAATAAATCCAATAATCAACATGGACGTGAGAGCCTGCGGCCTCCGCTAACGGGCGGAGGCCGCTTTTTGTTCAGGCTCGGTGTCGATCACGCGCTCGGCCGGAAAGTCGACGATGACGGATGTTCCCTGCCCCGGCTCGCTTTCCAGCGTCAGCATTCCGCCATGAAGCCGCAGGAACTCGCTGCTGAGCGCAAGGCCGAGGCCAGTGCCCTGAAAGCGGCGGGAAAGATGGCTCTCGATCTGCGCGAAGGGTTTCAGCAGCTTCGGAATATCGCCCGGCGCGATCCCGATGCCATTGTCCATGACGACGACGCGGAGCGTTCCGTCCTTCTCCTGCGCGGCCGATACCTCGACGTAGCCCTTTTCCGGCGTGAACTTGATGGCGTTCGAGAGCAGGTTGAGCATCACCTGCTTGAAGAGCCGCTCGTCGCCGTAAAGCAGCGGCAGGCTCGGGCCGATCCGCCTTTCGATCATGAGGGAGGCGGCAGCGGCGTTCTCGGCAACCATGCCGAGGCATTCGTCGATCACCGATGCGGGAGAGAACGCCGCCTCGTTGAGCTTCACGCGGCCCGCCTCTATCCGGCTCAGATCGAGAATGTCGTTGACGACCGCAAGCAGGTGCTGGCCGCTGCAATGAATGTTGTGTGCATATTCCTTGCGCCGCTCGTTATCGAGCGGGCCGAGTATGTCGTTCGCCATGATTTCCGAATAGCCGAGAATGGCGTTGAGCGGCGTTCTCAATTCATGGCTCATATTGGCGAGGAACATCGACTTGGCGCGGTTGGCGGTGTCGGCCTCCTCCTTGGCGCGGCGAAGCTCCTGCTCCGCGAGCCTCATCTCGGTCGTGTCCTGGATCGTGCCGACGAGGCTCTGGACGCGGCCGCTCTCGTCGCATTCGACCTCCACTTCGATATGGACATATTTCATGCGGCCGCCCGCAAGGAGAATCCTCAGATCGATGCTGATCGGCTCAAGCTCCATGACGGCCCTGTGAAACGCCTTGTGCGTCGCGTCGAGATCGTCGGGATGCACATGGGCGCGGAAAGCGTCGTAGGTCGGCGCCTGCGGCCCGCGCTCCATCTCGAAGATGCGATAGGCCTCGTCCGACCAGTCGAGGCGGTCGAGCTGGACGTCCCAGTTCCAGCTTCCAAGCTGCGCGATCTCCTGGGCCTTGGCGAGACTGCGCCGGCTCTTGCGCAGCGCCTCGAGCGCCTGACGGCGATCGGTCACGTCATAACAGGCGCAGAGAAGCGCGTCCTCGCCGCCAAAGGTCATGCTCACGACCGAATTGACGACCCAACGCCGCTCGCCGGAGGCGGTGCGGATGAGAATTTCCTGCGCCGTCGAGCCGCCGCCAGCAGGGTTTGGCGCAGGCTCGGGCGAGGGGTCGTCGTAAAATCTCGCGAGGCTCGAGCCGAGCAGGTTTTCGACCGGCTCGCCGATCAGTTCGGCAAAGCCCGTGTTCACGAAGAGCACATGGCCATCGACAGGACGGCAGACGGCGACGCCGAAGGGAAGCTCCTCGATGATCGCGCGCAGCTGCGCCTCGTGCTTCCTGATCTGTTCCTCCGCCTCGCGCAACGCCGTCAGGTCGCGGATCACCGCCGTGAAGATGGACGAGCCATCGAGCTCGATCTTGGAGATGGCGGCCTCGGCGGGAAATTCGGAGCCGTCCTTCCTCCGCCCCTTGATCTCGGGCCGCCCGGACATGGGGCGCGATTCCTGACATTCGCTGCGGAAGGAGGCGACATAGCGGCGATGACGCCCGCGAATGCCCCTGGGAAGCAGCACATCGAGCGGCTGACCGACGATTTCGCTGGCTTCATAGCCGAACATCGTCTCCGCCTGGCGATTGAAGAGAATGATGTTCTGGTCGGCATCGACGGAGAGGATCGCGTCGCCCGCCGCGGCCAGGAGTTCGGACATCTGGCGTCTGAGAAACTCCGCCTCCTTGTCCTCCTCCACGATCTCGACAAGGAGAACGGTGCTCGACAAGGTCGACCAGATGCGCGTGAGGTGGAGCGTCCGCCCATCCTCGAGCAGGCAGGTGCGGCGCAACTCCCTCGTCTCGCCATCGGCGACCGCCAGACCCGGTGCCGTCGCCACGAGCTGCCCGCGCGCGGTCGCCCGCCGCTCGATGAGGGCGAGCGAGAGGCCGCCATCCGCCGACAGTTCCAATTCGGCGAGAAGCTCATGCGCGGCAGCGTTGAGCGAGGTCAGCTTGCCGTTCGACTGATCGAAGGTGAATACGGCCGGAGAAGCGACTGTGGTGTTCGATCTCATGTACTTACTCATCTTCGAACGACATCGAGGGAGAGGAGACAGGAAGGTCAGGCCGCGCGCGCCTCGGCGAGGAAACGGTCGACCTGCTGGCGCAGCGTGTCCGCCTCCTTGGCGAGCACATGGGCGGAGCCGGTGATCTGCACCGCGGCCACGCCCGTATCCGACGCCGCCTCGGCAACGAACATGATGTTTGAGGAAACCTCCTGCGTGCCGCGCGCGGCCTCCTGAACATTGCGCGCGATTTCATGCGTCGCCGCGCTCTGCTCTTCGACCGCGGCGGCAATGGCGGCGGCGATTTCATTCATCTCGGCGATCGTCTTTTCGATGGCGCCGATCGCGGAGACGGATTCCACAGTCGCGGCCTGCATCGCGTTCACCTGCCCGGCGATCTCGTCGGTCGCTCTCGCCGTCTGATTGGCGAGGCCCTTCACCTCGGACGCGACGACGGCAAATCCCTTGCCCGCCTCGCCCGCACGGGCCGCCTCGATGGTCGCGTTGAGCGCAAGGAGGTTGGTCTGGGCGGCAATGTCGTTGATGAGGGTGATGACGGTGCCGATGCGCTGGGCGGCGGCGGCAAGGCTCTGGACCTTTTCGTCCGTCCGCCGCGCCTCGGCGACGGCCTGACTCGCAATCTGCGTCGAGGTCGCGGCCTGCCGGCCGATCTCGGCGATGGAGCCTGAAAGCTCGTCGCTGGCGGTTGCGACGGTCTGAACATTGGCCGATGCCTGGCCAGCGGCGCCGGCGACGGCCGCGGTCTTGTCCTTCGTCTGCTCGGCATTCGACGACATGGAGCGGGCGGACGACTGCATCTGCGATGCCGCAGCGGCAACCGAGCCGATGACGCCGCCCACCGCCTCGTCGAATTCGGCGATGGCGGCCTCGAGCTTCCGCTGGCGCTCAGCGCGCTCGGCCATCATCGCTTCCTGATAGACCGAGATCGCGAGTTCCATGTCGAGGAGCGCGGCGGCATTGAGAGCCGAGATCGCCCGGCTGAGCTTCGCGGGCGAGCGGCGATATTTCCCGATCGCGACTTCGGCCAGCCGGTTCAGAACGAATTTGTAGCCCGCGACATACCAGCGGGGCTCGAGCCCGATCCGGCTATGGGTCAGCCCGACCGTCCGTACGCTCTGCATGTAGTCGCTGTCGAACGTACCGCTGAAGAGAAGCGCCCAATGCCTGTGCTGGACCTGCTTGAGCCTTTGCGACTGGGCGCCGATGAGCGACGCCATTTCGGGCTCGGATGCCAGATGATCGTAAAACCCATCCAGAATGGCGGGAAGGCGCGGCTCGACAAAAGTCCAGAGCTCTTGCAACGCCAGCCCGGTATCCCCAGATATTTCCATGAAACGAAGGCGTCTCTCGCGATCGTTGGAGGTGTCTTTCCTCATCTCCCCTCTCCTGCGGCCTCTCCGGCCGGTGCAACGTCAATTCTTGACTGCGACTTTATTTCGCATCACCGATTATTTGGTTAATTCCGCTTATTCGACGTAATATTTCTTAAAATTTGTATTTATGACTTGGATTTATAATCCAGATCATACTCGAATGCTGGCAGACGCAGGTTGATCGGCATTCGGACGCGAGCATGCCCGGAACAGGGCGAAGATCGCCCGCGTAGCGTCGGCGGCCCGCCTCCAGCGTGGCCGGATAGTTTTGTGTAACGAGAATGCGAGACGCGCTTTGAGTACGGCGAGTTCGACCCACAAGCCGGTCATGCATGATGGCCGCCCCGCCAGTGGCGCCACGGTACCCGAGACCGACTGCCGGGGCTGCCCATCGAGCGGCGGAGAGTTCTGCTCGCGTCTCACGCATGGCCCGGATGGCTGCCAGCCGAAAATCGGGAAACGCGAAACGACCGCGCGCTCGCGGCAGATCCTCTATCGCAGCGGCGAGACGCCGCGCGAAATCGGCATCATCCGCGAGGGGATCGCCTTCCAGTATGTGCTCGTGCCGGACGGGCGGCGGCAGATCCTTTCCTTCTGTCTGCCGGGCGACTTTCTTTCGACCTCGCTGGTGACGAAGGGGAGCATGCACTTCTCCATTCAGGCGCTCACGCCCATGCGGCTCTGCCTTTTCGACCGGGAGGCCACTGTCGCCTTCATCCGCGACAATCCGGAAAGCGCGACCGCCTTCACGCGCATCTGCATGCGGGAGAAGGAACGGCTGGAGGCGCGGATCGTCGATCTCGGACGCCGGACGGCCGAAGAGCGCATATCGCGCTTCATCATCGACCTCATGCGGCGGATGGAGCAGCACGGCCATGCGGGCACCCGACTGCCCTTTCCGATGAAGCAGAAGCACATCGCCGATGCGCTCGGCCTCACCCAGGTGCATGTGAGCCGCGTCATCGGCCGGCTGCGCGCCGCCGGCCTTATCGAGGTTTCAGGCGGGATGATCGAGATATTCGACCTCAAGGGCCTGCGCGAGCTTGCAGGCGAGCGGCGCGGCTGAAACGCTGCGCCTTACGCCATTGCGTCAGACCGCCCGTTCGACCGCGACGGCCTTCGCCCATTTGTAATCGGCCTTGCCGTTCGGTGCCCGCCGCACCTCATCCACCAGCACGATCTGTCTCGGCATCTTGTAGCCGGCGAGCCTGGTGCGCGCGAAGGAGATGAGTTCCTGGTCCTCGACCGAATGGCCGGGCCGGCGGGAAAGCACGGCCGTGACGCGCTCGCCGAAGCGGTCGTCGGGCAGGCCGACCACGAGGCAATCATAGACGGCAGGGTGCGCCTTCAGCGCCTCCTCCACCTCCTCGGGGAAAACCTTCTCGCCGCCCGTATTGATGCAGACGGAGCCGCGCCCCAGCAGGATGAGAGAGCCGTCGGCCGCGACCTTGGCATAGTCGCCGGGGAAGCTGTAGCGATGGCCGTTGACGACGCGGAAGGTCGCCGCGCTCTTCGCCGGGTCCTTGTAATAGCCTATGGGCGCGAAGCCGCCATTGGCGATCATGCCGATTTCGTCCGACCCCGGAGTGACTTCCCTTCCGTCATCGGTAAAGACCTTCGTCGTTTCGTTCTTGAGGAAGCGCGCCGTCTCGCTCGGCGGCAGTTCCCGCGACACCACGGACATGCCCATGCTGCCCTCGGTCGAGCCCATGGCATCGATGATGGCGATGTCGGCAAAATCGAGAAGGCCCTGCTTCACCTCCCGCGTGAACATGACGCCAGAGGAAATGAGCGTCTTCAGCGAGGTGAGATCGTAGGGGCGTCCGGCGTCCCTCGCGCCTTCAAGCGCAAGCAGCATGGGCTTGGCGAAGGCATCGCCGACGATGGCGACATCGCTCACGCGTTCGCGCTCGACGAGGCGCCAGAGTTCGTCGGGATCGAAATGCGTATTGCGGAAGGTGACGGCCGTGCCGCCCAGATTATGCGCGATCATGACGCCGAGCCACATGCCCGTGCCATGCATCAGCGGACAGGCCGCCATGCTGACGGGCGCGGCACCCGCGGCGCGCAGCTCGCGCACGGCCGCGGTGAGTTCATCGCGCGTCTGTGGACGGGGCAGGCCGCGCAGGTCGTAGCCGAGCATCAGGCCTTCGGCAAAGTCGCCCTGGCGATACATGACCCCCTTGGGCATGCCCGTGGTGCCGCCCGTATAGAGCATGTAGATGTCGTCTTCCGAGTAGTCGCCGCGCGGCAGCGGGCGATGCGCGGCTATGACGTCTTCATAGCGCAGCGCGCCGTCCAGATGCTCGCCCGAGCCGTCGTCGATCTCGACGAGGAGCTTGAGCTTCGGCAGGCGGGAGCGGATCGCCGCCACGCGGGTGCCGAATTGCGCATCGAAGAAAAGGGCTTCGGCATCGGCATTGTCGAGAAGGTAGGTAAGCTCCTCCTCCACATAGCGATAGTTCACATTGATGGGCACGCCCCGCGCCTTGAACGCGGCGAAGTGAGCCTCCAGATATTCGTTGGAGTTGTAGGCGTAGAGACCAATCTTGGCATCCGGACGGAGGCCCGCCGCCACGAGAGCGGCGGCGAGAGATCCCGCCCGGCCCTCATATTCGCGCCAGCTTCGCCGCGTGTCGCCATTGACGATGGCGATCTCGTCGGGAATGGCGTCGCTGATCACTTCCCAAAGCGCGGCGAAATGCCGTTTCATGCCTCTGACCCTCCCATGGCAGCACGATGTCGTCGGGAAAGGATCGGCCAGGCCGTCCGCCAAGGCAAGAGGCCGGGAGGCCTAGCCCTTCACTGCGCCCCCCGCAGGCCCGCGCCCTGACGCAGCGTCGTCCGCGCAGCGAGCGGGGTGGTGCGATCCGCCGCTTTCCAATTTCCGCGCTACCGGCTAACCCTTTAGAAATGCATCCGGCCACCGGTCGAACGAACCCAAGAGGGGCGAAAGCAAGAGGGATGAAAGAATGAAGACGCGCATTACAGAGCTTTTCGGCATCAAGCATCCGATCATTCAGGGCGGGATGCATTTCGTCGGTCTCGCCGAGATGGCGGCCGCCGTCTCCAATGCGGGCGGCCTCGGCATCATCACGGGCCTGACGCAGCCGACGCCGGAAGCGCTCGCCAAGGAGATCGCTCGCTGCCGCGAGATGACGGACAAGCCCTTCGGCGTGAACCTGACCTTTCTGCCCGGCTTCTCGAACCCGCCCTATCCCGAATATATCGACGCGATCATTCAGGGCGGAGTGAAGGCGGTCGAGACGGCCGGCCGCAGCCCCGAAGCCTATATGCCGGCGCTCAAGGCGGGCGGCATCAAGGTCATCCACAAATGCACCTCCGTTCGCCACTCGCTCAAGGCCGAGAGGATCGGCTGCGACGCGGTGAGCGTCGACGGCTTCGAGTGCGGCGGCCATCCGGGCGAGGATGACATTCCGAACATGATCCTGCTGCCGCGCGCGGCCGAGGAACTCAAGATCCCCTTCGTCGCGTCCGGCGGCATGGCCGATGCGCGCAGCCTCGTCGCCGCTCTCGCTCTCGGCGCGGAAGGCATCAACATGGGCACGCGCTTCATCGCCACCAAGGAAGCGCCCGTGCATGAGAATGTGAAGAAGGCGCTTCTCGCCGCGAGCGAACTCGACACGCGCCTCATCATGCGCCCGCTGCGCAATACCGAGCGCGTCCTCTCGAACGCGGCGGTGGAGAAGATCGTCGAGATCGAGCGCGAAAAGGGCGCAAGCCTCGGCATCGAGGACATTCGCGAACTCGTCGGCGGCGTCTATCCGCGCGTCATGCAGAAGGGCGAGATGGATGCGGGCGCATGGAGCTGCGGCATGGTCGCCGGTCTCATCCACGACATTCCGAGCTGCAAGGAACTCATCGACCGCATCATGAGCGAAGCGGAAACCATCATCCGCAAGAGGCTCGAGGGTTTCCTCGCCGCCTGACGCGCATCACGCCCGGCCGGCTCGTCCCTCCTCGACGGAGCGTGGCGAGCCGGCCGATTTCCATGGTGAAATGGTGAGTCTATAACCTAAGTGATATACTCGTTTCAGTTGCGCCTGCTTCCCGATTGCCGCGGCTTTTTCCCTTGGGTATGTACGAAAGGTACGTAAACAGGCGGACCGCAAGAAGGGGACAGTCATTGGTTGCGTCGGTCGCGGCGGGACTCGAAACATCGCACAAGGTTACACAATCGCCGGAGCGGCCGGCCGCAGGGCGGGGGATGCTGTGCCATGACTGCCCGCTCAGATCTCTGGCGTTCTGTTCGGCGGCGGTTGCCGATCTCAGCCATGAAGACGGCTTCGTGCGGCCGAGACAGGTCACAGCAAGACCGCGCCAGACCATCTACCGCAAGCACCAGAAACTCGATGACGTCATACTGATCCGCGAAGGATGGGCCCTTCGCTTCACGGTGGGCGCGAACAACCGGCGGCAGATCCTGTCGATCCTGCTGCCGGGCGATGTGATTTCCACCGCGTCGATCTTCAAGAACACGCTGTCATCATCCGTGCAGACGACAACCGCGGTCAGCTATTGCGCCTTCGACCGGGCGGAGTTTCTGCGCTTCATGGAAAAACATCCCGGATCGATGAAGTCGATCATGTCGCTTTGCGTCGAGGATCGCGAGCGCTGCGACCAGCAGCTCATCGCGCTCGTGACCCGCACCGCCGAAGAGCGGATCGCCTTTCTCATGATCGATATTTGCGAGCGGATGACGGCACGGGGGCTCGCGCATGACCATGAGATCCCCTTTCCGCTCACCCAACAGCATCTGGCCGAAGCCGTTGGGCTGACACAGGTTCATGTGAACCGCGTGCTGCGGCGGCTGAGGGAAGAGGATCTCGTCGAGATCTCCGGCGGCATGATGCGCATCAAGGACCCGGCCGCCATGAAGAGCATCGCGCAGCCGCGATAGATCGCGCGCGCCCGAGGTCCGGCGCACACACTCCGCACACGTTGCTTCCGCTCAATGGAGCTTCTTCAGGAAGCGCGAGAGGACGACCGCATTGTTGTGGTCCCCATCATGCGCCGCATAGAGAAGGGTGAGCCGCTTCTTGCCAGCCAGTTCCAGCAGGGCGTGCACCGCTTCCTTGTTCGCATGCAATTCGGCTTCGTAAAGCGGGACGAACTCCGCCCAGCGCTCGGGATCGTGGCCGAACCATTTGCGCAGTTCGGCGCTCGGCGCAATGTCCTTCATCCATGCGTCGAGCTTCGCTTCGGCGCGGCTGAGCCCGCGCGGCCAGAGCCGGTCGACAAGCACGCGGGTTCCGTCATTCCTGTCAGCCGGCTCGTAAATGCGCTTGATCTCAATATCTCGTTTCATTTCGCTCTCCCTCATGCAGGGATCGAATGGAACTCCACGAAAAAGCGTACCGGACCGATCAACGCCACCTCATGCAGAGCCTGCGGCTCGATGACGACGGGCGGCGCGGAGGGATCGACCACCACCTCGGTGACAGGATCGAGCGTGCGATAGACAAGCTTGCCCTCGAGAATATGGAGAAGGCCCCACACACCGGCCTTGGTATTGTGACGGTGGAGCAATGGGGCGGGCACGGTATATTCGTCGAAGACGGGTGTGCGCTTATAGGCGACGGCGTCCGGCGGAAGCGATGCACTCATATCAGACGGCCTCCCTGTCTGGCGAGCAGGCTGGCGCGCGCAATGCTCGGAAACAGCACGTCGTTCTCCAGCCGCATGTGATCGCGCAATTCGACGGTGAGCTTCCGAATGCCTGCATAGAGTGCGCGCCAGGCATCGCATGCGTCAACGGGCTCGCTCAGATCGAAAGTGTTCGCTTCAATGCGGGCGATCCGGATTTCCTGCTCGTCATGCTCGCAACACATATGCGCCATGGGGTCGATGAGGTGCTCTTCCTCGCCATGCCGCATCATGGACAGAAGCAGCGATTCCTCATTTTGCAGGTGAGCCTGAATGACGTCGTTCAACTCATCCAGCAGAAGCGCAAGCCCGCGCGGCGCCATAGGGTGATCGCGATGACGAGCCTCGACCCGGTTGGCAAGCTCGACGAGCGCGGGCAGTTCTTCCCTGTGAGCGTCGTGGAAGCGGATCAGAATATAGCCGATCAGGGCGTCGCGCTCGGCATCCGCATTGGCGACGATGCGAGCAAGCTCGCGCAATTCCTCGGCGAATGACTGCTCAAGAACGCCCAGTTCGCGCGCCCAGTCGCCGAGCTTCGCCTCGCCATTGGCCGCCGGATCGAAGGCGTATTTCTGGAAAATGCTCGCCGCGCCGGGGATGCTGCGCGCGATCTCCTCCGGCCGCGTCGTTTCCATGGAGGCGAGAACCTCCCGCGCGGCCGCCACAGCTTCGGACTTCATCATTCACCTCCGTCCGCCAGTTCGACGGGCCTCAGACGCTCGCCCTTGCGGAGCATCAGGCCCCTCGCGCCAGCAATGCCAAGCTCCAGGCTCTCGGCAATGCGCTCGGCGCGGGACACAAAGAACGCGGCCGCCTCGGGGGGACAAATCTCCGCAGCCGTCTCGCGAAAGAGATCGAGCCAGCGGTCAAAATGCGCGCCCGATACCGGCAATGGCGCGTGCATCCGCATGGGCTGGCCATGATAGCGGCCGGTCATCAGCGCAATGGACGACCAGAAATCGCACATCCGCTCGAGATGAGGGCCCCAATCGGCGATCCGCGCATTGAAAATCGGCGCAAGCACCTCGTCCGCGCGCACGCGATCGTAAAAGCCGTGAACCAGCCGCGCGACCATCGTTTCGTCAATTCCGGTTTCGCGCTCGACGGCTTCCACGATCTTTGCCCGGCGGCTTGCTGCCTCGTCCAGCGGCATGTCTACTCCACTCGCTCGAAAGAAGTATTTAAGATGCACAATATCCTTCAAAACGCGACCGGCGACAAGCCCGCCCTTCAATGGCATCGGCAAAAGATGCGGACGCGGCCGGAATCGCTAGACGGCTTCGGCTTCCTGATGGAGCAACTGCCGCATCCGGCGCAAGCGGCCGGGATTCCTGATGAGATCGGCAAGCGTGTAGCGGTCGAGCACGCCGAGAAAAGCGGCCAGTGCCTCTTCCATCGGCCCTCTGAGCCCGCAGGCCGTGCTGATAACGCAGGTATTGGATTCCTTGTCGAAGCACTCGACGAGATTGAAACCGTCCTCCGTCGTGCGGATCACAGCGCCGAGATTGATGTCCTGGGGGCGCCTGCGGAGACGCAAACCGCCGCTTCTGCCCCGCACGCTCTCGACGAAGCCGCCCTGCACCAGCGTCTGCGCCACCTTCATGAGGTGGTTGCGCGATATGCCGTAGCGCGTCGAGACTTCCTCGATCGTGTGTAGCTCACCCGGCTCCGACGCCAGAAGCATCAGCATTCTGAGCGCATAGTCGGTATGTAGTGTGACTCGCATAAAAGCTCTTCTCCGCAACGTGACTGGCCGCATTTTACCACAGCCCGGCGAAGCTCGTAGCGCCACTTCGGCCAGCCGGTTTGCGAAAGGTGGTTATGACCGCGCCCGCGGGGCATGGTCCAATTTGTCGCAGCCCCCGCCGTGAAATCCCGATTGCGCTCGCCTGAATGAAGGCAAATCATAAAGAGGTATTTCATTTGCCTGTTATTCGAGGCCACCAGGCGCCGAACGCGCTCGGGCGGGCACCCGTTCCAGGCGACCGCCAGGAGGAGAACAGAATGAACGCGGAGGCTCCCAGTCTTCATCACGAAGCGAAAGAGAATGTTCTTACGATCCCCTTCAGTGAAATACACAAGGGGGTCTATATCGTGACGTTACTTGCCTGGGCGTGGCTCGTCGGCGCCTTCTGGATCGGTTTCGGCAGCACGCTCGACGGCGCCTTCATGGTGACGGTCAGCACGGGCTATGTGCTCATGTTCTTCGGCATTCCATTCCTCATGATGCGGATCGCGAAGAAGGTTTCGTCCGCTCATCCCGAGTTGCAGACCTTCAACGATTTCCTCTCCGCTCATGTCGATACGAACACAGGCCTCATCACCGGCAAGGAAGCGCTCATTCACATCGCGCTCGTTCCCGTCTGCCTCGCTATCGGCACGAGCGGCCTCGCATATGCGTTCCTTTCGGCGCGAAGCGCTTTTGGTGGTTGATTTCAAACCGGCAGAGGGGCATTTAAACGATTAAACTACATTGAGGTGTCTGAAATGCCATTTGCTCTTCCGGAACTCCCCTTTGCCATCAACGCGCTCGAACCCTACATGTCGGCGCAGACGCTCGAGCTTCACCACGGCAAGCATCATCGCGCCTATGCGACGAAGCTCGTGGATCTGACGAAAGGCACGCCGCTCGCCGAGCTGAGCCTCGAAGACGTCATCCGCAAGACTCATGGCGATGCGAAGGCCACTGCGATCTTCAACAACGCGGCCCAGCATCTCAATCACTCCTTCTTCTGGGAGTGCATCAAGCCGGGCGGCAGCGCCGTTCCGGAGAAGCTCCGTGCGGCTCTTTCCGCGAGCTTCGGCGACTTCGACAGCTTCAAGCGCAAGTTCATCGATGAGGGCCTCGCGCAGTTCGGCAGCGGCTGGGTCTGGCTCGTCGACAACAACGGCAAGCTCGAAATCGTCAAGACCTCGAACGCGGAGACCCCGCTTGTTCATGGCAAGCGCCCGCTCCTCGTCTGCGACGTGTGGGAACATGCCTATTATGTCGATTACCAGAACCGCCGCGGCGATTTCCTGACGGCCTTCGTCGAGCATCTGGCCGATTGGGCTGCGGTCGAACAGCGTCTTTCGGCTGCCTGATGAAAACGGACGCGGCGCCCTCCCCGCATAGGGTCGAGAGCGCCGCGTTCAACTTCTTCCGGGCCGCATCACACGCTGGGCGCATTCCCCATCAGCAGGGATGAGAAACATGCCCCGGATCATCTTTATCGAGCCCGATGGAACCGAACATATCGTCGAGGTCGACGCCGGCATGACAGCGATGCATGCCGCGATCAGCCGTTCCGTGCCCGGCATAGATGCCGATTGCGGCGGAAGCTGCAGCTGCTCGACCTGTCACGTCCATGTCGATCCGGAATGGATCGAGCGCGTGGGGCACGCGACGGGCATGGAAGAGGACATTCTCGACTTCGCCGTCAATGCGGGAGAGAGGAGCCGCCTTTCCTGCCAGATCCACATGACCGCGGCGCTTGACGGGCTCAGGCTCCATATTCCCGAATGGCAGAGATAGGCGGCGTATCCGGAGTATCCGTTTTGACGGGGCCTGAACGGATGCTCAAGATTCCTGATTGGCCTCGTTTCCGATGCGAGGAAGCGTTTTCGCTTTTGCAGGACACGCCCTAGCAGGACGCCTCGATCCGCTGCTCGAACAGGCGGCGAAACTCCGCATCCTTCTCGAAGACTCCGCTGAAGCGGCGTGTCACGAGCGTGGCGCCCGGCTTCATCACACCGCGGGCCACCATGCAGTGATGCGTGGCTTCGACAATGACGGCAACACCCTTCGGCTTCAGCGCATGCTCGATCGCCGATGCAATCTCGACCGTCATGCGCTCCTGGATCTGGAGACGGCGCGCATAGGCATCGACCACACGGGCGAGTTTGCTGATGCCGACAACGCGGCCCGACGGCACATAGGCGACATGCGCCTTGCCGAAAAAGGGTGCCATATGGTGCTCGCAATGGCTGACGAAGCCGATGCCGCAAAGCGCCACCATGTCGTCATAACCGTTCGTCTCTGAAAAGGTCGTGGCGAGAAATTTTTCCGGCGTGACGGCATAGCCCGAAAAATATTCCTCGAAGGCGCGCAGCACCCGCGCCGGCGTGTCCACAAGCCCGTCACGGCCGGGATTCTCCCCGATCCATGACAGGAGATCGCGAATGGCGGCTTCGGCCCTGCTTCTGCCTGCCTCCGCGAAGGAACGGCTGAAGCCGGTCACACCGGCATCCGATCTCTCGTCATAGGGAGCCATGCTGAAATCCTCTCTTGCGAAACGAGCCAAGTTCCTTCCCTCCGCTTCGGGCGATGAGGCGCTTCGCGCCTTCTTCACGAGCAATGCAATGTCGCCAGATAGGCGATGATGTCCGCGCGATCCTTCGCCTTCGCGATGCCGGCGAAGGGCATGTAATTGCCGGGCACGAGCGCTGCGGGCTTCTGCAGGAACCGGTCGAGATTTTCCGGGGTCCATGTGAGGCCGCTCTTCGTCATGGCTGGCGAGTACTGATAGTCGGGCAGGCTTGCCGCCTTCCGGCCGATGACATCGCAATGTTTCGGGCCAACGCTGTTCTCTTCGGGCGTATGGCAGGAGCGGCATTGCGCATAGAGCGATTTTCCATGCGCCGCATCGCTCTTTTCCTGCGCCAGCGCGGGCGGGGCAACCAGGATCGCCGCCAATGCGAATGAGGCAATAATGCGCATTCTCGATCTCCTGAAAAAAGCGGCGGAGCCCGCCGGGCAGGCTCCGCCAGTTCGATGCTGCGTCTCTTATTCCATGAAGGCGGAGGGGACCGGCTCCTCCCCCAGGGCAGAACGCAGCACCGCCCAGTGCATCGCCTCGTCGCCGAGAATGCTTGCCGCCGCCTTGGCAAGGTCGCGGTTCTCGAATTGCGGCACCGCACCGAGATAGGCGCTTACCGCGCCCTTTTCCAAACCAGCCGCGAAGCGCAGCACGTCGGCTTCAGCTTTCAGCTGATCGAGCGGAAAGTGATAGTCCTTCAGCGCCTCGACGGGCTTGCCGCCGAGCTTGCCGACCGTTTCGCGCAGAATGTCGGCGTGGCTCTTGTGGTGCCCCTGGAAGGTGAGGGCGAGCTTCTTCACGCCGGGTGTCAGAAGGCCGCTTTCGGCGCCGACCTGATAGGCGGCAATCGCCTGAAGCTCCGCGCCGAGCGCGGTGTTGAGAATGCCGAGATCGGTTTCGCTCGCGGCAAGCGCCGCGCTGGAGCGCAGGAGCGAGCCGCCTCCGGCAAGCATGGCCACCGCCACGGCGGAAAGCGTCGCGCCACCGCCGGCGACGAGAACCCCGCGCCTGCTCGGGTTCCTCGGCGCATTTCCATTGTCTTCGCGATTCATCATCTCATGTCTCCCTTTGCTGTCGCGGGCGAGCGGTATCGTTCGGAGGAGCGATACTCTCCGGCCCTGGCTTCGTTACTGATCTTGTGTCTGCCCGCTTGCTAGTCGGGCGGTGTACGCGGCACGGGTCCGCTCGCGGAGCGCAATCGCGCCGTGACTTTCGCGACGATCCTGTCGCAACGCTCCCCGTCGAAGCCGAATGCATCCGGCAACGCGGAATCGAGCGCTTCCCTCAAATCGCCGCGCAGAAGTTTCTTCGCGCGGTGAAAACGCGTCTTGACGGTATCGGGTGGAATGGAAAGGACGCGCGCCGTCTCCTCGACCGATAGTTCCTCGATCGCTCTCAGGACGAAAACGACGCGAAAATTCTCGGGCAAACTGTCCACGGCGCGTTCGATCAGCGCGCGCGCTTCGCTGCGGCGCTTCTCGAATTCCGGCGTCTGAAACACCACGACGCTTTCCGGCACCATCTCCGCCTCCGGCGTGATCGGATGCCCCTCGTCGAGTGGCAGATGCGAGCGGCGGCGAAGCCGGTCGAGCGCCTCGTTCGCCGCGATGCGCGCAAGCCAGCCGCCGAGCCGGGCGGGGTCCTGCAGGCGCTCGAGATGGGTGAAGGCGCGGAGCCAGCTTTCCTGCACCGCGTCCTCAGCCTCCGCCTCGTTGCGGAGAATGGAGCGCGCGACGCGGAACAGCCGCTGATTGTAGCGGCGCATGATGGCCTCGAAGGCGCGGTCCTCGCCGCGCCGCAAGGCCGCGACAAGGCTGACATCATCCGCAGCCTCACGCTGCGGGGTCTGGAACAGGGATGTCAGATTGTCCAGATTCATGACCGTTGCCCTCGACACCGCGGCATATCCGCGGCCTCTTTCCCCCTGTAGACGTATCTCGGAGGGAAAAGGTTCCCGGGGAACGGTCAAAAACCTGAGGGCCCGCTCCATGCCCACCTTCCGGCGAGCATGTGAGCACTATTTACCACCCGCCACAATGCCGCGTGGCGTTCCGGCTACGCGTGCCCGGGCCGGGCGTCGGGCAGGCCGCAAAGGCCGGGGCGGGACGGCACGGGGATGTGTGCCGCCTCGCCCCGGCAACCGCCGATACTCAGGCGGCCGACTTTCTGCCGATGCGCACGCGCCAGACCTCGGGTCCGGCCTCCAGATAATCCCAGGTGAACTCGCCGGAATGTTCCGCGTCGAACTGGTAGTAGAGCGGCTTCGGGTCGTGATCGTTCACCAACACGAAGCCCTTGCCCGGCTCCAGATTGTGCCAGGTCTCGAAGATCAGCCTGTGCCGCTGAGCGGGGATGAGCTGGCGGACATCGAGGTTTGCATTGTCGTTCATGGGTCTCTCCTTTTTGCCCATACGGTTGGGGCTGGTGAGGTTGTGCAGAACGCCGTTCAGGCGTCGGGCTTCTTCGGGCCAGTCATGCCGGAGCAACGACCAGGCTTCCGCCGCCATGCGGCAGGCGGCGTCGATGTCTCCCGCATCGCCCAGCCGCTTCAGCGCGCGGATGAAAATGCGGTTGAGAGAGGAAACGGATGCGTCTCGATCCATGGGGCGTCTTCCGTCGGGCGCTCAGGCGGCGATGCCGAAATGCTCCTTGGCGGCAGGGCTCATCGCCTCCGGGCTCCATGGCGGCTCCCAGACGAGGTTCACCTCGACATCGCTCACGCCCTCGATGGCCCAGAGGCGCTGATAGACGCCGCCTTGGATCATGTCCGATGCGGGACAGCCCGGTGTCGTCAGCGTCATGGTGACGGTGACTTCGCCCTCATTGATGTCGATGCCATAGACAAGACCGAGATCGACTATGTTGTAGCCAAGCTCGGGATCGAACACGTCCTTCAGCGCCTCGCGAAGCGCGTCGCCGGAAAGCTCGCTCATGAGGCCTCTCCCTTCGGCTCGCCCTTGCGGATCAGGATGCGATAGCCCTCCGCCCCGCGTATGTCGCGATGGGCGAGATGGCCGCGCGTCTCAAGCTCCGGATAGAGAAGAACGGGATCGCGGTCGTTCCAGATCTCGAGCACCTCGCCGATGGCGAGCTCCTCCATCGTTTCGAGCGTGCGCACCAGAGGCTCTGGCGGCATCAGGCCGCGATTGTCGAGCACCTGAACGGGTGCGGGCCAGTCGCTCGCATCGGCTTCGCCTTGCTTCGCCTGCCTGCCGGCCTGCCTTGCGGCCTGTCTGGCGGCCGGGGGCGTAGCCGGAGGTGTTGCGGGCCAGGCGGCGGCCGTCGCCTTCGCGGCGTCTCCATCGGGCGTGAAGGTGACTTCCCAGTCGCCATCGCCGAGCGGCCGCTCGCTATGCGTGAAGCCGCGCTTCTGCATCACGGAGAAAAGCGGCACGGGCTTGAACGTCGCGATCAGGCGCAGGCCCTGGCCGCCGGCAAGAGCGGCAACGGCCTGCATGATTTCCTGAAACGGCTCGCCGCCAGCGCGCAAGGTGGGGCGCACATCGAGCGTCCGGTACGAAACGGTCATGGGTTCATCCTCCATGAGTGGAACGGTTTGAAGGGGGAATGGGTCTTGCGAAGGGAAGCGGCGCGCCCTGGCCCATCGGCTTCGGCGCGGCATTGGGATCGGGCCTGCGCGCGCGCCATAGTTCGAGCGCGATGAAGCCCGTCGCGACGAGCTGCGCCACGGCGGCGAAGCGCAAGAGGATCGCGCTGGCGAAGACGAGCGCTGCCGTGCCGAGCAACACGGCGGCGAAATAGAGAATGAACCAGGGCCGCGCGCGCGGCTCGTCCACGAGATCCTGAACTCGCGGCACGGGCCCCTTGCCGAGCCGCTTGCCGAAAACCTCGAGCCAGGTCAGGAACGGCACGATCTTGTAAAGCTGGCTGAGCCCGAGCCCGGAGAGCCAGCCAAAGACGAAGAGATAGCCGAGCGCGCCCGCGAAACGCTCGAGACCGCCAAAGGCCGCCGCCACTCCCGATCCCGCAACGGCCGCTGTGAAGAGAGCGAGCGCGCCCGCGGCGGTGATGCTGTTCAGCTCCAGATGGCGGCGCTTGCGGGCGCGGTAGAGATGCACGATGTCGGCGAGATAGAAGGCGGCGCCGGTTCCGGCCATGAGCGCGCCTGCCGCCTCATAGGCGGCCATGGAATGCTCGGCCGCGATGCCGAAAAGACCCGATGCGATCAGAAGGAAAAGACCGCCTGCCGTGAGGCCGAGCGCGGCGTAGCTCGTGGGGCGCGGCTCATCGGGCGCGAGCATGAACATGGAAAGAAGCCTGTAGCTCACGCCCATTGCCGTGAGGGTGAACCAGCCGCCAAGCCCCGCGACGACATGGAGGAGAAGCCCTTGGCCCGCCAGAGCGAGAAGGAAGCGCGGCGGGTTCGGCAATGCGAAGGCCAGCGCGAAGCAGAGCCCGGCAAGCCCCGTGAGAAGCAGGAAGCCCAATCCGAAGGCCACGAAGACCGCAGGCAGCGGCAGCGGGCGCGCGCGCCAGAGCGTCATGGCGACATTGATCGCGCCGAGGATGAAGCCCGTGAGCACGAGCGCGCCACCTATCGGAAGGCAGGCGACATGGGCATAGGCCACGCCGTCCAGCGCGAGAAAGCCGACAAGCATGGCCGCCAGTCCTGAAACGATCGAGCAGAAGGAAAGGATGGGAAGGCGCTGGCTGAAAAGCGACGTCGTCGTGATGACCGGCACGAACTGGTAGAGCGCGCCCAGCATCAGAAGGCTCAACCAGCCTATGGTGATGAGGTGAACGGCAACCAGCGTCGCGGGCGCGCGCAGGCCGTCGAGCGGATCGGCATATCCGGCCGCCAGCAGGGTTTCCGCGACTAGGAAGGCGATGACGGCGCTCCCCAGATGCAGCATCGTCCAGCGCGAGACTCCGGCTCCGATCATCATGCGGTGGCGCTCCAGGCTGCATCGCCTTAAGTGGTATATAATATACTTCTTTAATGCGAAACCGCATGCAAAGCAATATCAAAAATGCTATTTATAATTTCGTGTCGCCGCGCATGGCCGTTCCGGCAGCGGGGAGGCGCCCGGACCTCGTCCCAGCGGAGTGAGCGATATGCGCCTGACGACCTTCACCGATTACTGTCTGCGCGTTCTCACCTATGTCGGTATGAAGGACGAGAAGGTCGCAACCATTGAAGAGGTTTCGCGCCACTACGGCATCTCGCGCAATCACGTCATGAAGGTGGTGCTGCGCCTCAGCCAGTTCGGCTATCTCGCGACCTCGCGCGGCAAGGGCGGCGGAATGCGTCTCGCCATGGAGCCCGCAAAGATCAATATCGGCGTTCTCGTCCGCCAGATGGAAGACGACATCATTCTCGTCGAATGCTTCCAGGGAGATGGCTGCAGCTGCCGCATCGCGCCGGCCTGCGTCCTTCGCACCGCGCTCCATGAAGCGCTCGACGCATTTCTCGCCGTGCTCGACAGCTACACGCTTGCCGATCTCCTGCAACCGCGGGCAAAGCTCGCCAAGCTGCTTTCACTTCCGGCCTGACAGCGCATGCACGCGTTTTCCCCGCCTTCATGCGCGCGCGGCCATACGCGCCGAGATGACGGAGCCCGCCGTCGCGAGAATGAAGAGCACGATAGCGGCCGCATTGCCGAGCCCACCCGCCATGCGCAGATCCGGGTTGTCGGCGAGATCGCCCGCGAGCCTCACCAGAAGCGAGAGATGCAGCAGCGCGAGATGAACATAAAAATGCGGGCGGAACGGCACCGGCAGACGGGCCACGGCCGGGAAGATGATCGGCGCATGGGCAAAGACCATGGCGAAGACGAAGCCGAGGAAGATCGCGTGCAGGCCCGCATCGTAATAGAGGCCGCCGAAAGGTTCCGGCGCGGCAAGAAGAATGGCGCCGCCAACCGCGAGCCAGCCATAACCCGACAACAGGCATAGCGCCGCATAGCGCACGAGGCCGGATTGGCGGACCGTGCGCCGCGCGATGTCATAAGTTGCGAGCCACGCGGCAAGGGAAAGGAAGCCCAACCCCAAAAGACGCAAGCCCGGATCCTGCCAGAAAGGCACGAGCGCGGCGCCCGCGAGGACCAGCACCACGCAGGCACGGAACAGGGGCTTTGCGCGCGGGCGCGGCGGGAGCACGCGCGTAAGCTCCAGCCGCTCCCCGACGATTGTCAGCACGAGAAAAAGCATCAGCGCGACAACGGCGTCCGCCCGGTCGCCACCCAGCCACCAGACGAACATGCCGAGAGCCCAGAAGGCCGCGCCGAGCGCGATGACGGCGGTGAAGGTTTCGCGCTGGCGATACCAGACGAAAGCGGAGGCGGCGGCGAGCACGAGGCCGCCACAGGCATAGAAGGCAAGGCCCATCTCCGGCGCGCCCGCCCAGATGGCGAGCGTCCCCAGGGCAACAGAAAACGGACCGAGATAAGGCCAGAGGCGGCCGAGCGCGACCGCCCTCTCAAGCCCGATCAGCGCGCCGAAGAAGCCGCCCGTCATGAGCGCGCCATGGGCCGAGACGAGATCGGCTGGCGGCCAGGGCAGAACCCAGCCGATGCGCATGAGCCCGCCATAAAGCGCGCTGACGAGCGCGACGAAGCCCGCCGCGAGAAAGGCGAAGCGGAAGCCCCGGCGTTGCACCAATGCGCGGCGCGCCGCCTCCAGTTCCTGCCGCCTCAGTCCGATGGCGTCCATGCGCTATAGCCCGGCTTTCGCTCTTCCTCCGGCCAGCCCAGCGCTCGGCGGCCTTCCTCGCGGATCAGTTCGGCGCTCCAGGGCGGCGACCAGACGAGATTGATCTCGATCGTCCCGACGCCGGAGAAGCGGCGACGGATCGCGGATCTCGATTCATCCTTCAGATAATCTCCGAGCGGACATGAAGGCGTCGTCATCGTCATGTCGATCGCAATGGCGTCGTCGCCGGTCGCCACGCGGTACACAAGCCCGAGATCGACAATATTGACGCCGAGTTCCGGGTCGATGACATCGCGCAGCGCATCGAGAACATCCGCCTCGGCAATCATCCCGCTCATGCCTTTCTCCATCTCCCGGCCCCATTTAACATGCGTACGATATGCCTTTTTATCAATGGCGCATATCGGGCGCGGCAATCCGACGCTTGCAGCCGGCTTCCCTCTGCTATAAATAGTATTTCATATGCTTCTTATGGCGACCCGGCGCGGTCCACGCGGGCACCTTCAAGGATTGTCGACATGACGACAGGCCCGGAACAGAACCCTCTCGCAGACATAATTTACGCCGCCCTCAGGCGGCATCCGCATCTCGGCAATGTGCTGACGCATATCGCCGCGCAGAAATGGCAAAGGGTGGAGGAAGCGCTTGGCCAGCTCCTCGACCCTTCGGCCGAGCCTGAGCGGCTTTCACCCGTGGCGCGCAATCTTCTCGAACTCATCTGCGACAACCGGGGAACGACGGGGCGCATCATGCAGCCCTTCTTCTTCGACACGGTCGCGCATGTGGCGGGCGAGGACGCACGGACAACACTGGAAACGCGGCTGCGGGCACTCCGCGCGCTCGCGGCGCAGGATGTGAAGGCGTGGGCAGGCCGCGCCTCCCGTCGCGAAAAGGCCGAAGCGGCCGGTCCTGCTCCCGCGCTTCCCTCGCCGCTCGATCCGGGGCCTGCATTTCAGGGAGCTGCATCATGACCTTTGTCGTCACCGACAATTGCATCCGCTGCAAATACATGGATTGCGTGGAAGTCTGCCCCGTCGATTGCTTCTACGAAGGCGAGAACATGCTCGTCATCCATCCCGACGAGTGCATCGACTGCGGCGTGTGCGAGCCAGAATGCCCGGCCGACGCCATCAAGCCCGACACCGAACCCGGCCTCGAGAAGTGGCTGCAGGTCAATTCCGAATATGCCGACAAGTGGCCGAACATCACCACCAAGAAGGAGCCGCCTGAAGATGCGGCGGCCTTCGACGGAGAGGCCGGAAAGTTCGAGAAATACTTCTCCGCCGAGCCCGGCGGCGGCGACTGACGGCGGGCCGGCAAGCGCACGAAATCGGGCTGCCTGACCCTGCGTCAGCCGGCCGCTGCCGGAACGGGGTTGACGAACGGGCCGGCCCGCGTTCCTTCGCGCGTGCAGCAAATTCTTGATTCTTCCGACTTTTTATGCTACACATATGTCACATGCCTCGTGACGTATGTCGATTTATGGCTGAAACGGCCTCAATCACTGAAAGGTGAGTTACGCACCCGGACCAGAGCGATCTTGGACCAGGCGGCCGCTGGCGGCGGTGTGCCGGTTCCGGCTTCATCGGGCGGACTTGCATGTCATTCGGCGAACCAGGAGCACCGGGATACAGGCGCCAGCGCCTGCGCGATGCCGGTGCACAACGAGAGATGAAGCGGTGCACGATCCCGCGTGGTCGCGGGCCGCTTCGGCCGGATCGAACCGGCAGCCCGTGTTCAGCCGGCAAGCCGCCGGCGCCACAACCAAGGAGTTCTGGGCGTAATGGCAACCACCACCCCGCAGAAGAAGCCCTCAGCGGCCGCGCGTCACGGTTTCAAGACCGGCGAGTTCATCGTCTATCCGGCTCACGGCGTCGGCCAGATCGTGTCCATCGACGAGCAGGAAGTCGCCGGCATGAAGCTGGAGCTTTTCGTGATCGACTTCCAGAAGGACAAGATGCGGCTCAAGGTGCCGGTCGCCAAGGCCACCTCCATCGGCATGCGCAAGCTGTCCGAGACCGACTATGTCGATCGCGCGCTGAAGGTCGTGCAGGGCCGCGCCCGCGTGAAGCGCACCATGTGGTCGCGCCGCGCGCAGGAATATGACGCCAAGATCAATTCGGGCGATCTGATCTCGATTTCGGAAGTGGTGCGCGACCTCTATCGCGCCGACAACCAGCCGGAACAGTCCTATTCGGAGCGCCAGCTCTACGAGGCCGCGCTCGACCGCATGGCCCGCGAGATCGCGGCCGTCAACCGCATGTCCGAGACCGAGGCGGTGCGCCTCATCGAGGTCAACCTCAACAAGGGCCCGAAGCGCGGCGCCAAGGCCGACAACGAGGAAGCCGAGCAGGAAGACGCCGCCTGAGCCTTTCTCTCCGGCAGGAACTTACGGAACCCGGCCTTGTGCCGGGTTTTGTCTTTTCGGGGCGCCTGCCGTCAGGGGGGCGGGCGGTCTCACCGCGCTTTCCATCGTAGTGAGGCGCTCAGATGCCTTCGCCGGCCAGTTCTTCCGACAGGGTTGCCACCTGGTTCTGGGC
>NZ_JBATUH010000045.1:0-1615 GCF_049671045.1 Parvibaculum sp. | reverse complement strand
GAAGCGCGCCGCGCCTGCGGCGGCGGATCGGGTTCGCGTCGAAAAGGCCGGTCACATAGAGGGCGGCGATGCCGTCGGCGATGATGAGCGCGAGCGCGAAAGCGAGCGCCCAGGGGCGGAGCCGCGTTTCGGCCGCATCGGCGTAGTTGTGGCGGTTGGCGACGCCGGCGAGCGCGCCGAGCCGCTCGAGCTTCATGCCGGCGCGGCCGAGGTTGAAGGCGCGGGGGCTGTCGGCGGGGCCGTAAAGCCCCGGCGGATTGCGCGGCCCGACCTCTGTGCTGTCGAAGGCGGTCGCCGCGATCGGGATCGCTGTCGCGGGCGGCGAGCCGAGATGCCCGAAGCCGTCGAGAGTGCGGACCGGCGCAAGGGTTGCCTCCGAGGCATGGCCTTCCGCGCCGCCCGGCGCGACGCCTTGCGAAAGAGCGACGACGCGCCTCAGCATTTCGACGAAGAGGCCGGAGAGAGGCAGGTTGGACCAGTCGCCATTCGCCGTGACATGGAAGAGAACGACGAGCCCCTTGCCGCGCTTCGTCGCGGTGACGAGCGGTGTGCCGTCCTGAAGCC
The DNA here is from genome assembly GCF_049671045.1 of Parvibaculum sp. Lineage (GTDB taxonomy): Bacteria > Pseudomonadota > Alphaproteobacteria > Parvibaculales > Parvibaculaceae > Parvibaculum. The sequence goes on along the minus strand of NZ_JBATUH010000045.1, from coordinate 1,051 downwards.
TGGCCCAGGTGTGGCTGGCAAGGTCGATCGTCGGTTCGGCGAGCACCTGGCGCGAGACGGTCACATCCTCCGGCACCTGAAGGCCGAAAAAGGGGCTAGATGCCTCAAAGGGAGCGAGATGCTGCGGGTTCGTCCAGGAGAGCGTGCCGCCCAGCGCGCGCCCGCCGGTCCGCAGCGGTACGGGAAGGAGATCGTCGCCCTCGCCCGCCATTCGCGGACCCGCAAAGCGCATGAGCACGCCGCCCTTCTCGACCCAGGTGGCGATGGCGTCGCGGTCGGAGCCGACGAGATTGCCGAGATCGGAAAGCACGAGCACCGAAAGCGACGACGAGAGCAGGTCGGCGATCTCGCTTTTGGCCTCGCGCGCGGCGGAGGCGCGGCGCACTTCCGCGAAGGGCTCAAGCGCCTTCTGGAGATAATAGAGATCGGAGAGGAGCGGCTGCGCTTCCTCGATCGGCGCGCCGGACACGATGCCCACGCTGCGCCGCCGCCAGCGCTCGTCGATGAGGCTCACCGAGCCCGCCGAATTTTCTCCCGCAATGTCGATGCGGCTGATGCGGTTGCGAAGTTCGAGCGGAATGTCGAAACGCACCGGCGTCGAAAGCTGCCCGGCCGCGAAGCTATAGTTGACCTCCGCGACGAGCCCGCCATCGGTCTGGAGCGCCCGCACGCCTCCCGATCTCGGCACCGTGCCGTCGGCGCGGAGAACCGTGGCGACGAACTGGTCGCCTTCGGTCGCGGGAGGCAGGAGCGCGAGGGCGATGTCGTCGGGCTGGGGTTCCACGACCTCGAGGCCATGCGATCCGGCGAGCGCCGAAAGCTCCGCGGAGAAGCGCGACGCCTTGCCATCGTCGAGCCCGTCGCTGAGCCAGATGATCTGCGCGCCTGCGGCAGGCAGGACGTGCGGGCCTGCGAGCCGGGCGGCGAGCGCGAGGCGGTCGGTCGCAACCGGCAGGGGCTGAAGGGCGCGGGCGCGTGCCGAAGCATCGTCGGCCGAGCCGAAGATGCGCACGGGGGGTGTTGCGGCGGGTGCCGTGCCGACGACGAGGAC
>NZ_JBATUH010000044.1:0-8943 GCF_049671045.1 Parvibaculum sp. | reverse complement strand
CGGTCGCGCCGACCGCCGCACCGGCGCCGAGCTGCGGCGCGCCGGAGACGAGACCCGCCGCGATGCCGGGTCCGAAAATGCCGAGCCCGAAGAGGGCCAGCGAGGCCAGCACCAGCGCCATGGCGTCGTTGAGATTGGGCTCGCGGCCCTGAAGCGCCGTCACGAAATCGGTGAAGAAACCCGAACCGATGCCGATGATGACCGCGAGCAACATCACCTTGACGCCCGAGGCGACGACATTGCCGAGCACGCGCTCGGCCAGAAACGCCGTTTTGGTCCAGAGCGCGAAAGGCACGAGCACGAAACCCGCCAGCGTCGTCAGCTTGAACTCGATGATGGTGATGAAGAGTTGTACCGCAAGGATGAAGAAGGCGGCGATGACGACGGTCCAGGCGAGCACCAGCACGATGATCGTCACCGCATGGTTGAAGAAGCTCGTGAAGCCCATCAGCGAACCCGCCTGCTGCAAAAGCGGCCAGGCCGCCTCGAAGCCGATGCCGGCGAGATAGCCCGGCCGGAGCAGATCGTCGGCGGTGAGTTCATTCTCCGCCGCATGCAGACCGAGCCCCGCGAAGGAGCGGAAGATAATGTCGGCAAGGCCAGCGAAATTATTCAGGATCAGTGCGAAGACACCGACATAGAGGACCTTGCGCAGGAGACGGCCGAGCACATTGCCCTCCTCCATCGCCCAGAAGAGGCCGGCCAGCGTGATGTCGATGCCGATCAGGATCGCAGTCAGGAAGGCGACATCGCCCTGCAACAGCCCGAAACCGCTGTCGATCGCCTGGGTGAAGGCCTCCATGAACCGGTCGATGACGCCGAGATCATCCATGCCGCTCACTCCTCACCTCTCACTCTTCGTTTGTCACTGCGCCGGATAGGCTTTGCCTTCGCCCATGAAGCGGTCGAAGCTGGCGCGCGCCTGTTCCTCGGCCTGGGCCTTGCGCGCCGCATCAAGCGCCTCGGCGCGGTATTGCGCCGCCATCAGGGTCTGGATCTGAAACTGTTGTTTCGTCGACAATGCGAGCAACTGGTTTGCCGCCTGCTGCGCCTGAAGCGCGCCCGCCGCGCCTTGCGAGGCGGTGACCAGAGAGACGAGCGCTGCCTGGTCGCTCTCGACATTGCGCGCAATGCCGGCCTGCAGGCGCATCGTGTCGCCATAGGCGGACATGGCATCGCGCCAGCGCTGCTCGGCATCGGCGAGAAGCACGTCGTGAGTGATCTCCGCGCCATAATGGTCAGGATAGCTGCGCTCAAGGGCCTCTTGCGTCGCCTCGATCGTGAAGGCGATGCCGCGCGCCTGGTCCATCAGCTGGCCGATCCTTGTCAGCCCCGAGACCATGCCCTCCAGTGTCGAGAGGTCGAGATGCTCCAGATTGCGCGCCATATTGTCGAGCATCACGGCCTCGTTCTGGAGCGAGCGGATCTGGTTGTCGATCTGCTCCAGCGCGCGGACCGCCTGCAGCAGATTCTGCACATAGTTGGTGGGATCGAAGACGGTCATGGCCGTGGCCGGACGCATGCCGGTCATCATCGGACCGGCAGTGAGGAAAAGAGCGAGTAGTACGGCCCGCAGAATCTTGTGCGTCATGACGATGTCTCCCCTGGAGAAATTTTCGCTGTATGGAAGTCGATGAGATCGGCGGCCCAGTCGAGCCCCTTGGCGGTGAGCAATCCTTTCGCGAAACCCGCTGATCCCGCCTCACTCAACACACGATCGATGAGCTTCCGGTCCGCCGGAGAGGAGGCACCACAGAAAGCGAGCGCGACGGGACCGAGACCGAGTTCGAAGAGCCGGTTGCCGCGGCGGGACTGGAGGTAGTAGTGCCGCTTCGGCACCGCTTCGGCGATCAGTTCGATCTGGCGCGCGTTGAGGCCGAAGCGCTCGTAAGCCGCCCGCGCTTGCGGCTCGATCGCGCGATCATTCGGAAGGAATATCCGCTGCGGACAGCTCTCGATAATAGCGGGCGCGATGGCGCTGTCGGCGATATCGGCAAGCGATTGCGTCGCGAAGATGACGGCGACATTCTTCTTGCGGAGTGTCTTCAGCCATTCGCGGATGCGGGAAGCGAACAATGGGTCGTCGAGATAGATCCAGGCCTCGTCGAGAATGAGCAGTGTCGGCGCACCGGTGAAGCGCTCCTCCAGGCGATGGAAGAGATAGGTCAGGACCGGCATCACCGCGCCCTTCTCGTGCAGCAGCGCCTCCATCTCGAAACACTGGATGCCAGATAACGCGAGACCGTCCTCGGCCGCATCGAGCAGATGCCCGAACGAACCTTCGAGCGTATAGGGTGCGAGCGCCGCTTTGAGCGCATTCGATTGCAAGAGAACGGAGAGGCCGGTCAGCGTGCGCTCCCCGCGCGGTGCCGAGGCGAGGCTCCCGAGCGCCGACCAGACGGCATCCCTCACCTCCGGCGTCACGTCGAGTTTCTCATGCGTGAGAAGCGCGCCGATCCATTCGGCCGCCCAGCCGCGTTCCGCCGGCTCATCAATGCGGGCGAGCGGCTGGAAGGCGAGCGCCGTCGCACCCTCGCCGGAGCCGAGCGCATGATGGGCGCCGCCCATGGCGAGAATGGCGGCGCGGGCCGAGAAGCCCTTGTCGAAGAGATAGAGTTGCGCGCTTTCGTAGCGGCGGAACTGCATCGCCATCAGCGCCAGCAACACCGACTTGCCGGCGCCGGTCGGCCCGACGATCAGCATATGGCCGACATCGCCGATATGCGTCGAAAGACGGAACGGCGTCGCGCCCTCGCTTTCGGCATGGAGCAGGACCGGACCGTCCAAATGCGCGTTCTGTGCCGGCCCGGCCCAGACGGACGAGAGCGGCATCAGATGGGCGAGATTGAGCGTATGGACGATCGGCTGCCGGACATTGGCATAGACGTGACCGGGCAGACTGCCGAGCCAGGCTTCGACCGCATTGGTGCTTTCGCGGATCACGGTGAAGCCGGCGCCGGCGACCGCGCGCTCGACGGCACGGCGATGCTCGTCCGCGACTTCGGCATCCTCGTCGGCGACGGTGATCGTCGTCGTCAGATAGCCGAAGCTCACATGATCGCCGCCCAGCGCCTGCAGCGCGAGATCGGCATCGACCACCTTGTTGTCGGCATCCGTGTCGAGAAGGGGCGCCGGTTCGTTGTACATAACCTCGCGCAGCAGCGCCGTCACCGATTTCCGCTTCGCGAACCATTGGCGGCGAAGTTTCGTGAGTTCCCGCGTCGCTTGGGGTTTGTCGAGCGCGATGAAGCGCGTCATCCAGCGATAGGGGAGCGCCAGATGATTGAGCGCATCGAGGAGCCCAGGTTGTGTGAGGTTCGGGAAACCCAGCACCGTCAGCGTCCGCAAATGCCGCGCGCCCAGCATGGGTTCGAGACCACCGCTCAAGGGCTCGTCCACCAGCACCGCGTCGAGATAGCCCGGCGTCTCGGGCGGCACGATGCGATGGCGCTTCGAGGAGATGGCGCGGTGGAGATAGGTGAGGGTTCCCTCATCGTCGAGCGGATGGAGCTCCGGCATGAAGCCCTTGAGGAGATCGGCGATCCGGCCGGTCTCGGCGATGAACCCGCCAAGATCCTCCCGCCAGTCGCGAGCATGCTCCACCCTCTCCTTCTCGATGAGCCACCGCTCTGCCCGCGAGACCGTGTCGGGTGGCGGCATATAATAAAGTGTGAGATGGCAGGCGCTGTCGAAATGGGTTGCCCCCTCGAAGCCCGCGCGGCGCTCGCGGTCGATGAGCCAGGAGGCCACGTCCGGAAAGGCGCTGTCGGGGTAATCCGCCGCCGCGAAACGCTCCGCCTCGAAAAAGAGCGCCCAGCCCGAGCCGAAGCGGCGCGCGACATTGTTGAAGCGCGCCGAGACGCCGATCAGTTCGGCTTCCGTCGCGCTTTCGAGATCGGGGCCGCGGAACCGCAGCGTCCGCTGGAAGGCACCATCCTTGTTGAGAACGATGCCCGGCGCCACGAGTGCTGCCCAGGGCAGGTGATCGGCGAGGCGGTCGGGTTTGCGGCGGTACTCGGCGAGGTTCAGCATGAGAGAAATCCCTTCTGCCGGAGATGACGGGCCAGCACCTGTCCGAATTGCGGATCGCGCTTCGCCGCGAAGACGCAAAGCGTGTGGCTGGCAAGCCAGAGGACGAGGCCCGCGATCCAGAGTTGAAGACCGAGGCCGAGAGCGGCCGCGACCGTCCCATTGAGGATCGCCACGCTACGCGGCGCGCCGGCAAGCAGGATCGGTTCGGCGAGGGCGCGGTGGAGCGGCACTTCGAAGCCTTCGAGATGGCCGCTCATGCGATCAGCGCTCCGCCGCCGAAGGCGAAGAAGGAAAGAAAGAAGCTCGAGGCCGCAAACGCGATCGAAAGGCCGAAAACGATCTGGATCAGGCGCCGGAAGCCGCCCGCCGTATCGCCGAAGGCGAGCGTCAGCCCCGTCACGATGATGATGATCACCGCGACGATCTTCGCGACCGGACCTTGCACGGAATCGAGGATCTGCTGCAGCGGCTGCTCCCAGGGCATGCCGGTGCCGGCGGCCTCTGCGGCGCCGATAAACATGACGCAGAGGAACAGAGAGAGGGCACCGGTTCGGATGAGGTGAAGACAGGAGCGCATGGACAATCCTTTCAGGTCAGACAGAGGGGCGATGCAGGCCGACCGTCTCGGTAACGAGGTAATCGCCATTGGCGTCGAGGCAGGTGACTTGGGCGATGCATCCGACATGGCGGGCGGCTCCCCTCCCCTCGATGAAGACGATGAGATCGATCGCCTCGGCGATGAGGCGGCGCGGCACGACGGCACTTGCTTCCTGGACGAGCTGTTCGAGCCGGTAGAGGGCGGCGCGGGCCGAGTTCGCATGCAGCGTCGCGATGCCACCCGGATGGCCGGTGTTCCAGGCCTTCAGCATGTCGAGCGCCTCGCCGCCCCTGACCTCGCCGACAATGATGCGGTCGGGCCGGAGGCGAAGCGTCGAGCGCACGAGATCGGCAAGCGAGACCACGCCCGGCTTCGTCCGGAGCGCTACGCAATCGGGTGCCGCGCATTGAAGCTCGCGCGTATCCTCGATCAGGATGATGCGTTCGTCGGCCGTTGCCATTTCGGCGAGAAGCGCATTGGCCAGTGTCGTCTTGCCCGAACTCGTGCCGCCCGCGATTAGAAGATTGCGCCGGTCGGCAACGGCATCGCGCAAGGCGCTTGCCTGCTCCGGCGAGAGGATGCGGTCGGCGACATAATCGTCCAGCGTATGGATCCTTGCGGCGGGCTTGCGGATCGCGAAGCAAGGCGCGGGCGCCACCGGCGGCAGCAAGCCCTCGAAGCGCTCGCCGCTTTCGGGAAGCTCGGCGCTCACCACCGGATTGCCGGCATGAACCTCCGTGCGGATATGCGAGGCGACAAGGCGGATGACGCGTTCGACCTCTGCCGCCTCGAAGCGCACGCCCGTATCGAGCCTGCCCTCGCCCAGCCGGTCGAGCCGGAGGCTGCCGTCGGGATTGACCATCACTTCGACCACCCGCGGATCGGTAAGCGCCGCCGCGATCGCCGGGCCCATGGCGGTCCGGAGCATCGAGCGGCGCCGTTCCCTCGACTGCATCTCGGCGGGCCCGCTCATGGTGTCTCCTCCGTCTCAGCGCTGCGCAGGATCGTGTCGCGACTCAAATCCCGCCTGCCGCCCGCGAGTTGCCGGCCGACTCGGTCGATAAAGGCCTCGAAGCGGTCGCGGCCGACGGCGCGGGCCGCGTGATCGGGCTCCGGCAGCGGCGCGGTGACGGTCAGCTGATAGCGGACAAAGAGCCCCAGGCTCTCCATCACGATCGCGAGGTCGCGCTCGATGCGGTTCAATTGCGTGCTCATCCGGTCGAGCCGGAGTTTGAAGAGATCGTCGAGCTCCTTGGCACCGCGGCGCGCGAGATAGGCCCGCAGCGCATCGCTGACGATGGCAGATTTGGACGAGCCGGGCTTCGCGGCGAGCTTCTCGAGTTCCTCGGTCAGCGCATCGTCGAGATAGAGATGATGGCGGGGCTTCATTGCGTGTACCTTCAGAATCCGGGGAGAAGCTCTTGCGAGGCGCGATGGCGGTCGCCGTCGCTTCCCGCATTGGCCGCATAGGCGCGCCTGATCGTGCTGCGCCCGCCGCGCCTTGCCTTGTCCATCGCCTTGGGATCGGCGCCCGCATCCCCGTCATCGTCGAAGAGACCGAGCGTCGGCTCGCGAGGTTCGCGCGGTTTCGCGACCTCCTTCGCGGGCAGGCCCGGATGGCGCTGCTGCTGCGGCCCGCCTTCCTCTTCGGCCATCGCTGCATCGGGATCGGGGACACCCACGGCGGCGAGCCGATGATCGAGCCCGCGCACCTGGCCGCTCCAGTCATCGGAACGCGGAGCGGGCCTGTCGCGATAGCCGTTGTCGGCAAGCGCCGGCGCCGGCTTTACCCGCTCGGTGAAGTTCCTGTCCTCGTAATAGCGAAGCTTCTTCGCCCGGATCGGCGCAAGGCCCGAGACCAGCACAAGCTCGTCGGCCGGCGGCAATTGCATCACCTCGCCCGGCGTCAGAAGCGGCCGCGCCGTCTCCTGCCGCGAGACCATGACATGGGAGAGCCAAGGCGCGAGCCGATGACCGGCATAATTGCGCTGGGCGCGGAGTTCGGTCGCCGTGCCGAGCGCATCCGAAATGCGCTTCGCGGTCCGCTCGTCATTGGAGGAGAAGGCGATCCGGACATGGCAATTGTCGAGGATCGCATTGTTCTCGCCATAGGCCTTGGAGATCTGGTTCAGAGATTGGGCGATGAGATAGGCCCTGATCCCGTAGCCCGCCATGAAGGCGAGCGCCGTCTCGAAGAAATCGAGCCGCCCGAGCGCCGGGAACTCGTCCAGCATCATGAGGAGCGCATGGCGCCGCCGCTTTGCCGGGTCGCCTTCGAGCTTTTCAGTGAGGTGCCGCCCGATCTGGTTGAGCACGAGGCGGACCAGCGGTTTCGTCCGCGAGATGTCGGCGGGCGGGATGACCAGATAGAGCGAGACCGGCCGCGCCGCATCGACGAGATCGGCGATCCGCCAATCGCAGGCCGAGATCGTCGCCGCGACGATCGGGTCCCGGTAAAGCCCCAGAAACGACATGGCGGTCGAGAGAACGCCCGAGCGCTCATTGTCGGACTTGTTCAGGACCTCCCGGGCAGCCGACGCGACGACGGGATGAACCTCCGGGCGTTCCGGCGTTCCCAGATGGTTGGTCGCCATCATGGCGCGCAGCGTGTGCTCGAAGGAACGCCTCGGGTCCGACAGCAGCGTCGCCACACGGGCAAGCGTCTTCTCCTCCTCCGCATAAAGGACATGCAGGATCGCACCGACCAGCAGCGCGTGGCTTGTCTTCTCCCAGTGATTGCGGCGCTCCAGCGCGCCTTCCGGATCGACCAGGATATCGGCGATGTTCTGGACGTCGCGGACCTCGTCCGGGCCCTTCCGTACCTCGAGAAGCGGGTTGTAGCGTGCCGACCGCGGATCGGTCGGGTTAAAGAGGAGGCAATGCGAGAAGCGGCTCCGCCACCCGGCCGTCAGCTGCCAGTTCTCGCCCTTGATGTCGTGAATGACGGCCGAGCCCGTCCAGGAGAGAAGCGTCGGCACGACGAGACCGACGCCCTTGCCGGAGCGCGTCGGCGCGAAGGCCATCACATGCTCCGGTCCGTCATGGCGGAGATAATGCGCGTCCAATCGCCCGAGAAAGACGCCGGCGGCGCGGAAGAGCCCCGCCCGCTCGATCTCGCCGCGCTTCGCCCAGCGCGACGAACCGTAAGTGGTGACGAGCTTGCCCTGCCGCGCGCGCCAGAGGGAGCCGGCAATGGCAACCGCGCAACCGGCGACGCCACTTGAAGCCGCGATGGCGCCTGCCCGCACGAAGACGCCCGGCGCATAGGCCTCATAGGCATACCACCACTCGAAGAGCCGCCACGGGTAATAGACCGGCCATGAGTGGAGGACGAACCAGGGCGTGCCGAGACGCGGCTGGAAGCCAAGCGCGGCAGCCGCCCATTGCGTTGCGGTCCAGACACCGAGAATGACGATCGCGAAGACGATCAGCGCCTGACCGATCAGAAGTCTTGTCGGGGTCATCCGTCTCTCTCCATCGCGCCAAAGCTCGCGAAAACGAGAGACAGGATTCAGCCAAGAGAAGGATTCTGAAAATCGCCTTTATCTGCGCTCTCGCGCGACGACAAGCACGGCGGGAAAGAGAGCGTCTGTGAGAATGCGTGAGCGCAAGAACAACGACTCTGGAAACGCGGAATCGAGAGGTGTAGAATCCGGCAACGAGCGTTGATGCACGAGATCGTTTGCACCGCTCCGATGAAACAAGACCTCACCGCGACAGATGGAGATCCGACATGATCGCCATGCTTCTGCTCACCGTCTTCGGGCTCGGCGCCTTCTGCATGCTGCTGTTCAGATGCGCGGTCTATGCGCTTCCCGTCATGGTCGGGCTTTCGACCGGTTACTGGGCGATCACATCAGGCGTTGGCATAGTGGGTGGCGCTCTCGTTGGCCTGGTCGTCGGCGGCCTCGTCTTCGGCCTTGGGCAGGCAGCGCTCGCGACGAGTCGTTCGTCGCCGGTGCGGTTCCTGGTTGTGGGGGTATTCGCAATACCGGCGGCGCTGATCGGGTACGGCATGATGCTGGAGATATGGCAACTCACTATGTCTTCCAGTGTTTGGCAGCACGCGTTCGGGGCTGTCGCAGGCCTAGTAGTTGCCGTCGCGACGGTGGTCAGGCTTCTGGACGAAAACCCTTTGCCAATAGGCGAGAAAAACGTCGCGGTCTCACCCCGGCTCTGAATGACTGCTTAGCGCCGATTGTGTTGATTAAGTCGGCAGTTGATCGGGCTTCCGGTGCGTGATTCCATCGTTTTGTGCTTATCGGAGGACAGAGCGATGATGGGAACACAGGTGGCGCCGGCGCAGCTGTTTT
>NZ_JBATUH010000043.1:0-79240 GCF_049671045.1 Parvibaculum sp. | reverse complement strand
AGGTCGGTTCGCTCTACATGAATGCGATGCTGGGCTATGGCCACCAGAGCTACAGCATGGAGCGCCGCTTCACCGTGCTCGGGACGAGCTATTCGGCCCATCGCTCGCCGGATGGCAGCTCGGTCTCTGCGGGCGCCGAGTTCGGCTATGCCTTCGACCTCGGCAACGATGCGAAGCTCTCGCCCTTCGCGGGTCTGCTCTACACGCGCACGACGGTGGACGGCTCGACGGAGACGGGTGCGGCGCCGTTCAATCTGACGCTGGATGAGCAGACGGCGACCACGGCCAACAGCCGTATCGGCGTCAGGTGGTCCCAGACGTTCCGCAGCGGTGGCGGAACGGAGTGGACGCCACAGCTGGCGCTCGGCTGGAGGCACGCATTCGGCGATCAGAACCCGTCGACGACGGCTTCGCTGGCGGGCATTCCGGGCAGTGCCTTCACGGTCACCGGCGCCAATGCGGCGCGGGATGCGGCGATCGTGGGTGCCGGTGTCACCTTGAAGCTGACCGACGGGATCGACGGTACGGTCGAGTACAATGGTGACTTCTCGAGCAACTACACCGACAGCACCGCATCGCTGCGCCTGAGGCTGAAGTTCTAAACTTCGCAGGTTCAGCCAGCGGACGAGTTTGGGGAGCGGCAGAGAAATACTGCCGCTCCTTTTCGTAAGTGACTATACTGACCGCCTTCCAGACAGAGAGTGGGTGCATGGTAGAGACGAGGGAGGGGGCAGCGCCGCGGCGCGCCGATGCGGGGGCTGCGCCGAAGCGCTGGATGTCCGTCGAAGAGGCGCTCAAGCTTGCGCGTGATCTCATGGATGCGGGCCGCCTGGCGGAAGCCGAAAAGGTGGCGCAGGATGTGGCCAACGGTCAGGCACGCAATGCCGATGCGTTTCACCTGATCGGTGTCGTCGCCTACCGGCAGGGCCGGCTCGACCGCGCGATCAAGTTCATCGAGAAGGCGATCGAGCTTGCGCCGCAGACCTCGGCCTTTCACGCCAATCTGGCGGAGATGTACAGGCTGCGCGGCAAGACGGAGCCCGCGCTTGCCGCCGGTGAGCGCGCGATCGCGCTCGATTCCAGGAATTCCCAGGCCTGGAACAATCTGGGCATCATCCATTACGACCGCGGAGATTTCGCCAAGGCCGAGGAGTGCTACCGCAAGGCGCTTGCCGGCAATCCGCAATTCGCGCATGCGTGGAACAATCTCGGCAATGCGCTCGTGCGTCTCGAGCGCGAAGGAGAGGCGCATGACGCCTTCGCGCGGGCGATCGCGCTTCAGCCGAATTATTCCGAAGCGATGGTCAATGACGGATTGAACTATCGGGAGGAGGGCGAGTTCGGCCTTGCAGCCGAGCGGTTGCAGCAGGCCATCGAGGCCAATCCGAAAAATGCCAATGCCCGTATCTCACTCGCCATGCTGCGGATGTTGCAGGGCGATTTGAAGGGCGGCCTCGCCGAATATGAATGGCGGCTCGCCATGCCGGGCATCCGTCCGCGCAATCTCCCCGGCCAGCTCTGGCGGGGCGAGCCGATCGAGGGAAAGCGGCTCTTCATTCATTGCGAGCAGGGACTCGGCGACGCGCTCCAATATCTGCGGTTTCTGAAGCCGCTGGCGGCGCGGCGGCCCGGCGCGATCATCCTGCAGACGCAGACGGGCCTGCAGCGCCTGGCCGAACTCAATTTCCCGTTTGTCGAGGTCGTGCGGTCCGCGCCTGCATCCGATGGCGCCGATTTCCATTGCGCGCTGATGAGCCTGCCGCTTCTTCTGTCCTATCCGGTCGAGCGGCGCGATCCTCAGGATGCCTATCTTTCCGCGTCCGACGATCAGGTCGAGATCTTCAGAAATCGTTTCGCCGGGAAGGACGGGCTCAAGGTCGGCCTCGTCTGGGCGGGCAATACCTCGCACAAATACGACTACAGCCGCTCAATGCAGGCCGAGAGGCTTTTGCCGCTGCTCAAGGTCGAGGGGTGTCATTTCTACAGCCTGCAGATCGGCGCGAAGCCGGCGGATGCCGTTCTCTTCAAGGAAGGCGTGACCGATCTTTCCAAGGACGTGTCGAATATGATGGCGACAGCGGGCGCGATCGCGGCGCTCGATCTCGTCATCGGCGTCGACACGTCGCTCATCCATCTGGCCGGCGCGCTCGGCACGCCTGTCTGGACGATGCTGTCCCGCGTGCCGGATTGGCGCTGGGGGCTCGGCGCGGACACGACGCCTCTCTATCGCTCCATGCGCCTCTTCCGCCAGAAGCAGCGCCGCGACTGGCCCGGCGTGGTTCAGGACATTGCGGTTGCGCTCGAGCAGACCGTGGCGGCGCGCCGCCAGGGCTGAAGCATGGCGGGTGGCGAAAGCGAGAGCGGCGATGCGCAGGTGATGAAGCTCGCCTGGTCGCATTTTGCCGCGCAGCGTTTCGATCTCGCGGAGGCGTTGGGCCGCAGGGCGATCGACGAACGGGCGGACGATCACGACGCGGCCAATCTTCTCGCGCTCGTCGCATTCCGGACCGGCAGGACGGGCGAGGCGATTGGCTGGATGGGGCGGGCGATCGAGGGCGATCCTCGCAATGCGACCTTTCATGCCAATCTCTGTGAGATGTATCGCAAAGCGGGCGATACGGAACGGGCGGCCGAGGCAGCACGGCGCGCGCTGGCGCTCGATCCCGCACATATCCTCGCGCTCAACAATCTCGGGGCCGTGCTGCTGGAGATGGGGGATGTGCGAGGCGCGCTCGACTGCCTCACGCGCCAGGTTGAAATCAATCCGAGGAATGCCGCCTTTCATCTGCGCCGCTCCATGCTGCGGATGCTGCTCGGCGATGTGGATGGGGGGCTTGCGGAATATGAGTGGCGCCTCGCCGTGCCCGAGGCGCGGCCGCAGGGCCGTCCTCCGCTGCGGCCCACCGCGCCTCCGGGCCAGATGTGGCGAGGCGAGCCGGTTGTCGGCAAGAAGCTCTTTTTCTGGAGCGAGCAGGGGCTTGGCGATGCGATCCACTGCATGCGCTTCTTCCCCGCCCTCATGGCGCAGGGCCCGCTTCGGCTGGCGGGAAAACTGCCGCCGAAACTCGCGCCGCTGATCGATCTGAACTTTCCCTTTGTGACGATCCTGCCGTGGGACGCGGAGCCTGAAGGCGCCGACCATCACTTCGAGATCATGAGCCTTTTGCGGCTGGTGGGGCGAGGGCGCTTCTGGTCGGAGACAGGCGCGCCCTATCTCTACGCGCCGGAAGCGAAGGTCGAGGGGTTCAGGCGGTTCTTCTCGCAATATCCGGGGCTCAGGATCGGGCTCGTCTGGTCGGGCAACAGCAATCACCGTGACGATGCCCGGCGCTCGGTGCCCGGCCGCGAACTTCTGCCGCTTCTCGATGTGGAGGGGTGTCATTTCTTCAGCCTCCAGATCGGCGCCGGGCCCGATGATGCGCCGCTCTTCGACGCCGGGCTCATCGATCTCTCGCGCGAGGTGTCGAACATGACGGCGACGGCGGCGGCCATTGCGGCGCTCGATCTCGTGATCGGTGTCGATACTTCGCTCATACATCTCGCGGGTGCTCTCGGAACGCCGGTCTGGACCATGCTGGCCGCCGTGCCGGACTGGCGCTGGGGGCTCGGAACGGCATCGACGCCGCTCTATCGCTCGATGCGGCTATTCCGGCAGCAGCGGGCCGGCGACTGGCCCGGTGTGATCAGGGATGTGAGGACGGCTCTCGCTCAGTCGACCGCCTCCGGAATGACCGCTTCCGGTGGTCGTGTCGGCGGCGGTAAGGCTTCGTAAAAGGCGATTTGCCGGATAGAATGGACGCCTCTCCGCGGGGGAATTCGGCAGATACTTTCGGTTGGCGGACGGATTGGCCGGAGACGTCGTCTCGCGGCATTTGATGAGCAGGCAGGGGTGATGAGCAGGCAGGGGCTGAAATTTCAATGAGCGTTTCGGAACAGGCAAGTGTGGTGGGCCCGGCGGAAAGCATGCGGCTCGCATGGGAGCATTTTCGGGCCCAGCGCCTGCGCCTTGCCCATCAGTTGAGCCGCCAGGTCATCGAGCGTGACCCGCGGAACCACGACGCGGCGAGCCTTCTCGGCATTCTCGCCTATCGCGGCGGACAGACCAAGGAAGCGATCAAGTGGATGGAGCAGGCGGTTGAGGGCGACCCGAACGTCGCCGGCTTCCACAGCAATCTCTGCGAGATGTACCGCCAGATCGGAGAGCTAGACCGGGCGATCGAAGCGGGGCGGCGCGGGATCGAGCTCGACCCGAACTATCTTCAGGGACTCAACAATCTCGGCATAGCGCTTTTCGACAAGCGCGATTATGCGGGGGCGGAGGAACTCTACCGGCGCGCCATTGCTTGCGATCCGAAATTCCCCGAGGCGCATAACAACCTCGCCAATGCGCTGCGCGCGCAGAGGCGGCTCGACGAGGCGATCGAGGAATACCGCAAGGCGATCGAGTTGCGCCCCACCTATGCCGAGGCACTGAGCAATCTCGGCTGCACGCTGCGCGAGCAGGGCCATCTCGAAGAGGCCGAGCAGGCGCTGCGCATGGCCATCGGCGCGCGGCCAAACTATATCGAGGCGTTCAACAATCTCGCGCTCACGCTCTGGGATCGCAAGCAGCCCGAGGAGGCGCTGGGCGTTCTCGCGCGCTCCATGGCCATTCAGCCTGACCGGCCGGAGGCGATGATCATCATGGCATCCTACCTCCTCGATCTCGGGCGGACGAAGGGCGCGCTCTATGCCTGTCAGCGCGCGCTGCGCAACAGGCCCGATCATGTCGGCGCGCTCAACCTCATGGGGCGCATCTGCCGCGATCTCGAGGATTTCGCAGGCTCGATCGAGCACTGCCGCAAGGCGCTGGCGCTCAAGCCCGACGCGCCCGAGATCCTGAACAATCTCGGCATCTCGCTTCTGGAGGTCGGCGACCTCGAGGGCGCGCGGAAGGCGCTGTCGCGCGCGGCGGAACTCGAGCCCGGCTCGATCCCGACCCATATCAATCTCGCTGCGGCCAAGAAGTTCAAGCCGGGCGACACTGAAATCCGTTTCCTCGAGGAAGCCGTGAGCCGCCCCGACATCAGCGAGGATCAGCGCATGGCGCTGCATTATTCGCTCGGCAAGGCCTATGACGACATCAAGGAACATCGCAAGGCCTTCGAGCAGTTCATGGCCGGAGCGACGATCAAGCGGCGCAAGCTCAACTATGACGAAACGCCGGCGCTCAGGCTCTTCGACCGCATCCGGCACGTCTTCACGCCGAAGCTGCTCGCCGAAAAGGCGGGCTTTGGCGATCCGACGCTGCGCCCGATCTTCATCGTCGGCATGCCGCGTTCGGGCAGCACGCTTGTCGAGCAGATCCTTGCAAGCCATCCGGAGATCTATGGCGCGGGCGAGGTCAAATATCTGCATGGGGGCGTCGCCGAAGTCGACCGCATGTTCGGATCGGCCGTGCGCTATCCGGAACTCATGCATCTGATCGAGCAGTCGCAGCTTCAGACGATCGTCAATTACTACCGGGAGCACCTGCCTCCGCTTCCGGCGGGCAAGACGCGCGTCACCGACAAGATGCTCACCAACTACTATTATGTCGGCCTCATCTATCTCCTGTTTCCGAATGCGCGGGTCATCCATTGCAAGCGGAACGCGGTCGACACGTGCATATCGTGCTACTCCAAGATGTTCCGGGAAGATATGCCGTATACGTATGATCTCAAGGAGATCGCGCATTACTATCAGAAGTATCACGAGCTCATGGAGCACTGGAAAGCGGTTCTGCCGCAGCACTACATCCTCGAAGTGAAGTATGAGGAGGTTGTCGGCAATCTCGAAGCCGAAGCGCGCAGGATCATCTCCCATTGCAATCTCGAATGGGATGCGGCCTGCCTCGAATTTCACAAGACCGAACGCCCCGTGAAGACGGCGAGCGTGACGCAGGTGCGCCAGCCTCTCTATTCCTCGTCGGTCGAGCGGTGGCGGAACTATGGCGAGCTGGTCGAGCCGCTCGTCAGGGAACTGGGCCCGCTGGCTTATTGATCGGTATCGGACAATGTCGCAAGTCTCACTTTGGTATTCATCGCTTTCGGAAGAGAAGCAGAAAATGATTCGTCGCGGACTATGGGTTGTGCTGGCGCTGGTGGCCGGCCTCGGAATCCTCATCTGGAAAACCAGCGTTGGCCCCGGCGAAGCCGCGCCGCGCAGCGCGAAGAACGCCGCGCAGAGCACCGCCGCCAGCGAAAGCAAGGAAGCGTCGGGCAAGCCGGCGTCGAAGCATGGTGAGATCAACGGCTTCCGGAGCGCCAAGTTCGGCGCCGACGAGGCGGCCATCCGCGCGGCGATCAAAGCGGACTTCGGCAAGTCGGGCGATGACATTCGCGCCGTCGAAAGCGCCGTGGCGCGCACGAAGACGCTGGCAGTGCGCGTGACCGACCTCATTCCCGAGACGGGCGAGGCGGAGATCGGCTATGTGCTCGGATACAAATCCAAGGATCTCATTCAGGTCAATATTCTGTGGGGAACGCCGGTCACGCCGGGGACGACGGGCGTCAGCATCGCCAAGACGGCGCTTCTGCTGAAGAGCTATTTCGCCCAGCAGAATTACGATCCGAAAACGATCATCCGTGACAGGAAGATCAAGAACGGCGTTCTCGCCTTTCAGGCCATGGATGCCGACGGCCATCTCGTCCGGCTGATCTATCGCGAGATTCCGGTCGCGCAACCGGCTGCCGCGTCGGACGGCAAGAAGGCGGACGCGAAGGAAGAGAAGAAGGTCTACACGCTGTCGCTGGCCTATGTGGCGAACCCCAAGTCGCCCGATATCTTCCGCATCGAGAAGGGCGCCTTCTGAGCCCTGATACCCTGCCGGCGGTCCGTTGCGGGATCGCCGGCAAGCAGGCCCTTCAGACAACGCCCGCGCGCAGGAAGTCGTGAATGTGAACGAGGCCCACGGGCTTCCCGTTCTCGACGACGAAAAGGCTCGTGATCTTGCGCTCGTTGAGGAAGTTCAGCGCCTCCGTGGCGAGCATGGTCGAGGGCACCGTCTTGGGCGCGGGGTTCATGATGTCGCCCACCCGCTTTTCCAGAAGGTCGCTGCCCATGTGGCGGCGAAGGTCGCCATCGGTGATGATGCCGATGAGCGCGCCCGCGCTATCGACGACGCCGAGGCAGCCCAGGCTCTTGCGCGACATCTCGATCAGCGCCTGAGACATCGGCATGTCGGCGCGGCCGAGCGGCATCTCCTCGCCCTTGTGCATGATGTCGGCGACGTGGCGGAGCATGGCGCCGAGCTTTCCTCCCGGATGGAAGACGCGGAAATCGCTGGGCGTGAAGTTGCGATATTCGAGAAGCGCGACCGCGAGCGCGTCGCCAAGCGCAAGCTGCATGGTGGTGGAAGTGGTCGGGGCGGCAAGGCCGTTCGGGCAGGCTTCCTCGGCTTTCGGCAGGAGGAGCGCGATGTTGGCGGCCTGGGCGAGCGCGCTCTTCGCCTCGGCGGTGATGGCGACCAGCGGTATGGCGAAGCGCTTCGCGTAGGAAATGATGCTGAGAAGCTCGGCCGATTCCCCCGACCAGGAGAGCGCCAGGATCGCGTCGTCGCGCGTGATCATGCCGAGATCGCCGTGGCTTGCTTCTGCTGGGTGCACGAATTGCGCTGGCGCGCCGGTGGAGGCGAGGGTCGCTGCGATCTTGCGGGCGATGTGGCCGCTCTTGCCCATGCCGGTGACGATGATGCGGCCCTTCACGGTGACGAGCTGGTCGACGGCCTCGTTGAAGGGGCCGTCGAGCGAGGCGGCGAGCGCCCGCAGGCCGGCGATTTCGAGATCGAGTGTGCGGCGGGCGGAGGCGAGATGGTCCGCGGGGGCCGAGGTGGAGAGTTCGTTCGACACGCGCTGAGCGTCCTTCAATTTGCCC
The DNA here is from genome assembly GCF_049671045.1 of Parvibaculum sp. GTDB lineage: Bacteria > Pseudomonadota > Alphaproteobacteria > Parvibaculales > Parvibaculaceae > Parvibaculum. The sequence continues at coordinate 71,347 of NZ_JBATUH010000043.1, read as the reverse complement.
ATGGCTGCTACAGGAGGCGGCCCTGGGAGGGACCGATGGGCAGTCTTCTACCAGAGTGAGCGGCTTCCTGCCTCTGCGCAGGCACGGGGCCGGTGGCGGGTGTCGCTGTCCGGCTCCGATGAAGCAGTTTAAACCATCGGGGCGCCGGTCCGCAGCGCTTTCATGGCCTCCAATCTTGCCCTCGGGCCGGGAACGGGTATCGTTCAAGCGAATCGATGCAGGCTTGCCGGCCCCGGCGTTACGGCGCGGCGGCGGCGCATCGAAGTGCCGTCGAAGGGTCAGGTGAAAGCGTGTTCGGCCGGTTCGTCAGACGATTCCGAGAGGTTGCGGGCATGGCGGATGATGCGCCCGCGGCCGCGCCCGATGGCATGCGGCTCTATGCGATCGGCGATATTCACGGCCGCGACGACCTGCTGGGCGAGCTGCTCGCCATGATCGAGCGGGACGGGCAGTCCGCATCGGGCGCGGTGCGCAAGATCCTCGTCTTCCTCGGCGACTATGTCGATCGCGGCCTGCAGTCGAAGCAGGTGCTCGACCGCCTCACCTCGGGCACGCTGCCGGGGTTCGAGGCGATCCATCTCAAGGGCAATCACGAGGCGGCGATGCTCGAATTTCTCCGGGATGCTGCATTCGGGCGAACCTGGAAGAATTTCGGCGGGCTCGAGACGCTTCATTCCTACGGCATTCAGGAACTGGCGCTTTCGGACGACCCCGCGGATTTCGAGCGCGCGCGCGTGCATTTCGAGGCAGTGTTGCCCGAGACGCACAAGCGCTTTCTGCAAACGCTGTCCGTCGCAGTGGAGCTTGGCGGCTATTTCTTCGTTCATGCCGGCGTGCGGCCGGGCGTGCCGCTCTCGCGCCAGATCGAGGAAGACATGCTCTGGATCAGGGACGAGTTCCTCGATGCCCGCGGCTCCTTCGGCAAGGTCGTGGTTCACGGCCACACCCCGCGCGAGGAAGTGGTGATCCGCGAAAACCGCATCGGCATCGACACGGGTGCCTATATGACAGGCGTTCTGACGGCACTCGTGCTCGAGGGGACATCGCGGCGCATCATCCAGACGGAAGCCTCCGCCAGCAGGCGCATGGCGGGTTGATGCTTCATGGTCAGTTGACCTAGAATCAATTACCTTCCTGATCAATCAGGCATATCCGGATCGCCGGGAGACAGCGGGCTGCGGCCTCACCGAAAGAGAGAGACTTGATGAGAAGCTGGATTCCGACGCTCGCACGCAGGACCGTCGCCTCGCTTGCCGGTGTTGCCGTGGCGATTGGGCTCGTCGTCTTCGCAGCCGCCCCCGTTCTTGCCGAACCCGGCGCGGGCGCCGACCAGGCAGTGGCGGGCGACCCGGCGATGGATTATTTCCTCGGCACGGGCGACAAGCTCAGGGTCATCGTCTATGGCGAGCAGGACCTTTCCGGCGAGTTCGACGTCACGGGCTCGGGCAAGGTTTCGCTGCCGCTCATCGGGCAGGTGCAGGCGGCGGGGCTGACGCTCGCCCAGTTCGAGAAGGAAGTCGCCGACCATCTGGCGAATGGCTATCTCACCAATCCGAGGGTGAGCGCCGAGGTTCTGAACTACCGGCCCTTCTACATCATGGGCGAGGTCAGCAAGCCCGGCCAATATCCTTATACGAACGGTATGACGGTGCTGAACGCGGTGGCGGTCGGCGGCGGCTATACCTATCGTGCGAATACCGACGCGGTTTACATCACGCGAGGCAACGGGGGCGAGGTGCAATATCCGGCGACCCAGTCGGTCAAGGTGCTGCCGGGCGATATTGTGCGGATCCCGGAGCGTTTCTTCTGATGCGTCTCGCCCTGATCGTGATATCGGGCCGCGTATGATGCCGCCTTCCAAGAATAAAAATGTGCCGATCTCGCACGAAACATTCGTGTGCGCCGAAACCCTGGCGGCGCGCGGTAACCTTTTCTTAACGAATTGGCTGCGTATTTTGACAGGGTAAAATGCGTGTTATGCTATTGGGCAAATCAGAGTATTGCGGTTGGGGCATGGCCTCATCGACGCTGGGCTGAGGGGGACTAACGCCATGATGAAGAGTTTTTGTGCGGCGGCGCTTGCGGCGGGCCTGCTCATTGGAGCATCGGTTGCCATTCCGGGGCAGGCTCGGGCCGAAGCGGCAATCGATCTGAGCGCCGTGCTCACGGCCAATCCGGACGGCGGCGACGCGCTGGCGGCGGCCATCGCTGATCTCATTACCAATTCGAGCGATCCTGTCGCGGCGGCCGAGGCCATTCTCGCCGGGCTGGAGAGCGCCACGCCCGCGCAGAAGGCGGCGGTCGGCAAGGGTCTCGGCATGGCAGCCTCGACGCTCGGTCTTTCCAACCCCGAACATGCAGCCAAGATTTCGGACCTCGTCGCAAGCGCCGAGCCGAGCGTGAAGGACGCCTATGCCTCCACGGTCAGCAGTGGCGAGAGTTCGGGCGAAGGCGCGCCGGGCGGCACCGCCCCGACGACCGTTGTCGGCGTCAATGGCGGCACGCAGAGCTCGGGCGGTACTGCCAGCCCGAATTGATTTCATCAGTCCCCGGCCGGTTTGCGAGCGGCTGCCCGATGGGCCTCCCCGATCGCGAGGGAAGGGGACTTTCTCCGAATCAAGGCCGGGAGAGAGCGGACAGCTCTCTCCACCACCTCCCGAAATCTCGAACGCTATGAGGCCAAAAATGCCGCGTGTTCCCTTTCGCTCGCTGTTGACGACGACCGCACTGCTGCTGGTGGCAGGCGCGGGCGGCGCCATGGCCGCCGATCTCACCGCCAATACGGGGGCGAAGAACTGGAGCGGTTCGGGCATGGCCCCGGCAGGCGCCGCCGAAACGCAGGATGTCCGCGGACAGGGCGTGAACGAGAGAGCGCGGCCCGGCTATGACGCGGTCGGCCTTCGCGCGGGATCGTTCGTGGTTCTGCCCTCGATCGAGGTCGCGGAAACCTATGACGACAACATCTTCGCCACCGAGAGCAACAAGGACAGCGATTTCATCACCAGCGTGCACCCGCGCGTCGATGTGATCTCGACTTGGAGCCGCCACTCGCTCAACCTGACCGCCGGGCTCCAGCGCTCCTACTTCGCGGACAATTCGAGCGAGAACAAGACCGGCTATGATTTCGGCATGGATGGCCGCCTCGACATTCTGCGCGACACGAATGTGACCGGCGCCCTCGCCCATGCGCAGAAGCATGAGGATCGCGGTTCGGCGACCTTCTCGTCCACGACGGCGGCGGAGCCCGTCGAGTACAAGCAGACGGATGCGAGCATCGCCTTCAACCAGCGCTTCAACCGCGTGACCACGACGCTGGGCGCGGCCTATACGCGGCTCAACTACGAGGACGTCGCATCGACGGCCGGGCCGATCCTCGACGAGGATCTGCGCGACCGTGACGTCTATACGCAGAAGCTGCGCGCCGGCTATGACGTTTCGCCCGACACCAACGTCTTCGTTCAGGGCAGCCTCAATCAGCGCCGCTACGATATCGGCATGCCGATCCAGGATCGCGATTCGAAGGGCTATGAAGCCGTTGTCGGTTCGCGTTTCAAGCTGTCCACTCTCGCATCGGGCGAGGTCTATGTCGGCTATCAGCGCCAGAACTACGATGCGACGGGGCTGAGCGATGTGAGCGGCCTGTCCTACGGCGCCAATGTCAACTGGTACGTGACCCCGCTGAGCACGGTTCGCTTCAATGCGGCATCGACCATCGAGGAATCGGATCTCGGCGGTTCGTCGGGCTATCTCCGGCAGGTCGTCGGTGTCGGGCTCGATCACGAACTTCTGCGGAACGTGATCCTTCGTGGCGACCTCTCCTATGAGAATGACGACTACAAGGGTACGCCGCGCAAGGACGACTATTATGGCGGCGGGGTCGGTGTCAGCTACCTCCTGAACCGTTTCGTGGCGATGGGGCTCGACTACGACTACACGAAGCGGGACTCCAACGCTGCCGGCGCCGACTATTCGCGCAACCGCGTCATGTTCACGATTCGCGGACAGCTTTGACGGATATCACGTCAGTTTCGCCAGGCGATCAGAGGCAGGTGGCGGGGGAACCGTTGCCTGCCTTTTATTTTACCCGAGCTGATGCTCACCTCCTGTAACTGGACGCACGAAGACGATGAACGCGCCGCTGAAAGACCAGATGCACGCCAGTGCGATTCAGCCCGAGGGGATGACCCTGAATCGGCAGATGATCGAATTCGATCTGCTTGAGATCGCGCGTGCCCTGAGGCGGCGCGTCAAGGTCATCGCGGGCATCGCGGCGGGTCTCACGGCGATCGTCATGATCACCGTGTTCCAGATGACGCCTCGCTACACGGCGCAGGCTCTTGTCCTGCTCGATCCGGAGCGCACCCAGGTCGTCGATTTCACGGCGGTGATGTCGGGGCTTCCTGCCGATTCCGCCACGACGGACAGCCAGGTCGAGGTGATGAGCTCGCGCTCCATCGCGCGCCGGGTCGTCGAGAAGCTCAATCTCGTCGAAGACGAGGAATTCAACGCCGAGCTGGCGAAGCCCTCGCTGCTCTCCTGGCTCGATCCGCGCCAATGGGTGGCTTCGCTTTTCAAAGCCGATGCCGAACTCACGCCCGAGCGCCGGCAGGAAATGGCGATGGATGCCGTCATCGACAGGTTCGTCGATGCGGAACAGATTCGCCGCCGGGGCATGACCTACATCATCGACGTGAACTTCACGTCGCGCGATCCTCTGAAGGCGGCGAAGATCGCCAATGCGATCGCCGAGACCTATGTGCTCGACCAGCTCGAAGCGAAATTCAATGCGACGAGGCAGGCCAATGAGTGGCTCTCGCAGCGACTCGAAGGGCTGAGACAGCAGGTTTCCGATTCCGAGCGGGCGGTCGAGCTTTACCGCACGCAGAACGGGCTGCAAAGCTCGCGGGGCTCGACCATCACCGAGCAGCAGCTTTCCGAACTCAACGCGCAGCTCATTCTCGCGCGCGCCGACCGCGCCGAAAAGCAGGCGAAATATTCCCGCGCGCGGCAGATTCTCGGCAGCGGCGGAAGCATCGAATCCGTCGTCGATGTGCTCCAGTCGAAGACGATCTCCGATCTCCGGCAGCAACAGGCGGAGCTTGCCAGCAAGAAGGCCGATCTCTCGACGAAATATGGGCCGCGGCATCCCGCGATCGTCAATATCGAGGCGCAGCGGCGCGACCTGCAGGCGCAGATCAGCGCCGAGGTGAGGCGCATCGTCGACAGCATCGCCAATGAGGCGGCGATCGCGGATACGCGCGTCAAGGCGCTCGAGACCAGCCTCAAGGAGTTGCAGGACACGCAAGGCCAGCACGGCCAGGCGGAGGTGAAGCTGCGCGAGCTGGAGCGCGAGGCGTCCGCGAACAAGGCGGTTTACGAATCCTTCCTCAACCGCTTCAAGGAGACTTCGCAGCAGCAGGATCTCCAGACCGCCGATGCGCGCGTCATCTCCGAAGCGGTGGCGCCGATTTCGCCCTCGTTCCCCCAAAAGGGCATCGTGTTCGGCATCTCGGCCGTCATTTCGCTGATCACCGGCGTCGGCGTCGCACTTCTGCTCGAACGTCTCGACAATGGCGTGCAGACCGGCAGCCAGCTCGAGGAAATTCTCAGCCTGCCTCATCTCGTCTCGGTTCCCGCCATTCCGGCGGAGGCCGGGGAGAACGGCAAGCCGATGCTGCCGCACGACTATCTCTTGCGAAAGCCCTTGTCGGCCTATGCGGAAGCGTTGCGCAGCCTGCGCAGCGCATTGTCGCTCTCCAGCGTGGACAATCCGCCGAAGGTCGTTCTCTTCACCTCCGCTCTTCCCAATGAGGGCAAGACGACGACGGCGGTGAGCTTCGCGCGCGCGGCGGCGCAGTCGGGCCAGCGGGTTCTCCTTGTCGATTGCGACCTTCGCCACCCTTCCGTCCATCGCGCGCTCCGCGTGAAGCAGCCAAAGGAAGGGCTGGTCGAATGTCTGGCGGGCCGCGCCGCCTTTGGCGACGTCGTCGTCAAGGATGCGCCTTCGGGCCTCGATTTCATTCCCGTGGCCTCGGGCGCGGCGAACCCGCCGGATGTGCTCGGCTCGGCGCAGATGCGGCGCATCCTGCGTGAAGCGCGCGAGGCTTACGATCTCGTCGTGCTCGATACGGCGCCCGTTCTGCCGGTTTCCGATTCGCGCGTTCTGGCGCAGGTCGCTGACAAGATCGTTTTTGTCGTTCGCTGGAACGAGACGCCGCGCGAGGCGGCGTCGGGCGCCGTCAAGGAGCTGCGCGCCTTCGACGCCGATATTGCGGGCGCGATCCTGACCGTGGTCGATACGGCCCGGCAGGCGCAATATGGCTATGGCGGCGCCGGATATTATTACGGACGCTACAGCCGCTACTATTCGAACTGAGATGGCCGCGCGGGGCGAGGCGGCGAGGCACCCTTCGCAGCGGACGCGATGGGCCGCGCGGCTGGCGCTCGTCGCGGGCGTCGGCCTCGTGCTGATCGCGCTGCCGCGCATTCATGCCTATCTCGGCATAGCGACCTGGTCCGATCGCGTTCCGGCTGCGCTCGACAATCCTTCGATCGCGATCGAGCCGCCGGTTCTCGCCGATGCGCGAGCCGATTATTGCGCGGCGGCGCGCGCGCTTGGCGGCGATGCCTATCTGCAACAGGAATGCGCGCGACTGGCGATCAGGCTTTCGGGCGCGGCCGGGGATGGTTCGCATGCGGACGAGCGGCTTGCGGAGGCCGCCGCATCCTTGCGGCGCATGGTTGCGGCGGCGCCAAATCGCGGACTCGGCTGGAGCCTTCTGGCGGCGGTGGAGGCGGCGCGCGCCGCGCCGTCCGGGGAGGTCGCCGGCCTGTTACGCATGTCCTATCTGACGGCGCCAAGGGAGGCGGCGAGCATGGCGATCCGCGCCCGGCTCATGCTCCGCGACTGGGACGGGATGCCCGAGGATCTTCGCTCGGATGCGGGGCGGGAGCTTGCCCTTCTGTGGAAGTGCCATGCGCTCAAGGGCGAACTCGTTTCCATCTATCTCGCATCGGATTTCCGCGCGCGAGCGGTGATCCGCCGCCATGCGCTCGTCACGGAAGCGGACTTGGCGCAATTCGATGCGCGTGTGCGCGCAGCGGCCGCCGCTGCTGCACGCTGAGGCCTTAGCCGCGGTCCGCCGAGCGCGGCCAGGACTGGCTCACCGCGAGGCCGAGCAGGAAAGCGAAGAGAACCGAGACGGCCGGAATCTGCAGGCTGAAATCGACCAGCGAATGCAGGCCGACGACGATGCCCGCCGCGAAGCCGATGGCGGGCAGGGCCTTTCCGCGCCGCCTTTCCCGGATGCCTTTCGCCGCGCGCAGGACGAGCAGCGCGATGGAGAGGCCAAGCGCGAGCGCCGCGGGTATGCCGAGTTCCAGCGCGTTTTCCAGATAGGTGTTGTGTGCCTTGTCCCAGATGACTTGCGGGCGGTCGTCGTTGCGATAGGCGGGGAAGACATCGGCGAATGTCCCAAAGCCTGTGCCGGTCCAGGGCGTGGCCTTGATGGCATCGAGCGTCAGCGCGTAGGTCTGGTTACGATCGGCGAAGGAATTGTCGACATCGTGGAGGCGCGAGCGCTTCGCCAGAAGTTCGCCGCTGGTGGCAAACGATGTCGCGACGATTGCCGCCAGGATTGCCGCGACGAGCGCCAGCTGCGCCGCGCTCGTCGAGCGGCGGCTCAGATGGGCCGCCGCGAGGCAGAGAAGGCCCGCCATCGAGGACATGACGCCCGCGCGCGAGGCCGTGAGCATCAGCGCGATCGAGAGTGCAAGCACCGCCATCGTCACCCAGCCCGAGCGCACGGTGAGTTCCTCGATCAGCATGGCCGCCTTGATGCGGGCCGGCCGGTTCAGGCCCAGCAGATGCCGGGTGCGCGCGAGCATCAGGTGCAGGGCGCAGAGCAGGCAGAGGCCGGCAAAGGTTGCGAAGGAATTGCGGTTCACGAAGGTGCTCGTCAGCGAATCCGCATAGGACCATTTGCGATAGATCAGGATCCATTCATTGCCGCTGAGATAGACCACGAGCCCATAGATCGCATAGGCGCAACCAATAATCGCGACCGCGTGGATGCCGCGCCGCGCGCGGTCCTCGTCGCGCGCGAGCTGCAGGGCGAGCCAGAAGGTCGCGGCATAGGTGAGAAGGTGCATGAGGCCGGTGAGGGTTGCTTCCGGGTTGACCGAAATGCGTTGCGGCAGCTCGATTCCGAGGAGACGGGACGCCTCCGCCCAGATGGGGTCCGCGAGAATATCCGGGGCGGCCGGAACCCATTGCAAGACGATCCAGAGGCAGGCGAGCGCATAGAGCGCGGCCGGCCAGGCAATGCGCGAGAGGGGCACGGAGACGCCCAGGCGTCCGAACTGCGCAAGGCCGCCCCAGAGCGCGAGCAGAAGGCCGGCGGCGAGCGCCAGAAGCGCGGCGGGCAGAGGGCGGTTGCTGCCGAGCGGGAGCGGCGCGAGAGCCACCATGAGGATGAGGGCACGAAAGAGCCAGGCTTCCGCGCCGCGCGGACGGGTCTGCACGGAGGTCTGTCCGAACGCCCCGGCGGTTGCGGGCCCCGTGCTGCTGCCGCTCATGTCCCCCTTCCCCTCACATGCTCATGCGCGCCATTGCACTTCCGCGCGACACGGGCCGGATGTTAGTTGAGAGAGCGCCCGCGTGCCAGCCGACGGAACCCGCGCGGGTCCACATCGGCCCCATCCGGCGACATGTGTGACCAGCGGGGAACGAAGCTCAATTTTGTCGCTGTTCGGGCATTGCCCAAATCATTTGCCCAATCGTGCCTGGATCTGTTGCTCGGCTACCGCAATCGAACGCTTCATCTTCGCACTGAGATCGGCCGAAGCAGGCGAAAGCACTCCCTCGCCCATCGCATCGAGTCCGTATCGCAGTGTGCTGAAAAACGATTTCGGACCGTAGGTTGCACCATAAATAACCGCGAATCCGAGCAGGCGAATCGCCATCTGAAATCGACCTCTATATTTCAGGGCGATACGCATTCTATTTCTGACAAGAAGCCCGCGGCGATCAGGAGTGGTGGTTGGAACGCTCCCCAAAAAAGGCACTCCAATCGATGAGGTTCGGCCGCGCGGGTGAAAGAAGCGGGCGGAGCAGATCGTTGCCATTTTCGCTTCATGCCGACCGGCGCGTTTCCAGAATTCGATTTCGTCGCCCCAAATGAAGAACCTGAAATCGATATTGCCGATCCGATCGATCAGGCTCCGCCGTATCAATGTTCCGTTGAACGGCATGATGACGTCGTGAATGGTCCCAAGATCAATAGCTTGTTGGGCATCTGCGATCACGGCATCGCGCGTATTTATGGGGAAGGCCAATTGCTCGATGTTGTCATCGGCCAAAACGAGGGCGTTCGCGATATCGAGCGAGGAGCGCTGCAAGCCATCCAAGGTGGTCTCCAAGCACGAGCGCTCGGGATATCCGTCGTCGTCCATGAGCCACAGGAATTCCCCGCCGAGCAGCATTGCAATGCGTATGCCGAGATGAAAGCCGCCTGCGCCGCCGAGATTGTCGGGGGCGTGAATGGCGCAAACCTTGGATTGGTCCAATGAATCCAGGTATGCCTTCGTGTCGTCCTCGCTGTTGTTGTTGATGACCACGATGAGGTCGACTTGTCTGGTCTGGCTCATCAGAGCGGCAATGCACCGCGAGAGGAGCGGCCGCCTGTTGTAAGTGACTACAACGGCTACGACTTTATCTCGGACCTTATCCATTGACTTGCTGCCTGAGCAATTTGTCCGTTGCCACGAGAGCGCTGCCCACGATCTGATCCATGTTGTAATAGCGATATTGAGCTAGCCGTCCGACGAAGGTCACGTTCTTTTCCTCCAGCGCGAGCGCCTCATATTGCTTGTAGAGAGCCTCGTTGGCGGGTGCGGGGATCGGATAATAGGGCTCTCCATCCGCCTGCGGATATTCCCGCACGATGGAGGTGCCTTCATGCGGCTGGCCGGTCAGATGCCTGAACTCGGTGATGCGCGTATATGCGTGATCGTTCGGGAAGTTGACCGTGCCGGTTGGCTGGAATTGCGCGGTCGAGGGCAGGTGCTCGTGTTCGAACCGAAGGCTGCGATAGGGAAGCTTGCCGAAGCGGAAATCGAAAAAGGCGTCGATGGGACCGGTAAAGACGATGTGCCGCGCACGCAGAGACGCGCGGTGCTCGAAGTAGTCGACGCCGAGCCGGACTTCGATATTGGGATGCGAAAGCATGCGCTCGAACATCCGCGCATAACCTTCCGACGGCATGAACTGGAATTTGTCGGTGAAATATCGGTCGTCGTCATTGGTGCGCGTCGGGATGCGCGCCGCGACGCTGCCTGCGAGCTCGGACAGATCGAGCCCCCATTGCTTTCGCGTATAGCCCCGAAAGAACTTCTCGCAGAGATCGCGGCCGACGCTCGACAAGACGACATCCTCGCTCGTCGCGATGCGCGGACGGGGCTCGCGAACCTTGTCCAGATAGGTCTCGACCTCGTCTTCGCGCAGATCGAGTCCGTAGAGACTGTTGATCGTGGTTCGGTTGATCGGGATCGGATAAAGCCTGCCGTCGACCTGCGCCAGAACACGGTGTTCGTAGAAGCGCCAGTCCGTGAACCGGCTCAGATATTCAAAGATGCGCTCCGAATTGGTGTGGAAGATGTGCGGTCCGTAAGGATGAACGAGCACGCCGGCCTGATCGAGGCAATCATAGGCATTTCCACCGATATGCGCTCGCCGATCGATCAGGAGAACGGTCTTGCCGGCGGATGCGAGGCGTTCCGCGCAGACGCTGCCGGCAAAGCCAGCGCCGACGATGAGATAGTCGTGGATCATGCGGCAATCGATTTCGTCGCTGGTCGCAAGACTGCGAATAGTGAACAGGAAAGGGCGGGAGGATGCCAGATGTCCAGAGCCGAGAGGGGCGTCATGGCAAATCCGATCAGCGAGCAGAGCTTGGGCGGCAGGCGCGTCGCCACACGATAATAGAAGGCGCAAAGTGGAATGGCCACGGGGCCGGTGGAGTATTCATAGGACTCCACGACAAAATCCGAACATGCCTCTTTCAGCGACTGAAGCGTGTATCCGTCCCGGACGTGACCGATCTCTTCGTGGAATGCACGGCCGAAGACGCGCGGATACAAGGGCGTCGGCACAGAGACGAGCAGCACGCCATCGGGTTTTAGATGTGCCCTGACGAAATCGAGAACGGGCTTGACGTCGTCAATATGCTCCAGCACGTCCATCAGGAGAATTAGATCGTAGAGACTGCCAGAGGCCATCTCTGAAGCGTCACCGACTTCGAAGCGCACCGCCTTGTCCGGAAGAACGGCTGCCCGAAGCGCATTCGCGCTTTCCACATGCGTTTCGGAGAGATCGATTCCAAGCGCCGTGTTCACTTCGACACGAGAGCATATTTCAGTCAGAACAAAACCGCCGCCGCAGCCGAGTTCGAGAATGTCGATCGGTTTTTCGGGCAGCGAGCGCACGAATTGAAGCGGCGGCGCAAGCCTGAGATGGCTGTGAAAATCCGAGGTTCCGAAGATTCTGGTTATCGCCCGGGCAACGGGGTTGCGTTTGGTGGCGCGCAGTATGCTGCCTATCGCCATGACTTTCTCCACACAAAATAACCGATCATGAGGATGGTCAGCTCAGTGGCGGACACCGCCACGGCGACCACGTCCTGAGCGACGGCGTGTCCGATCAATGCTCCTCCGCTGAGCAGGCCGACGGCGGGACCACAGAGGATGACGATCATCCATTCGGTCCTCTTGCCGCGCGCAAGGAGGCCGACCGTCACGAACCAGTGTGCCAGAGCCAGCGTCGGAAGTGTCAGCGCCAGTGCCGGGAGGACAAGCCGGATTTGTTCAAATGGGATCTTCATCAGCTCGTCGAAAAAATAGGGGCTGCCTGCGATGATTAAAAAAGTTGCCGCGCAAATGAAAGCGAACAGGATCGAGAACGGCCAGAACGTGACGTCCATATACTGAGCGCGCGATATCTGGCGATAGCTGCTGATCCGCGCGTAGAGGACCTGAACCACCGGCCCCATTGTTGCCTTGCACGCCGATATGATGCGCTCGACTGCTGCATATGCTCCGGCCGCTTCGTTGCCGCCGATCGCTGCGACGGCAAGAACAGCGCCCGTCGTATAGGAGCTGGTGAGCGCGGTGGTGAAAAATACTTCCAACCCGTCGCGAACGGTCGCCCGGATCGCGGACAATTCGGGAAAATGGAGCCGCAAGCCGCGGTATAAGATCCGTGTCCACAACCATGCCGCCACCAGAAAGCCGTGCAGCGCTGTGAGCAGGATGACGAGCGTGATGTCATCAGGCTCTCTGACCATCGCGAAAATCAAAATTGTGGTCAGGACACGGATGACCGCATTGGCGCGCGAGATTTCCTGAAAAAGCTCCAATCCCTGATAGAGCCAGGTTGGCGTGAGCGTCGTCGATAGCGTGATCAGCAATGCGAGAAGGTAGTAATTGGGGAGATCTTCTCCCGCCGCCTGCGCCCATATCAGAACCCCCGCGCACCAGAGGGCGCAGAGCAGCAACTTCGCGGATATGGTGTCGGAAGCGATCTTGCTCAGGGCAGGGCCGGTCTTGGCCGAACGGGCAACAGCCTGAGTGCCCGTATAGTTGAACCCCCAATCGGCAAAGAGGCTTCCAATGGCCGCAAAGGCGATCGCGACCTGCGTGATGCCGAACGCCTCGATCCCGAGAACACGGGTGAGATAGGGAATGGTGATGAGAGGAAAGACGTAGTTTATCGCCTGCAGCACATAGAGGGACGTTATGCCTTTGGTCAAGGAGCGGGCGGGCAGGTCGATATTGGTGTTTCCGTGGTTTTCACCCATCAGGCCACCGCTCCCCGCGAATTTCGCCTCGAAGCTTCACTTTCCGCCACGACTTTGCAGGGGGGAGCGCACAACGCCGATGCATTGCAGAGGTCATTCCCTGTCTGGTTGGCAGGCTGCGCGCCGCTGAAGTGACATTGAACATGTCGAGATGGAACCGGTTCGCCTTCGACAAGACGGGAATACCTACTCTGCGTTGAAGGCGGCCAGAATTCTGCGTCGGCAGATCATTATATTCCACCTCGAAATTTTATTGATAGAGCCGTTTGCGCGAGGCTGGAGCATCCGGTTTTCCTGTCGCGCGATTCATCCAATCAGGCGCGATCAGCCATCAGCCTTTCTTTTTCACTCATCAGGATGCCGATCGCAAATGCGACGGCCGGCGAGAATGTCGGGCTCTCAAGCCCGACATTCGTGAATGTCGCGATGAACATTGCGCCAAAAATCGCCGAGTAGAAGCGCCGTTCAGGCAAGCTGGCTTGTGCCGGAGGGAAGGGCTTCACAACGGCCACCCACAACCAGAGCAGACCGCCAAGAATACCCAGCCGGTAAAACATGGCCGTGAATGAGTTGTGTACGCCAATCATGATGAAGGCGTTGAAGCGGTTGTGCCAATCCGTATGGAAGTGGCCTACGGCCGCATAGTAGTTCTTGATCGCTTCCTTGCCGAAGCCGACACCAATGCCACCGCTATCCCAAAGAGCTTCAAAGGCGTCGCGAGCAAAGAACGCGCGAATTCCGGAATTAGGGTCGATATTCCATATCCACACAGGATATGCGAATGCCAGAAAATACATGGCGACGAGCGTGGCGCACCACCCGGCTACGACAAGGCGTGGCCACGGAGAAAAAAGGAGAACGAAGATCAGAAGGTAAAGAAGCTGTGTCTGGAGTTGGGGTGCCAGAACTATGCCCAAGAGTACCAAGCCGAGAGCAAGGCCGCTTGCAATCGAGCGAGGTGATAGAAACAGGAAGTAGGAAGCGGCGAAGAACATGAAGAACCCCGCGTTCCCGGGAGAAAGGAAGAAGTTTCTGTAATCGGAAGCGATGAAAGCGGGGGCGATTGCATGCGAAATCACGCCGCCGGCAAGTGCGAGGGCGGCTATGCGCCAGGGAGCTGAGGGCGCTTGACGCAAGAAGCGCCACTGTTGCCGAGCTGCCAGAACCGTCGGGTAAAGTATCGCGAGAAATGATGCTTGCTGCGGAATTGCCCACGCAAGATTGAAGCGCGCCCAGGCGTCGGGAAGAAATCCGTAGTATGAAAGAACTGCGTAAAGCACGCCCAGCGAGGTGAATGCAGTCAGCGGCACATAGAAAACGAAGCTTCGGCTCCAGATGACATATGCAATCTCTATGGCGACAAACGCAAACAGGAGTGCGCCGTCGTACTCCCGGATATGGGGCGAGAGCGATATGAAAACGAAAAGGCACCAGAAGAATATGCGGTCGCTTAGCGGTTCGAGGACTGCTCGCGAGGAGGCAACCCTTGCGGGTTGAAACGGATATGTGGCTCTCTCGGCAAGACTCATTCCGCCGTACTCCATGAACTTGTGCCTGTGGCGCGAACTTTTTTTATTCTACCTCATCATCCGCAGCCAAGCCTCGCATATGCGCTCCTCGAAGCGCTCGAGGGTGAAGTCGCGGAGCACGGCTTCCCTGTTCTGCCGCCCCATGCTTTCACGCAACGGAATATTCTCGATGAGGCGCTGCAAGGCATTCGCGAGCGCGGCGCGATCTTGCTGAGGGACCAGTATGCCGTTTTCTCCATCGTGCACGAAATCGGGAATGGCGCCCTCCGGCGTGGTGACGATGGCAAGGCCCGTTGACATGGCCTCGAGCAGCGCAATGGGGAAAGCTTCGTTCCGGTAGTAGGTGGGGAAGGCGAAGATATCCGATTCGGCGAGCAGCCGTTCCTTGTGGGCGCCATGGACCGGACCGGCATAGTGCACATGTCTCTCAAGGCCACGCTTCCGGATTTCCTCCGCGAGACGGGCAGCGCTGAGGTCGGCCGTTTCACGCCCGGCTATGACAGCGCGGAAATTTGCACCGCTCGCCGCGAGATCGGCCAGCGCCTCGAGCAGGACCAGCGGGCCCTTGGTGAGCACAAGGTTCGACAGATAGAGGATTTGCGGCGGCCTGCCGTCAGTCGAACCCTCGCGGAGAGGCGCTGCCGCGATCGGGATGCCGTTCGGAATGAAGCGGACAGCTTCGCGCGGAGCAAAGGGCGCAACTTCATCATGGAGGCGTGGGGAGAGAAGGATTACCCGGCTGCCTTTGAGCGCCCATTCCATCAGCCGCCGGTATATTCCGGATCGCTGCGCATGGGCGCCAATACCCTTCCCGTGGAAATGATAGATGATGCGCGCGCCGGAAGTCTTCGCGAGAGCCACCAGCGGCAGGCCGGCATAGAAAGCGCCACCTGTGGGGGGCAGCGTGAAATAGACGATATCGGCTCTCCGGCGCATGAGCGCACTCGCCAGCCGCATGGAGAGCGACACCACGCGGAGCAATTTCCGGAATGAGAGGCTTCCCATATCCACCAGAGAGGTGCTGAGCTGAATGGGAATGGTTTCGATGTCGAAATTTTCGTTCAGCAGCTTCGATTCGACGACGCGCAAATTCATTGCCGCCGCGCCATGCATGGGCGGCGGAAGCTGAACGAGAGCGATTACGGAAGGCCGATTCCTGTCGGTGCGGATCAAGGTGCTGTGACGATCAATCAATAGAGGCTGCCAGCTCTGGAGATGACCGGTCGATTTTTCTGTTCCGGGTTTTCACGAGAGTGTCCAAATATTTTATGTCCATCCGAGTGCCGGCTCCCAGGTGTATTGCGGCTCCCTGCCTGAGTTTCGCCTCGGTCCGGCCATCGAGTGTGCGAATGATGCGTCTGAATGCGCCGCTTCTGGCCGGCGATTCGTTGGCGGATACGAGATCGCCGACATTATAGCGCAATAGAGGAAAGGCCGGATTGCTGAAGTTGGTGCCGACAACCTTGCATAAGCCGGGCATGTCCGATGGGACCAGCTCGACCGCCGCGAAGTCTTCGTCGATGCGCAGCGTGTGATCGGGGTGCTCCGAGATGTTCGCCACGCCTTCTTCCATCCCGTAGTGCTGAACCGGAGTAATGCCGAAAGCCGTTTGGATCTGGTGTTTCTGATGCGCCAGCGAGTTCTCGGCACCAAGAGTGATCCACTCCAATTGATAGTCGAGACCATGCCATGTTTGGCTGATATATGGCCCCAATTCGGAGATAAGCGAGGGGCGTCCCGTCAGCCATCGCGGTTTGACCCTGTTGAGATGATCTATGTAGTGGCGGAGATTTTCCTCGCTGATGTGGTGAGGGCTGAAGAAAATCTGGCGCCCGACGGAAGGGGGGCATCCTCTGGTCGGCCGCCCGCTCGCAGTGTTCTTGATGCCGGGTCGAATTCAGCACGAGACCCATCGGAAGTCGTCCGTTGAAAGACGGTTTTATGATGATCTCGTAACATGATCTTGACGGCAAGGCTGCTATGTTGCCGCTGTCGAATGCCGGCTTTGAACACTGGCCTTGCCAGGTGATCGGTCCCGGAACGTGGGGCGATCAGTCAGGCCGATGCCTCTGAAGGCTTAGCGCCTGCCGGCGAAGGGATGCGTGCTCGAAAGCCCGCCATCAACGGCGATGGCCTGGCCGTTCACATAGGAGGCATCGTCGCTGGCGAGGAAAAGCGCCATATGCGCGATCTCCTCCGGCACACCGTAGCGTTTCAGCGGATTGAGCTGGCCGATCTTCGTATCCGTGCCGCGCGCGCGGGCATTGTCGAAGATGGGCTTCGTCATCCCCGTTTCGATGAGGCCGGGGCAGATCGCGTTGACGCGCACGCCGGTCCCGTAAAATTCGTTCGCGGTCGTCTGCACCAGGCTGATGACGCCTGCCTTGCTCGCGCTATAGGGCGTGCCGCCTGCATTGGCCCTGAGGCCGGCGACCGAGGCCGTGCAGATGATCGACCCCTTGCCCTGGCGAATCATGTGCGGCGAGGCGTGCTTGATGGCGAGGAACGGGCCGATGAGGTTGATGCGGAGGATTTCCGCCCAGTAGTCGACCGTCTGCTCGGCGAGCGGCACCATGCCGCCGGAGATGCCTGCATTGGCGTAGATGACGTCGAGGCCGCCATGCTGCTCGACGCAATGGTCGATGAAGCCCTTCACGGCTTCCTCGTTGCCCACATCGGCGGCGACGGAGGTCACGGTGCCGCCCGCCTTGCGGATCATGGCCGCTGTTTCGTCGACCGCGTCTTCGACCCGGTCGACCGCCACCACCCTCGCGCCTTCGAGCGCGAAGAGAACGGCGCTCGCGCGCCCGATGCCGCTTCCGGCGCCTGTGACGATGGCCCGCTTGCCCGAGAGTCTGCCCATATCGCCCTCCGCGAATCGCTCTTCAATGGTTTGTAGGATTCTAGGCGCTTGCGAGAGTGCCGGATAGGAGGGGCGGCCTAAAACGCCTTGCCCTTTCTCACCGACCATTGGAGGTCCGCGCCGCCCGCCTCGCCGGGAAGCGTGCCGGAGCTTCCGGCGACCGGGGGAACGTCGATGGGCGCGGTGCAGTTTTCAGCCTGCTTTTCCATGCGGGTGCAGATCTGCCGCCCCTTGACGCGCCAGTGCCCCTTCATCTCGGAGCCGTCGGGCGCGCGCACGACGATGGCCCTGCGGTCGGGATAGTAGATTCTGGTCGTGCCCTGAGGTCCCGCGAGCTCGACCGTGTTGCCGACGAGCCCGGCGCCGACATCCTTGCCCTTCTTCCCCGCGGCATGGACAAGGCCGGGCGCAAGCGCAGCGATGAGAATGGCGGCGGTCGCGGCCCGCGTCATGAGGGCAGGTTTCAGCATGTAGCTCTTCTATATTTTAATGCCGCCGCATGCAAAGCCGCGGGTGCGCCTTCCCGCCGGGGGCCGCCTACTTGCCCAGTCTGGGCGGCTTCAGCAGGAAAATGACGATCCATATGGGCACGAGAACGATGGCGCCCAGTATGAAATGCGGCAGCGCCCATTCGACACCCTCGCGCATCACCGCCATGATGTGCTGCGGCGTAAGACCCACATCGGTGAGGACCTGATCGGCGCTGATGTTGAATTCATTGAGAAGCGCCCCGATGAGGACCGCTCCCAGGGTGAATTTCACGAGCGTCGACATGAAGTTGTAGAACATGGGCGGCGCTGGCTCGCGTCCCTGTGAATCTCGACTTGGGACAGTCTAGACGCCGCGCGCCCCGGGACAAAGCCCGGGCTTCAGGCGGGAGGACGGGATGGACGGGAAGGGGAAGGGGGCCGAAGGGCTCTTCTGGAGCGCGGAAACCATCGCCGGGCTCGAGGAACGGCGGCATGTCCACCAGTTCAACGCCGGGGCGGTGCGCCATACGCGCTCGCTCGGCGATCTTGCCGGGCTGAAGGATATGGGCATCCACCTTGTCAGCGTGGAGCCCGGCCACGCCACCACCGAGCATCACTTCCACGGTCAGGACGAGGAGTTCCTCTATATCCTTTCGGGCCGGGGCGTGGCGGCCATCGGCGCGGAGGAATTTCCGGTCGGCCCCGGCGACTTCATGGCATTTCCGGCCAATTCGCCCGCCCATTCCATGCGCGTGCCGGAGGAGGCGAGCGAGGACCTCGTCTATCTCATGGGCGGCACCCGCTCGGCCATCGACATCTGCACCTATCCCCGCCTCGATCGCCGCATGTACCGGGTCGATGGTGTGAAGGAATATGTCGATCTCGCCGATGTGAAGAAGGTCTGACGCGGCTCCACGAGCAGTGCCGGGCGGTTTCCCGCCCGGACTTGCGCGACCTGATCGGCTGTTGGCTTCTCTGGGTATTTTCCGGAAACGCCCTAGCCGCCAAAGAGCTTCTTCAGCGTTTCGCCGGGCTTCGGCTTCTCGCCGGACGGTGCCGTCTGCTGCGTGCCGCCCGTCTCGCCGGATGGCGCCTGGGGCGTGGCACTTTCGGGCTCGGTCGTCTGCGGCTGGGTTTCGCTCTTCGAGCCGCCGAGAAGCCCCTTCAGCAATTCCTTCCCGCCTTCGCCCTTGAGGCCCTTGAGTTGCTCGATCGTCCCTTGCGGGTTCTGGAGCATGGACTGAAGGTCCGGGCGGAATTTTGGCGCCGCCCATGGCCCCTCGATGATGAGCGGCACTTCGAGCCCCTTCGTGTCGGCAGCGCCGCCCTGGCCCTCAAGCGTGGCGGCGAGCTTCGGCGCAATGCGGTAGTTGAGCGTCCGGTGCGGCAGATCGACCGTGCCCGCGCCGCTGACGCGCACGAGCGGGCTCAGCAATCTGAGATCGCTGTTGGTGAGGATGCCGCGCTCGATGGTGAATGTGCCGCCGAGTTCAGAAAAATCCGTATCCTGAGTGCCGCCGCTTCCCCATCCGGTCACGGGATTGGTGGCGACGGTGCGGATGAGCTGGGCGACATTGACGCCCTTGATCGCGCCATTGGTGAAGCGCACCTCCCCCTTGCCGCCAAGGGCGCCGATCATTTCGCGCTGGCTCGTGCCTGCTGTTTCGATCGCGAAATTGAGCGCGGTGCGCCCGTCGAGCCGCTTGAAGTCGGCGGCATCGGCAAGAAGCGGCTGGGCGGCGACGCCGGAAATCGTGAACGACGCCCTGACGCGCGCCTCGCGCGCCGAGCCGTCGAGCGCGACCATGCCCGTGCCGGAGCCTTCATAGAGCGCGAGCCGCGAGAGATTGACGGTCATCACGCCGTCGTTGAGGCGCAGGGCGAGCGCGCTTTCGCCGACCCTGATCTTCTTGAAGAGGAGTTCGCCCGCGCTGAAGGCGATGTCGGCATTGACCGCGCGCAGCCCCGAAAGGTCGAGCGGCTCGTTGCTCCAGCCGCCATTGCCGCTCTCTGCCGCGTCGCCCACGGGCTTCGGCGCGGCGGAGGTGTCATTGCTTGCGAGATAGGCATTGGTGTCGATGCGGTCGACCGCGAGCTTTCCCTTGACGAGCGGCCGCGCGCCGCCGGTCGCGACGGTGAGTGCGCCCGTCGCGTTCATGCCGTCGAGGTTCACCTTCGCGTCGCTGAAGGCGTAATTGCCGCTCTCGCCCGATGCGCGGCCTTCTATCGAGAGAGGCCCGAAGCCGTTTCCGGCGGGAAGAGGATGGCCGAGCCAGGCCGAAAGCTGGCGAACCGAGGCGGTGGCGAGCTTGACGTCGCCCGCAAAGCGCAGCCCTTCGAGGGGACGGATGCTGCCCTTGTAGGTGGCGTCGATCTTGGAGGAGGCGAGCGCGAAGGTGATGGGCGTTTCGCCGCCCGAGGCGAGCGCGCGCGGGCGATCCGCCACGAGCGAGAGCTTCAGCGGCTCGCTGTTCCAGACCAGCGAGCCATCGGCCTTGAAGGGCTCGTCGAGGCTCGGCATGGCGAGATCGAGATTGACCTTTTCAAAGGCGAGCGAGGCGCCGGTCCTGGCGTTGCGATAGGTGGCCGAGCCATTGGAGATCGAGACATCGCCGAGGCGGATCTGCTTCAGCGCCGCGCCGCCCGGTCCTTGCGCGGCGGGCGCCTGCGCTGTGGCGGCGGGCGCCTGCGCGGTGGAGAACTGCCAGTTGGGCGTGCCGTCGGCGCGCACTTCGAGATGGATCACGGGGTCGACGAGAACGAAACTGTCGATTTCGACCTCGCCGCGGAAGAGCGGCAGGATCTTGAGCGCGGCCCGCATCTCGCGCATCGCGACCATGTCGCGATCCTTCGCCCAGGAGGCGTTGGAGAGGCTCACATTCTCGACCTTGACCGCGAGCCTTGGAAAGAAGGAGAGCCCCACATTGCCGCCGATCGCAAGGTCGCGGCCCGTCTGGCTCTTCACGATCGAGACGACGCGCTCCTTGTAGACGCTCGCGGGAATGAAGAGCGGCACCGCGACGATGACCGCGATGAGGATGACGGCAATACCGGCGAGGATGGCGATGAGACGCGACATGGAATTCTCCCTCGTCTGCTCTTGGCGGTGTGCGGGGGCTTTTCGTTCGCAAACACGGCCCGCTTCGCTTCCGGCCGGCTGAGAATCAATATGTCCCCGCGCGGATGATTTGCGGTCGATTGAGCACGACAGTCGGGCACAATTGTGACGCCTGCCGCATTTCTTGCGAAGTGAAGATTTGCGGAAAAAAGCATGAACCTGCGCAGGAAAAAGAGCGCTATGCTCCTTGCAGGAGAGGGAGGGGACCATGGCCGCACGTTCGAAGGCACCGGCGCGCGAAACCGCGCTCATAACCGGCGCATCGGCGGGCATAGGCGCGGCACTCGCGCGCCAGTTCGCAGCGGGCGGCTTTGATCTCGTTCTCGTGGCGCGCAGCCGCGACAAGCTCGAAGCGCTCGCCCGGCAGCTCGCCTCGGAGTTCGGCGTGAAGGCGATCGCGATGCCCGCCGATCTCTCGAAGCCCGGCGCGCCGAAGACGCTTCTTGCCGGTACAACGCGGCGCAAGCTCCAGATTGACGTCCTCGTCAATAATGCCGGCGTGCTCGAACTGGGCGCTTTCCGGAGCATTCCGCCCGAACGCCATCAGGAATTGATCGGCCTCAATGTCGCGGCGCTCACCGAGATGACGAGCCGCTTCCTCGCGCCCATGCTCGAGCGCGGGCGGGGCCGCATCCTCAACGTCGCCTCGATCGCCGCCTTCCAGCCCGTACCGTCGCTTGCGACCTATGCCGCGACCAAGGCCTATGTGCTGTCGCTGACGGAATCGCTGTCCGAGGAACTCAAGGGCACGGGCGTGAGCGTGACGGCTCTCTGCCCCGGCATCACGCAGACGAGCATGGTGGAGCGCGCGAAGGAGGGGAACGCCGCCGCCTCGCAAGTGCCGCCCTTCCTCATCGGCGATGTCGACGATGTGGCGGCGCAGGGCTATGCCGCCTGCATGGCGGGCGAGGTGATCCGCGTGCCAGGTGCGATCAATTTCGCGGCGAGCATCGCCGCACGCGCCGCGCCAAAATGGATCGTGCGCGGCGTCGCGGGCGCGCTGGGCCGCTTCGCTCTCTAGTTGCCCTGGCGCTCCGGGGCCGTGCTCCCGCCTTCGATGAGGAGCTGACCTCTGGGACCCGCCTGCGGCACCGGACGGCCCTCGATCCAGGCGCGGATCATGGCGTTGACCGCCTCCGGCGCTTCCTGCTGCACCCAATGGGAGACTTGCGGCAGATAGCGGATGGTGAAGTCCTTCACGAGCTTTTCGGTGCCGAGCGTGAGCTCGCGGCCGAGCGCCGCGTCCTCCTCGCCCCAGAGCATGAGGGTCGGCGTTTCGAGGATCGGCGGCTCGCTGAGCGCGCTGGCGCCGCTGCGGTCGCGGAAGCTCGCGCGGTAGTAGTTGATCATCGCCGTCATCGCGCCGGGAATGAGCGCGGATTTGCGATATTCGGCGAGCACGCTTTCCGGGAAGCGGCTCTCGGTCACCGCCATGCCGACAAAGGCCTGCGCGATCGCCTCCGCATTGCGCGCGGTGAAGAGTTTTTCGGGGAGCCAGGGAAGCTGGAAAAAGAAGATGTACCAGGAGCGCCTGATCTGCGCCCAGCTCTTGAGGCCCTTAAGGAAGAGGGCGGGGTGCGGCAGGTTCATGACGATGAAGCGCTCGAGCGGCCTGTCGCCGGAAAGCGCGAAGGCCCAGCCGATGGCGCCGCCCCAGTCATGGGCGATGAGGGTCACCGGCCCCTTGATGCCGCGCGCCCGGGCAGCGTCGATGAGGCCCGCCACGTCGGCTTTGAGATTCTCCATGCGGTAGGCGGCGACCCCCTTGGGCCGAGACGTGCCCCCATAGCCTCTGAGATTGGGCGCCCAGGCCGTGTAGCCGAGCTCGGCGAGGAGCGGAAGCTGATAGCGCCAGGAGAACTTGTTCTCGGGGAATCCGTGCAGAAAGAGCGCGAATTTCTCGCCCTCGCCGCACATATCGACTTCGAAGGCGAGGCCGTTCGCCTCGATATATGCCGTCCTGATCGGATGCTCGCTCATGATTTGCCTTCTGGATTATCGGCCCCGGCGACTATACGCGATTCAGGCGCGCGGCAAGATGCAAGGCCGTCCGTCCGGCGCCTCGGAGCGGGGGGCCGAGCGATCCCGGATGCCCGTGGCCGAACCTGCATTTGTGGCCCTTGCCTTCGCGGGGAGGTCGAATTAAGTTCCCGGCCATCGCGAGGGTGGCCGCATCGGCCGCAAGTCCCCACAAGGGAGCCCGCGCCGCCGGTGCAGGCGTAGCTCAGCTGGTTAGAGCGCTAGATTGTGGATCTAGAGGTCCCCCGTTCGATCCGGGGCGCCTGTACCATTCCCTCCCCGAAATTCGAGCCCGATCAGGGGGCGAGGCACTCCGCCACGCATTGGCGCAGCCGCGCCATGGAGAAGGGCTTCTGCAGTGCGTAATCGGCGCCGAGCAAACTTGCCGCCTTGAGGTAGTCCGTCCCCACATGCCGCCCGCCGCCCGATATGGCGATGATGCGCGTGCCGGGATAGTCGCGGCGGATGATGCGGATCGATTCGAGCCCTTCCTGTTCCGGCATGATGAGGTCCGTCACCACCACGTCGAAAGGCTGAAGGCCGAGCTTCATCATGCCCTCCCGGCCGTCGGACGCGGTGACGACCCTGTGCCCGTCGGATTCGAGCGCGAGGAGGATCGTGTCGCGCACGAGCGGCTCGTCTTCGATCACCAGTACTTTGCCCATGGCCTCTGCACCCGTTGCCGGTTATCGATTCACCCCGGATTATAGGCTCGTGTGATCCTATGTGTCATTTCAGGCAAGCGGCGCGTCCGCAAGGCGGCGGAGAGCGGCACCGTTCGGATCTACAAATGACTTGCCTCGCGCAAAGCCGCCGACGCAGCATCTGGCATCGTCATCAGGGAGTGTAAAATGTCATTGATCGTCTACGGAGGGGCTATCTCGCCCTTCGTCCGCAAGGTGCGGGTTTTTCTGGCCGAGAAGGGCCTCGACTACAAGCTGGAGCAGGTGAGCCCGTTCCAGCCGCCGGAATGGTTCAGGGAGATTTCGCCGCTCGGCCGCATCCCGGTTCTGCGCGACGAGGCGGCGGGGCCGGATGCGACGCTCCCCGACAGCTCCGTCATCTGCGCCTATCTTGAGCGGCTGAAGCCCGAGCCCGCGCTCTACCCCAAGGACAATCTCGCCTATGGCCGCGCGCTCTGGTTCGAGGAATATGCGGACTCCGAGTTCGCCGCCAATGTCGGCATGGGCGTCTTCCGCCCCGTCGTTCTGGCCAAGATGATGGGCAAGGAGCCCGATCGCGCCGCCGCCGAAAAGACCCTCGCGGAAAAGCTGCCGAAATACTTCACCTATCTCGATGCCGCGATAGGCTCGAAGCCCTTTCTCGCGGGCGGCGCATTTTCAGTCGCCGACATTTCCGTGGCGACGCATTTCGTCAATCTCGCCCATGCGGGCTACGCACCGGACGCGAAGACATGGCCCAATCTCGTTCGCTATCTGAATGAGATCCACGCGCGGCCGAGCTTTGCCGCCGTGATCGCGGAGGAGCGGGGCTTCGTCAGCAAGCTCGGCCTCTGATATCCCCCGCTTCTTGACGCAAGGGAAGGCGGCTTGCGCTTCGGCGCGCCGCCTCCCGCCTTCAAATCCGCGCTCAAAAGGTCTATTTCATATGTCAGGCGGCATTTGAAACAAGACCGCATGGGGAGCGTGGTCCGGTGGGCGGAGGTACCCTCCGGGCAGCGAAATTGCTCCCGAATGACAGGTCGAATTTGCGGGCCATCGCAAAGCCCTTTCCCCAAGCCTCGCTCGAGGGCTTGCTTTGGCTGACCGCGCTTAGGGGAGGAGAAGATGGCCGACACGAAATGGCCCGCGATGAGCATCGCGGAAGCGAACCGGCTGCTGACGGCGCCGGGTATGCCCTTCGAAATGGAGACGGTGACGATCCGGGGCATTCCGACCCGGGTCTACAAGAATGCGCCGCCGCATCTGCGCGCGATCTTCGAACTCGGCAAGGGCTGGGGCAAGCGCGACTTCATCGTCTATGAGGGCGAGCGCCTCGATTTCGACAGCCACTATCGCGCCGTCTGCGCGCTGGCCCGCGTCTATGCCGACCGCTTCGGCATCCGCAAGGGCGACCGCGTCGCCATCGCCATGCGCAATTTCCCCGAATGGTCGATCGCCTTCTGGGCGGCGGCCGCCATCGGCGCCATCACCGTGCCGATCAATGCCTGGGGGAGCGGGGCGGAGCTTGAATATTGCATCACGGATTCAGGCTCGAAGGTCGTGGTGGTCGATGGCGAGCGGCTCGACAGGCTGAGGCCGCATATGGGTGACCTCAAGGTCGCCGGCATCATCGCGGCGCGCGCCTCGCGCGAGCCGCTGGGCGATGCGCTCGCGCTCGAGAATCTGATCGGCAAGCCGGAAGACTATGCGAAGCTCTCGGATGCCGCGCTGCCCGATCCGGGGCTCGAGCCCGATGACGATGCGACGATCTTCTATACATCCGGCACGACGGGCAAGCCCAAGGGGGCGCTCGGCACCCATCGCAACATGATGACCAATCTGATGAGCGCGGCCTATGCGCCGGCGCGCGCCTGTCTCCGCCGCGGCGAGACGCCGCCAGCGCCCGATCCCGACGCGCCGCAGCGCTCCATGCTCCTCTCCGTGCCGCTTTTCCACGCCACGGGCTGCCACTCGATCCTGGTTCCCATGTATGCGGGCGGCGGCAAGCTCGTCTTCATGCACAAATGGAATCCCGAGCGCGCGCTCGAACTGATCGAGCAGGAGCATATCCAATCCTTCGGCGGCGTGCCCGCCATGGTCTGGCAGGTGCTCGAAAGCCCGAACTTCGCGCTTCACGACACATCGAGCGTCGAGGCGATCGGCTATGGCGGCGCGCCCTCCGCGCCCGATCTCGTCACCCGCATCAAGCAGCAATTCCCGAAGGTGCAGCCGGGCAATGGCTACGGCCTCACCGAGACCTCGTCCATCACCACGCAGAACTCGGCCGAGGATTACGAGAACCGGCCGGAAAGCGCGGGCCCGGCCGTGCCCGTCTGCGATCTCAAGGTCGTCGACGAGAAGGGCAATGAAGTGGCCCCGGGCCAGGTGGGCGAGCTCTGGATCAAGGGGCCGAACATCGTCAAGGGCTACTGGAACA
Organism: Parvibaculum sp.; assembly: GCF_049671045.1. Lineage (GTDB taxonomy): Bacteria > Pseudomonadota > Alphaproteobacteria > Parvibaculales > Parvibaculaceae > Parvibaculum. Next base: position 45,395 of record NZ_JBATUH010000043.1, on the reverse strand, counting down.
AGCCCGAAGCGACGGCCGCCGCGATCACGGATGGGTGGCTTCATTCCGGCGATCTCGTCCGCGTGGATGAGGAAGGCTTCGTCTTCATTCTCGACCGCGCGAAGGACATGCTCATTCGCGGCGGCGAGAACATCTATTGCGTCGAGGTCGAGGGCGCTCTCTACGCCCATCCCGCGGTGATGGATGCTGCCGTCGTCGCCATTCCGCACAAGGTGCTCGGCGAGGAGGTCGGCGCCGTCGTGCAGATCGCGCCGGGCAAGGAGGTGAGCGAGGAAGAGCTTAAGGCGCATGTGCGCAGGCTCCTCGCCGCCTTCAAGGTGCCGGTGAAGATCGAGCTGCGGCATGAGCCGCTGCCGCGCAATGCCAATGGCAAGATCCTGAAAACGGAATTGCGCCAGGACATGAAGAAATATGCGACCAACTGAGCCGCCGCCGAAGAAGCGGATGGCCGGCAACCAGAAACGGGAGGATTGATGGAAATCTCACTGAGCGGGCGCGTCGCGCTCGTCACGGGCGCTTCGCGCGGCATCGGCCGGGCCATCGCCATTGCGCTCGCGCAGGCAGGCGCCGATGTTGCGGTCAATTACCGCCGCGACGAGGAAGCCGCGAACGAAACCGTCGAGGCGATCCGCAAGCTCGGACGCAAGGCAAAAGCCTATGCGGCCTCCGTCGAGAATTTCGAGGAAGACCAGAAGATGGTCGCCGATGTGCTGAAGGATTTTGGTTCGATCGGCATCCTCGTCAACAATGCGGGCATCGCCTCGCGCGGCCAGGCGGTCGCGGATACCGATCCGCAGGAGCTCGAGCGCGTGCTGCGCGTGCATGCCATGGCGCCGCATTTCGTCTCGAAGCTCGTGCTCCCGCATATGCGCAAGGAGAAGCGCGGCGACATCATCATCATTTCGTCGGTGGCGACGCTCTACATGTCAGCGAATGGCGGGCCCTACAATATGGGCAAGGCGGCGGCGGAAGCGCTGGCGCTGACGCTTGCCAAGGAGGAGCGCAAATACGGCATCCGCACCAACATCGTGGCGCCGAGCCTCACCGATACCGACATGGGCCGCAGGCTCGCCGCCGCGCGCGCCGGCAAGAAGGACATGGACATCCACGAGCTCGACGACAAACACCCCTTCGGTCACGTCTGCTCGGCCGAAGAGGTGGCCGCGGCGGTCGTCTATCTCGTCTCGGACGCGAATCCATACGCCAACGGACAGAAACTCAACATCGACGGCGGCGGCAACTGATACGCCCGCAAGGCACGAACAAGAAAGGCCGGCAGAGATGCCGGCCTTTTTCTTTGCCTCGCCCGGTCTCCTCTGTCGGCGGACTGTCCGATTGCCTGTCCGACATAGTGTCCGACAGACTGTCCGAACCGCGGACACATTGCGACGCGGCCCCCTGTCAGCATCGCGCGCTAAGCCGTTGAAATGCCGGCTCCGAAGATCGATTGGCCCCAATTGGCACGCTTCATGCGGTTAACGCAGAGGAAGGGATGACGAAACATGCGTTGGGGATGCGGGCCCGGTGGAGAGGCGAGGCCCGCACATGGCGGCTGTGTGTGCGGCGAGTGAGAGCGCGCAAAAAAGCCCGCCAATAAAGCGAAAAAGCGACCAGTGAGAAAATGAATAGTCAGTCACTGACTATTGACTCATAAAAAAATGAGGCTTAGCTTTTTTACCGAATGGAAACGATCGCAACGTGTACGGACGAAAATAAGCCGTGATGTGAAGATCGTCACAGTGAGCCCGGGGCGGAGGGTTGCCGGGCTTGCGGAACGCGGGAGGAGGACCTGGTGAGCTCGAATATCGATCGGGGCGGGCAGTCGGCCGCCGGCAAAACGACCGAACTCGACGTTGCTATCATCGGCGCCGGTTGCGCCGGGCTCTGCGCCATCTATCACTTTCCGCGCATGGGTCTTAGCGCGCGGCTTTACGAAGCCGGTAGCGGCGTCGGCGGAACCTGGTACTGGAACCGCTATCCGGGCGCGCGCGTCGACATCGAAAGCATGGAGTATTCGCTCGCCTTTTCCGATGAGGTCCAGCAGGAGTGGGAGTGGACGGAACGCTACGCTTCGCAGGCCGAGCTTCTGAAATATTTCAACTTCGTGGCCGACCGTCTCGACCTGCGCAAGGACATGCAGTTCAACACGCGGATCAATTCCGCCATCTTCGACGAGGAAGCGAACCACTGGGTGCTGAGCACGAGCAATGGCGAGCGCATCATCGCACGCCACTGCGTCATGACGACGGGATTTCTCTCGGCGCCGAACAAGCCCGCTTTCAAGGGCATGGAGAGCTTCAAAGGCAAGATCTACCACACCGGCGAATGGCCGCATGAAGGTGTGGACCTCACCGGAAAGCGCGTCGGCATCGTGGGCACGGGCTCCTCATCCGTGCAGATGACGCCGATCATCGGCGAGCAGGCGGCGCATCTCTATGTGTTCCAGAGAACGCCCGCCTTCGCCGTACCCCTCCGCAACCATCCGATGCCGCCCGAATACCAGCAGAAGGTGAAGGCGAATTACGGCGAGTGGCGCTACAAGGAGCGCTACCAATCGTTCGGCGGGTGGATTGCGCTCAACTACGAGCAGGTGCCGCTCGTCATGCAATCGGCGCTGGAAGTGAGCGAGGAGGAGCGCCGCGCCCATTTCGAGGAGCGCTGGCAGAACGGCGGCCTTGCCTTCTACAACACCTATCCGGACATCTATTCGAACCGCGAGGCGAACGACACGCTCGCCGACTTCCTGCGCGAGAAGATAAGGGCGCGCGTGAAGGACAGGGCAACGGCAGAACTGCTGATGCCGACCATCCCGGTCCTGACGAAGCGCCTCATCGCGGACAATGGCTATTACGAAGCCTTCAATCGCGACAATGTGAGCCTTGTCGACGTCAGGAAGACGCCGATCGAGGAATTCACGCCGAAGGGGCTCAGGGTCGGCGATGAGGAATATGAACTCGACGCGATCATACTCGCGACCGGTTTCGATGCGCTGACGGGTGCTCTCACGCGCATGGACATACGCGGCCGCGGCGGTGTCACGCTCAAGGATCACTGGGACGGCGGCGCGCGCACGCATCTCGGCCTGATGAGCGCCAGCTTTCCGAACATGTACATCATCGCGGCGGCGGGAAGCCCGGCACCGCTCTTCCAGCCGATGCTGCTGTGCGAGGAGCAGATCGACTGGGTCGGAAACGCCATCCGCTTTCTCGACAAATATGGTTTCGCCGCGCTCGAGCCCAGGCCCGAAGCCGAGGACAACTGGGGCAAGCTGTGCACGGAAGCGGTCGGCGCGACGTTGTTTCCGCTGACGGAGAGCTGGTATGTCGGCGCCAATGTGCCGGGCAAATCCAGCACCGGCCTGTCCTATTTCGGCGGCATCGGCAATTACCGGCGCTACTGCGCCGAAGCCGCCGCCAGCGGATATGCGGATTTCGTTCTCGCTGGACGGGCGAGCCGCAACGGGGAGCGCCGCGCCGAAACGCGGATCGCCGAGGCAGTGTAGGTGCGAGGACCGGCCGGGCCGGGATCGCGTCCTGAGCGCGATCGCGGCGGCTGACGGGGACCCCCGGCAGGCGGCGCATCCTTGAAGGGGCGCCGGCCGGGCTCCTCAACTCCGAAAACCCAAATCCGGAAAGTAAGATGCATCAGAAAGTCACCCCATCAATGGGTGGGCAGCCCACCTCCGCGCCAAAGCGTCTGGCCTCCTTCGTCGGAGGCGCGCTGCCGGCGGTCATCGTCGCGCTCCTTTTGTACGGCGCCTTTTTCATCAAGCCGACGGTGCGCACGGTCGGCGTCGAGCCGCCTTCGATCGAACAGCGTGATCTCTTTTTCGGCGTGGTGATGCCCGCCAGGGATCAGATCTGGGCGGTCGGCAGCAATGGCAAGATCATCCGCAGCAGCGATGAGGGCGCGAACTGGGAGCGTCAGCCGTCAGGCGCGACGACGCACCTTCAGAGCATCGCGACATGGGACGGCGAGCGCGCCGTCGTCGTCGGAAACAATCTCACCATCCTCCTCACTTCCGATGGCGGCAAGTCGTGGGAACCCTCCGCCGCTCCCGAAGGCGTCGACAAGACGAACAAGCTCGTCCGCGTCCGCATCCTTGCCAACGGCCAGGCCATGGCGGTCGGCGAATTCGGCACCATCATAGCCTCCCGCGATTACGGCGCCTCATGGCATGCCGTCTCGACGCCCGTCGATGCCTCGTGGAACGACGTCGCGCTCGTCGATGAGAACAAGGCCATCGTCGTCGGCGAGTTCGGCCATATCCAGATGACGACGGATGCGGGCGCGACATGGGTGGAAATCGAAAGCCCGGTGAAGTCGAGCCTCAACAGCGTCTATTTCCGCGACAGGGAGAACGGCGTCGCGGCGGGAACGGAAGGTGTCGTTCTCGTTACCCATGATGGCGGCGAGAGCTGGAGCATCGTCCCGAAACTCTCCGAACAGCACATTTTTGATGCCTTCTGGGATGGCGGCCGCTGGGTGCTTTCCGGCGACAAGGGCCTGCTGCTGATCGGCTCGGCCGACGGAAAGCAGTGGACCGATCGATCGCGCCTCACCGATTCCGGCTGGCACACGCAGGGCGCCGGGTCGGATGGCAAATACGCGCTGGTCGGCCGTGGCGTCAACATCGTGAAGATGCCGTCCGAAAACAACGATACAACGGAGCAGTCCCGTGATTGACAAGGTATTGGACTGGTGCTGCGCATCGCGCAAGACAGTCGTCGTTGCATTGCTGATCGTCACGGCGGTGATGGCCGCCTTCGCGAGCCGCGTCGAGATCAAGACGGTCTTCGGCGATCTCCTGCCGCGCAATCATCCCTTCGTGAAGGTCAACGAGCAGTTCAAGCAGGCCTATGGCGGCTCGAACATCGTGAGCATCATGATCGAGGTGAAAGAGGGCGATATCCTCAACCTCCCGGTGCTCGCGAAGATCAAGAAGATCACGGAGGAGGTCGCCCTCATTCCCGGCGCCGATCCCTTCCAGGTAACGTCGCTCGCCTCGAAGAAGCTCAAGGAAATCACCGCGACGACGGAAGGCATTGCCACCAATCCGCTGATGTGGCCGGACCTTCCCAGGACGGATGAGGATCTCTACGAGCTTCGCCGCGCGATCACGAACAACCCGCTCGTCTATGGCGCCTATGTGTCGCGTGACTTCAAGGCGGCGCTCATCACGGTCGACTTCTACGACCACCTGCTCGATTACCGCGTCTTCTACGACAGCATCACGCACATCATCAACGAGAACAAGACGCCGGATATCGAGATCCGCGTGGTCGGCGAGCCGATGCTCTATGGCTGGGTGATCCATTATTTCGGCGAGACGGAGCGCCTCTTCCTCGGCACCATCGTCTGTCTCTTCCTGGTGCTCTTCGTGATCGCGCGCACCTGGCACGGCACCATCATTCCGCTGCTTGCCGCGGGAACGAGCGCGGTCTGGGCGATCGGCTTTGCCGGAGCGCTCGGCTTCAACCTCGATCCGCTCGTGGTCGTGGTCGCCTTTCTGATCACCGCGCTCGCGATCTCGAATTCGATCCAGATCGTCCAGCGATTCGATCACAAGCTCACGGCCGGAATCGAACCGACATCCGAGGGCGCCGCGCGCGCTGCCCTGAAAAAGCTCTTCAGGCCCGCCATGCTTGCCGTCGTCGCCGATGCGGGCTGCATGATCGTGGTCGCGATGACGCCCATTCCGGTTCTGCAGAAGATTGCCTTCATCGGCGGCTTCTGGGTGCTGAGCCTCGCCTTCTGCGCGGTCATTCTTCCCGGTGTCGCGACGACATGGATCAAGGGTCCGATCCGGTTTGCGCATCCGATCAATCTGAAGGGGCCGATGCATGTCCTGCTGCGCGGCTGCTCCTATCTCGCAACGTCGCAGTGGCGCCACGCCGTCATCCTTGCCTCGCTCGCAATCCTCATGAGCTCCGGCATCTACGCCCTCAACCTGAAAGTGGGCGACGCCAATCCGGGCTCGCCGATCCTCCATTCCGACGCGACCTATAACGTGGATGCGAGGGCGCTGAATTCTGTCTTCCAGGGCGCCGACCGCATGTTCGTCGTGCTTTCCGGCGACAAGGGCGACACGATCAAGGATCCGGCGATGCTTTCCAACATGGAAGCGTTGCAGCGCTACATGGAAGCGCAGCCGGAGGTAGGCGGCAGCCTTTCGATCGTCGACGTGCTGCCCGCGGTGAACCGCACGCTCCATGAAGGCAATCCGCGCTATCTGGAGCCCGGCCCCAATGCCGGCGTCAACGGCGAACTCGGCTATCTCTTCGTGTCGGGTTCCGATCCCGGCGACTTGCAGCGCTATGTCTCGCCGGACTATCGCAATGCCTCGGTCACGCTCTTCCTGCGCGATCATCAGGGCGACACGATCCGCAGCACCGTTGCGCGTATTCAGGAGTTCACGGCCGCCAATCCGCCGCCCCAGGGCGAGTATCTGCTGGCCGGTGGTCTTGCCGGTGTGCTCGCTGCCGTCAATGACGTGATCCTTGCTGGCCAGATCGAGGCGATCGCCTTCGCGCTCCTCATCCTCGTCCTCCTGGCAGCGGTCACCTACCGTTCGCTGGCCGCGGGAACATTCTTCATGATCCCGGTCGTGCTCTCGAACACGCTGACGTTCAGCTACATGGCCTATTACGGCATCGGCATGAACATCAACACGCTGCCAGTCGTCGCTCTCGGCATCGGTCTCGGCGTCGACTACTCGTTCTACGTCGTCGATGCGATCCGCGAAGAGATGCACCATGACGGCGATCTCAATCGTTCGATCCGGGATGCGCTGCATAGCGCGGGCATGGGTGTGCTCACCACCGTGCTCACGCTCGTCGTCAGCGTCAGCCTGTGGTCGTTCTCCTCGCTGCGTCTCCAGTCGGAAATGGCCGCGCTGATCGCGATCTGGCTGACCATTTCGGCGGCCGCAGCTCTGATCCTGATGCCTGCACTCGTCTACGTCTTCAAGCCGGCCTTCGTCGTGGGTCGCCGGCAGGGTGCAGCCAAGATGACGGCGGGTCTCGTCGGCGCCGCATGACGGCCGGCCCGGCCGGCAAGTGACGAGGTTGGTGAAACTGTTCGAGTCCAATCTTCACAAGGGGGAGGTTTACCCGTGAAACGAAGTGTACGACCAAAATACGGTTCAGTTGCGATTGGAGCGGCTTTTGCCGTCGGGCTTGGCCTGACGATGACAAACGCGGCGGCCGCCGGCGACTTCAGCCTGAAAGATCCGATCAGCGACATCCAGGTGAATGGCTGGCTCCGTGGTTGGGCGTCGATCAATCTGCAGGATGATTCGCAGACGACACAGAACGATCGCGGCAGCCTCTCGATGCTCCGCGGCGAGGCGCTCTTCGACACCGATTTCAAGACCGGCCCGATCGCGTGGAAGGCCATTGTCCGCGCGAACAAGGAGGTCAAGACGACCTATATTCGCGATCTGGAATCGAAGACGAACGGCGTCTTCCCTGGCGGCCCCGGCAGCCGGGTCATGGACCAGTATGACGAGACCGATCTTCGCGAGTTTTATGCGGATATCGACGTCAGCGACAACATCAAGCTGCGCCTCGGCAAGCAGCAGGTCGTCTGGGGCGAGACAGACTTCTTCCGCGCCATGGACCTCATCCATGGCTACGACTATCGCTGGCGTTCGTTCCTCGAGCCCGAGAACGAGCAGCTGAGAAAGCCGCTCGTGCTGGCAAACGCGATGATTCAGGTGCCGTCGGCGAACGGCGCGCTACAGGTGATTGTGCGTCCCGGCCTCGACCGCAAGCGCGACATCGGCAACACCTACGATCTCTATGGCGGACGCTGGACGCCGTCGGGCTTCGGCGGCCTCGATTTCCTCAACGGCCTGCAGACGATGCAGTACGACTACAATCACCCGGAAGGTGATGCCGACCATGTAACGGGCGGCGTGCGCTGGAAGGGCGATGCCGGCGGCGTCACTTACTCGATCGCCGCGATGCGGACCTTCAATCCCGACCCGATCGTCAATTCGGCTTTCGCGCCCTATAGCAAGACGCCGTCGGGGCCGTTCGGCGACTGGATTTTCCCCGAGATCGATCTTCTCGGCGTGACCGCGAGCACGCAGGTCGAAGCCATCGACTCGATCGTCAGCACCGAAATCGTCTACACGAAGAACGCTCCCTACAATGTGGGCTTCACCTTCCCGGCCGGCTTTGGCGGCGTGATCAAGAAGAAGACGATCATGTCGATGCTGCGCATCGACAAGCCCATCGACCTCAAGTCGACACTCGGCACCAGCGGCGACTCCTTCCTGTCGTTCCAGGTCTTCGACAAGTGGATCCTCGACTACAAGAAGTCCGACCAGATCGTCGATCTCGCCGGCTTCACGGCGCCGAAGGCGGAGCATTCAACCGTCCTCACGGCGATCCTCGCGACCAATTTCGCGAGCAACACGATCAATCCGACGCTCGCCATGGGCATCGATCCGTGGAATTCCGGCGGCTTCATCATTCCGTCGGTCGAAGTGGTCGCCGGTGACAATTGGCGCTTCCGGGCCGAGGCCGACATCTTCTTCTCGCGCGGCAAGGCAACCCCCACGCCGGGCTTCCCTGTCAATTCCGATGACGCCCACCTCTTCGGCTACTTCGCAGGCCACAACCAGTTCGTTGTGCGCATCACGCGGCTGTTCTGATCCGAGAGCACGCTTAACTCCAGGAGAAACGTTATGAAGAAGTCAGTCATTCTCCGAAGCTCGACGCTCGTTGCTCTTGCGTCAGTCTTCGCGATGTCCGCGGCGAACGCCGCCGAGCTCAAGCCCGGCGATGTCATCGACGCGAGCAACTTCGACCAGGTGAAGGAAGACACCTTCGAGGGGCACAAGATCAAGGATCTCATCACCGACAAGGTTGAGGTCCTGATCAAGAACTACAATCTCAAGATTCCGCTCCGCGCCTCGGAAGAGATTCCGGTGCCGCAGGAGGACATCGAGAACACGAAGAAATATGCCGGCGAGGTGAAGATCGACCCGGAAACGAAGGAAGTGACCGGCTACAAGGCGGGCACGCCCTTCCCGGATATCGATGTCAACGATCCGCTGGCGGGCTTCAAGGCGCTCAACAACTATTACTATCAGAACACCTACGGCAACAGCTTCGACGGCAGCTATACGTTCCTGTTCGTCGACTCGAACCGTGGTCTCGACCGCGCGCAGCGCTGGTGGACCTTCTCGCTGAAGATGAAGGGCCGCCAGACCGGCGAGCCGGTGCTCGGCGATGGCACGCTCGTGAAGAAGCAGCTTCTCTTCGCCGTCGAGCCCTTCGACATCAAGGGGCTTGGCATCTTCACGGTCCGCTATGACAGCAAGCGTCTGGAAGACAACTGGGCCTATGTGAAGTCGGTCCGCCGCACGCGCCAGCTTTCGGGCAGCTCCTGGATGGATAACATGGCGGGCAGCGTGCAGCTCAATGACGAGTATGACGGCCTCAGCGGACGCCCGAGCTGGTATCCCACGGCCAAGCTCATCGGCAAGCGGCACGTTCTCGCTGTCGCGCATCTTCCCTTGACGCTGGTGAACCCGTCGGGCGCGACCAACGCGGAGAAGTATCCGACCGTCAACACGCAGGAAAAGCCCTTCTCCATGCCGGCGAAAAACGTCGAATGGGAGCCGCGCGAAGTCTGGGCGATCGAACTCGGCATGCCGGGTGAGCATCCCTACAGCAAGCGCATCCTCTACATGGATACGAAGTTCCCGCGCATCTACAACGTCGAGCACTACGACAAGTCGGGCGAGTTCGCGAAGATCTCCTTCGTCATGACGACGCCGATCAAGGGTGACGACGGCATCCTGTCCATGACGCCGAGGCAGGGCCTCTGCTTCGACATCAAGCGGCAGGAAGGCTTCGTCTATCTGCAGGAGGCCGACGCCATGGCCAACCGGCGCGGCGTGACGGAAAACGACGTGACCCTCGGCAAGCTCGAAGCCGCCGCGAAGTAACGCTCGAAACTCAAGGTCGAGGCGGGTCCGCATCCGCGCTCCCGCCTCGATCACACTTCTCCGGCTCCCGAAGCCTGAAACCGGAATGGAGGAAAGAATGGCGCTCAAGCCGGCAAAGCAATGTGTCGATATCGGCATCGTCGTGAGGGACATCGAGAGGAGTCTCGATTTCTATTGCGGCGTGCTCGGACTGGAAAAGCTCGAGGAAGTTCCGCTGCCCTTCGGGCTGATGCACCGGCTCCGCTTCGGTGAGAGCTTCGTCAAGCTCGTCGATCCGAAGACGGTTCCGATGGCGGTCCCACAGGGTCTCATGGCCGCGCTCGGCATTCGCTATCTGACCTTTGCGATCCTGAATATCGACGAGGCATGCGAGCGCTTCGACAGGTCGGGCGGAACCTATGAAATGGAAAAACAGGAACTGCTACCCGGTGTCGTGATCGCGATGCTGCGGGACCCGGACGGCAATGTTGTGGAACTCGTTCAGCGCCGGTGACAGCACCACAGAGGCCGGAGCGCCGATGCCGATCGGCTGCCCAGGGACGGAACTACGAAGATTTTGTGAGGTGATCGAATGAAGCTTCTTAAAGCGCAGATGCTGGCTGACGGTTTCGTGTTTCCGGAAGGACCGCGCTGGCACAAGGATCGCCTCTGGGTGTCCGACATGTGGGACTTCCGCGTCTATCGCATCGCCGCCAACGGGAACCGCGAACTGGTTTGCGACGTTTCCCGGCGGCCTTCCGGGCTCGGCTTCCTCAATGACGGTACGCCGATCGTCGTCTCCATGAGCGACCGCAAGCTGATGAAGATCGTCGGGCCCGGCCTCGCGGAATATGCCGACCTCTCGAAACATGCGCGGGGCGACGCAAACGACATGATCGTCGATCCGAATGGCCGCATCTATGTCGGAAATTTCGGCTACGATCTCTTTGGTGGCGCGGAGCAGAAGCTCGCCGATCTGCTGCTTGTCGACACGGACGGTTCGGTGCGCGTCGTGGCCGACGGACTCGATTTCCCGAACGGAATGGTCATCAAGAATAACGGCCGCTCGCTCGTCGTCGCCGAAACCTGGTCGAACCGCCTCACGGCCTTCGACCGGGCGGCGAATGGCAGGCTTTCGCGCCGCCGCGTCTATGCCGATCTCGGCGACCGCTCGCCTGACGGTATCTGCGCGGATGCGGAAGGCGGCATCTGGGTATCCTGCTTCAATACCGGCGAGTTCGTGCGCGTCCTAGAGGGTGGCAGGGTGACACATGTCGTGAAGTGCGAAGGCAAGCGCGCCGTGGCCTGCCAGCTTGGCGGCAGCGACGGCCGCACGCTTTTCTGCTGCACCTTCGCGGGCGAGCTTGAGGACATTCATTGCCGCAAGCGCGCCGGTGCGATCGAGGCCGTGCGTGTCGAGGTACCGGCCGCCGATATGGCGGAGGTGTAAGCCGATGCCGGGAAAAAAGGCTGACCCGGTCGCGGATGTGAGCGGCTGGAAGACGCGGCTTACCATTGAGATGATCGAGCGCTTCACGGCAAGCGGCGAGTGGCGTGGTGTGACGCTTGCGGAAAGCGCCACTGCCCGTGCGCGCGACATGGGCACCGAGATTGCGGTGGTGGATGGCGCGGAGAAGCTCACTTACGCCGATGTGCTGAGGCAGGCGCACGCGCTTGCCGCGACGCTGCGCCAGCGTGGCTTAAAGGCCGGCGACGTCCTGAGCTTCCAGCTCCCCAACTGGTACGAAACCGCGATCCTGAATGTCGCGGCGAGCCTTGGCGGCTTCATCGTGAACCCCATCGTTCCGATCTACCGCGACGCCGAGGTCGGCTTCATTCTGAAGAACTCGCGAACGCGCGCGCTCTTCATTCCCGAGCGGTTCCGCAGCATCGACTATCTCGAAATGGTGGAGCGCCTGAAGCCGGACCTTCCGGAGCTGCGCGATGTCGTGCTGGTGCGCGCGGAAAGGGAGGGATACGAATCCTTTTCCGCCTGGACGGCGAACGAGAGCGACACCGACGAGAGCGGCGTCGATCCGAACGCTATCAAGCTCCTTCTCTACACATCGGGTACAACGGGCGATCCGAAGGGCGTCCTTCACAGCCACAACACGCTCCAGGCCGAAGTCGACGCCGTGTCGAGCTTCTGGGCTCTGAAGCGCGGCGATGTCGTGCTCATGCCTTCGCCCGTGACCCATATCACGGGCTACATCTACGCGCTTGAATTGTGCTTCGCGCTCGGCATCAAGATCGTCTTCATGGATCGTTGGGATGCGTCGGACGCGGTGGACCTCATCGCCGGGCACGGGGCGACGTTCAGCATCGGCGCCACACCCTTCCTGGTCGAGCTCGTGACCGAGCTTGAGCGGCGCCAGGCGACGCTACCGACCTTGCGGCTTTTCGCCTGCGGCGGCGCGCCCGTTCCGCCGGAGATCATCCATCGCGCCGGCCGCGTTCTGCCGAGTTGCCTCGCGTTCCGCGTCTATGGCAGCAGCGAGGCGCCGACCGTTTCGCTCGGCGTTGCGGAAGGCGATCCGCTCGAGCTTGGCGCCGTGACGGATGGCTGCATCGTCAATCACGAGGTTCGCATCGTGAACCCGGAGGATGGAAGCCTGGTCGCGCCCGGCGAGGAAGGCGAAATCCTGACCCGCGGCCCCGAACTCATGCTCGGCTATACGCGCTGGCAGGACACGCTCGATGCTTTCGATGCGGAAGGCTATTTCCGCACCGGCGATATCGGCTTCATCAGCCATGACCGGTACCTCACGATCAGCGGCCGCAAGAAGGATCTCATCATTCGCGGCGGCGAAAACATCAGCGCCAAGGAGATCGAGGACATTCTTCACAAGCATCCCGCCGTTGCAGAAGCGGCGGTCGTCGCCATGCCCCATCCGCGCATGGGCGAAACGCCGGCTGCCTATGTGGTGCCGCGTCCGGGCGCCTCGTTCGGCTTTGAGGAGATGGCGCGCTTCCTGGAGGAAGCGAAGCTCGCAAGGCAGAAGATTCCTGAGCGCCTTTTCGTCATCGCCGAAATGCCGCGCACGGCGTCCGGAAAGGTTCTGAAGCATGTGCTTCGCGCCCGCTGCAAGAGCGGAGAGGACCGGCCGGACGAAATCGCGTGAGCGCCGGCCGCTCTGGCGCAAACGAGCCGGCGGCGAATTTTCAGATTGCTCCGTGGTGAGCATGGACGTCGCGGACTGAGGGAGAGTGTGTCCGCGCGTCTCAAAGGATCGGGCTTTGCAAGGAGCCCGATAGCCTGCGCCGTTGCCAACATCCGGCGGCGCAGATACGCCTAGCTGAGGCGTTCCTCCCCAACTTCCCCGCTAGTGCCCCTCACTAGCGGGGATTTTTCTTTGTACGGACGACAAGGCGCTTCTCCTAGCGACGCCGACAGGAGGGGCGGGCAGGGCGAAATGCCGGGCGCATTCAAGGCGCGCCCTATGCTGGTGGTTGTAGAGGGGGCAGAGCGCGTCAGCGCGTTTTTGGCGGGGGGGTGACGCGATTGCGCAAGACGCCGATGCCTTCGACCTCGAGTTCGATCACGTCTCCCGGCTGAAGGAAGCGGTCAAGCTCCAGACCGCAGCCGCTGCCGACCGTGCCGGAGCCGATGAACTCGCCCGGCACCAGAGTTTCGGATCTCGACATGTAGGAGATGACTTTGCCGAAGCTCCAATAGGCGCTGCCGGAGTTGCCGCGCGCCCATTCCTCGCCGTTCACCCGGGCAATCATGGTGAGATTGTTGATGTCGACCGAATCGGCGGTTGCGATGCAGGGGCCGATGATGTTGCCGGTGTCGAAGTCCTTGCTCTTTGTCGGCCCGAGCATGCCTTGCATTTCCACGCTCTGCGTGTCGCGCGCGCTCATATCGTTGAAGATCGAATAGCCGAAGATGCGCCGTTCCGCTTCTTCCTCGTCGACGTCCGTCGTACGCGCCCCGATGAAGCATCCAAGCTCCAGCTCGAAGTCGAGCAGGTCCGAATAGGCCGGCCAGACGATGTCCTCCCCGCCGCCAATGACCGAATTCCTGTTGCATTTGTAGTAGATCGGTATCTGGTACCAGACCGGCGGGATGGTGTAGAGGCCCTTTGCCTCATATTCGCGCAAGGCCGCTTCGGGATCGGGCGCGGCGGCGGCGGCTTTCCTGCGCAGTGCCGTGAAGGAATTTTTCAGGTGGTCCTCGAAGATCAGGCAATCGCGGACTTGCGGCGGGTTGGGCAGCGGCGTTCGCAGGCGGACGCTTGCGGGATCGACCGAGCCCCAGTCCGCGCCTGAGCCCCCGGCATTTCCGCGCTCGGCGCGTGCGAGAAGTGTGCGTGCCGCCTCCAGGCCCGGTTCGCCGGCCTCGATGAGGGCGAGCATGGAGGTGAAGAAGCCTTCGGCCGCATGCGCGCCGGTCGCGGCCGCGCCTCTCGCAAGATCGACGATCCGGCCGTCCGCTCCCTCGCGGATGACGCCGATCCATTCGCGTCCGTCCTCCCGGGACGCGACGGTGACGAGCCTCATGCGCGGCCTCCTTTCATCTGTCTTTCGCCAATGCCGGCGCTTTGCAGGAGGCCGCCGATCATGAAATCCACGATGTTGCGGCGGATGTCCTCGAGCCGTCCGGAATGGCAAAGGCCGCCGGAGAGCCTGTCGACGCGCCCCGTCTCGGCAAAGGCGTTCACCATCGCGCCGAGAAAGAAGCTCATGGACCAGTAGAGCTTGGCCGGGTCAGCACTCGGCAGCGTCTGGTGCAGCGCCTCGATAAAGCGCTTCGTCGTCGGGTCATAATGCTGCTCGAAAATCACTGCTTGCCAGCGCTGGGAGTTGGCGACCAGCGCGACGAGGCGGCGATAGTTGGACAGATCGCGCTGTTCCTTGCGCGTCAGGCCCACATAGGGTTTCGTGAACGCATCGAGTATGTCGCGCAGCGTGCGCATGCTGTATTCGGCGATTTCGACCTGATCGAGAAGCGCGAGACGCTTGCCGTTCATCTCGTCGATGCGCATCGACAGCGTCGCAGCGAAAAGATTTTCCTTCGACTTGAAATGGTAGTTCACCAGCGCGAGATCGACACCCGAGGCGCTGGTGATCTCGCGGATCGAGACGCCATCGAGCCCGGACTCGGCGAAGAGCCGTTCGGCCGTCATGAGGATCGCCTGCCTCGTCGCGCGCCCGTCGCGCCGCGTTCCCCGGAGGGCGTCCTTCGCCGTCTTCTCGCCGCGTCCTGATATTCGGCTCTTCATCGTG
Source organism: Parvibaculum sp. (assembly GCF_049671045.1). GTDB lineage: Bacteria > Pseudomonadota > Alphaproteobacteria > Parvibaculales > Parvibaculaceae > Parvibaculum. The sequence goes on along the minus strand of NZ_JBATUH010000043.1, from coordinate 30,223 downwards.
ACACGTCCGGCATCGAGCGGAAACCTCGACACCGATAGCAAGCCGGACGGCGGGAGACAACCGCTCTTGCCGCCTGTCATGGCGCCGGGACTGCGTCGATCAGAATGACTGCGAGAAGGCAGGGCTTGTCCGTCTTGTTGATCCAGGCGTGATTCGTCCCCCGCTGGACGATGCAGTCGCCCTGACGCACGACGATCTCGCCCTCATCCATGCCCATGATGCACTCGCCGCTGATGACGACGAGATAGTCGATGGAGTTCGTCTTGTGCATGGAGGGGTGGCGGGCGCTGTCCTCGGAGGTAGGTTTGTTCTCGCTGCCCAGCTCGTCGAAGATTCCCACAGCGTCAAAGGTCGTCTGCGATTCGGGCGGAATCTCGACCAGACGAAAGATCGTGCCGCGCGGCGCCGGATCGTGCCTCATCGGTCGGAGCGAGCGGTCCTCATGGCCGGAATTGTCGGCCGGCGTCTCGTTCGTGACCCAGAGTTCGGTCACGTAAAGGCCCTTCCACGATGGAATATGCGTCACATTCGTTCCGTTGTCGGAAAAGAGGATGGTCGATTTCCCCTCTGCGTTGTGGCCGGTGACGATGCGATTGACGGTCATGGGCATGACGCAGTTCCTCCCTTGTGGCGCCGGCGCTGCCGGCTCGTCGATCTCTCCCCGATCTCCCTGAAAGCATGCGCATGTTGAACGCTCGTTGTAAATAGATACAACGAGTGTTCAATTACGGAAAAGCGCGGTCGTTGGTGCAGAAGATCAAATAGTGTCTGAAATTCGGACGTTTTTACGTCCATGCGAAAATCGTGCACGCTTGCTGTTCATATGAGTTGATAGTCACTGACTGTTGACTCAGAGAAATTTCGCTCACTAGTATTTCGTCATGTTGCCAATCCGGAACTTATGTCGGGAGGAATTCATGGCGAGCCGGGAATCGGATGATCTGAAGAATTTGTACAAGGGGTGGGTCGATGCGATGACCGCCAATCCCGACATGTCCGTGGAGGAGCTGCGGCGCCTTTTCGGTCATTGGGGCGACGTGACGGCGGAGCCCGGCGGCGTCGATTACATCGAGGTCGATGCGGGCGGCGTTCCCGCCATGTGGGCCATACCGAAAGGCTGCGCTACGGACCGCGTGCTCCTTTGTTCGCATGGCGGCGGCTATGTCGTCGGCTCGATGTACAGCCATCGCAAGCTCTTCGCGCATATCGCGAAGGCCGTCGGCTGCCGCGCGCTCATCGTGCATTACGGCCTTGCGCCCGAGAACCCGCATCCCGGCCCGGTCAACGACATGGTGCGGGCCTATCGCTGGCTCCTGACGAGCGAAGGGCTGAAGCCGGAGCATGTCGCGCTCACGGGCGATTCGGCGGGCGGGGCGCTCGCGCTGACGACCATCGCCGGGGCGCGCGAGCAGGGGCTGCCGCTCCCCGTCGCCACCATGCCGATGTCGCCCTGGGCGGGGCTCGACACGTCGGGCGCGACCTATGACAGCAACGGTCATCGCGATGCGCTGGTGTCGCGGGAGACGACGACGGCGCTTGGAAGCCTCTTCATCGGCGAGAACGGCGATCCGAAGCATCCGCTGGCCAACCCTCTCTACACGGACTACAGAGGCTTTCCGCCGATCTATATCCAGGTTGGCGAGGCCGAGACCCTTCTCGACGACAGCCGTCGCATTGCCGAAAGCGCCAAGCAGGCCGGCGTGGAGGTCAGGCTCGATCTCTTCCCCGACATGCAGCACGTCTTCGAGTTCATGGCCGGGCATGCTCCGGAGGCCGATGACGCGATCGCCCGCATGGCCGAGTGGGTGCGCCCGAGGCTCGGATTGGCCTGAGGCGCATCGGCCGGCCTTCACCAGGTTCCGAATCGCGCCCGAAAGGCGCATGGCCGCCCGCCGGGGCGATTCGGAACGCCGCCGCGGACTTTATTTGCGAAGAAGCTCACGAAGTTGGCTGCTGCCCTTGCTGTCTTCGGGCGCGAAGTTGTACGTTCACCGCCGGGCGGGAGCGGGGCTTTCCGCCCGCTTTCCTTGCCGGGAAGACAGGGCGCAAGCCAGAGGCGGCCTGCAATGCCCCGAGCAAGCCGGTGAAGCGGCCAGGACGGAATATCTCGCCCGGCCCCTGTATGCCCAAACCCTCGATGTGGCGCGCGCGACGAGAGGACACCGTGAGAAAGACCGCTGAGAAAGTCCGCAACAAAAAATCCGTGCCGCCAGCCCCCGTTCGTCCCCGCAAGCGATTGTCGCGCGAGGAACGCTCGGCGGATGTGCGTGAGGCCATATTCGATGCGGCCACGCGCGTGATACGCCAGCATGGATATGCGGGCGCCTCGATTTCCCGGATCACGGAGGCGGCGGGCTTCGCGCAGGGTACCTTCTATCTCTATTTCGGCTCTCGCCAGGAGCTGTTCGACGAGCTTCTTCCCCATGCCGGCGTCGCCATGCTCGACTTCATCCGCGAGCGGGTGCGCGGCTCCAGGGACATTTACGACATGGAGGAGCGCGGCTTTCGCGCCTTCTTCGAATATCTGGACGCCAATCCGGGCTTCATCCGCGTTCTGAACGAGGCGGAGACGGCCGCGCCGCTCGCGCATCGCAAGCACTTCAAGATCCTCGCCGATCGCTATCTCGTGGCGCTTGAGCGCGCCGTGAAGCGAGGCGAGATCCGCAATTTCGATCGCGACGAACTCGAGACGGTCGCCTATATGATGATGGCGGCCCGCAGCTATCTCTACCTGCGCTACGTCAAGGGCAATGAGAGACACAGGAAGCTGCCGGAAAAGGTCGTCAGGGCCTATATGAAGATCATCCGGGGTGGTCTCTCCTAGCGTCTCGTACGCGGGCGCAAGGGCGCGCATTCAGGGGCGCGCGCTCCTTCTGTCATCCGACGTCTGAAGAATTGTGCCGCGAGGCAGCGCTTCCCTTGCGTCAAAAAATGAATCATTAGTCAGTGACTGTTGACTCATAATTCTCGGATGCCTACCATTTGGCCAAATCGGGGTTTCCGGAAAGCGAATCCGCGTCGTGGCAATCCTGAAGCTGTTTCCAGAGGCGCGGAGGCTGGAAACCCAATCCGGAAGCGAGAGGCGATCATGAATTTTTCCAACTACCAGACGCTGCTTTTCGAGCGTCGCGAGCGCGTGCTGACCATCACGCTCAACCGCCCCGACAAGCTCAACGCTGTCGATGGGCTCATGCATGAGGAGCTGGCCCGCGTCTTCGTCGATGCGGCGAACGATGCGGAAAGCGACATCATCGTCATCACGGGCGCTGGCCGCGCCTTCTCGTCAGGCGGCGATATCGACTGGATGCAGGGCATGATCGACCGCCCGGTGCTCTTCGAGAAGACCGCGCGCGAGGGCAAGCAGATCGTCTTCTCGCTGCTCGATTGCGAAAAGCCGGTCATCGCCAAGCTGAACGGACATGCGACAGGGCTCGGCGCCACGATCGCGCTTTTCTGCGACGTGATCTTCGCGGCCGAAACGGCGAAGATCGGCGATCCGCATGTGAGCGTCGGCTTTGTGGCGGGCGATGGCGGCGCGGTGATCTGGCCGCAGCTCATCGGCTATGCGCGCGCCAAGGAATATCTCATGACGGGCGATCTCATGAGCGCTGTCGAGGCCGCGCGTATCGGTCTCATCAACCATGCCGTTCCGGCGGGCGAACTCGACAAGCGCGTCGACGACTTTGCCGACCGGCTGGCGCGCGGCGCGACCAAGGCAATCCGATGGAGCAAGGTGTCGGCGAATATCGGCCTGAAGCAGCTCGCCCATTCGATCATGGACGCCTCTCTTGCTTATGAGGCGTTGTCCAATATCAGCGCCGACCATCAGGAAGCGGTGTCGGCCTTCCGCGAGAAGCGCCAGCCCGTCTTCGGCCGGGGGAAGTGATGAACTTCGCCGAGCCCGATCACATCCGTCAGCTTCGCGCGACGCTGGGCCGTTTCATCGACAGGGAAATGCCCCGTGTCGAGGCCGGCCGGTGGGACAAGGACAATCACTTCCCGCGCGAAGTGTTCCGGAAGCTCGCCGATCTTGGCATGATGGGGCTGACCGTGCCCGAGGAATATGGCGGCACGGGGCGCGATATCCTCGCCACCATGGTGACGATCGAGGAATTGTCGCGCCGCAGCCTCGCCGTGTCCGTGCCTTACATCATGGCCACCTGCTATGCGGGCATGAATATCGAGGAATGCGCGACCGAGGAGCAGAAGCGCGAGCTTCTGCCGAGGGTGGTCGATGGCTCGCTCATCTTCGCCTATGGCTGGACGGAGCCCGATGTCGGCGCCGATCTCGCAAGCGTGAAGACGCGGGCCGAACGCTCGGGCGACATGTTGCGCATCAACGGGGCGAAGCGCTTCTGCTCGGGCGCGGCCATAGCCGACTATATCTACGCTCTGGTGCGCACGGGGCCCGAGGAAGCGCGCTACAGGAACCTCTCTCTGGTTCTGATCCCGCCGACGGCAAGCGGCGTGTCCATTTCGACCATCGAAGGGCTGGGGATGAAAGGGGCCGCGACCACCGACGTGACCTTCGAGGATGTCGAGGTTCCTTTTGCCAATGTCGTCGGCGGAGAGGAGGGCTGGAACGATGGCTGGCGGATGATCGTCGGAGCCGGTCTCGACGTCGAGAAACTCGAAGTTGCGGCGATCGCGGTCGGCATTGCGCGCGCCGCGCTCGACGATGCATGGGAATATGCCTTCGAGCGGCGGCAATTCGGAAAGACGATCAGCAATTATCAGTCGATCCAGCACAAGCTCGCCAACATGAAGACGCGGCTTCATGCGTCGCGGCTGATGCTCTACCACGCGGCATGGTTGGCAAACAGCCGCACCCGCTGCGGTGTCGAAACGTCGATGACCAAACTCTTCGCAACCGAGGCCGCAAAATATATTGCGCTCGAGAGCCAGACGGTCTTCGGCGCCTATGGCTATGTGAAGGATTTCGATACGGAGCGCTATGTGCGCGACGCGCTTCTTTTGCCGATCATCGGCGGATCGTCCGCGGTCCAGCGCAACAACATCTTCAAATGGTCCGGAGGGCGCGCCTGATGAACCAATCTTCGTCCGCCGCGGCTGCTTTTTTTACTTCGCTAATACCCGCATTAATTGAGTGATTATAAATTGCTAGACCGCGCTGATGAGGCAAGCCACAATATAGATGGGAGAGAGGGCCGAGACGCTTTTCGAGCAATGAAAAAATTGCCGGGGAGGGGCGTCCAGGCCGCCACGACACAAAATTCAGCTTAGACGCTCCGGGGAGGTCAACTCGGCGGAGGGAGGGAATATTGCAAGTGGATGATCGACACGTAAGACAAGCCTGGGAGGACTTCGTCGGAGGTCGGCATATTCAGGCTGGCGTCAGGGACGCCGTCATCGAATCCTGGAAACGGTCGCAGCGGCATCGCATCGACCTCGAGCAGAAGCGGGCGGCGCTGGTCGCCGAAGCCGAGTTGTTCCGTCGTCAGGCGGAGAACAACACCTTCCTGCATGCGGCGCAGACCGCGCTCGCATCCTCGCGTCACTTCCTGTCGGAGGCTGGCGCGATGATGATTCTCACCGATGCCACCGGCGTCATCATCGAGACGGCGGGCGACGAGCGCGTAATCGATCTCGGCCATGAAATTCATGCCGCGCGCGGCGGGCGCTGGAACGAGGATGATACGGGAACGAACGGCGTCGGCACCGCGCTCGCGCTCGGACGCCCGGTCCAGATCCATGGCAGCGAGCATTTCTGTCCTGAATTCCAGCGCTGGGCTTGCGCCGGCAGCCCGGTTCACCATCCGGCCGATGGGCATGTGATGGGAGCCATCGTGATCGCCGGCATGGCGGCGCACTTCAATCCGCAGAGCCTCGCGCTCGCCGTGGTCACAAGCCAGCAGGTGTCGGCCGAGGTCGCCCGCGCGACGCAGCGCGATCACGACGTCCTACTGCGTCACTTTCTGAGCAAGCGCGCCCGCTGGTCCAGCGACGAGTTCATCATGGTCGACCGGCGCGGGCTCATCGTCCACGCTTCCGAACGCGGGCTGCGCGATGTGAACCGGCAGAATGCGGAGGCCATCTGTTCGGGCGCCATGCCGTTCCTCAAATCGGCGCCTTTCTCGTCCTGGCGCTCGCGCATCAACGATGCGGTGCCGAATGCGGGCGTGGAGCTTGTCGAGCAGGATGGCGATGGCATCGGCGCGATCGTCGTCCTGCATAATCGCCGCCGGAGCGCAGCGCGCTCGTCGAGCCGGACCATGGCCACCCTGGCCCACACCGAAAAGGTTATCTGCCTCGACGAGATACGCGGCGAAAGCCCCGCCATCAGGGAGGCGAAGGAGCGCGTTCTCTGCCTTTCGGAGAGCGGCGCGCCCGTTCTCGTCACCGGCGAGACGGGAGTTGGCAAGGAGCTATTCGCGCGTGCGATTCACGGCCTGAGCGATGTTGCCTCCGGTCCGTTCGTGCCGGTCAATTGCGGCGCGCTGCCGCGAGAGCTCATCGCGAGCGAGCTTTTCGGCTACGTAAAGGGCGCGTTCACGGGCGCGCGCGATGACGGGCGGGTGGGCAAGGTCGAGGCCGCCGACAATGGCGTTCTCTGCCTCGACGAAATCGGCGAACTGCCGCTCGAAATGCAGCCCTTTCTGCTGCGCGTGCTCGAGGATGGCATCATCTATCGCGTCGGCAGCAATGAGCCGCGGCAGGTCAATCTGCGGCTCATAGCCATGACGAACCGCGACCTGCGGCAGGAGGTGGAGGCGCGCCGCTTCCGCAGCGACCTCTACTATCGTCTCGGCGCGTTGCAGCTCCGCATTCCGGCGCTGCGCGAGCGGGGCGATGACATACTCCTACTTACGGAGCACTTCCTGCGCGAGATCGCGGGGCGCCAGGACAGGCAGACGCCGAGGCTGAGCGACGAGGTCGAGGATGCGCTGCTGAGCTATCCCTGGCCGGGCAATGTGCGCGAGTTGCGCAATGCGGCTGAGCACATGCTGCTGTCCAGGGCGGCGGAAGTACGGTTCGAGGATCTGCCGCAAGACATACGCTGCCATGCGGCCGATGGGCCGATGCCGGGCGGCGATGCCGCGCCGATGCCTCATCTCGGGTTGAATCTGAAATATGTCGAGCGTGGTAGCATCGAGGCCGCCATCCGAGCCTGCGGCGGCAATCTGACACGCGCCGCCAAGAAGCTCGGCATTGCCCGTTCGACGCTCTATCTGCGTCTTGCGGCTTATGAGGGCAAGCGTCCGAACGACGCCTGACGAAGCCTGCGTCCGGACGCCGGACGATCGATCGTTCGGCGTCCGAAACGCGGACGGTCCACGCCCCTCGCGCGCGGCGGCGCGAAACGCCTAAACCATTGAAACATGGGCAGTCAGCCGGATGCGCGAGCATCTGGCATGCAACATGCCTTTCTCTCTTCAAAATCCGTCGGAAGTTTTCTTCCGCCTGTGTTGCTTCGGCCGGAACGCCGAGGTGCGCATGCGGAGGATTTCGCTTCCCGGAGAAACGGGGAGGAGAAAAGCATGAAGCCCGCCGAAGTCGTCATTCCGAACATCCGCACCGGCCTCGATCCGCTGTCCGTCAGCGTCTGATCGCGCATGCTTCCGGAGGGACGTTCGATGGATTCGGGCTCGCGCAAGGTTGCGATCGTCACGGGTGGCGCATCCGGCATTGGCCGGGCGACAGCGCTGCTGCTGGCGGGAGAAGGAACCCGCCTCGTCGTGGCGGATGTCGGGGAGGCGGGCGGCGAGGAGACGGCGAACCTCATCCGCGCGCGCGGCGGCGAGGCCGTCTTCGTGCGAACGGACGTCACGAAGGACAGCGACTGCGCCGCGCTCGTCGCCACGGCGCTCGAGCGCTTCGGCCGTCTCGATATCGCCTTCAACAATGCGGGCGTCATCGGCTACGCGGCCTTCACCGCCGATTACGGCGTGGAGAACTGGCAGCGCGTCATCGACGTGAACCTCACCGGCGTCTTCAACTGCATGACGCATGAAATCAGGGCAATGAAGGCGGCGGGCGGCGCCATCGTCAACACGGCCTCCATCATGGGCAAGCTGGGCGCGCCGGGCGGCTCGGCCTATTGCGCGGCCAAGCACGGCGTCATCGGGCTCACGCGCGCCGCCGCGCTCGAATATGGGCGCGACGGCATTCGCATCAACGCGGTCTGCCCCGGCTATGTCGAGACGGCCATGACGGTCGGCGACGGCTCCATCTTCCCCAAGCGCAAGCTGCAGGCCGGCATCGACCGCGCCGCCATTCGCCGCATGGCCTCGCCCGACGAGGTGGCGGCGGCTGTCGCCTGGCTCGTCTCCGAAAAGTCCGCCTTCGTCACCGGCGAGGCTCTCACTGTCGATGGCGGCGTGAGCGCGGGATGAAGGACGTGGCGCGCTGGAAAACGAATTTGATTGAGGCGGATGAGAGGCGCCGCGCTTCGGCGCGCCGCTCCCCGCTCCCCGCTCGTTGTGAAGTGAGAGGAGCTACCCGGTGGAACTGAACCTTCGATTGCTGCTCGAAAGGGCCGCGCGGTATTTTCCGGGCAATGAAATCGTAACCCGCCTGCCGGACGGCAGGATGCATCGCTACACCTATCGCGATCTCGACGCGCGCGTGCGGCGTCTCGCGAGCCGCCTTGCGATGCTCGGCCTCAGGCCCGGTGATCGCGCGGGCACGATCGCCTGGAATACATACCGCCATCTCGAACTCTATTTCGCCCTGCCTTGCGCGGGTACGGTGCTGCACACGATCAATCTGCGGCTGGCCGACGAGCATCTCGTCTACATCATCAACCATGCAGAAGACCGGGTGCTCTTCGTCGATCCGGATCTTTTGCCGACAGTCGAGCGCCTCGCGCCGCAGCTTCAATCCGTCAAGATCGTCGTCGTCATGGCGGACCGCATTCCGCCGACGTCGCTCTCCAACGTCGTCGCCTATGAGGATCTCATCGCCGCGGGCGATCCGGAATTTCCGTTCCATGAGCTTCCCGAGCGCACGCCTGCGGGCATGTGCTTCACCTCCGCGACGACGGGACTGCCGAAGGGCGTGGTCTACACCCATCGCGACATCTATCTGCACTCGATCACGGAATCGCTCGGCGATGCGCTCAACATCCGCGAGCGCGACACCGTGCTGCCGGTCGTGCCTATGTTCCACGCCAATGCCTGGGGACTTCCGTTCGCGGCAACGGGCATGGGCTCGAAGCTCGTTCTGCCGGGCGAGCGTCCGCATGCGCCCGATATTCTCGAGCTGATGCAGGAGGAGCGCGTGACGCTCGCGGCCGCCGCCGTCAGCGTCGGCATCGATATGGTGGCGGAGCTGAAGCGCCAGAGCCGCGATCTGTCATCCTTGCGTGCTCTCATGCTCGGCGGATCGGCGACGCCCGCCGCGGTGATGGAGTTCTTCATCAACGAGTTTGGAATTCCGATCCAGACGGCGTGGGGCTCAACCGAACTAGCGCCTCTGGCGACGAGTGTTCATATCCGCCGCGCCGATCTCCACAAGCCCCAGCTCCAGCACATCAAGACGCGCGTGCGTCAGGGCATTCCGCTTCCGGGAGCCGAGCTCAAGGTGCTCGACGAGGAAGGCCGCCTGGTTCCCTGGGACGACAGGACGATCGGCGAGATCTATGTGCGCACGCCCTGGAGCGCCACCGAATATTACCGCGACGAACGGACCGCGGATGCATTCGTCGACGGCTACTGGAAGAGCGGTGACATGTCGACCGTCGATGCGGACGGCGTTCTGCGTCTGGTGGACCGGGCGAAGGACCTCATCAAGAGCGGCGGCGAGTGGATTTCCTCGGTCGATCTGGAGAACGCGCTCGTCGCGCATCCCGGCGTGCGCGAGGCCGCGGTCGTTGGAGTGCCCGACGAGAGATGGCTCGAGCGGCCCTGCGCCTATGTGGTGTGCGAGGAGGGCGCGGTCCTCACGGCGCAGGAATTGCGCGCCTGGCTCGAACCCCGTTTCGCGAAGTGGTGGCTCCCCGATCACTACCTGGTCGTCGGCGAAATCCCCAAGACCGGCGTCGGCAAGATCAACAAGCGCGCCCTGCGTGAGCGGGTCGAACGCGACATCAGACCGGAGGCGGAGATGTAAACCGGACAGAAAGGCGCCGGTCGCGCTTCCCCCGATGGGCAGGGCGGATGACGGCAGCCGAGAAACTCAGGCGCCTGTTGGCACCAAAAACCAAGCACGAACATCTCAAGGAAAGGGAGTGAGATCGTGAAATTTATCCTCTTCTATCTGCCCTCGGTCGGCACCGTGGCGCAGACGCATAACGGCATGGCCGGTCAGAAGACGCAGAACTACCAGAACATGCTCTGGCAGATCCGCGATCAGATCAAATTCGCCGACGATGCCGGCTTCTGGGGCGCGGCCTTCACCGAGCACCATTTCCACATCGAAGGCATCGAGACCTCGAACAACCCGATCTTGCTCGACCTCTATTTCGGCCTGCAGACGAAGCGTATCCGCGTCGGCCAGCTCGCCAATGTGCTGCCGTTCCACAATCCGCTGCGTCTCGCCGAAGACATGGCGATGCTCGACCAGATGCTGCAGGGCCGCACCTTCTTCGGCATCGCGCGTGGCTATCAGAAGCGCTGGGCCGACGTGATGGGCCAGGTCTATGGCGTGGGCGGCACGATGTCGGACAAGTCCGAGGTCGACCAGAAGAACCGCCAGCTCTTCCTCGAGCATTACGAGATCATCAAGAAGGCCTGGACGAGCGACGTCTTCAGCCATCGCTCCGAGCACTGGGCGATCCCGCCGGAAAATCTCGCTTTCCATCACGACGTGGTCAATCGTTTCGGCAAAGGTCAGAATGAGGACGGTATCATCACGGAGATCGGCATCGCGCCGCGACCCTACCAGCGCCCTCATCCCCCGATCTTCCAGCCCTTCTCCTTCAGCGAGGACACTTTCCGCTTCTGCGCCCGTGAAGGCATCGTGCCCTTCGCGCTTGCGACCGACGACGATACGCTGAGCGATCTCTTCCACGCCTATAAGGACGAAGCGGCGGCCGCTGGCCACAATTACGAGCTCGGCCAGAACATCGGCATCTTCCGTGACGCGCTCGTACTCGACGACGCGGCCGAGGCGCACAGATATGCGGCCATGGGCAATGGCTTCGTCTGGCCGGCCTGGTTCGCGCCGATCGGCTTCAACGAGGCGTTCCGCAAGAAGGGCGAGACGGGCCGCATCGGGCCTGAGTGCGACTACAACTACCTCGTCGAGAAGGGCTTCGAGTTCGTCGGCAATCCGGACCAGGTGAACCGTCAGATCGAGAAGATGGTGAAGCTGCACAATCCGGAATACTTCCTCATGTGGCAGTACGCCGGCCCCGTCCCGCACCACATCCAGATGCGCAATCTGGAACTGTGGGCGACAGAAATCCTTCCGAACTGGATGGATTGACCCCGGGAACCCCTAGTACCCCCCATGTACCCGGGCGAGGATGGCGGGGCGCTCTTCAGAGCGTCCCGCCATCCATTTTCTGGCAGGGCGTCGCACGTGCGGCCCGGAGCCAATAAAAAAGGCCGGCAGAGATGCCGGCCTTTTTCTTCTTACGGTGAGTTTCTCACTCCGCTGGCGACAGCGCGCCGCTCGGCTCCTTCTTCGTGCGCTTGAAGAGCGAGGGCAGCACGTTGATGAAGGAGAGCAGCACCGCCGCCGCATAGGGCACCGACTGCACGAGAAGCACGCAGATCCAGAGACGCGACAGGCTGTCGGAGAAATCCTGATTGAGGAAGAAGGCGATGGCGAGACCCCAGAGCAGGGTCAGCATCACGGCTTCTTCGCGCACCTGGATGATCGCGGCGGCAAGCGGCGGCTTGTCCTCGCATTTCGGTGTGCGGATGAAGGGCTTGCTCGTGGTGATCATGCCGTTGAGCATGGCCTTGGCGACCGTATGGGTGAGGCCGAGCGCTGCGACGCCCGCGCCGAGGCTTTCGATGAAGCTGCAATCCTTCACGCGCACGGCGTAGAGCAGCAGCGAGCGCACGAACTTGAAGATGAAGCTTCCGATCGTCGGGATGAGGAACGCCGCGACGGGGAGCTGCACCATCTTCGGCGCGTAAAGCGCAAAGAGCGAAAGCCCGATGCTGGCGATGGTGAAGAGCAGCGCCAGCCCGTCCGCGAACCAGGGGAGCCAGCCTGCGAGGAAATAGTAGCGTTGCGCCGGGGTGAGCCCGCCCTTGCGCGCCCAGGGCGCGAGCGCGTCCCAGTGATGCTTCACGATCTGCACCGCGCCATAGGCCCAGCGGAAGCGCTGGCTGATATAGCCCGCAAGCGTGTCGGGCGTGAGGCCGCGGCCGAAGGAGTGGTTGACGTAAACGCTGTCATAGCCGGAGCGGTAAAGCTTGATGCCGAGTTCCGCGTCCTCGCAGATGCACCACTCGGCCCAGGCGCCGACCTTTTCCAGAGCCGATTTGCGCACCAGCGTCATCGTGCCGTGCTGAATGACGGCGTTGAAGTAGTTGCGCTGAACCATGCCGATATGGAAGAAGCCGGCATATTCCCAGTAGCACATGTTCTTGAACATGCTCTCATGGCGGTCGCGATAGTCCTGTGGCGACTGCACGAAGCCGACATCTTCCTTGGCGAAATAGGGAACCATCATGCGCAGCCAGTTCGGCGAGACCTGATAGTCGCTGTCGATGACGGCGATGATGTCGGCGTTGGGCGCGGTCATCTTCAGGCCGAAATTGAGCGCGCCCGCCTTGAAGCCCGGCCAGTTCTCAAGATGGAAGAAGCGGAAGCGGGGCCCGAGCTGCGCGCAATAGTCCCGCACGGGCTGCCAGACGGCCGGATCGACAGTGTTGTTGTCGAGAACGAGCACCTCGAAATTCGGGTAGTCGAGCTTCGAGAGCGCCAGCAGCGTCTCGCGCACCATTTCCGGCGGCTCGTTGTGGATCGGGACGTGAATCGAAACCTTGTTCGGCGGATAGGCTTCCGCCTTCTCGAAGGGCTCGAAATGTCTTTCGCCATGCCGCGTCCAGATCACTTCGACGAATTCGATCGCCTCGGCGAGAAGCACGATGAGCAGCAGCCCCTGCGCAAGGAAGAGGAAGCTCCAGACGAAGGTATCGACCGAGGTGAGATAGAGACCCGTGACCGAGAGCCCCGCCCAGGCGAGCGCGGAAGCGGCGATCTGCGTCATGATGGTGAAGATGACGACGCCCGCCGTCTCGACATGCTGGCGGCGCAGCATGAAGACCACGGCCATAACGAGCGCGAGGCCCGCCGCGATCGAGGCCCAGAAGCGCCAGTGCGGCGCTTCGATGATGCTGCCCGCCATCGGGAATTTCGGCTGGCGCTCGGCATTGTAGATGCCCCAGTAGCTGCCCGCCGCGCCTTCCTCGGCCGCCTTCCAGGGCTGGTCGAAGGCTTCCATCACGTAATAGGTGAGGTCGGCCTTCTTCGCGCGGTTGAGGAACTCGCGCAGGAAGGTCGCCTGATTGACGAGCGAGGGCACGGCCTCGCCGGAAAGCTCGGCCTCGGGGATGCCGGGATAGGGCTTGCGCGGAATGATCTTGCCGCGGCTCGGCCAGCCGACTTCGGTGATGACGATGGGCTTGTCCGGATAGGCCCTGTGCAGTTCGTCGAGGCGCTCGAAAACCGCATCGACCGCGCGGTCCACGGGAATGCCTTCCCAGTAGGGGAGGATCTGCACGCCGATGAAGTCGACCTCTTTCACGAGTTCGGGGTGCTTCAGCCAGATATGCGGCGGCTCGGCGGTGGAAACGGGCTTCCAGACCTTCTTCTTTACCTCGCGGATCTTGTCGATGAGTTCGCTCACCGGCAGGTCGTTTCGGAGCAGCGCCTCGTTGCCGACCAGAACGCGCACGACGTTGCGCTTCGGCGCGAGCTTGATGAGGTTGGCGATTTCCTCGTCATTGCGCTTCTCGTCGGTGCCGATCCAGGCGCCGGCGGCGACCGACAGGCCATGACCCGCCGCGAGATCGGGGATGTCTTCCTGCCCGCGAATGACGCTGTAGGTACGAATGGCCTGAACAGTGCCCGCAAGCAGCTTGAGATCGGACTCGATCTGCTCGCGCGTCGGATTGACGTTCTTCGTCGGGTCCTGCCCGAGCTGATAGGGGCTGTAGGAGAAGCCGACGATTTCGCCGGTCCATGCCTCGGCCTCGTGAGGCTGATTGAACGAGGCCCAGATCGCCAGATTGGCAGCGATCACGACCGGAAGCACGAAGACGAAGAAAATCGCGACGCGGGCAAGCGGGGACCTGCTCGAAGTGCGTGAGGCGGGGTTGTCCATTCAAACTACCGTAAGAGAAACCGCCTGGGGGAAAGTTACGAAATGCCTGCGGTCCGGCAGCCCAGCTCTGCCGCGTCCGCCACGTATCACTTCCGGCATGCGGCCGTGAAAACCGCATGATCGGACTTTTTCATCGTCAGAGATAGGTGACGGGCGATGAACCGTCGATGAATGGCAGGGGCCGCCCGGCCCGCAGCGGCGCCTTGTCGCGCCGAGGCCGGGCGCGGCCGTGCCGCGTTACGGCGATTTTCCGAGCGGCACGATTGCCGGCCCATCCATCCACTCCGTCATGTTCCGGACGCCTGTCAGTCGGCAGCGGCAGAAATCCTCGCTCCCGCGGGGCGGGCTTGCGCGCCGCGCACGAGCTTGCCGTTGAGTTTGCCCGTCGGCTGGCCGTTCCGGAACGCGACGACGCCCGAAACGATGCTCGCCGTATAGCCGTCCGTCTCCTGGATGAGCCGCTTGCCGCCCGCCGGCAGGTCGTTGACGATGCGCGGCGAATAGAGCGTGAGCCCGTCGAAGTCGATGACGTTGACGTCGGCCTTCATGCCGGGCGCGAGCACGCCGCGGTCGTTGAGGCCGACGAGTTCCGCATTGCGGCCCGTGAGCCCGTGGATCAGCCATTCGAGCGGCAGCTTGCGTCCGCGCGTACGGTCGCGTCCCCAATGGGTCAGCAGCGTCGAAGGGAAGCTCGCATCGCAGATGATGCCGCAATGCGCCCCGCCATCCGAAAGGCCGAAGGCCGTGTTCGGATGGGTGAGCATCGTCTCGACATCGGCGAGGCTGCCGCAATGGTAGTTCATCAGCGGGAAATAGATGAGCGCGCGGCCGTCGCGTTCGAGCATGAGGTCGAGCACGATCTCGCGCGGGTTCTTGCCTGCCCGCTCGGCCCGCGCCTTGACGCTCTCCTCGGGCGCCGGTTCGTAGTTCGGCTTCTCGCCGAGCGCGAACATCTTGTGATAGGCGGTGCAGATCATCTCGATGATCTCGCCCGCGGGATAGGCGGGCTCCTCGGCGAGGAGCTTCGCGCGGAATTCGGGATCCCTCAGCGCCTTCACCTGCTCTGCGAGCGGCGCGCCCCAGATCTGGCGGAAGGTCTGATGCATGACGAAGGGATTGAGCGAGGCGGTGAGGCCGAGAAGAAGGCCCGTCGCGCGCGGCGGCACCTGGCCCCTGATCGGAAGTCCGGCCTCATTGGCGGCGGCGATGTTGTCGAGCACGCGCTTCCACACGGTCGGCCAGCGGTCATCCTGCTCGATGGTGATCGACATGGGGCGGCCCGACAGCTCGACCATGCCGCGCAGCATGGCGAATTCGGCGTCCGTGTCCTTGAAGTCGGCGATGAGCTGGAGGACGCCCTTGCCAGCCTTGCCCATGGCGCGCGCGATGCCGTGAAGCTCGTCGGCTTCCGCCTTCAAGGTCGGCGTCGAGGCACCGTGCTTGTCGCGGTGCTTGAGCGTGCGCGAGGTCGAAAAGCCGAGCGCGCCCGCATCGAGCGCATCGACCACGAGCCGCGCCATGGCTTCAGTCTCGGCTTCCGTCGCGGGCTCGAGCGCAGGCGCGCGCTCGCCCATCACATAGGCGCGCACGGCCGCATGCGGCACCTGCAAGCCGACATCGAGCGCGAGCGGCGATGCCTCGACCGCATTCATGTATTCGGGGAAGCTTTCCCAGTTCCACTTGATGCCTTCGGCAAGCGCCGTACCCGGAATATCCTCGACGCCCTCCATGAGGCCGAGCAGCCATTCGCGCTGCTCGGGCTTGCAGGGCGCGAAGCCGACGCCGCAATTGCCCATGACGGCGGTGGTGACGCCGTGAAAGGTCGAGGGCTGGAGATAGGGGTCCCAGGTGACCTGGCCGTCATAATGCGTGTGCACATCGACGAAGCCGGGGGTCACGATCTGGCCGCGCGCGTCGATTTCCTCGCGGCCGCCGCCTTCGACCTTGCCGACGGCGACGATGGTGCGGCCGTCAATGGCGATGTCGGCCTCGATGGGCTTTCGCCCGGTTCCGTCGTAAACGGTGCCGCCGCGGATCACGAGATCGTGCATGTTTTGTCTCCCCGGAAATGCTCTGAATGGCGTTTCCGGGGAGCTTAGCGGTTTCAGCTCCGTGGAGCAAAAGGAGCCCGACGGGGCTCAGTTCTTCTGCTGCTGGCCGCGCTGGCGGATCGCTTCGCGCCGTGCCTCGATGGCGCCGGCCTCGACCTTGCCATTGCGCTCGCTGGAAAAGCGCCTCTCGGTGCGGATCGCCTCGCCAAAGCTCTGCGCGAAGCCCTCGTCGATGAGCTTCTTGTAGGCGGGCAGGCAGTCCGGCACCACCGAGAGCATGTCCTCGGCAAGCTTGCGGCAGGCGGGCAGCAAGTCCTCGGGCGCCACGACGCGGTTGATGAGGCCCCATTCGGCCGCCTGCTCGGCGGAAAGGAAATTGCCGGTGAGCGACAGTTCCTTCGCCCGGTAGATGCCGATGGCGCGCGAAAGCTTCTGGCTGAGCCCCCAGCCCGGCAGGATGCCGACGCGGGCATGGGTGTCGGCGAAGCGGGCATTGGCCGAGCAGATGAGGACGTCGCAGGCCAGCGCCAGCTCGAAACCGCCCGTAATGGCCACGCCGTTGATCGCGCCGATGACCGGGCCGGAGAAATGGCCGATCGAGGTCACGGGGTCCTTGTCGGTCACGGTGCCGTTGACCGTGCTCGCGCCCGAGCCGAGTTCCTTGAGGTCGAGCCCGGCGCAAAAGGCCTTGCCCGCGCCGGTCAGGATCACGGCGCGGACCTCCGGATCAGCTTCCAGCGCCTCGAAGGTTTCGGCGATGGCCTGCCGGAGCTCGCGTGACAGCGCGTTCATGGCGGTCGGACGGTTCAGGGTGACGGTGGCGATGCCATCCGACTTTTCAACGAGCAGCACCGGATCCTCAGCCATGTACATTCTCCATAATCATTGGTGCGGGTTGGTAAATTGCGATAGGTTTGCTCTAACAGAGGAGACAACACGCCGCAATCCGCCCGGCTCGTTCGCGGGCGGAGTGTGTTGACCTTGGGGCGCTCATCGGACAGCATGCGCCCCCTCGCAACCCAGGGGGCTCCAGCCGTTGAGCATCGCCTCGTCCGAAGTCGAGCGCCAGCCGCTCAGGCTTGCTCTCCATGTCGCAGCTATTGGCGTTGTTTTCGGTGATATCGGGACCAGCCCGCTTTACACCATCCGCCAGTGCTTTGATCCCGCAGTGGGCCTGAAGCCGACGACGGAAACCGTCACCGGCGTGCTGTCGCTCGTCTTCTGGGCGATCACGCTCGTCGTGATGATCAAATATGTCGTCTTCATTCTGCGCGCCGACAACAAGGGCGAAGGCGGCGTGCTGGCGCTGACGGCGCTCGCGCTCAAGAAGGCGCGCTCGGGAAGCCTGCTCGCCACCGCGATCACCGGCGCGGGCATGCTCGGCGCGGCCTTCTTTTATGGCGACGGCATTCTGACGCCGGCGATCTCAGTGCTCGGCGCGGTCGAGGGTCTTGAAGTCATCTCGCCCGTCTTCAGCGGCATGACCATGCCCATTGCCGCGGCGCTCCTCGTCAGCCTTTTCCTCGCCCAGCGCAACGGAACGGCGCGGGTGGGCGCGCTTTTCGGCCCGGTGATGACCGCCTGGTTCGTGGCGATCGGTGCGCTCGGCATTTATGGTGTCGTCCAGCATCCGGCCGTGCTCGCCGCGCTCGATCCGCGGCCGGGCTTCGCGCTTCTGATAGCCGGGCACACGCATCCGCTGGCGCTTCTCGGCGCGGTCGTCCTCGCCATCACCGGCGCGGAAGCGCTCTACGCCGATATGGGCCATTTCGGACGCGCGACGATCCGCCGTGTCTGGATATCGCTCGTCTGGCCCGCGCTCATTCTCAACTATTTCGGCCAGGGCGCGCTTCTTCTCTACGAACCCACGGCCATCGAAAATCCGTTCTACCTCCTCGCGCCCGAAATCCTGCGCGTGCCTTTGCTCATCCTCGCGACCATGGCGGCGATCATCGCCTCGCAGGCGGTGATCTCGGGCGCCTTCTCCGTGACGAGCCAGGCGGTCGAGCTCGGCTGGCTGCCGCGCTTCCGCATCCGCCACACTTCGGCGCGCGAATCGGGCCAGATCTATGTTCCGCAGATCAACGCCGCGCTGATGGTGGGCGTGCTCGCCGTGGTGCTCGGCTTCGAGACGTCCTCGCGCCTTGCCTATGCCTATGGCATCGCCGTGACCGGCACCATGGTCATGACGACCTGCATCGGCTTTTACTATTACTACCGCATCGCGAAATGGCCGCTGATCCCCGTCGCCGCCTTCGCGCTCCTGCTGCTGACGGTCGATCTGAGCTTCCTCGTCTCCAATCTGACGAAGGTGCTGGAGGGCGGCTGGCTTCCAATCGCCGTCGGCATCAGCATCGTCATCGTCATGGAGACGTGGCGGCGCGGGCGCAAGCTCCTCGCCGAGCAGTTCCTCGACGGCGCCGTGCCGCTCGACACGCTGCTCCGGCAGGCATCCGAACAGAAGATCCAGCGCGTCAAGGGCGCGGCCGTCTTCCTCACCGCCAATCTCGATGTCGTGCCGACGGCGCTGCTCCACAACCTCAAGCACAATCAGGTTCTGCACAAGCGCGTGGCGCTGCTGCGCGTGAGCACGGAGGACACGCCGCGCGTACCGCTCGCCGAGCAGCTCAAGGTCGAGACCCTGTCGAACGGTTTCGCCCGCATCGAGATCAGGCATGGCTTCATGCAGCAGGTGGACGTGCCCGAGCAGCTCGAGCGCTGCCGCACCTTCGGCCTCGATTTCCCGCCAATGGAGACGTCCTACTTCGTCAGCCGCCAGACGCTCGTGCATGAGCACTCGTCCAAGATGCCGGCCTGGCAGTCCCGGCTCTTCATTCTGCTGATGGACTATGCGCTGGGGCCGACGGAATATTTCCAGCTCCCGCCGAACCGCGTGGTCGAACTGGGCACCAAGACCGAGGTCTGACCGCCTCGGCCCTCATTTCAACCGAGGAACTGCGCCAGCGCCACGCCGATGAAATTGGCGATCGCATAGCCGAGCACGCCGAACATCACGGCGGGTGTGACGAGCGTCCGCCAGCGCTGGCTCGCGGCCTGCGCGGCAGCCGTTGCGGGGCCGAGCGCGCAGGCATTGGAAGCGATGAGCGCTTCGGCGAGGTCGATGCGGAAGAGCTTCGCCCCGCCAAGGACGAAAGCAAGATGCACCGCCGCCATCACGCCCGTGAACGCGAAGATGGGAAGCGCCGTCTGCACCATGAGCAGCACGTCGGCGCCCGCGCCCACGACCGCGAAGAAGATGTACATGAAGTACATGCCGAGATCGAAGTCGCCATTGAGCCTGTGCATGCGCCGCGGAAAGAAATTGGCGAGCGCGAGCGCCGCGATGGTGACGAAGAGCACGCCGAACTGCGGAATGCCTGCAAGGCCCGCGACCACATAGCCCACGAAGCAGCAAAGCGCCGAGAGAGCAAGCGCCGTTGCGAGATCGGCGATATGGAAATGGTTGCGCTCCTGCGCCTCGATGGCGTCGTCCTCGACCGGCGCTTCGTCGATCACGCGCGAGGGAAAGAGGCGGCGGATGAGCGCCGAGCCCGGCAGGAGAACGAGCAGAGTGAGAAAGAGCGTGCCGCCCACATTGTCGGACGCGGCCATCGCGCCGAGAACGGCTCCGTCCTTCAGCTCGAGCATCTGCGAGACGGCGGCGAAATTCACCGAGCCGCCGATCCAGCTTGCGCCGATCGTGCCGGCGATCTTCGGCCCGTCAGCCCCGAGATCGATTAGATGAAATCCCGCGATCGCCCCGGCGATGGTGCCGACCGAGGCAAGGGCGAAGGCGAAGAGCAGGCGTCCCGTCTCCGGAATGATGCGCCGCAGATCCGCCTTGAAGAGGAGAAGCGGAATGGCGAGCGGAACGGCGTAGCTCCAGACGAGATCGTGGAAGGTCGAGGCGAAGGGCAGGATGCGCAGATTGGAGAGAAGCGCGCCCGCGCCGATGGTGAGGATGACGCCGGACAGCACCTTGCCGAGCCTCGTTCCCTCCGACCAGACGCCGAAGGCCGCCGCGCACAAAAAAGCGGCCACGAGGCCGAAACTGTTATCGGCCGAGATGAGTGAGCCCGTCATGTCCATTCCCGCGTAACTCGTTCAATGGCGTTCATCATGCGGAACGTCGGGCGAATTACAAGCCGGCTGGGGCGAGGGTCGAGCTTCAGAGGCCGAAGCTCACGGAGATCGAGCCGAACTGATCGGGCTTGGGCTGGCCGTAAAATTCCCGTGTACGGAAGACATGGGTGAAGCTCACCCGCGTCGCGCCGAGAACAGCGACGGCGCCGAGCTTGCCGTCGAAGACGAAGACCTTCTTGTCGACGCTCTGGCTGTCGCGGAAAGTGTTGCCGTCGAGGAAGATGTCGCGCGCAATGGCGCGCGCCTCGGCGCCCGCGAAGAGATACCAGTCGAAACCGTTGGCGCTGTGGAACCATTCCGAACCGCCAATGCCGGGATAGATGCGCGTCGGGCCGAAATCATTGGGCAGCGCGGGGCCGATGCGGAACGTGCCGCCTCCGCCCGCATAGGTCTGCACATTGCCGAGCGCGACGATGCCATAGGGGATGATATCCGTTTCGAGGCCGAACATGCGCGGCGTCGAAAAGGTCGCCGAGCGCCAGGCGCGCTCGAAGCTCAGATTGATTCCGGGCTCGTTGCGAAGCTGATTCGTCCATCCGCTCGCCTGATCGACGCCGATGAGCCGGTGCCAGCCGTTCTGCGTCTGCCGTCCGAGCGCCCAGGGCCCGACGACGCCGAGATCGAGCTTCCACTGATCCTGCCAGGTTTCATGCGCCGCGTTCTCGCGCACGCTTTGCAGCGTGAAGGTGGTGTGGAGCCATGCGGCATAGGGCCGGTCGTTGAGAATGGGCGCGCTCTGATTGGTGTCATCCGGCGTGAAAAGCGCCTGGGCGACGCTCACGCCGATCCGGTGGCTCGTGCGGACGACCTCCGCATCGTCGGTGAAAAGAGCGAAGACCGGCGGCGCGGAAAGCGTCCGCAGCCATTCCGGCAGATCGTCGCGCGGGCCCGACAGCCAGGATATCTGCGCGCCGTTCGTGTAATGCCGGTCCGTATTGGCGAATTTGGCGAAGAGGTCGTTCTCGGCCTGAACGGTCAGAAAGCCGTTATCGGCCGGCTCCGCGCTCTCCGCCGAGGCGGGCTGAAAAGCGGTCAGGATGGTGGCGAGGAGGGAAAGAGCAATCAGACGGAGGGCAGGGCCGGGCGTGTTCGTCATACCGGAGTCCAGTGGCCTTTCGAGGAGAGCTTGACGGCGGGAAACCGGCCGCTGTCCAATGATCGCGCGGAAGAAAATAACATGAAACCGCAATTGGGGAGGATGACATGAATGTGGCTGGAACAGCGGCTCGCATGAGCAGGGAGGAAGCGCAGGCGAAGGGCATGCTCATCGCCTGGCACGCGGCGCAGGCGCCCGAGAGGCCGGCGATCATCTCGCAGGCGGGCGGACGGAGCTATGGCGAACTCAACGCGCGGGCGAACCGCCTGGTGCGCGCATTGCGCGGCGCGGGGCTCAAGACCGGCGATGCGGTGGCGCTTCTCTGTTCCAATCGCCCGGAATTCGCCGAGGTGGTGGCCGCCTGCCAGCGCGGCGGCTTCCGGCTGACGCCGATCAACTGGCACCTCAAGGGCTCCGAGGTCGGCTATATCGTCGGTAATTGCGAGGCGAAGGCGCTTGTCGCCGATGTGCGGTTTGCAGCGAGCGCGCAGGAGGCGGCCGCCATGTCGCCGCTCGCCGCGATCAGGCTTTCCGTCGGCGGAGAGATTCCGGGCTTTGCCCCTTACGACGCCATGGTCGAGGCCGAGGCCGGGCACGACATCGACAATCCCGTGCTCGGCACGCAGATGATGTACACCTCCGGCACGACGGGCCATCCGAAGGGCGTTTTCCGCCGCGAGGCGCCGCCCGTGACGCCGCTGAACGCGAAGCTCGCGGAGACGGCACAATTCCGCCCCGGCGAGGACATGGCGCTCGTCACCGGGCCGCTCTATCACGCGGCGCCGCTGGCGCTCAATCTCAACTTCCCGCTCAATGCGGGCGTCGGCTGCGTGCTCATGGACAAATGGGACGCGGAGGACACGCTGCGTCTCGTCGAGAAGCACCGCATCACCCACACCCATGTCGTGCCGACCATGCTCCACCGCATGCTGAGCCTCGCGCCGGAGCTGCGGCAGAAATACGATTATTCGAGCCTGCGCTGGGTGCTGCATGGCGCGGCCCCTTGCCCGGCGCATGTGAAGGAGTGCTCGATCGAATGGCTCGGGCCGATCCTCTTCGAATATTACGCGGCGACGGAGGGCGGCGGCATTTTCGTCGACAGCCGCGAATGGCTGCAGAAGAAGGGAACGGTCGGCAAGCCTCTCCCCGGCGTCGTCATGAAGGTGGTCGATGAGGAGGGGAGCGCGCTCGGGCCCGATCAGGTCGGCACCATCTATTTCCAGGCGCCCGCGCAGGGCCGCTTCGAATATTTCAAGGCGCCGGAGAAGACCGAGGGCGCCTATCGCGGCGACTACTTCACCATGGGCGACATGGGCTATCTCGACGCCGACGGCTTCCTCTTCCTCACCGGACGCAGCGCCGAGGTCATCATCTCGGGCGGCGTCAACATCTACCCGGCGGAAATCGACGAGGAGATGCTGAAGCACCCCGCCGTCTATGATGTCGCCGTTGTCGGCGTGCCCAATGAGGAATGGGGCGAGGAGATCAAGGCGGTCGTGCAGCTCAATGAGGGGGTCGAGCCCGGCGACGCGCTCAAGGCGGAGCTCCTCGCCTTCGCCGCCGAGCGTCTGCCGGGCTACAAGCGTCCGCGCTCGGTCGATTTCACCGACGATCTGCCGCGCATGCCCTCGGGCAAGATCGTGCGGCGCTCGGTGCGCGACCGCTACTGGCAGGGCGAGAAGAAGATCTGAGAGGGCTTCGCCCGGCATGGCTCTTGGGCGCGCGCAAGCGGCCGTGTAACCTCGTTCCATCGAACCGGCTCAGGGGGAGCAACGCATGTCATTTGCCTATCCGCATACGGGTCTTGTGACCCTGCTCGCACTCTTCGTCTATTTCTGGATGGCCCTCCAGGTCGGCCGCGCCCGTGGCCGGCACAAGGTGCCCGCGCCCGCGATGAGCGGGCCGGACGAACTCATGCGCGTCATCCGTGTGCATGAGAACACGCTGGAAGGTCTCGTGCTCTTCCTGCCCGCGCTCTGGCTTTTCGCGCTCACCATCGGCGATCTCTGGGCGGCGCTTGTCGGCGTCTTCTATCCGATCGGCCGGGTCGTTTACGCGCTCGGCTATTACAAGGCCGCCGAAAAGCGCGAGCTGGGCTTCAGCATCGGCATCATCGCGACGGGGATCCTTGTCGTCGGCGATCTCATCGCCCTGGTGATGGCAGCCATCGCGACGCATCTCTGAGAAGAGGGCGCCGCATAGCAGAAGGGCCGCCCCTTTCGGGACGGCCCTTCGCTCCTATCCAACGTCCGTTTCTTATTATGTGACGCCGAATGTCGATGTCGTGTCCGGCTATCCGAGCCTGGCGAGCGCCGCGGCGACCTGGGCGGTCTTTTCCAGCGTCACCATGTGGCTCGCCTCCGGGATGGAGACGAGTTCCGCGCCTCTGATCGCCTTCTTCCAGGCATGGGCATAGGCCGGCGGAATGAGCCTGTCGCTGTCGCCCCAGACGAGCACGGTCTTCGCCTTGATGCGGTAGAGGCGCTGCGAGAGGCCGCGCTCGGGAATCGGGAAGAGGATCTTGCCCGCCATGCCCATCTGCCGGGCGTTCTGCACGAGAAAGCCCTTGAGCCATTCCGGATCGTCGAGCGCGACGCCCGCCGTCATGAGCTTCGTGCCCGCCTCCACGTCGTGGAAGAGATATTGCGGCATCTCATAGGGCAGCATGGCGAAGAGATCGGGGATCGGATGATCGTCGAGCCAGAGACCCGCCGGGCAGATGAGGCCGAGGCGCGAGAAGTCGTTGGGCGCGATGGCGGCCATCTCTGCGGCGATCATGCCGCCCATGGAATGGCCGACAAGGATCGGGTCCTTGAGCCCGAGAGCCTCGACCACATCCGCCGTATGCAGCGTGAAGTCGAGCATGTCGCGGATTTCGCCGCATTCTTCCGAATCGCCATAGCCCGGCAGCAGCGGCGCGAAGACGTGATGGCTCTCCGCGAGCTTGTTGAGCAGCGGGTCCTCCGCGGTGACGCCGCCCGCGCCATGCAGATAGACGAGCGGCGCACCTTTTCCGCCTTCGAAGTAGCGAACGGGCGCGTGATGCGTCTTGACGGTTTTCGTTTCCATCAGTCCTTTCCTCCCACCATCGCCGCCACCGCCGCCTCGCTCGGCAGGTTGCCCGGCGTTACCTGCTTCGCCAGCGGCTTGCACCAGAAACGTCCGTCATCGGCATGTTCGGGGAACATGTTGCGGAGCTTCGGCATGACCTTCTCGGCGAAGAGGCGGGTCGAATACATGCACTTGTCCTTCGGCATGTCGCCGACATGCAGGAGGCAGAAGATGTTGCCGACATGGAGGCCCTTGATGAGCTCTTCCATGCGCTGGCGCACCGTTTCGGGGCTGCCGGCGATGACGTGGCCCTGCTCGACGAGGTCCTTCCAGGTGAGCGACGCATAGCCGCCGATGGGCGGCGCGTATTGCGAGAGCGCGCCGGTCTGGATCGTCTTGATCGTGCGGTAGCCCGGCGCGTCGGCAAAGCCCGGATAGACGTGGAGGCAGCGATTGTAGAAGTAGCTCACATGCTCCGAGTAGAGACGCTCGGCTTCCTCATCCGTCTCGGCGACGCAGATCGTCTGCGCGAAGCCCGCGCGATAGGGCGAGGTGTCGGGCGCGTTGCGCTGGGCGACGCGGTCCCAATAGCCCTGCAGAAGGGCGCGCGCGCGGATATAGCCCGAGAAGGAGAGGTAGGAATAGGAATAGGTGTTGTCGATGCAGAAGTCGTAGGTCTCGACCGAGCCGCCGCCGGGAATGTGGATCGGCGGATTGGGCTGCTGGATCGGCCGCGGCCAGATGTTCACATGCCGGAGCTTGTTGTAGCGGCCGTTGAAGGCGAAGGGCTCGGGATCGTGCCAGGCGCGCATGATGAGATCGTGCGCTTCCTGATATTTCTCGCGGGTCAGCGCCGGGATCTGGCCGTAGCAATAGTTCGTGTCCATCGACGTGCCGACGGGGAAGCCCGCGACGAGGCGGCCGCCCGAGATGCAGTCGAGCATGGCGAATTCCTCGGCGACGCGCACCGGCGGATTGTAGAGCGCGATCGAGTTGCCGAGTACGACGATGCCGACATCCTTCGTGCGCCGGGCAAGCCCCGCCGCGATGATGTTCGGAGACGGCATGATACCGTAGCCGTTCTGGTGGTGCTCGTTGACGCCGATGCCATCGAAGCCGAGCGTCGCGGCATATTCGAGCAGGTCGATATGAGTGTTGTAGACCTCATGGCTCTTCGCCGGATCGAAGAGTTTCGAGGGGATGTCGACCCAGACCGAGCGGTACTTCTCGCGGAAGTCGTCCGGCAGATAGGGCCATGGCATCAGATTGAACCATGTGAACTTCATGCGTCTCCTCCTCCTGAGACAGGCCCGGTCCGCTTGCCCCGGGGGAGCGCGCCCATTTTCGGGTCTGTTGCGGCCCGTCCTTGTTTTTAGGGTAATTCCCCTAGGCCGGGATTCTAGTCAATTTGCCCAGGGGGTGCAATTGCGCCGCATGTGCCATTGCTGACAGCGCTGTTAGCGCAGGCGGACGCCAATGGCGCTATGCTGCATCCGGTTCGGTCGCGGGAAATTTCGGGAGGATGCGATGCGCATGAAGGTGCTTGGCCGGTCGGGCCTCAAGGTGTCGGTCGTCGGTCTCGGCTGCAATAATTTCGGGATGAAATGCGATCAGGCGGCAACCGACGCGGTGGTCGGAAAGGCGCTTGATCTCGGCATCACCTTCTTCGACACGGCCGATGCCTATGGCAACAAGGGCGGCTCCGAAACGATGCTCGGCAAGGCGCTGGGACAGCGCCGCAAGGATGTCGTCGTGGCGACGAAGTTCGGCCTGCCGATGGGCGATGGCGACTATATGCGAGGGGCCTCGCGCCGCTATATCGTGCAGGCCGTCGAGGCAAGCCTCAAACGTCTTGGCACGGATTATATCGACCTCTACCAGCTTCATTTCCCCGACCCCGAGACGCCTATCGAGGAGACGCTTGCAGCTCTCGACGATCTCGTCCGCTCGGGCAAGGTGCGTTATATCGGCTCGTCCAATCTCGCGGGCTGGCAGCTCGTCGAGGCGTGGTATCTGGCAGGGGAGGCAGGCGGCGCCAGGTTCATCTCGGCGCAGAACCACTACAACCTCCTCGACCGCAAGATCGAGCTGGAGCTTGTGCCCGCCGCCAGGACCTATGGGGCGAGCATCCTTCCTTACTTCCCGCTGGCGAGCGGCATGCTGACAGGCAAGTACAGGCGCGGAACGGGCGGGCCGGGGGATGGCCGCCTCACCCTCATGGGCGACCGCGCGAAAGCCATCCTGACGGAGGCGAATTTCGACCTCGTCGAGAAGCTCGAAGCCTTCGCCGCCGCGCGCGGCCGCTCGCTGCTCGATCTCGCCATCGGCTGGCTCGCCTCGCAACCGCATGTCGGGAGCGTCATGGCGGGTGCGACGAGGCCCGAACAGGTCGAGCAGAATGTGAAGGCGGGCGAGTGGGAGCTTTCGGCCGAGGAACTGGCGGAGGTGGGGAAGATCACCTTCAGGTTCTGACCCGGCAAGGCATCGATCCGCGCGGATCTGCGCCCGGTTCGGGGAGGTTTGCACGTCTTCCCCCAGCCGCCTCCCCCGTCTAGACTGCCTCCCAACAAGAAATCGAAACTCCAGGAGGTAACGACATGGCGGAAGTGGATATCGTCATTCGAGGCGGAATGCTTGTTGACGGCACCGGCAGCGCGCCGCGCGAGGCCGATGTGGCGATCGACAAGGGCCGTATCGTCGAGGTTGGCAAGGTAGCGGCGAAGGGCCGCGAGGAGATCGACGCGAAGGGTCTTCTCGTCACGCCGGGCTGGGTCGACATCCACACCCATTATGACGGGCAGGTGACCTGG
This sequence comes from Parvibaculum sp., assembly GCF_049671045.1. Taxonomy (GTDB): domain Bacteria; phylum Pseudomonadota; class Alphaproteobacteria; order Parvibaculales; family Parvibaculaceae; genus Parvibaculum. The sequence goes on along the minus strand of NZ_JBATUH010000043.1, from coordinate 2,824 downwards.
GAGAGCCGCGTCACGCCGTCCTCCATTCATGGCTCGACAACGGTCGTGATGGGCAATTGCGGCGTCGGCTTCGCCCCCGTGCGCTCAAGCGATCACGACACGCTCATCCGCCTCATGGAAGGCGTCGAGGATATTCCGGGCGCGGCGCTTCATGAGGGCCTTTCCTGGCAGTGGGAAAGCTTCGCCGAATATATGGATGCGATCGAGAAGCTGCCGCACGACATCGACATCGTGACGCAGGTGCCGCATGGCGCGCTGCGCGTCTATGTCATGGGCGAGCGCGGCGCGAAGCGCGAGCCGGCAACCGCCGACGAGATCGCCGAGATGAAGCGGCTGACGCGCGAGGCGATCGATGCCGGCGCCATCGGCTTCTCGACGACGCGGACAATGGTGCACAGGACGGCCGATGGCGACCTCACGCCGACGCTCGGCGCCGCCGATGCCGAGATGGTCGCCATCGCCGAGGCGCTGCGCGATGCGGGCACGGGCGTTCTGCAATGGGTGTCAGATTTCCGCGAGATTGATCACGAGTTCGGGCTCATCGAGGAACTGACGCGCGTTTCCGGGCGGCCGCTCAGCTTCTCCATGGTGCAGGCAGACGTCATGCCCGACCAGTGGCGCGAGCTGATGAGGCGCCTCGATGGAGCGGCATCGCAGGGCCTGCCCATCAAGGCGCAGGTGCAGGGGCGCCCCGTGGGCCTCATGCTCGGCCTTCAGGGCTCGGTCCATCCCTTCGTCACGCGGCCTTCCTATCAGGCGATCGCTCATCTGCCGCTCGCCGAGCGCATGGCGGTGATGCGCGATCCGGCTTTCCGCGCGAAGCTCATCGCCGAGGCGCCGGAGGCGGGCCATCCCTTCGTCAATTCGCTCGCCGGCGCCTATCACAAGATGTTCGATCTCGGCGATCCGCCGAATTACGAGCCCGCGCCCGAGGAGAGCATCGCCGCGCGCGCCAAGGCCACGGGCGAGAACCCCGATGCCATCGTCTATGACATTCTGACGGCGAATGGCGGCACGGGATTCCTGTTCTTCCCGCTGCACAACTACACGGATTTCAACCTCGACAACACGCTCACCATGATGCGCAATCCGAACACGCTGTTCGGCCTGTCGGATGGTGGTGCGCATGTGGGCGCGATCTGCGATGTCAGCGTGCCGACCTACATGCTCACCCATTGGTGCCGCGACCGCACGCGCGGCGAAAGGCTCGATCTGCCTTTCGTGGTGAAGAGTCAGACGAAGGATACCGCAGAGGCGATCGGCCTCAGGGATCGCGGCGTCGTCGCGCCGGGCTACAAGGCCGACGTCAATGTGATCGACTTCGAGCGCCTGCGCCTGAAGCCGCCACATATGGTCTATGACCTGCCTTCGGGCGCACGCCGTCTGATGCAGGAAGCGGAAGGTTATGTCGTGACCATCGCGAGCGGACAGGTGATCTATCGCGATGGCGAGGCGACGGGCGCCCTTCCGGGCAGGCTCGTGCGGGGCGAGCAGCCCGCGCCCGCATTGCGCGCGGCCGAATAGTCCGCTCAGGCGGGAAGGGGAAGAAAGCGTTCGGGCGCGGCTTCGGCTGCGCCCGTTCTCGTTCGGGAGAGCGGCGTTTCCGTCCTGAAGAAGCGCTCGACCCTCGCGGCGATCTCCTCCCAGCCGGGCTCGCTCGGCAGCCAATGCGCCCGCCCGCGCAGGAATTCGATGCGCGCCTTGCCGCCATAGTAGTCGGCAGTCGACCAGGCGATGGATGCGGGAGTGAGGCGATCCTCGCTACCGGTGAGAAAGAGGAGCGGACAGGTGACCTTGCGTGCATCGACATGGGCCGCTCGGCGCGGGTCGAGATACCAGAAGGCCATTTCGGCGAGGCACCGTCCCGATTCCGGTATGAGCGTCGTATAAAGTCTGCGCGCCTCCTCTTCGTCGAGGCCGTTGAGCGCGCCCCAGCGCATGGTGCCGTAGGAGGGAAGCTGCGTCCTCCGCCAGAAGGGCGTGAGGAATGCCCGGCGGAAGAACCATGCGACCATGGGATCGAGCGCGAAGACAGGCGCGCAATGGGCGGACGCAAGCAGCGCCGCGCCGCGCGCAAGGCCCCGCGCGGCAAGCATCTGGGCGAGAAGCCCGCCCATGGAATGGCCGACGATGAACGGCGTGACGCCGAGGGCGCGAATGCCGGCCTCGAGATCGTCCGCATAATGAGCAAGGCTCGTCGTGGCGAGAGCCGGGTTCACGGGGGCGCCGGGCGCAACATCGTGGTGGCGAAGCGTGGGCGTCAGGACCCTGTAGCCGCTCGCCTCGAAATAGGCCCGGAAATTCTCCCAGACATGCGGGCCGCTCCACATGCCGTGAATGAGCATGACCGTCCGTTCGCCGGGCGTGCCGTCACCCATGCGCGTTCTGTCTGCGGTGTTCATGTCCGAGGACCGCTCGCGCAGCGCGGAATGTCTCGCCTGGGGGCGTTGGTGAGGGACAGGAATTTTGCCATGTGGCGGCTCTTTGTTCCTCGGGGGACATAATCCCCAAATGAAGGGGCGCGCCAACGGGCACCGGCGTTTCCCCATGTGTGAGCGGATTTAACGACAGGAACGCTTACCAAACTGCCAACATTATGCGGAATGCGGATCGAATTGGGTATCGCCGCGCGGCCGCGCCCCCACAATGGCGCTCTTGAACGGGAGGGGCAATGTCGGCACTCTGATCAATGAAGGCGTCGAGGCCGGCGCCGTGCATGGAACATCGAACGGGGATCGGCATGACGGAAAGACGCAGGAGCGGAAGCGGCAAGACGGCGCGCACTCCGGCAGCGCGCACGGGGGCAGCGCGCACGGGGGCAGCG